>CAYMDH010000036.1:4207-37716 GCA_964389205.1 uncultured Flavobacteriaceae bacterium
TAAAAAACCATCAATGTCTGAAGATAAAAAACCATCAATGTCTGAAGATAAAAAACCATCAATGTCTGAAGATAAAAAACCATCAATGTCTGAAGATAAAAAACCATCAATGTCTGAAGATAAAAAACCATCAATGTCTGAAGATAAAAAAGCTTTTGCTGAAGAAGCTAAAGAAACTGCAAAAGAATTTGCTGATAGTGCTAAAGAAGCATTTAACAGCCAAGACAATAAAAAAGTTATTGCCGGAATACTAGCTATTATTTTTGGATCCTTAGGCGTCCATAAATTTATTTTAGGCTACAATAAAGAAGGTTTTATTCTTTTAGGAGCTTCTATAGCTGCCTATGTATTATCATGTTTAGTTATAGGGTTGTTTTTTATATGGATTCCTGGAATTATAGGATTGATAGAAGGAATTATTTATCTTACTAAATCTGATGAAGAGTTCTACAATACATATCAAGTAGGGAAAAAACCTTGGTTTTAAAATATTTTATTTGAATTAAATAGGTTGAGTTTTTTAAATTCAACCTATTTTTTTAAATTTAACATCGCAATATTACTTTTATGGGCACAACTAAATTATTCGCACATTCCCTACGTCAAAACAGAATTGCAAAATTATACAAAGCTTTAGGTCACCCCGCCCGCATCGCTATTTTAGAATACATCAGTAAAAATCCTGATTGTACATGTACAGATATCGTTGCCGATATTGAATTAGCGCAAGCTACTATTTCTCAACATTTATGTGAATTAAAAAGGGCTGGTTTTATAGTAGGTGCTTCTAGAGGGAAAAAAATTTACTATGCAATAGATATTGATAGTTGGTATGAAACTAATCAAATTTCAAATAGTTTCTTTACCAATACCCCTTAGTTTGATTAATTATCTCCTTCTGTAAATTTTCGTTCTAATTCTGCTTGAAATTCTTCCATTACTGGTTTTACAGTACTTTCGGGTAAATCAGCTATTCTAATATACATAAGCCCATCTACAGAATTATTAAATAAAGGATCTACATTAAAAGCTACTACTTTTGCATTTTGTTTAATGTACTTTTTAATTAATACAGGAAGCCTAAGATTTCCCGGTTCTACCTCATTTATAAGCCTGTCAAACTTATTGAGATCTGCTGCTGTTTCGTCAAAAATAAAATCTTTATCAGCATCTTTAAGTTTTACTTTAAACTCTTTTTTAGGAATAATATATTGAGCTACATAAGGATCATAATAATTAGATTTCATAAACTCAATCATCAATGATTTTGAAAAATTAGAGAATTGATTGCTAATACTAACTCCTCCAATTAAATATTTATGTTCTGGAAATCGCAATGTAGTATGTACAATGCCTTTCCATAGTAAGAATAGTGGCATTGGTTTTTGTTGGTATTCTTTAATGATAAATGCTCTTCCCATTTCAATAGATTCACTCATCATTTTATGCAGTTCGGGTTCAAAACGAAATAAATCTTGCAAATAAAATCCATCTATTCCATATTTTGCAAAAATCTTAGCCCCTAATCCCATTCTATAAGCCCCAGCTATCTTTTTAGTAATATCATCCCACAAAAACATATGATAATAATAATTATCAAAATGATCTAAATCTATAGATTTATTAGTTCCTTCTCCTATTTCTCGAAATGTAATTTCTCTTAAACGTCCTATTTCTTGTAAAATATTGGGAATCTCATTTGCCGGAGCCAAAAAAACCTCATAACCCTTACTTTGTAATAATCGAAAATCTTTCTCTCTTATACTTTTAATTTCTCCTTCCATTAATTTTGTTTCCACTGGGGTCACAATTTTTTTTGGTGGTTTTGGAAGTTTTAACGAAGTAGGTACTTTTTTTAAGATGCTTTCTTTCTCATATGGATTAGAAAGCATGTATGTTTTTTTTCTTAAAAATTCTGTGAAATCTGACAAGCTTTCGTGTTCTTGTTGAGCAGCCACATGGATGGGTTTTCCAATTCTAACTTTAATGATTCTGTTTTTTTGTGTTAACAGTTCAGAAGGAAGTTTTGCAGTTCTAAAAGTGTCGCTTATTTTAGACAACCTATAGAATAACCTACTATTTTTAGCATGAAAATAAATGGGTACAACCGGAACTTCTGCTTTTTGTATTAATTTCATAGCAGCTGGTTCCCAAGGTTTATCTACAATTAGTTTTTCATCTTTATAAGTAGAGACTTCTCCTGCTGGAAAAATACCTAAAGGATGTCCGTTTTTTAAATGCCTGATAGATTGCATAAAACCTGCCAAACTATTTTTTGCATCCTTATGATGTTCAAAAGGATTCACAGGCATTACATAAGGAATTAACGGTTCTATTCTATGCAATAAGAAATTAGCAACAATTTTATAATCAGGTCGCTGCTCAGATAATAGTTTTAATAACAATATCCCATCTATTCCTCCCAAAGGATGATTAGATATGGTAATATACCCTCCTTCTTTTGGCAACCTTTTTAGATCCTCTTCAGGAATCTCAAATCTAATTTCAAATTCGTCGAGAAGCGCTTCTAAAAACGCCGTTCCTTCTAAGTGTTTATGCTTGCTATAAATTTTATTTAAAGTAGATATTTTAAGAATCTTCATGAGTATCCACCCAATAAGAGTCCCTATAATTCCATAGGCATCTACCTTAATAGCTTTGGCTACTTCCTTGGCTGTTACTAATCCCATTCATTGGCTTTATTAGAAGGTTACAAATGTACGCAAATTCAATTTTTGCATTCATATCAAGTTGTAAAATATAATCTAACGATAAGCTATATAGAATATGCGCATGAAAAAAGTTTTACTTAACAACCAATTGTACTGTGTCTTGAAGGTATTGTTTTAGCAATATTTCTTTTCCAGATTCTATACTATCTATAGCTTCTGGAGTTGCATGCCTTATAGTATAAAGTGCAACATTCTCTAAATGCTCTACTTTAAATTTTGCCTTTAGTATGGTTATTAATTTTTCTAAGTTATTAAACTTATTCTCTGTACATACAGAGAAACTAATAGCAGAGTTTTGAATAACATCTACTTTCATTCTATGTTCATGAAGTAAGCTAAAAATTTCACTAATATTCTTTTCTACAATAAATGAAAAATCTAAAGAAGATAATGATATTAATACTTGATCTTTTTTAACAATAAAACAAGGTACCAAGGGGTCTAATTTTTTTCCTTTACTTATACTTGTTCCTTTTTCTTTAGGGTTTGTAAATGACTTAACATAAAAAGGGATTTCCTTTCTTTGTAAGGGCTGTAATGTTTTAGGGTGAATTACAGAAGCACCATAAAATGCCAATTCAATAGCTTCTGTATAGGATATTTGATGTAATAATTGTGTTTTATCAAAGTAGCGTGGATCTGCATTTAAAACACCTGGAACATCTTTCCAAATAGTTACGTTTTGTGCATTCAAACAATATGCAAAAATTGCAGCGGTGTAATCTGATCCCTCTCTTCCCAAAGTTGTTGTGAAATTATTTGAATCACTCGCTACAAAACCTTGAGTAATATTTAAAAGGGATTTATTTATACCTTCTGTAATGTTCTGTTGTGTCATTTCCCAATTGACATTTCCATCTCGGTAATTCGCATCTGTTTTTATCAAGTTTCGAACATCTACCCATGTATTTTTAATTCCAATTTCTAAAAGATATTGACTAATAATTGTAGTAGATACCATCTCTCCAAAACTAACTACTTGATCATATACAAAATTATAATTAGGGGATTTATTACGTTCTAAAAAAGAACTTAACTCTGCAAACAATCCATCTACTTTCCAAAAAACAGGATTGTTTTTATTTTCAAATAAATCATTTAAAATACTATTATGATGTTGTTTTAATTCTAAAACACTTCCAGCAAGTGTTTTTTTATCATCAAAATAGTTATTTACTACTTTTTCTAATGCATTTGTAGATTTTCCCATCGCAGAAACTACAACCAATGTATTTTCATAACCAACTGCTTGAAGTACCTTCACTACATTTTTAACGCCTTCTGCATCTTTAACAGATGCACCTCCAAACTTAAATATTTTCATATGCTATATAATATAGTTTTTATCCTTTCTTTAAATATTTGCTATATAATTTTTAATTCCTTTTTCATCCAACTGTACTACGTCCCAATCTCTTAAAACACGAGCGCCTTTTTTTTCATAGAGTCCAATTGCAGGTTCATTCCAATCTAAAACTGCCCATTCTATTCGCTTCACATTTTGCGCTGCTCCATATTTCACTACTTCATCAAGTAAAGCACCTCCTATACCAAAGCCTCTTTTACTCTCTCTAACTACCAAATCTTCAAGATGTATGGTTTTCCCTTTCCATGTTGAATAACGCGGGTACACCAAAGCCATTCCTACAACAACACTTTCTATTTCTGCTATAAAGCAATAAAATAAGGGAGATGCCCCAAAACCATCGCGTTCTAGATCGCTCACAGTTACTTCTACAGCATTATCTTCTTTTTCAAATAAAGCGAGTTCTTTAATTAGACTCAAAACTTGAGTCATATCTTCTTTTTGAGCTATTCGTATGTTAAAATTCATTATGTTTTAAATATAACACAAAGTTATAAATATAAAAATTATTAATGTGACGAAAACGATATAGTTTCACATTTTTGACGATATTTGTGACCAAAATCACAATCTAGATTAGATGTCCAGAAAAAATCAGACCCTAGGCGAATTTATTATAGAAAATCAAACCGAATTTAAGTATTCATCTGGAGAACTCTCTAAACTTATTAATGCTATTAGGCTTGCTGCAAAAGTAGTTAATCACGAAGTAAACAAGGCTGGTTTAGTAGATATCATTGGGGCAGTTGGCGATATGAATGTACAAGGAGAAGACCAACAAAAATTGGACGTGATGGCCAATGATAAATTCATCCAAACATTAACAAATAGAGAAATCGTTTGTGGTATTGCCTCAGAAGAAGAAGATCATTTTATAAGTATTAATAGTCAAGATGAGAATCATCAAAACAAATATGTAGTACTTATTGATCCTCTAGATGGTTCGTCTAATATAGATGTAAATGTATCTGTTGGAACTATTTTTTCTATTTATCATAGAGTGACTCCTGTAGGAACTCCTGTAACTATGGAAGACTTTCTTCAACCTGGAAAAAATCAAGTAGCTGCTGGATATGTTATTTATGGTACTTCTACAATGCTTGTTTATACAACAGGGCATGGTGTCAACGGTTTTACACTTAACCCTGCCATTGGAACTTTCTATTTGTCACACCCCAATATGGAATTTCCAGAAACAGGTAAGATTTATTCTATGAATGAAGGGAACTATAGTCATTTTCCTCAAGGCGTAAAAGATTATATAAAATATTGCCAGATGGAAGAAGGTGATCGCCCATATACTTCTCGTTATATTGGATCTCTAGTTTCAGATTTTCATAGAAATATGATCAAAGGTGGGATTTATATATATCCTAAAAGCAGTGTCGCTTCTAATGGTAAATTACGCCTGTTATATGAATGCAATCCTATGGCATTTTTAGCAGAGCAAGCCAATGCGAAAGCTAGTGATGGTTTTACAAGAATCTTAAATATAGAACCCACAGAATTACATCAACGTGTACCTTTCTTTTGTGGAAGTAGAAAAATGGTAGAAAAAGCGGAAGAATTTATGCAAAAAAGGGTGTAATTCTCTCTTAATACTTTTTTCCTTATTTTTATATCCTTAAAACCTTATAAGGACAATGTCTAAAAAAGAAATCATCAAACCAGCCGCAAATGGCGACCACATAGATGCATCTTCTAAAATTGAAGTAATTAAAAACCTCATTTTTGGAGAAAATATTCAAGCTTATAATTCTGAATTTGAGACGCTCAAAAAAGAAATTCTAGATAAAAGAGAATTATTAGAAGAGCTCATTGAAAATACTCGTAAAGAATTAACTACTGCTATTGATAATATCGGTACAGATGTTAATATTAGAATTAGTGATTTGGAAAACGCTATAGATGACAAAGTAGAAACGCTTGAAAGTAACAAAGTTGATAAAAAAATTCTTGGAAAATTACTTATTGAGTTAGGAGAAAAAATTAATACTAAATAAGCATTTCCAAAACTCAGGAGATGACTGAAAAAGACAAACTTTCTATTCTAAAAGATATCTTACTCACAGATGAGCGTGAGTATGCAGATACTATTTCTAAAAAAATTGAGCATTTAGAAAAAATAATCAATGAAAGAAAGCATCTTTCTTCCAAGATAAGTCCTATTGTAGATAAAAAACTGGAAACATTTACAGAAAATATTCCAAAAAACTTAGGGTCAACAATTACAAAAACACTTAAGGAAGAAATTAAGAATTCTAAAGATGAAGTTGTAGAAGCATTCTACCCTATTATGGGTAAGATGATAAAAAAGTATATTGCTCAAGAAATAAAATTGCTTTCTGAAAGAATTAATAGACAATTAGAGTCTAGTTTTTCTCCTAAAAGTTGGAAAAGACGTTTTAAAGCTTGGTTTGGGGGTGTAAAAGAGGAAGAGTTGATTATAAGTGAGATTTCTTCTGCCAAAGTAGAGCAAGTACTTCTTATTGAAAAAAATTCTGGTATATTGATTGCTAGTTATTCTAAAACAGAAACAATAGATAAAGACATGATTTCTGGTATGCTTACTGCTATTAAAAGTTTTGTTGAAGATGCTTTTCAAAAAAAGAATCAAAGCCTTGAGCTTATAGAATATGAACTTTACAATATTCATATACAAAGCTTTGTTTCTTATTATATTGCTGTAGTAGTTTCAGGAAATTACACAACATCCTTTAAAAATAAGTTACAAGATGTTATCTTTAGCTTTTCAGAGGGTTTTCTTTTATCATCTACAGATGATAAAATAGATACTCCAGCTATAGAAAAAGAATTAATTCATTATTTTAAAAATGACGACATCTAAAAAAGTTATACTTCTTGGGCATTTTGGCGTTGGAAAGACCTCCTTAATAAGAAGGTTTGTTAAAAATAGTTTTTCAGAAAAGTACGAAGTATCTATTGGGGTTCATATTTTAAAAAAAGATGTTGAAATTGATGAAAAAGAAACTGTTTCATTAATTATTTGGGATCTTGAAGGAACTGACGATATAAAAAATGTACGTGATTCTTATTTATTAGGAACGCATGGATTAATTTATGTTTTTGATGTAACAAGACCTAGTACTTATGAAAATATTGGTGCCGATATTTCTTATATAAAAGAGAAACATAAAAACATTCCTCTGCAAATCATCGGAAATAAAGCAGATTTAATCGATTTACGAGAATTTAAAGCCTTATTAAAAAAACATAAAATTTTGTATAATTATCTTACTAGTGCAAAAACAGGTGATAACGTAGATCTGTTCTTTTTAGAATTAGCTAAAAGTTTACGCTAGATGTTAGATACATACAAGAAAAAATACATAAGCAAAAAACTTCAATCTATATTGGTTGATGATCAAGGAATTATATTAGAATGTGATCTCACACTTTTTCATGTAACTGTAGGAGATTCTATCTCAGATTTACATCCATTCTTTTTTAGTTTTTTTTCTATTTTTCAATCAAATCAAGAAAACATAGCATATAGTTGTGTACATCTTACTATTGATAAAAAAAATCTTATCTGTGATATAGATATAGAGCGAATCCCAAATAAGAACAAGGCTGTTATTGTTTTTCACGATCTGTCAGATCATTACAAAGCTTATCAAGCATTGGCACAAACTCGTAATGAATCTATTATTAGTACAGAGTTAGTAACGCTCAAAAATTTAGCGCTGGAAGAGCGGGAACGATTTAAAAATGATTTCATTGTCAATTTTAGTCACGAACTAAGAACGCCACTTACTAACATAATTTCTTTTACTAATCTGTTAGGCAAAACTAATTTGACAACGGAACAAAGACAGTATATTGATTTTATTTGTGATGCCAATGCCAATCTAAAACTTATGTTGGAGGATATCTTAAATATCAATAGAATAGCCTCGGGTAAGTTAATTTTACAAAAAAAGATTTTCAATTTATACGATCTTTTTGAAGTACTTCGATTTACATATCAATTAAAAGCAAAAAATAAAGGATTAGATTTTGATATTTCTATTGATGATGATATCCCAGAGTTTGTTGAAGGAGATCGTTTACGATTAAATCAAGTGCTAGTAAATTTATTAGAAAATGCAATTAAATATACCACTAACGGAAGTGTTCGTTTAACTGTTACTTTAAATCAAAAAAGAGCTTTTAAAGCAAACGTACACTTTGAAGTATCCGACACGGGTTCTGGTATTCCAGAAGACAAACAAGAGATCATTTTTGAAAGTTTCAAACAACTAAATACTAATGAAAAAAATCAAGGTACTGGACTAGGGCTTACTATTGTAAAAAAACTACTAGAACAAATGGAAAGTTCTATTAAATTAAAAAACAATAAAAATAAGGGTACTATCTTCTATTTTGATGTCAATTTAAAATACCCTATAAAATCATTAGAAGATTCTTTAAAAAACACAAAAGAAACAACTGCCAAAGGGCCTACTATTTTACCTGGAAATGAAAAATTTAGATTATTATTAGTAGAAGATGACCAAAACAGTCAAATGATTCTTTTCAAGATGTTAGTAAGCACGCATCGTTTCTATATTGATTTAATTAATGATGGAGAAAAAGTAATTGAAGAAGTTGTAGAAAATGATTTTGATATCATATTAATGGATATCAATCTCCCTAATATAGAAGGGCATATCATTGCAAAAATGATTAGAGAACTTCCCTTTAAACATATCAAAGGGATTCCTATTATTGGAATTACAGCAAATGCTTTTCCAGAGAATATAAAAGCTTATAAAAAAGCAGGAATGAATGCAGTTATTGCTAAGCCTTTTGAAGAAGAAGTTCTTTTAAATACACTATTTAAATATTTAAAATAGCATACTATCTATTCATAAATCGTATTTCCTCTTTAAAACAGTTGCTATCTATTCCCTGATCTACAAGATCTAATGCTTTAGCTACTACATATTTTACATTTGTTGGTGTAAATCCTAAACCAACTGCAAGACGTTCTAACAATGCCTGTTGACGATCTCCTAAATGATTATCTGCATATACCATTCTTGCTAAATCATACAAACGTTCTAATCGCGCATTGTAAAACGTAGGAGGGTTGATAGCGTATTCTAAAGGGTTCTCTAAAATACTATCGTATTGTTCTTTAGTAATATCAAGATTTCCTGCCAATCTATCTAAAAAAGCTTTTTCTTCATCTGTGATAACACCATCTGATAATGCAATGCGTACTATCGCTGCAAAATGACTTTGGTTTCTCTCTCTAAATCCACTAGAATATAAATCTGATATTGACATTTTTTTATTTTTTTGATGTGCAAAGATATAGATTCCTATATGGATTTAAAATCAAAATTAAGTTCTTTTTTACAGCTGTATAATAATTGCTATAAAACGAGATGCTGTATTAGCTTTAGTTTCTTAATTTCGTGCTTTCAAATTATTGATTTTGTAACTCATGAAGCATCAAAAAAATCATTTTAGTTTACCCGATAACGTTACTTATCTCAATGCCGCTTTTATGTCTCCTCTACTAAAAGCTTCTGAAGAAGCTGGCTACAAAGGTATTCAATTAAAAAGCCTTCCTTATGAAATTACTGATACCAATTTCTTTAAAGAACACGCTATTTTAAAACAACGTTTTGCTACACTTATAGGTGCAGAAGATCATGAATATACTGCTGTTATTCCATCGGTATCTTATGGCATTGCTAATGTTGCTAACAATATTGATTTTAAAGAAGGTGATGAAATTATAGTACTCGAAGAGCAATTTCCCAGTAATATTTATAGTTGGCAACAAATCGCTCAAGAAAAAAACTTAATTATAAAAACCATTTATCAACCTGACGGATATTCAAATAGAGGGCAGCGTTGGAATGAAACAATTCTAAATACTATAACATCAAAAACTAAAGTAGTAGCAGTTCCACAAGTACTTTGGACAGATGGAACTTTATTTGATTTAAAAGCTATTAGAAAAAAAAGTAACGAACACAACGCCTTATTAATTATAGATGGAACGCAAAGTGTAGGTGCCTATCCCTTTTCAATTAAAGAAATTGAGCCAGATGCTCTTATTTGCGGAGGCTATAAATGGCTTTTGGGACCATATGCCTTAGGAATGGCTTATTATGGTGAGTATTTCCACAATGGAATTCCTATTGAACATAATTGGATGAGCCGAAAAGGCAGTCAAGATTTTTCTGGTCTTGTGAATTATACAGATGAATACCAGCCAAAAGCAGGGCGCTTTTCTGTAGGAGAATCTAGTAATTTTGTGTTGACACCCATGTTTATAAAATCTTTAGAGCAGCTTATAGAATGGACGCCAAATGCAATACAAGAATACTGTAAAGAAATCACAAAAGAAGCGGTTATTGAGTTGAGAGCTTTGGGTTGTTTTATTGAGGCAGACACGCATAGATCGCATCATCTTTTTGGCTTTGTACCTCCCGAAGGAACAGATATGAAAGCATTAAAATTAAATTTTGAAGAAGCTAAAATTTATGTTTCCTTTAGGGGGAATGGCATTCGGGTTTCTTCTCATTTATATAATACCAAGGAAGATTTTGAAAAATTAGTGAGCTGTTTAAAAAAAAATAGTAACGCTATTAAAAATACCTAGGTTAATAATAGTTGTTCAATAATAAAAAAGAGTCTTAAGAAGTAGGACTTAAGACTCTTTTGATTTATACTAATAGTAATCTTGTTGGGGGGCAATAAAATACTATTAATATATTTTTTACTATTACCATTTTGACACTTCAAACATACGTGCTTTCTTTTGTTTATTATAAAAATTGTTGTGAAACACACTAATATTGTGGTAAAACCGCAATTTATTAACATCATTATATAATTCAATCAGAATAAAACAATCTCTTAAATTAAAATAACCTAAGAGCTTCTTATATTTGCGGTAAAATAAACCTGTGGGTAAAACCATCATTTCACAACTATTTTCAAAGTCTTTGCAACAGCAAAAACTAGGAGATGCTATATCTATATTTCAAAGTAAAACCCACTTAAAAGGGCTTCACGGAGCTTCTCTTTCTTTTTTTATTGCAAATTCGTTTAAACAGGCTGAACTTCCTTTTCTTCTTATTCTAAACAATAAAGAAGAAGCTGCTTATTTACTTAATGATTTAGAACAATTAGTTGGAGAGCAACATGTGCTATTCTATCCAGGAAGTTATCGAAGACCTTATCAAATTGAAGAAACCGATAATGCAAATGTGCTTTTAAGAGCAGAGGTTTTAAATCGTATCAATTCGAGAAAGAAACCCAGTATTGTAGTTACGTATCCAGATGCTTTATTTGAAAAAGTAGTTACTAAAAAAGAACTTGAAAAAAGCACTTTAAAAATAGCTATCGGAGATACTCTTTCTTTAGATTTTGTAAATGAGGTTCTTTTTGAATACAAATTTCAACGTGTCGATTTTGTAAGTGACCCTGGTGAATTTTCAGTAAGAGGCGGTATTGTTGATGTATTTTCCTTTTCAAACAATGAACCTTATCGAATTGAATTTTTTGGAGATGAAGTAGATAGCATTCGTTCTTTTGATGTAGAAACACAACTCTCTACAGAGAAAGTTAAAAAAATTGCCATCATACCAAACGTGGAAGATAAGTTTTTAAAAGAATCAAGAGAAAGTTTCTTTACATACGTTTCTTCTAAAACTATTGTTTTAACAAAGGATGTATCGCTCCTTTTTGCAGGGGTAGACACCTTATTCGATAAAGCTATAAAAACGTTTGAAACCACTTCTGAAGAAATTAAACATCATACTCCTGATCAATTATTTTGCAACTCAATTTTATTAAAAAAACAGTTGCTAGAATTAACTGTAGTTGAAATAGGGTCTAAGGCATATCTCTCTAGTGATACTATTACGCTCCAAACAAAACCTCAGCCAGCGTTTAATAAACAATTTGATCTTCTTATTGAAGATCTAAATAAGAATCATGCCCTAGGTATTACAAATTATATTAGCTGTGTTAGTGAACAACAAGCCAAACGCTTTCATGATATTTTTGGAGAAATAGAACAAGAGGTTCATTACAAAACACTAATGCTTTCAATGCATCAAGGGTTTATAGTTCCAGAACTTAAAATCGCTTGTTATACAGATCATCAAATTTTTGAACGTTACCATAAATTTCATTTAAAAAATGGTTACGCAAAAAAACAAGCCATTACCCTTAAAGAACTCTCTAATCTAACTGTAGGAGATTATGTTACTCATATAGATCACGGGATTGGTAAATTTGGAGGCTTGCAAAAAATTGATGTAGAAGGGAAAATGCAAGAAGCCATTAAACTTGTGTATGGAGACAGAGATATTTTATATGTGAGTATTCATTCGCTACATAAAATATCAAAGTTTAATGGAAAAGATGGCAAACCACCCAAAATTTATAAATTAGGGAGCAATGCCTGGAAAGCCCTAAAACAAAAAACTAAGAAGCGAGTTAAAGAAATTGCTTTTAACTTAATTGAGCTATACGCCAAACGTAAAACTAAAAAAGGATTTCAATATGTTCCTGACAGTTATTTACAACATGAATTAGAAGCTTCTTTTTTATACGAAGATACTCCAGATCAAAGCAAAGCAACCATCGATGTAAAAACAGATATGGAAAGTGAGCGCCCTATGGATAGGTTGGTTTGCGGAGATGTAGGATTTGGAAAAACAGAAATTGCCATACGTGCAGCATTTAAAGCTGTAGATAATGGAAAGCAAGTAGCCATTCTAGTACCTACTACTATTCTAGCCTTTCAGCATCATAAAACCTTTAGTGAACGCCTTAAAGATTTTCCGGTTACTATTGAGTATCTTAATAGATTTCGGTCTACTAAAGAACGTAAAGAAACTATAGAAGGGCTTGCAAAAGGAACTGTAGACATCGTTATTGGTACGCATCAACTAACAAATGCTGCGATACAATTTAAAGATTTGGGGCTACTTATTGTAGATGAAGAACAAAAGTTTGGCGTAGCCGTAAAAGACAAACTCAAAACACTTAAAGAAAATATTGATGTTTTAACTTTAACTGCAACACCCATACCACGTACACTTCAATTTAGTTTGATGGCTGCAAGAGATTTATCTGTAATTACGACACCTCCTCCAAATAGGTATCCTATAGAGAGTAATGTAATTCAATTTAATGAAGAAATTATTAGAGATGCTGTTTCTTATGAAATTCAGCGCGGTGGTCAAGTCTTTTTTATTCATAATAGAATTGAAAATATTAAAGAGGTTGCCGGAATGATTCAACGATTGGTACCGGATGCTAAAATAGGAATTGGGCATGGTCAAATGGAAGGCAAAAAGTTAGAAAAACTAATGCTAGCATTCATGTCTGGAGAATTTGACGTTTTGGTTTCTACAACCATTGTAGAAAGTGGGTTAGATGTTCCTAATGCTAACACCATTTTTATTAATAATGCCAATAATTTTGGACTTTCAGATCTTCATCAAATGAGAGGGCGCGTAGGGAGAAGTAATAAAAAAGCATTCTGTTATTTTATCACACCTCCATATTCTGTAATGACAGAAGATGCCAGAAAGCGTATTCAGGCATTAGAACAATTTACAGAACTAGGGAGTGGTTTAAACATTGCGATGAAAGATTTAGAAATTCGCGGAGCAGGAGATCTATTAGGAGGAGAGCAAAGCGGATTTATTAATGAAATTGGGTTTGATACGTATCAAAAAATATTAGCAGAAGCAATTGATGAATTGAAAGAAAATGAATTTAAAGAATTATATCCTACTGATAAAAACGAGGAAAAAGTTTATGTAAAAGAAACTCAAATTGATACCGATTTTGAGCTCTTATTTCCTGACGATTACGTCAATAATATAACAGAACGTCTCAACCTCTATAACCAGTTAAGTAATTGCAAAAACGAAGAAGCACTATCACAATTTGAAGTAGAAATCAAAGATCGTTTTGGAGAATTAACAACACCCGTTGTTGATCTTCTGGATAGTGTAAGAATTAAATGGATTGCCACCAGTATTGGTCTTGAGCGTGTTGTAATGAAGCAGGGAAAATTAGTTGGATATTTCATTGCAGATCAACAAAGCAGTTTTTATCAAAGCACTGCATTTGCGAATGTCTTGAAGTTTGTTCAATCACATGCGGATCTATGTAAAATAAAAGAAAAGAAAACCCGAAATGGATTGCGTTTATTATTGGTTTTTGAAAATATAACTTCTATTCAAAAAGCATTTCATTTGCTAAAACCATTTGGAATAAAGCAAACCGTATAAATTACTATTATTTATAAGGCTTTTAAGTTTTTAATAACTCTAAATGCTTTATCTATTTGTTCTTCACTTACCAGAATGGTAAATTCATAGGTAGTAGAAATAACTTCAAATATGTTAACACCTTCCCATGATAAACGCTGAAATATAAAATAATAAATACCAGGAATATTTACATTTTCCTTAGGGAGTTTCACAGTGATAGAAGATACATCTTCTATTTTTTCAATAAGTCTTTCTCCTTTAAATACTTCTTCTACATCTTTTGCTATATTTTGACTAACTACAATTGTAGTTTCATTAACTCCTCTTGATGAAGTATAAAATGCATTTTTATTCTCTTCAATTTTAGTAATCAAAAGCGCCATATTTTGAAGAAGCGTATCCGATATTTTAAAAGTGTAATCATTTAATGAAGAACGTACCGTTATTTCTCCAATGTGTTTAAGCGTTTTTACTATTTTATGAGTTGCTCTAAATTCTAACTCATCAGACAAACGTTTTAGAGCCATCACTACAGCTCCATTTCTAATTTCTTTACCTAACTGGCTCTCTATTTCTGGATTAATCATACGAGACAATGAAGTAAGATTGATAATACCTTGAGCCAAAGCACTCTGCAAGAAAGGTTTCGATTTTATGTAATTTTCAACAACAGAAGAAATTGTTTTCATCTATTTAAAAGTTTTTATTTCATTAAAAATGAAGTAAATAAAAAATTTCTGCTTAGATCAACCTCTACGCTTTACTCTCAGATTTAACACTTACTATTTAAGTGTTCATAAATCTATGATTTCGCATAAAAATTTAATTATTCTGATTGACAAACAAAAAATTAATTTTATTTACACCTATTTCATATTTAAAGAAATTTCATTAAAAGCGCAAAAATACAACAGTTTGTTGTATTTATAATTTTTTTGTGATTTTTTCAATAGTATAAAAATGCATTATTTATAAAGTCTATAGAATAATCCTTACTATTGCTGACAATAGAGATAATATCAAATCTAACTTCAACATCTAATTCATTCGTAATTACATAGTGATTTGCAGCTTTTACTATACGTTTTATCTTTTTTTCTGTTATAAAATCTTTTGGGTTTCCATAATTTGTATTTGTTCTTGCTTTTACTTCAACAATTGCTAGAATCTCTTCTTTTTGAGCAATAATATCTATTTCTGCTCTATCAAAACGATAATTTCTTTCTACAATTTTATATCCTTTCCCTATTAAAAAATCGCAGGCCCATTGTTCTGCTTTTTTTCCAAAGTCATTATGAGAAGCCATTCTATATATTCATTTTTACTAAAGTTTGCTTTGAAGATACATCAAGAGTTATTTCTTCGCCAAAAACCAATGTTCTATTATCTTCTATATGCCCTGCAGGAAAATTAAATGCAATAGGAAAATCATATTCTGCTGTGATATCCAAGATAATTTCTATATAATTTTTTCCAAATGGTATTGTATTATCATGTAGCTGGGTCATCCCTCCTATAATCAAACCTTTTAAACCGTTAAAATAACCATTCCTCTTAAGGTTTATTAGCATCCTATCTATATGATATAAGTATTCATCAAGATCTTCAAGGAATAGTATTTTTCCATTGGTATCAATTGCTCCAGGAGCGCCTAACATACTATATAATACAGATAAATTACCTCCAATTAATTGCCCTTTACTTACTCCTTTCCTATTTAGATGAAAAGCTGATATTTTATATGAAATAGGAGTTCCCGCAAGTGCTTTTTTTAGCGTCGATAATGCTTTCTTTTTTATAGTTGTTATATCTATAGGCATTGTTGCGTGCAAACTAAGCACCTTGAGATCATGAATACGCGCATGTAAAACAGTAATGTCTGAATACCCTATAATCCATTTAGGATGTTTTAAAAATTTAGTAAAATCTAAAGCGTCTACTATTCTAATAGTTCCATACCCTCCTTTTGCACACCAAATTGCATTTGTTTCTGGATCGTTAAGTGCATTTTGAAAATCTTGCGATCGTTCTTGGTCGGTTCCTGAAAATTGGTTATTTTCTCTAGCTATTGTGCTTCCTATTTTTACTTTATATCCCCATGTTTTTAATATCAAAATAGCAGGTTCAATTTCTTTTAGTTTAACTTTTCTAGCAGGGGCCGTAATCCAAATGGTAGATCCTTCCCGTAAATATAAAGGTCGCTTCATCAAATTATTTATAGTTATTGAAAGATACTATTTCATGATGAACTAACCTCAACCAATAAACGAATTATTATAATTCATTAATTTTTAGTACTTTGGATAACTAATTAACGCGCCCAAATCTTATGGAAATCTTTACAGACTGTAATACAGCCAGCTTATTGCCCTATGTTCCATCTCCTGAAAATCCATGGAATACTAGCAAAGTAAGTCACCTTTATCGCCGTATTGGTTTTAGTGCTTCTGCTGAAACTATAAATACTGCCAATAATCAAAACCTTTCAAATCTTGTAGATGCTTTAATAGATGAAGCCATCAATAAACCATTATTACCACAACCCGATTAGGGGTTTTGGGATGAAAATAATTATCCTGCAGATGAAGATCAAGCTCGGGAAATTACTGGAAACCAAGTTGAAGAATGGGCCTTGACTGTTACCAATGGTTTAATCAATAATAATTTAAGAGAAAGACTCAGTTTTTTCTGGAGTAATCATTTTGTTACAGAATATAGAGAATATAGATGCCCTGGCTATCTTTATCAGTATTATGACGTATTAGAACGTCATGCTATTGGCAATTTTAGAGAGTTTGTTAGAGAAATAGGCCTCACACCTGCCATGCTTGTTTACTTAGATGGTGGGCGAAATAGAAAAGGAGCACCTAATGAAAATTATGCTCGAGAGCTATATGAACTTTTTACCTTAGGCGAAGGAAACGGGTATACAGAGCAAGATGTTTTAGAAACAGCGCGTGCTCTTACCGGGTATACAGATCGTGCTATAGATTGTGGAGTTATTTCATTTGACCCTGAAACACACGATACAGGAACAAAAACTATTTTTGGAAGAACAGGAAACTGGGATTATAATGATGTCATTGATATCCTTTTTGAAGTGCACCCTCGCTTGGTTGGTACATTTGTTTGCACTCGTTTTTACAACTTTTTTGTAAGCCCTCAAACCAACGAAGAAATTGTATCTCAACTAGTAGATACTTTTGTAAATAATGATTTTGAGATAACTCCTGTTTTAAGGCAGCTTTTTAAAAGTGAGCATTTTTTTAATGAAAAAACGATTGGTGTTGTTATTAAAAGTCATTTTGATTTCTTTTTAAACTTTATAAATGAAACCGCATTGAGTTATGATAACGATGTCTTATTAATGATGGTAAATGCCGCTCGTTTATCTGGGCAAGAACTTTTTTCACCTGTAGATGTTGCTGGATGGCAACGAAATAGAAGTTGGATCAATTCTAACTCGCTTATCTTACGATGGGGCATGTTAGAAACCTACCTTACACAGGCATGGGATACTGATCAAGAACAATTTAGAAATTGTGCATTGGCTGCTGCCAGAGGAGATTCTAGTGATCTTGTTTTTGTAGTAGAACAAATTGTAAACAGCCTAGTGCCTGTTGGTTTGTTTTCTCCTTCTGAAATGGAAGTAGCTTGCCAAGTCTTTAAAAGTGAGCTCACAGACGATCATATGGTAGACGGTGCGTGGAATTTGTATAATGAACATGTACCCTTACAAGTATTTCAACTTTTAATGCATCTTACAAGACAACCAGAACTTCAACTTAAATAACCTACATTATGTGCGAACACCATTCACATTCAAACAATAAAAACTTATCTCACGACGAAGAACATAGACTCTGGAACAGAAGGTCTTTTTTACAAGCATTAGGAATTGCCGGAACAGGAGCCATGATGTTAGGAAGCAATGCTGTAACTGCCTCTTCTGTTTCTCCATTAACCATTGCGCTTAGCAAGGCTGAGACTGATAATATTTTAGTACTTGTTAGACTTGTTGGAGGTAATGATGGCTTAAATACTGTTATTCCTTTATATGATTATGACAACTATGTAAATGCAAGGCCAAAAATACACATTCCGGAAAACGAATTAATTTGTTTAACACAAGATTTTGGATTACCCAATTATATGGAGCCCATTCAAGAGTTATTTGGAGAAGGAAAAATGAGAGCAATTCATGGCGTTGGCTATGATGATCCTAACCTCTCTCACTTTACTTCTTCAGATATCTGGGCTAGTGGTGAAGAAGATGAAAGACTACGTAATGGTTGGTTGGGGCGTTATTACGAAAATATATATCCAGATTATTTTCTTAACCCATCTGAAAATCCTGTAGCAGTTCAAATAGGTAATTTTGCTAACTTGGTTTTTGAAGGGTATGATAAAAACTATGCATTTGTATTATCGGGTACCAATCAATTGCAAAGGGTAACAGAAAACGGAACCATGCATGATCTAACAGAGCTTCCAGATTGCACCTATGGAGATCAATTAGAATACATGCGAGGGTCTATTAATACAACGTATACCTATGCAGAAAAAATTCATGCTGCACATCAAAGATCCAGTACTGCAATTGCATATGAAGACACTAACATCTCAAAACAATTGGCAACGGTAGCTAGATTAATTAAAGGAAATTTAGGTACTAAAGTATATATGGTAAGTATTGGAGGCTTTGATACACATTCTAACCAAACCGAAAGACATAGCAAATTAATGTCTGAGCTATCATCTGCGATGGCCAATTTTTATAAAGATTTAGATGCATCAGATATGTCTAAATACGTTTTAGGAATGACTTTTTCTGAATTTGGAAGACGTGTTGAAGAAAACGGTTCTGAAGGCACAGATCATGGTGCAGCAGCTCCTGTTCTTATGTTTGGTCCAGCCCTTAATGGGAATGAGTATATTGGAGAACATCCTAGTCTTACAGATTTAGACAGAGGAAATTTAAAATCTTCTATAGATTTTAGAGATGTATACGCAACAGTAATGTCTAAATGGTTGTGTATAGATGAGGCAATAGTAAGCGAAGCACTCCTTCAAAAACCCTATCAGGCATTAGATTTAGGCTTTGATTGCACTGGTAGTTCTAATGTAAACTCAAGCCAACAGGCTATAGGGGCATATATGCTACATCAACCTTATTATCCTGAAGACAAACAACCTCATATATATTTTGAATTACCTAGTACAGCTCATGTAAACATTGGATTGTATAATTTAATAGGTCAAAACGTTGCGACTGTTGCTAATGAACTCATGTTTTCTGGATCTCATAAAATAAACGTCAAAGAAAGTATACAAACTTATTTACAAACTGGTCAGTATATTTATAGCATCAGTATTCAAGATAGGAAGTTTAGTAAAGCGATAGCTATTAGGTCTTAAAACTAGATTTTTTATTCATTTCTTTTGCTAGTACAAAAGAAATCGAAGATTCACGAACTCAAATATTTAAAATAAAAAACCATGTGAGCTAAACGAACCAAAGAAAAGTACCTTTTTCCTTTCTTCGAGGAATTTCCGGCTAAAGCCGAAACCAAAAGCCAAAATGATGCGTTCACTTTGTTCACTGAGTCTCATCATTATTGTACCAACGCTTCATCTGGCTCATCATTCAAAACACAAATCATTGTGTTTTTCATTCTGCCCTCTGCGAATAAAGGCTACTACATTTCACACTTTCAGTTATCGCCCTATTTTAAATTTTGCTGGAAATAGTATTAGAAAAAAAGTGTTTGTTCTCTTTTTAACTTTGTAGTAAATCAAGATATTTTAATGTTGGATGATGGAAGCCATCCATAAAGCATTTTGCTTTGCAAAAGCGACCTGGGTGGTGCGGTCTTAAAATGACGTAGATTTCAAAAAGTGAAAAAGTAAACTAGATTTTTTGGTTCTTTTTTCATCAATGGAAAAAAGAATGAATATTTAAAATACAAATCATTGTATTTTTCACTCTGCCCTGTGTCAAGACAAAATGAATAGAAATAAAATGTTTTTTCTTTTCATCCTTTTTGCTTGCCCAAAAAGGATTGTAAAAAAAGGCACTTTTTACTCATGCTATATCTATTTTCTATATAAGTATTCGTGAATGCTTTGCATTTCATAGGTATTTTTATCCTCTTTTTTAAGAGTCTAAAACTGTATTTCACAGCCGCATCATCTGGCCCATTGTTCAAAACATAAATCATTATGTTTTTCACGCTGTCCTCTAAATTATTTCCAGAGCTTCAATAATTTTTAACGAGAAATAAATACTATACTCACAGAGAAAGGTTTTACCTCCCAACCAACATTTAGTTAACGACCTATTTTAAGTTTTGTTAGCATCGTCAGTTCGAGTGTTTCGAATATAATGAGAAATGTATCGAGAACAAGATGCTATTATAAACTACTTCTCGATACAAATTTTATTTTTTAAAAGTCATAAAATTTACTCGAAGTGACGTTTTAATATTTTCAGGAACTAATTAAAAAATAAGTACTCCCTTTTTTGTTTAGTTCATTGCTTATTTATTGTTTTTAAAAGTATTCATGAATCTCGTAAACTCGATTTCGCTTTTGTATTAAAACAAAAATGAATAAACCCATCAAATTCTTTACTTTTGTGGCTTCTAAGTCAAAAAGATGTCAAAACAACAAGATCGATATACAATTACCGCTGCATTACCTTATACCAATGGCCCCATTCATATAGGTCATTTGGCAGGGGTATATGTACCAGCTGATATATATGCTCGTTATTTACGGTTAACAGGAAATGATGTTGCCTTTATTTGTGGGAGTGATGAGCATGGAGCTGCTATCCCTATGAAAGCAAAAAAGGAAGGAGTATCACCTAAAGAAATTATCGATAAGTATCATCATATTATTAAACAATCGTTTCTTAATTTTGGGATTACTTTTGATAATTACTCACGTACTTCTGCTCCTATTCATCATGAAACAGCTTCCGATTTTTTTAAAAAACTGTATGCAGATAATAAATTTATAGAAGAAGTTACCGAACAATTATTTGACGAAGAAGCAAATCAATTTTTAGCAGATCGTTTTGTAACAGGTACCTGTCCAAAATGTGGTCATGAAGAAGCCTACGGAGATCAATGTGAAAATTGCGGAAGTTCTTTAAATGCAACAGATTTAATTAACCCTAAATCTACCTTAAGTGGCTCTAAACCTGTATTAAAAGAAACAAAACATTGGTTTTTGCCTTTAGATCAATACGAAGGGTTTTTAAACGAATGGGTTCTAGAAGGTCATAAAAATGATTGGAAACCCAACGTATATGGGCAAGTAAGCAGTTGGGTAAAAGAAGGTTTACGGCCTCGTGCTGTTACCAGAGATTTAGACTGGGGAATTCCAGTTCCTGTAAAAGGTGCCGATGGAAAAGTATTATACGTTTGGTTTGATGCACCAATTGGCTATATTTCTTCTACTAAAGAATGGGCAAAAGAAAAAGGGATTGACTGGGAGCCCTACTGGAAAGATAAAAACACAAAGCTGCTGCATTTTATAGGAAAAGATAATATTGTTTTTCACTGTATTATTTTCCCTTCTATGCTAAAGGCACATGGCGATTATGTACTCCCAGAAAATGTACCCGCTAATGAGTTTTTAAATTTGGAAGGCAATAAACTTTCTACTTCTAAAAACTGGGCTGTATGGTTGCATGAATATTTAGAAGGTTTCCCAGACAAGCAAGATGTATTGCGTTATACACTTACTGCAAATGCTCCAGAAACTAAGGACAACGATTTTACATGGAAAGATTTTCAAGCCAGAAATAACAATGAGCTAGTAGCTGTTTTTGGAAACTTTATTAATCGTGTAGTGGTACTTACCCATAAATATTACCAAGGTAATATACCGCAACCTAATACTTTATCTGAAATAGATAAAGAAACCTTAGCGACATTAAAAAGCTATCCTAATAAAATTGCTGCTTCCATAGATCGATATCGTTTTAGAGAAGCTGGGCAAGAGCTCATGAATTTGGCTAGATTAGGTAATAAATATCTAGCAGATCAAGAACCATGGAAACTTATTAAAACTGATGAAGAACGTGTAAAAACGGTTATGTATGTTGCTTTACAAATTGCAACAGGATTGGCTATTTTAAGCGAGCCTTTTTTACCATTCACTTCACGTAAATTAAAATCGATACTTAATATACAACAGCCAGAAAATAATACTGATCAACTAGGTTGGAGTGATGTTAGTAATAAAGAAACATTAATTGCTGCTGGACATCAAATTGGTAAAAGTGAATTATTATTTGCCAAAGTTGAAGACAGCGATATTCAAAAACAAATAGACAAATTGGAAGCTACTAAAAAAACAAATGAAGCCGAAAACAAAGAAGTCGAGCCTCAAAAGGAAACCATCACTTTTGATGATTTTACGAAGTTAGACATTCGAGCAGGTACTATTTTAGAAGCCGAAAAAATGCCCAAAGCAAAAAAATTATTGGTTTTTAAAGTAGATACTGGTATTGATATAAGAACCATTGTTTCTGGAATTGCAGAGCATTTTAATCCAGAAGATCTCATTGGAAAAAGAGTGACCGTATTGGTAAATTTGGCTCCTCGAAAATTAAGAGGTGTTGAAAGTGAAGGAATGATTTTGATGGCTGAAAACACCTCAGGAAAAATTGTTTTTGTCAATCCTGATGAAGAAAACGTTCCTAACGGAGGTAGCATTAATTAAGTAACCCAAGATTAATTGGAGATGTTAAAAATTGCGTATCATCCAATCTACAAACATCATTTACCAGATGGGCATCGATTTCCGATGTTAAAATATGATTTACTGCCAAAGCAGTTATTACATGAAGGTACTTGTGAAGAACATAACTTTTACAAACCAAGTTTTCCTGATAAAGATCATATTCTAAGGGTTCATACTCAAGAATATTATGATGATTTATTCAATTTAACTTTAAACCCTAGAGTTGCTAGAAAAATAGGATTCCCACTGTCTAAAGAATTAATCGATCGCGAAATTATAATTGCAGATGGAACTATCAAAGGCTGTGAGTTTTCATTGCAACATGCCATTTCAATGAATATAGCGGGTGGTACGCATCATGCATATACCAATCGCGGGGAAGCTTTTTGCCTTTTAAACGATCAAGCAATAGGAGCACGTTATTTACAGCATAAAAAATTGGCTAAGAAAATTTTAATAGTAGACTTGGATGTACATCAAGGCAATGGTACGGCAGAAATTTTTCAAAAAGATTTAAGTGTGTTTACATTTTCGATGCATGGAAAAAATAATTATCCATTTAAAAAAGAAGTAAGTGATTTAGATATAGCCCTGGATGATCATACAAATGATCAAGAATATCTGTCAATATTAAGAGAAATACTTCCCAAATTAATTAACCAACATAAGCCTGATTTTATTTTTTATTTGGCAGGAGTTGATGTTATTTCCAGTGATAAGCTAGGCAAATTAGGATTAAGTATTGAAGGTTGTAAACTGCGAGATGAATTTGTTTTAAAAACCTGTCACAAATCACAAATCCCTGTTCAATGTAGTATGGGCGGAGGGTATTCTCCAGATATTAAAACAATTGTTAATGCTCATGCCAATACGTATCGATTAGCGCAAGAGATTTATTTTTAATTCTTCAGAATAACTTCTTAAAGAACAGTTTATAAATCATTAATTTTGATTTCTAATTTGTTTTACACCAATCAATATATTATGAGTAAAATAGTCATCGTTTATCATTCCGGTTATGGGCACACTAAAGTTATTGCTGAAGCTATTGCCAAAGGAGCTACACCAACTACAAATAAAGTAACGCTAATACGAGTTTCTGATCAAGGGGCTATAGAAGAAAATAAATGGGATTTACTTCATGAAGCTGACGCCATCATTTTTGGGGCTCCTACGTATATGGGATCATTATCTGGGCCATTTAAAATGTTTATAGATGCTACTTCTAAAGCATGGTTTACCATGGCTTGGAAAGATAAAATAGCCGGTGGGTTTACCAATTCTGGCGCTATGAGTGGAGATAAGCTTAATTGCTTAATTCAGCTAGCTATATTTGCAGCGCAACAAACCATGATATGGATTGGATGTGATAGCCCTTCCCCAAAACATCCAGAACCACACCTTCCAGATCCAAAGGGTATAAATAGAATGGGAAGCTCTCTTGGGTTAATGGCGCAATCTGAAAATAACACTCCAGAAAATACACCTCCAGCAGGAGATCTTCTTACTGCAGAAAATTACGGTAAAAGAATTGCCTTAGCGGTAACCCGTTGGAAGGTTTAATTAAGCTGCAAACAATACATGACATGTAATAAAGGCAACAACAGATAGAATAATACCTATTAGAAAGATATTAAACGATTTTCTAAGTAATTTAAACTTCTTATCTATCGTTTTACCTAAATAATAAGTGTCTTTTGCAATTATTTTATAGAGCTCGTCTCCTTGGTTCATAAGCTCCGTTAACTTATCTATATAGGTGATTTCTTCCATATCATGAAAATTGCCATAAAACATTACATTATTTGATTCTCTATCGCCATGTTTAAGTTCTGGTCGAGTAGCAAAAATTGCATACGTAATAGAAATTAAATTAGTTGTTAAAATCATTACTGCGGGGTATATAAGATGTGGATCTTTTTCTAACTGATTCAATACAGTTCCTAATATGATAGACAGAATCAATGCATTTATAGAAATAAGTATGTTCGACTTTCTATCTATCATTGCATTGAGCGTATATTGATTTTTAGAAATCAATCGAAAAAAAGTTTCTACTCCACGCTCTGGCCTTGGGCTAATTTTGGCTAGTTTCTTTTTTAATGCTTTTAATTCCTCTTGATCGATTTGCATTTCTTGTATTAACAATCTGTCTTTGGCTTTTTCAATACTCTTTTTAGAATCACTCATATCATTTTATTTTATTTTAAGAATAGCTTTTTAAAATCTAAAAAGCAAAACCAAATACAACTACAACTCGTATTCCATCATCACTACCGTATACACCTAAATTAGAAGTAAAAGTATCTAGGCCAGAAACCCAAAAAGAAGCTCCTACACTTGTATTTAGATCTCCGAAATCTCCAATATCATCACCATCTAGCCATACTCTTCCATAATCAAGACCACCTGTAATACCATATTTCAAAGGAACAAAACTGCTTTTGAATGCACCTAATTTCAATCTTAAATCTGTACTCTGATAAAATGAATATTTTCCTGTAAAGCGTTCATTTCTAAATCCTCTTAAGCTTCCATTACCTCCTAATTGTGAAGCATGATAAAACTCAAAATCATCCCCTATAAGTACTTGACCCCCTATTTTCGTTGCATAAACTAAACTTCCGCTTTTATTTATTTTATGCTCAAATGATATTACTGGTTTTATATATGCAAAATTGTTATCTATAGTTTCATCTTCAATGTCTGTTTTATAACCTACTGTTAAACCAAGGTTTAATCCATATGTTGGAAATGCTGTGTCATTTTTATTTTCAAAACCATAAGTAACCTCTGCTCCCACATAATTCTGCCTGTCAAAAACATTGTCATTCGCGTCTATTCCGCTTTCTAAAGTTGCAATAAACCTGTCTGATGTTCTTTGTACTTCAAAAGATTCTATTAATGGTTTAAATTGGAAATAACCTCCGTCTCTTCCCTTCCAGTTCAATGATATTGCTGCGTTCCATTGTCTAATTCGTACTCTGTTAAAATCGAGATCTTCATCACCTTCGTCTGGTGTTTCATTTCCAAAACCAAAAAAGTTAATTGCAAAAGTTGGGCTTGTATAAAGACCTTCAACTCCAAAATTCCAATTGTGGAAAATATTTGAGAACTCTCCTTTATATGATAAATTATATCCTGATGTACTTGTGAAATACGATGCACTAAAAGTATGATTTTGCGTAAAAGGATTGGTTTGCAATCCAAAAACTTTATAATTGTCTGTTATCCCTACACGTAGTCCATCATCTGGATTAAAAGCAAGTGTAGGAAGGAATCTATTAATGTTGTGCTTACGCTTGGTATAATCATAATTATTAATATCATAATCATCTACTAACCATTTACGAGAGCTTTTATTAACTATCGTATTTTTTTTACTTTTATAATCATAAATCTTTACATTTCTTGTATTCTTAAAATCGTAGGTGTCATTATTTTTCCCTCCTATGATTTTAATCTTTATTAATTGATTTCCTTTTCCTACTACTTTAAACTCATCTTTTCCATCCAATCCATAAATCCAAATCTCTTTAGTTTCTTTTTTATTAAAAGTTTTACTAAAAATCCCTAAATCTTTACGATGTATATCAATTTTAGTTTCTCCATTAGGCATTCTGGTTATCTCAAAAAAGTCATTTTTCTGAGTTCCAGTAATAACCTCAAATTTGGCAACAAAATTATAATACTCACGAGCAATTTTTACTATATTACTTCTCCTTCCTTTTAATTTGGCTTTAATCTCTTCTACTGTTTTGCCCTTCACTTCTTCAGGTAAGTTTTCAAACGCTTTTTCAATTTGATTATCTGTTAGATTATCCTGTAAATACATTGCCTCTCTTTCCCAATCTTCCCATGTAGATTCATTTAAAAATGAAAGATCTAAAGGATAAGGTTCAAAACTAAACCATCTCGGATCTGGAAGTTCTTCGTCAAAAGATTGAAACATTCTAGCTTGTGGAATAGCAAATCTTAAAAAAGAAAAAAGGCTTCCATCAAAAACAGAAAAAGCTTGATCTCTATCCCTAGGGATTGGTTTGTATATTTTTGTTCCATCTGCTTTTTTAAATAACCCCCATCTCCATTGGTCAAAATGCCTGTCCCAATCTCCAATAAGCATATCAAACAGTCTTGCTTTTAAATACAAAGACTCATCAACGTCAGATTTTCCAGTTCTATGGATTTCTGCCAGAACATCATTTGTACTTAGTATTTTTTCAGGTTTTCCAAAACTTTCTAAATCAGAATGATTCGATTCTACTCGTTCTTCAATTAAGTATAGTTCGTCACCATAATCTTCATTAAATTCTCCCAGTTCTTTGTGTTTGGGTATATAATATAATTCTGGATTGGCATGAAAAACACCAACCGCGTCTGCCAATTCTCCCACAACAAGGCTTGTATAAGGATGCGCCGTTGTATAAAAATCTAATACAAATTTATCTACAGCACTATTTTCTAGTTCTTTCTCTACATATTTATCCTTAAAAGCTGTTGCTTGTAAAAATTTCACAGCACTCTTCTTTAAAGCACGCATTACGTATTGCTTTCCGTTTTTATCTACCAGACGAAGTGATTTCGTTTGATGTCCTCCTCCACGCCTTACAGGTGTTAACCCTCCCTTAAGTGTATTCAAAAATGCAATAGGCGCTTCTACTTCTTTACTGTAAAACTCTCTATAATGCTCTCCCCATAAACCTTTGTAAAATTTACTCTTGGTCGTTTCATCTACACTGTAAATTGATGATTTTTGAGATGATCCAAAACTACTTTTAGGTTTTAAATCAAAACTAAGTGCTTTTTTTCCTCCTTTGAATATCGTTGTTGAAAAAATATCCTGAACATTATCTCCATTAGAGGCGTAATAGCTAACGGCAACCTTTCCATTTTTATAGACGTCTATTTTAGCAAATCCGTTTTCTGAAGAAGCAAAATCACCATCTTCTATTACTTTTGCTTTTTTTGTTTTGCCATTTGCACCACTTATAATTTGAGGGATACCAAATTTATTAATGTATTGCTGATTATGATCGTGCCCAGAAACAAAAACAACTTCTTCAGTTTGCCTTACCAATGTTAATATTTTATTTCGAAAGGTTCTGTTTTGCTTATTTTGAAAGTCTTTAGTACTAGTTCCTCCTGTTCTTGCTATAAACCCTTTTTTAGTATTCGAAAAAACAGGATGATGAGAAGTAATTATTTTTATCTTCCCTTGCGCTTTTTTCAAAATTCCTTCAAAAGCTAGGAAAAACTGAGCTCTACTTTTGATTTCACAATCATCATTAATATAAGTATGTTTATTCCAATCTTCTAAGAACCATTGAGAGTCTAATGATATTAAAATTACATTATCTGATATATCCTTTACTTTAATAGGGCAGCCATCATCTGGAAAATAACTGGCTTTAGAATTTTTTTGAATAAATTTCTCTAAGTTTTGAATACTTCTATATCCATCAAAATCCCATTCACTATGCCCAGGGCTTATAAAAACATCTCCATTAAAACCTTCTATTAATTTCAATTGAGATTCTAATAAAGAATGTTTTTTCTTTTTCTTATAAGCATCTGTTATATTACCAAGCATTAGTAAGGTTGCATTGTTATTATCTTTAGAAATAACTGTGATATCTTTTAACACTTTTAGGTTGATATCATTCTTAGTATTGGCTGTAACAAAAATGGATTTTTCTATCTCTTGTCCATAACCCAAAAAACAGGTTAATAATAAAAGGAGTCCACATATTCGTTTTGTTAATCTTAAAAATACTGTGCAGTGTTTCATAGAATGGATTGGTTATAGTGTATTCTAAAGTTTTTAATTTCAAAAATAAAGTTGATTGTAGTTTGCCTTATCAAAATGATTCCTTAGCAAAGGTATTCAATCTAATTAATATGTTTTTACTTTGGTTTTTCTGATATCAAAGAAATATACTGAGTATCATAATCTATAATTTCTTTTTTTCTTAAAATACTCATTACATTACTAACTGTTTGCCTAGATGTATTGGTAAGGTTTGCAATGTCTTTATGTGCCAATAAATTTTTAGCTGTTACAATCCCTTTTTTTTCTTCACCAAATTCTTTAATATAATCGGTAATAAATTCTGTAATTCTGGTTGTACTATCTTTATAGAGTAAATCGTGAAGCCTACGTTCTAATTTTTTGATACGCAAACCGTATACTTTTAAAACACCATTTTTCAATGATTGATGCTTATCCATAAGCTGCGCCATTTTTTCTCCGCCTATATAACATATAATACAATCTTCAAGGGCAATTGCTTCTTCTTCTAGTGATGTTGATTCGTCATAAAAAAAGAGTTCTCCAAAAATATTTCCTCTTTTAACTATATATTTTACACTGTCATTGGTAATATCAACAATTTTTATGGTTCCTTTTTTGAGAAAAAAGATACGCTTTTTATCATTTCTTAGTAGTTCAATTCGTGTACCTTTATCTATGGTTTCCATTTCAAGGATTTCGCATAAACGCATCATGGTAAGTCTTCCTAATTTATTAAAAAGGTTAAATCCTTCCAGAAACCAGTATTTTGTATATGTATTCAAAAAATCACTTTTAATGATTAAAAATACTAAATTTTAACAACCTCAAACATATAATAATTTTAAATAGTTACTATAAGCGACATTGTGTGGAATAAAAATATAAGATGAATCGTATAATTGTTGTTTTTTATTTATTAAAGATTATTTGAAGAAAGAAATTTGAATTAAAATAAAAAAGCGGGACAAGCCCGCTTTATAAGATTATCGCTCATGACACCAATCTGCTTCTTTACTTACACAATAAGGTCCGTCATCATGACCTATGGTAGGAATGTCACAATTTCCTTTAGTAATATCAGCAATAACATCACAGAATATACATGTAGCTGTGCATGGCACTGAAAGTAATACTAATGTTCCCGCTCCACCATTTAGTTTTTGAGTATTAAGCTTACAACTATTTTTTTATTTAAAGTTAAGCTTTTAAACTTCTTCTTTTTCATAACTTATTGCTTTAAACTATTCAATCCCTTTACACCAATCCCATACTTTACTAATACACCAAGGTCCATCATCATGACCAATGGTTGGAAAATCACAATCTCCTTCTGTGATTTTTCCTACAGGGCAAACTTGGCAAACCGTAGGGCTATCTGATGCCCCTCCTTTGATTTTGTTTAGATTATTGAAATTCGAAATTGCTGTTTTATTTAAACCTAACTTATTTAACTTCTTTTTTTTCATAATTTGAAATTTTTAATTAATATTTATATCTGTAAAAACTTATTTTATTAAAAATAAATTCACTTTAATATAAGAATAATATTAATTATTTTAAAAAGAAAAGCATGTTATAATACTGTTTTTCAATTTTTTATAAAAAAAGACCGCAAAAATGTGATCTTTTTAAATATTAATAAGTTATATCAATTCTTCTTTTAGCCAATAAATTGATCACAAGTTCCTATCAATGAAGCACAATCACTCTCCGTCCAAAACTCTGTTATACATTGTGCACTATCACAGCCTGCTAAAGAACCACAATGAAAAGATCCTTTGCCTATATCATCAATACATGGGTATTCAGAAAAACCTCCTATAATAGCTTGACCTTTTGTTTCTCTGTTATTCAACTTTGAAATTGTTTTCTTGCTAAGCTTTAAACTTTTAACGCTGTTTTTTTTCATAATATAATGTTTTGATTATCAATCAAATATATTTATAATAAATATAAAGTTCGTGAGGTAAAACCGCAAAATCTTTATGCATTTGATTGTTTTTCTTATTTATATAAATATTTAAACATTATTTTTATGAAATTTAAACTTAAATTTTAATTCTTATTACTTATAAAAAATATAATCTAAATCATATTTTAGATATGTTATTTACTTAATAATAATAATTCATTACAAACTATCTCTGTCACATATCTTTTAACACCTTCTTTATCTTCATAACTTTTATTCTGTAATTTTCCTTCAACGGCAACTTCTTTTCCTTTTATCACATATTTTTCTATAATATCTGCTGTTTTCCCCCAGGCTATCACATTATGCCATTGTGTATCTTTAATAAGTTCTCCACTTGCATTTTTATAAGCATCATTTGTTGCAATTGTAAATTTTGCTAATTTTTTGCCACTTTCTAAATTGATAATTTCTGGATCATTCCCTAAATTTCCAATTAACTGTACTTTGTTTCTTAATGTGTTCATCTTAAATATTTTTTATTGTTAAACAGTTAATACCATTGAACCTCCATGATTCAACAAGGCAAACATACTAACACATGCAAATTTTATTCGACTTATAAGCAATTACTTTCGAATGTAACCGTTTGTAGTCGTTTTATGCATCAATTGAAAAAATTTAAATTTTTGCAGAAAAAGACTATGAGATTAAATCTAAACAATCCATTTCCATTTTAAAACCTTCAAAGTTAAAAGAAGGAAGTGATACATTATCAAATGATGGTCCTGATAATTGGAAATGCTTAAATACTATAATAGATGATGGAGAGATAACAATACTAATCTCGACTGGAATAACAAAGGATATGAGACAATCCGTATTAAATAAGCTCGATGTAATTTCAATTCATTTTTTTATATTTTAGCATAAATTTTATTTAATTATAAATTAAAAAATAGTTCATAAATGAAAAAAATAGTTCAAGTTACAGTACTTTTATTGTTTATATTTAATACTTCATGTTCTAGCGATAACGACGATGGTGATATTGATCTTGGTCCCGATCCAGATGCCCTTACTACTGAACAACAAACCGCAATTGATTATTTTACAGAAATTGCTTTAGGTCTTGAATTTGGAACTGCTTCACAAGTAACACGAAAATGGTTAACAGATATAATGATTATTGTAGAAGGAACTACAACCCCAGAACTGTTAACAGAATTAGATGATGTAATTGCTGATCTTAACGCTTTAATTTCTGATGAAGAAATTGAAATAAGAATTACTACAGATGCCAGTGAGGCAAATTTCACCTTATTTATGGGAACTGGTGCTGAATATGCTACTTTTTTTCCACAATCTGCTAATCTTGTCGCTTCAAATTTTGGACTTTTCTTTGTGAATTTTAATAATGCGCAGGCCATTATCAGCGCTAATATGTATGTTGATACTTCTAGACCTACCGAGTTAAAACAACGACATTTGTTAAGAGAAGAATTAACACAAGCTTTAGGATTGGCAAGAGATTCTGCCAGATTTCCGGATAGTATTTTTCAAACTTCTTTTGACATCGGATGTACTACTTCTTATTCTAATTTTGATGAAGTTCTCATCCAGCTATTATACGATAACAGAGTTGATTTAAACCTTAATGAAGCTAGTGTTAGAATAATTTTAGAAGATATTATTACTGATTTTATTTAAAGTATACTAATCCCTTTTTAAATAAAAAAAGACGAACATATGTTCGTCTTTTTTTATTTATTATTAAGAGAAGCAAAAATGGTTTCATTAGACAGCTATTAATTCACCGTATTACAGGGTATAATATCTATATGATTCCATCTGCTTCTCTAAAGACAATGTATGGATCTATTATTAAATCTTTTAATATAAGTACTTGTTTTAATTATTAATTAATTGGCCGCAGATTTACCCTAACTTCTGCAAAACCACGTGCCGCTTGAGCTCTTGCTAACGCTTCTGCAAACCTTCGTTGCGCTGATGCAAGTGTTGCAAAAGTACCTCCTCCAAATATACATCGGCGTATTGCAGGCTTACCATGGGTATTAAAAAAAGTGGGATCAATAGTACCATCGCCCCTAACAGGAATAAAAGTAGACATTCCTGTACAAGGAGGAGTGAATCTGTCTGGAATACGTTCTCTAATAGTGATACGATAACTCACTACTTCAAAGCCTTCTGGTATTCTAGGGTCTGAGGCTTCTAAAGGGTCAAACTCAAAAGCAGCACCGCTGCACGCTAGCATAGAAAAAACAAATAATAATAGTGGTATTTATATATCATATAGCTCTTCTAAAAACAAGGTCCTCTTGTTGGCAAATTTTGTGGAGATAATGCTGAATCTTCATCAAAATCTCGACATTCAGTTACTTGGTCGGTTGGCCAATCTCGTAAATCTTGGTTGAAAGATGTAGCATTTCTGAACATGAACGGCATATCTGTTACATTACTCACATCCCAGTCGCCTATGTCTTGATTAAAGACAAAAGCACGTGAAAACATACTCCCCATATTTGTTACACTACTCACGTCCCAATTTCCTATATCTTGATTAAAAGCATCAGTCTGAGCAAACATGGACGACATATCTGTTACACTACCTACATCCCAATTACTTATGTCTTGATTAAAAACACCTCCAAACATGAACGACATA
>CAYMDH010000037.1:0-97 GCA_964389205.1 uncultured Flavobacteriaceae bacterium
TGGGTGGTTCAGTTTCACCCGAAATTAGTGGTATACTATGTCCGAATTTTGCACCCAAGAGGGGGCCGAGCGTTAAGAAAATGTCTTGTAGACATTT
>CAYMDH010000037.1:197-37560 GCA_964389205.1 uncultured Flavobacteriaceae bacterium
TTAGCGAAGGAGCCAGTTGGCGCGTTGGCAAAAAGAGTCAAAGCGTTAAGAAAATGTCTTGTAGACATTTTTAGCGAAGGAGCCAGTTGGCGCGTTGGCAAAAAGAGTCAAAGCGTTAAGAAAATAATTTTTTACTTATAGTACGTAAACAAGTAAACCAACCCACCAAAGGAAAGTATCATAAAAATCCAAAATAAATTTCTTATTATCCAAAAAGAAGAGAAACTCCAATCATCTTCTTTAAAAATTATAAAAAGTAATAATGAAAAATAAATCAAAGCACCTATCCATTTTAATCGATTTGGGATTTGTTTTTTTGAGACGATCTTATTTATTTGATTATTTTCTTTTTTTATAGTGCTCTTTTGTTTGTGAAACTTTTCATTATTTTCTGTATAAGAAATAGTATCGGTTATTGTTTCATTTTTAAAATTTACAGATAAAAGAAAATTCTGATGAAAAAAAAGATAAATGGTAATTATTGAAGCAATAAACCCTGTCCAAGTTATTACTCTTGAAATAGTTTTTTGGTTTTGTTTCATTCTTTGTGATTTAAAATAGCGCTTATTTTTCTGTTAACTCCTGCTCTAGTTGCTCTTTCTTTTTATAGAGGGCCTTAAGTTTTTTCTTATCCTGATAATTCCAAACAAAATGCCCCAGTAAGGAAAAGCTTGAATAAACAACCGCACATAAGAATACAGTTTCTAAATAAGAACCTCCAAATTTTTCAATTACGTTATCTCCTTTAGAATAATTGTGTTCAGTTTGACGATAAGTAGGAGCCCAAAATGAAAAAAAATACCAAACAGGATTACTTTATAAAGGTGCTTTGTGAAAAAACCAGTTGTTGTTTCTACATTTTTAATTTTATAGATGGTCGCTTGTAATGCCTTCTTTTTATAATGAGAATTCAATATTATTTTTTTAAATGATACTTATAACATTCTTAATAATTGTTGATATGGGTGATACCAAATCAACAAACGTTTTTGAAGCTTCTAATATACCTTTTGAACTTACATTAATTAACCATTTATTGGGTTTGTCCTTTTTTGCTTCTTCAACTAAAGACTTAAGTTGTTCAGATACTATTTCCTTTTCTTCGTTTGATGGAATCTCCTCTATTAACCTTCCTACTTGCTTTATTAATTCATGTAAGTTTGTCTTTAGTTTTTTCTTTTCCAATTTATTGACAACTGAAAATGAACTTTTAATATTTTCTCCAACTGAAACGGGCCCGGTGAATGTTGCTCCCTCACCAAGATTTATTGTTACATTATTAATCACTGTTTTTGAATTTGAATTAGGTTGATTATTTTTTTTTAGGTTTAATCCGTAAATTCTATTTTGATAACTGGAAAAGACACCGCTTAAACCATTCTCAAGTAGTTGGTTTTTCCAATTGTTAACGATAACTTTTTCGAAAGGAAAACTCATACCAGTATCTTCGGTTAATACAGATTCATTTTGATTCCATAGCTTTAATTTAAAAAAATCGACATCTAAATACGTAATGTCTTTATTATTATCGAAAATAAATTTACAATCACTTTCCACAGCCTCAATCATCAAGGAGTTTTTTAAACCATGTTCCGAAAGAGCAACACCAGCCATTGCAATTGACATGTCTAAATCATCAAGATTTTTATCTTTACTTGCAAGACCTGGTTTTTCATAAAAAATCACAAGATTTAATTGTCCTAATGCTTCTGCAGTTAATAAAATTGGTTCAAGTGCAGCTCTGTTTTTTGAATATATTTTGCTAGAATAATTACTAAAAATAGTATAGAATTCTTTAGCTTGATTGGTTGCATTTTTAGTTGATATATTACCCAAACCTACATCAAACAATAAATGTGAAAAATCGAATAATTTATCATAAAACATTCCAATTTCATTTGATTTAATTTCATTTTTAAATTTGAAAAGAGGAAATATTCTCAAAATTAACCTACCCTGTACACCAAAGGCCTGTTCTCTGCTTAAATCTTGTAACCTTAATTTTATTAACGTCATTAGATGATGATTAGAGTTAATATTCTACTTATGATGTGTTTCTCGAAAAATAACATTGTATAAATTGTTGCGAATAGTTTTTAAATCTATTGACTCACTATTCTATTGAAAAATAACATTTAACAAAAAAATAAAAAAGGGGTTTTATCCCCTTTTTACAATTCAACAACATTTAACGACGGTTGAACCTAAAGCTATTTTATAATCTATCAAATCATGACATCTTTGAGCTATCAATCTAAAACTAAACTAGTATGAAACCAACGAACCTTTTTAAAAATCAACAAATATGACACCTACCGAAGTTTTCTCCTTAGCAGGTATGATCACCATGCCTATGTGGATCTTGATGATACTTTTACCAAAATGGAAAGTCACTAGATTCTTAATGAATTTTAAAGTAGTACCCTTAGTACTTTCTGTAGTTTATGCAACCTACATTACTTTGGCCATACAAATAGGCGGGGGGATGGATTTTGGTAGTTTAGCATCTGTTATGGCTTTGTTTACAGAAGAGAATGCTGTATTAGCAGGATGGGTACATTACCTAGCTTTTGATCTTTTAGTAGGAATGTGGATGATAGATCAAAATAAAAAAGTAGGAATTCATCAAATACTAATGGCTCCTTGTTTATTTGGCGCTTTTATGTTTGGCCCATTAGGCTTCCTACTATTTACAATTATCAAAACCCTTAAACAAAAGAAATCATGAAGTATTTAAAAAGCGTATTTAGTATTGTAAAAAAAGAGAGCCCTATCCTTTATTGGATCGTAATCATTCATATACTGATGGCAGTTGTATCTCTGGGAGGTCTCTTTATTGATGATAGAATGCTTATGGGAGTAAATGTTTGGATAAAACCATTAAAGTTTAGTATTTCGGGTGCTATTTATATTCTAACCTTGGGATTTTATGTAACGCTATATCCATTTTCCAGAAGGAAGAAAAATATTATTAACAATATAGTTTCCTGGACCTTATTATTTGAAACAGGGATTATTTTCTCTCAGGGAGCCAGAGGAGTGCAATCACATTATAATCAATCTACTTTATTAGATGGTTTGCTCTTTGCCGCAATGGGAATTTTAATTGCGATCAATGTTTTGATTATGGTTTTGTTTATTTTCGAAAGTATACGGTTGAAGTTGAAAACTACTAAAGCTATACAAGTTGCTATTTTAATGGGGTGGATAATTGTAGTGGTTGGAAGTTGGATAGGAGGGCAGATGATAAGCCAGATGTCTCACAATGTTGGCATAGCAGATGGAGGGCCAGGTTTACCACTAGTTAATTGGAGTACTATAGCTGGAGACTTGCGAATTGCACATTTTTTCGGATTGCACGGCTTACAAATAATTCCGTTATTCGCATTTGGATTGTCTAAAAAATGGAAAACTACTACTAGAAATCAAATTGTTGCAGTAGTGTTTTTTGGATTGCTATATGCTGCATGGATAGGCTTTACATTTTATCAGGCAAAACAAGCGATGCCATTCATTAAGCTATAAAATAACGACTATGTTGTTCAATAAAAAGAGACGTATAAAATATTTAGGATTTAATGACTTCTGGTTTGTAGTTATTGGCATTCTGATTCTAAGTTTTATTATAGATTTTCTTTTTAATAATTCATTTTACAGATTTCCAATACTAGAAGCTATAATAAATTGGAGCGCAACTTTATTTTTTACTATTTGTAATTGGTTTATTATTAGAGTAATCATCATTTTTTTAAGAAAGAAATACCCTAAATTTAGTGATGACGCAAAACGCATTGTATTGTTTTTTTTAAGTATAGTAGGTACAGTATTATTTGTTGACATCACTGGAAATTGGATTTTAGCTCAAATCTTTGGTGGAAATTATAATCCTATCAGTAGGTCTACAGTACTGGTTCCTATCATTATTATAAGTACCATGACTATGGCTATTTATGAAGCTATTTTTTATTATGCACGGCTTAAAAAATCAATTAGAGAAGAAGAACAAGCCAAGCAAATTGTTGTACAGGCACAATTAGATACCCTAAGAAATCAAGCACAACCACACTTCTTATTTAATACGTTGAATACTTTACGTGATATTATAGACCAAAATTCTAAAGAAGATGCCAAGCAATTTGTAGATAAATTAGCAGACGTATACCGTTTTATATTAGAATCTGGAAATGCAAACTTAACTTCATTACGAGAAGAAATGAAGTTTGCAAAGGCCTATATTCATATTCAATCTGAACGATTTGGAGAAAATCTGCAATTGAAGTGGAGCATTCCTAAAGCTTCTTTAGAAACAATGATTGTGCCCATGAGTCTTCAACTTTTATTAGAAAATGCGATAAAACACAATATAATTTCTAGAGCAAAACCACTCTGTATTCATGTTGAGGTTAAAGATAATCACTTGATTATTAAAAATAAGATACAACCTAAATCTACTCAACTTCCATCTACAAAAGTTGGATTAAAGAACATAGAAAAACGATATGCATTGATTTCCAACAAATCAATTGACATACAGAATGATGGGCAACAGTTTATAGTGTCTTTACCGTTATTAAAAATATCTGATCAAAAAAACGACTATGCAAATACTGATCATTGAAGATGAACCACGTGCTGCCAGCCAACTACAAAGCATGCTAAAGAAATGTAGTTTTACCTATCAGTTATTAGATATTATTGATACAGTAGAAGATGCTGTAGTATGGTTTCAAAAAAACACATTGCCAGATTTAGTTTTTATGGATATTCAATTAGCCGATGGTTTAAGTTTTGAAATATTTCAGAAAGTAGATATAGAAGCGCCTATTATTTTCACCACTGCTTTTGATCAATATGCCATTCAGGCATTTAAGGTAAATAGTTTAGATTATTTGTTAAAACCGATTCAAGAAAGTGATTTGATATTGGCATTAGATCAATTTATAAAATCTAATAAAACAGCCTCTATAGAACCTGCTATTTTAAAACAGCTATTGGGTAGCCTACAAGTTAGCAATAAACGAGAAGGGATATTGGTGAAGGAGGGAAGTGGGTTTGTTCAGATTAAAGTCTCAGAACTTTTGTATGTTTATTCTCAAGACAGTCTTACTTTTGGAGTAACTGCCAACAAGCGCTATATTATTGATGAAACTGTAGATCAATTATTTACTACCTTAGATTCTATACAGTTTTTTAGAATTAACCGAGGGCAATTAGTAGCTAAAACTGCTATTCAAAAAATAGATGGGTATTTTAATCATCGTGTAAAACTTTCAATCTTAAACCCAAGAGATCAAGAATTTATAGTAAGCAGACAACGCACTACAGATTTTAAAGAATGGATGAATAAGTAGAGATTCTAAAAATTATTTGCTAGCTATTTTATTAGCGGCATCTTTTTGATACCAAGATGCTATAAAATCTCTATTAAATAAAACACTCGGTTTTGTTTTTGCGTATTTTAATTCCTTTAGCCATTTTAATTGTTTTGGGCTCAGATATTTTTCTGCTGAAGTTCTATTGCCTAAAGCACTGTTTATCTTTGTTTTTTGTAAAGTAGTTAAAGGTAAAAACTTATAATATGTATGCTGTAAATAGTATTGAATATCATTAGTAGCAGTACGATACTTACCATTATCTGCAATAGGCGTAAAATCTCTTTTCTTTACAGAGGTAGTAATAGTGTTTTTGTCAATAATACTGGCGTCGTATTTTACTTTTACAACTTCATGCCCAGCCATAAAACCGGCTTCGGTACTTAATACTCCATTAAGTGCTCCCAAATGCTTTTCACCAGTCCAAAAGCAGTACATTTTAAAATAGGTTTCTTTAATATTTCTGTCTTTCACAGAAGTCAATTCTGTTCCTAATATTTTAAGATATTCCGGAAGACGCTTTTTCTCTTTAATTAAAGCAAGTTCCATTGCTTTATACAAGGCAGTAGCCGAATAGTTTCCAGCAATTCTGTTTACTATATTTTTACCATTAGCATTTACAATTCTAACTACTGGATTGTTCCAACTAGGTTCTTTATATAGTGCAAGTGTTTCTTTATCTTTTCCTCCTTTATTATTATAAATAGCTAAGGGGATAAACTCATTTTCTATCGCTTCTACCATTAAAGGATGTGTAAGTACATTATTCCCATAATTTCTACAAGTAGCGCAACCAGGGACTTCTTGAAATAATATTAAAACAGATTTCCCTTGCTTTTTAGCCAAGCTCAGAGCTGTATTATAATCTCTATACCAACGAACTTTTCCTAGTTCTTCGCTTTGATTTTCTGGAGAGGTTCTTTTTTTTGCATATGCCTGCGAGATGAACAGAGATAGAATGATAAGGGTAGTATTTCTCATAGTTATTGCTTCTTAAATCATTGATACATTTTGTCCAATAATTCTATTTTCACAATAATAATAGTAAAAATTAAAGAAGTGAAGCTATTATGAAAAGTTAATTAACATTTTAATAAGTATAGAAGATTGTATTAATATCGTTCGTTTTTAAAATCTTTAGCGATAGCAAATTTCATAGTTTGTTCTAGATAACCATCTAGATCGTAGGAGGGCATCGGACAAATTAATTCCAACAATTTTGTTTCAAATTCATAAGGCTTAGAAGTCAGATAAGGCTTTAAATGAACTCCGATAGAGTTATAATATAATTTTTCTAGTACATTCATATTAGACAATTCTTCGTCATTGTTATTTTGAGAATGAACAATAGTAAAACTCTTGAAATTTACACTTTCTAAGATACTGGCAATTCCGCTTTTTAAATGTGTACACTTAGGATGAACGATATTTAATTGTTTGATTTCTTGACGATGAAAAACTTTAGAAATTACTTTTGCAGCATAATCAACAGGAATGATATTTAAGCCTGTATTCATATTGGCTGTAATTCGTATAGCATTTTTAGAAATCTTATTCATATAAAAGAATTTCCCCAATAAGTAATACACCATGAATTTGCTGATAAAAAACTTTGATTGCTCAAAAATATTACCGCCTAAAACACTAGGTCTTAAAATTTGAATAGGAATACCTTGTTTTGCACCTTCAAGTTGTAAAAATTGCTCTGCTTTGTGTTTAGATTCTTCATAAAAGTTTCTATACACAGGTTGTATTTGTGTATCGTGATAATCGTTATCAATAAGCCCACCAATATTGCCAATACAAAAAGCTGTACTTATATAAATAAACTTAGAGATAAAAGGATAGAATGTATTAAAAATCTCTTCTGTAAAACCAAGATTTTCTTTAAAGATCTCGTCCTTTTGAGATTCATGTGTAGATAAGTTTACAAAGCCAGCAGAATGAATGAAGAAATTATCTTGATTTTTATTTAGAAAAATAGCAGGTTGAAAAAAAGAAGTTGCATCAAGTACTTTTATTTTTTTAATAAAAACTTCTTTTTGGTTGGCAATTCGCTCTGGTGCAGCTCCACTATCAAGAAGTGCTTTTAATCGTTCTACAGGAGATTTGCCATTCTTTTTTCGGATTAAAAGAAATATTTGATCAATATGTTCTTGTTGTAATAGTTCAAACAATACGTTTGATCCCAGCGTTCCGGTTGTACCGGTCATTATTATATTCATTCGCTCCTAAAAAAGTGAATATTAAATTTTTGCGAAGATAGCATCTATTTTAGATATCAGTTAAAAAATCAATGTAAAAGTAGTTTCTTGAGTAGGGTCAATATCGTAGGAATTTGCCCCTCTACACCATTTACCTTTGCCTTTAATACAATAAACCCTTTTACATATTCAAAAGGAATTTCAACAACTTTTGAATTTTCACCTTTCTTTTGAAATACTTCTCTGGCGCTTATTTGATATATATTTAAAAATAAAAGAGTAAAAAGAAATAAAAAGAATAAATAATGTTTATTCATAGGTTTTTTGAGTTTGAATGAATTTAAAGATGAAAGATACTTTAAAAAGGTATTAACTTAAGAATGAAAGAGTTAATAATTCCTCAATTTTTTTTAATAGCTTTGAGTATACTAATTTTTATTATCTGGTATAAAAACGACCATCTTTTTTATAAAACTACTATGAAGAAAAGCATTTATTTGAATGGGAAAGGAAAAGAACAACATACTTATGATGCTATTGTCATAGGCTCAGGTATTAGTGGTAGTTGGGCCGCCAAAGAGTTGTGTGAAAAAGGATTAAAAACATTAGTTTTAGAACGAGGCCGCTTAGTGAAACATATCGAAGATTATCCTACTGCAAATTTAGATACTTGGGACATGGACAATCGAGGGCAATTAACACCTGAACAAGTAAAATCACATAAAGTTCAATTTAGGCATGGAGGAGTAGGATTGGCTAATAAGCATTTCTTCGCAGATGATCAAAAATATCCTTATGCAGAAGATAAAAGATTTGATTGGATCCGAGGATATCAAACAGGCGGGAGATCGCTTACTTGGGGGAAACAATGTTATAGGTGGAGTGATATAGATTTCGAAGCTAATAATAAAGAAGGAGTTGCTATAGATTGGCCAATTCGTTATAAAGATATTGCGCCTTGGTATGACTATGTAGAACGTTTTGTTGGTATTAGTGGAGAAAAACTTGGGCTAAAGCAATTGCCGGATGGGCAATTTTTAAAACCAATGGAATTAAATTGCCTAGAAGCCGAGGTTAGAAAACGAGTTGAAAAAACCTTTCCGGGAAGAAACATCACCATAGGAAGAGTAGCGCATCTAACAGAATCTATTCATGGAAGGGGCACTTGTCAGTATAGAAATAGGTGTAGTAGAGGATGCCCTTTTGGAGCCTATTTTAGTGCCAATGCAATAACATTGCCCGCTGCCGAAAAAACAGGAAACATGACCCTTCGCCCACATTCTATTGTACATGAAATTATATACGATGCAAAAAAAGGGAAAGCAACAGGAGTTCGCATTATAGATGAACAAACCAAAGAAATGACAGAATATTTTGCAAACATCATTTTTTGTAATGCTTCTACAGTTGGAAGCACTTCTATTTTATTAAATTCAACTTCAGATCGTTTTCCGAATGGAATGGGCAATGACAGTGGAGAATTAGGACACAATATGATGGATCATCATTTTTATGCAGGAGCAAGTGGCACTTATTCAGGAATGCAAGATCAATATTATCAGGGTCGCAGACCTAACGGAGTTTATGTTCCCAGATATCAAAATATTGATGAAGCTACAAAAACCAATGCATTCTCTAGAGGATATGGATATCAAGGAGGAGCACAAAGAGATGGATGGGGTAGAGGTACCAACGAAAACGCATTTGGTGCCAATTTTAAAGATAGTCTAATGAAACCGGGTGACTGGACAATGATGTTAAACGGTTTTGGAGAATGCTTACCCTATCATGAAAATAAAATGTATTTACACAAAACTAAAAAAGACAGTTGGGGTTTACCGTTGGTAGTTTTTGATTGCGAGTTTAAAGAAAATGAATTAAATATGCGGAAGCAAATGCAAGTAGATGCTGCAGAGATGCTGGAAGCAGGAGGCTTGAAAAATATTGAAACTTTTGATATTATAGGAGCTTTAGGTAAAGGAATTCATGAAATGGGAACTGCTCGTATGGGGAAAAACTCAAAGACATCAGTACTTAATAAAAATAATCAATTACATGCTGTTTCTAATGTATATGTTACAGATGGAGCATGTATGACATCGTCTGCCTGCGTAAACCCATCCATTACCTATATGGCATTAACAGCAAGAGCAGTAGATCACGCATTAAAAGAATCTAAAAATGGATAGAAGAGAAGCTTTAAAACTAAGCGCCGCTTTTATGGGGTATAGCCTTTCTGGCTTAGTATTTTCAGGGATGCTTCAAGGATGTGAAATAGAAAGTAGTAAATCTTGGGCCCCTTTGTTCTTTACAAAAGAGCAAGCACATACTATTGGAGAAATAGCAGAACAAATACTTCCAAAAACAGCAACCGTTGGTGCAAAAGATGTTTTTGTAGATCGTTTTATTGATATGACAATAGCCAATTGTTATACAGATGAAGCAAAAGAAAAATTTGTTAAAGGGTTAGAAATTTTTCAAAAGGAATGTGAAAAACTAACCGGGAAATATTTTGAAAAGTGTTCTAAAAAAGAAAGAGACTTGGTACTCTCTAAAAAAGAAACCATCCCTTATGATCCATCACGATATGTATGGGGGCGTAAAGTCTATGATGGAGACGAAACTCCTTTCTACAGAGAATTAAAAGGATTGTGTTTGTTTGGATATTTTAGTTCTGAAGAAGTTGGTGAAAATGTATTAAACTACGATCCCGTTCCAGGAAAATTTGTAGGATGTGTACCCCTTTCTGAAATTGGTAATGCGTGGTCGCTTTAGTAGAGTTTCAATTTTTTATTTGAAAGTAAATTGAAGGTTTTACCTTCTAACCAGCATTTAGTAACTGACTTATTTTAAGTTTTGCTAGCATCGTCAGTTCGAGTGTTTCGAATGTAATGAGAAATGTATCGAGAACAAGATTCTATTATAAACTACTTCTCGATACAAATTTTATTTCTTAAAAGTCATAAAATTTACTCGAAGTGACGTTTTAATATTTCCGGGAATTGATTAAAAATAAATCTTGTCTTTGTCTATATAAATTTAAGAATTTTAGAGAGTATTGGATTTCGATTTTTCTTATTCCAAACAGCAGATAAAATAGTACGTTGTGGTATTTGAGATAATTCAATGAATTTTATAGACATATCATATCCCAGTTTTAAAGAAGTAGGAACAATAGCAATTCCAAAACCATTTTCAACTAATTTAAAAATAGTATTTGCGTGTACTGTGGTATGAGAAACCAAAGGAGTAAATTTTCCATAATCGAAAATACTCATGACACTTTTATAATAAGCAGGACTATATTCTTTCTCAAATAGGATAAAAGGTTCTTTTTTTAATTGAGATAACGAAGTGAAATTATGAGACGATAAAGAATGATCTAATGGTAATACCAGAGAAAAAGTATCTTCAAAAACTGGCGTGATATTTAACGTTTCAGGAACTTCATTTAATCGCACAAAGCCAACATCAATTTCTTGAGATAAGAGCGACTCGATTTGACGCATATTATACATTTCCGTTAAACTAAAGCGCACTTCAGGATGATGTTTTCGAAAAGCAATCAGTAAATTAGGAATTACATTTTGCATCGTAGAACCTACATACCCTAATTTAATATTTCCTTCTGCTCCTTGGTCTAATAACTTTGCATGAGCTAATGTGTTTTCTAAACTTTTTAATAGTAAAGAAGCTTCTTTTTTTAAATAAACTCCAGCTTGTGTTAATATTACATTTCTATTATTCCTTTCAAATAATGTTATTCCTAGATCACCTTCCATCTGTTTAATCTGTCTGCTTAATCCTGGTTGTGAGATATATAGTTTTTCTGCAGCTTTTCTAAAATGCAAATCATTGGCAACAGCTAAAAAATACTTGAGATGTCTTAATTCTATTTGATTACTCATAGTTATTATTTATTGATATAAATAATCTTGTTAGGCATCAAAAATAATAAGAAATTTGAATTAAAAAGAAAGTGAATGTTTAAATATGGAATTGATACACTTACCGTTGGAAAAGCATTGAATATACTCCACGGTCGTTTAAAAGCCGGTTTTACTCCTGAAGCTATTGGAAAGATTGAAAAATCTCACCAAGATGTTCAAACTATTGCACATGGAGATCATACTGTTTATGGTATAAATACTGGTTTTGGCCCTTTGTGCGATACCATTATAGCAAAAGATAAAACCAGTGATCTACAAAAACGATTATTATTAAGCCATAGCGTAGGAGTGGGTGAGCCCGTTTCTAAAGAAATATCTAAACTTATGATGATCCTAAAACTACATGCATTAGCACAAGGCTTTTCAGGAATATCAATGGCTGTGATGAACAGAATTTTATGGCATATAGAAAATGATGTTATTCCAGTAGTACCCGAGCAAGGATCAGTAGGAGCTTCTGGAGATTTGGCTCCATTGGCACATCTTTTTCTTCCCCTATTGGGAGAAGGTAAAGTATTTTACAATAATAAAATTGTTAAGACTTCTGAAGTTTTAGAAAAATATAAAACGGAACCTTTAGAATTACATCCAAAGGCTGGGCTTGCGCTTATTAATGGAACTCAATTCATATTGGCACATGCCGTTATGGTAGTAGATACCCTCTATAGTTGTTTATCACATGCGGATATTATAGCTGCATTAACCATTGAAGGGCTATTAGGTTCTAAAATGCCATTTCACCAAGCTTTACATCAAACACGTCCATTTAAAGGAAACATACACGTTGCCAAACGCATCAATCATTTTCTTTCAGACTCAGAGATTGTAGCATCTCATAAAAACTGCACAAAAGTACAAGATCCTTACTCGCTGCGGTGTGCTCCTCAAGTTCACGGTAGTTCCAGAAATGCATGGCTTCATTTAAAAGAAGCAGTAGAAATAGAACTTAATGCAGTCACAGATAATCCAGTTGTTTTCTCCGATGATTTTACTATTAGTGGAGGTAATTTTCATGGACAGCCTTTGGCATTGCCCTTAGACTACGCATGTTTGGCAGCTGCCGAACTTGGTAATATCTCAGACAGAAGATCCTATCTCTCCTTAGAAGGAAAAACAGAAGGAACTCCAAAATTACTCATGAAAGAAATAGGCTTAAGCTCTGGTTTTATGATTGTTCAATATACATCTGCTGCCTTAGTAAGTGAAAATAAGAGTTTGTGCTTTCCTGCAAGTGCAGATAGTATTCCAACATCACTTGGTCAAGAAGATCATGTAAGTATGGGGTCTATAGGTGGCAGAAAAGCGCTAAGAGTTTGTGATAATTTGATTAAGATATTAGGAGTAGAATTGCTTTGTGCAGCGCAGGCTTTTGATTTTAGAAAACCATTAAAGTCTAGTGCAACACTCAATACAGTTCATGATCATGTTCGCAAACATATCACGCATGCAACAGAAGATCGAATTTTTTCTTATGATATCGAAAAAGCCATCACTATTATTAAAAGTAGAAATTTACTTGAAATAACAAATAAAAAAGAACATGACTTTGAAAGTGAGTTCCATCAACTTTTTGAAGTATATTAATTTAATAACGCATTTGTGAAAATGACAGCGATAGATTTTAAGACACAAATTCTTCAAGGAATCCCTAGTGAACTACCTTTAAAAAAACCATTTCCAAAGGATATAAACAGAGCTCCTAAACGAAAAGACATTCTATCTGTTGAAGAAAAAAAACTAGCAGTTAAAAATGCATTGCGGTATTTTCCCAAACCATGGCATGATGAGTTGGCTGCAGAATTTACTGAGGAGTTAATGCAATATGGACGTATTTATATGTATCGTTTTAAACCTACCTATAAAATATATGCCAGATCTATAGAAGCATATCCTTTTAAGTCAATTCAGGCAGCTGCTATCATGCTAATGATTCAAAATAACTTAGATCCAGCAATAGCACAACATCCAGAAGAACTCATCACTTATGGAGGAAATGGTGCAGTTTTTCAAAATTGGGCACAGTATCTTTTAACGATGCAGTATTTAGCAATAATGACAGATGAACAAACGCTTCATATGTATTCTGGGCATCCTATGGGTTTATTCCCTTCATCTAAAGAAGCCCCTCGAGTTGTAATTACCAATGGAATGATGATCCCAAATTATTCTAAGCAAGATGATTGGGAGAAGTATAATGCCTTAGGAGTTACGCAATATGGGCAAATGACAGCAGGATCTTATATGTATATAGGCCCTCAAGGAATTGTTCATGGAACCACAATAACAGTAATGAATGCTTTCCGAAAGATTTTAAAAAAAGACGACGATATCACAGGGAAAATTTTCCTTACTTCTGGTCTTGGAGGAATGAGTGGTGCGCAACCCAAAGCTGGAAATATAGCAGGATGTATTACACTTTGTGCTGAAGTAAATAAAAAGGCAGCAGTTAAAAGATACAAACAAGGTTGGGTAGATATATTAATAGACAATCTAGATGAGTTGGTTGTTAGGCTAAGAGATGCACAAGCTAAAAAAGAGGTTATTTCTATAGCGTATCAAGGTAATGTGGTAGATCTTTGGGAACGATTGTATAAAGAATCGATTTTTATTCATGTAGGATCAGATCAAACCTCATTACACAATCCGTGGTCTGGAGGATATTATCCTGTAGGATATACTTATGAAGAAGCCAATGAACTTTTAAGAAAAAGCCCTGAGTTATTTAAAGAAAAAGTAAAAGTTTCATTGGTGCGCCATGCAGAGGCGATCAACAAACATACTGTAAAGGGCACCTATTTTTTTGATTATGGGAATGCGTTTTTATTAGAAGCTTCTAGATCTGGCGCCTATGTTATGAAAGAAAACAATATCGATTTTAAATACCCTTCTTATGTTCAAGATATCCTTGGCCCAATGTGTTTTGATTATGGTTTTGGGCCATTTCGATGGGTATGTACCTCAGGCAAGAAAGAAGATCTTGATATTACAGATGAAATTGCTGCCCAAGTTATGACAACAATCAAGAAAACGGCACCGGCAGAAATTCAATTACAATTACAAGATAATATTACTTGGATTAACGAAGCGAAAAAAAACAAATTAGTAGTTGGGTCACAGGCGAGAATACTATATGCTGATGCAGAAGGAAGAATAAAAATAGCGATGGCTTTTAACAAAGCAATTGCATCGGGTAAAATTACCGCTCCTGTTGTATTAGGAAGAGATCATCACGATGTAAGTGGGACAGATTCTCCATATAGAGAAACTAGTAATATTTATGATGGAAGTAAATTTACTGCAGATATGGCTATTCACAATGTAATTGGCGATAGTTTTAGAGGAGCTTCATGGATATCTATTCATAATGGTGGAGGCGTAGGTTGGGGAGAAGTTATTAATGGAGGTTTCGGGCTTGTTTTGGATGGAACTAAAGCTGCAGAAATACGTTTAAAAAAGCTGCTTTTTTACGATGTTAATAATGGCATTGCACGTAGAAGTTGGGGCAGAAACAAAGAAGCACTATTTGCAATTAAACGAGAAATGGATAGAACTCCTACCCTAAAAGTTACCCTACCCAATATGGTAAATGACAACCTTCTCGATACTATTTTTAATAAAAAATAAGCTATGGATACTACACCAAATACATCTTTAAAACTTATAGGGCCTTTTAGTCAATTAGTTACTATGAGAAAACTGCCTATAAAGGGCACATTAAAAGATGAAGAGTTAGAAGTGATAGCGCAAGGAGGTGTTTTAATAAAAAAAGATACTATTGTAGCTGTAGGATCTTTTGAAACACTTAAAAAAGAGTTTGACAAACAAATAAACTTAATTGAATTTATAGAGGAGGATTTGGTCGCTTTTCCTGGTTTTATAGATGCCCACACACATGTATGTTTTACTGGAAGTAGGGCAAAAGATTATGCAGCACGTAATAATGGCAAAAGTTATTTAGAGATTGCACAAGAAGGCGGAGGCATTTGGAGTACAGTAAAGCAGGTTCGTGAAGCAGACAAATATGATTTGAGCAACACTTCTGAAAATAGATTAGATAAATTATTGGCAAATGGAATTACTACCGTAGAAATAAAAAGCGGCTATGGATTAACTATAGAACATGAATTAAAAATGCTTAGTGTTATTAACGAACTAAGGCAAAAACACTCAATAGATATTATTGCTACTTGCTTGGCTGCTCATATAATCCCAAAAGATTGGACACAAGGAGAAGAAGCATACCTTCAATTAATACTGGATAAATTGGCTCCAAAAATAATGGAAGAAAGGTTGTGCAATCGTTTTGATATATTTATTGAAGAAGGAGCATTTCATGTAGAAACCGCAAAAAAATACCTTCAAAAACTAAAAGAACAAAATTTTCAACTCACTGTTCATGGAGATCAATTTACAACTGGTGGAAGCCAAGTTGCTATAGATTGTAATGCTGTGAGTGTAGATCATTTAGAGGCCAGTGGAGATAAAGAAATAGCAGCATTGTCAAAAAGTAATACCATTCCTGTGGCGCTGCCAGGGGCTTCTATTGGTTTAGGATGCTCTTTTACACCAGCTAGAAAATTATTAGATGCTGGATGTTCACTTGCCATTGCTAGTGATTGGAATCCAGGAAGCGCACCACAGGGAAACTTAATAACACAAGCAGCCATCCTTGGAACCTATGAAAAATTGAGTACAGCTGAGGTTTTTTCAGGAATTACATTTCGTGCAGCAAAAGCATTAGGGTTAGATGATCGAGGAATTTTAGAGAAAGATAAAATAGCAGATATTGCAGCTTTCCCTACAAAAGATTTTAGAGAAGTTTTATATCATCAAGGCGAATTAAAAGTACATAGTATATGGAAAAAAGGAGTAAAAATTTAAAAAATAAAGGATATCAGCCTTCAGACAAAAATCTATGGAAAGGACGAGTTACTAATATATCATCAGAATATTGGTACCAAGAAGTTGAATGTATTGATCTAAATAAAGAATCATTAATCAATCATTATAAAGATCAAAAAAGTATTGGAATTATTGGTTATGCTTGTGATGAAGGAATAGAAAGAAACCAAGGAAGAACAGGTGCTTTTTCTGGCCCGTTAGAACTTAGAAAAAAACTAGCTAAAATTCCATTACATTTTGAGAATAAACACCTCATAGATTTTGGAGATGTGGTTTGCAATGATCAAGATATGGAAGCATGTCAAAATAGATTGAGCGCCTATGTTAGTTCTATGTTGAATCAAGATATGTTTCCTATTGTTATTGGAGGAGGTCATGATATTGCGTACGGTCATTTTATGGGTTTAAAAGAAGGAGTTAAAGATTTAAAACAACAAAAAATAGGCATTATAAACTTTGATGCACATTTTGATTTACGCCCTCTTGAAGAACAAGGTAATTCTGGAACTCCTTTTTACCAAATCAATTCAAACCTAAAAAAAGAAAACACTCTTTTTAACTACCTTGTTTTAGGAATTCAAGAACAGTCTAATACGAAAGAGCTATTTCGCATTGCACAAGAATTAGAAGTAAAATATGTTTTAAATCAAAATTGTTATTTTTCAAAAATAAAGAAGCAATTAGATACATTTATAGAAGCAAACGATTCGATCTATATTACTATAGATATGGACGGTTTTTCATCTGCGTATGCGCCCGGAGTAAGTGCCCCTTCTACTTTGGGATTTTCACCTTCGTTTGTGTTTGAGACGCTGGACTATCTTTTTAAGACAAATAAGGTTATTTCTTGTGATATAGCAGAGTTAAACCCAACATACGATTTAGATGGAAGAACAGCTCATTTGGCAGCAAGATTAGTAGATTTTATGGCTAAGAGTTGTTAGCATTAATTTTAGTATTCAATTAAGATGAAATGCATTTCTATTCGTTAATATATTTTACAAATAATTTTATTTCACCTCTTTTTCTCGTCCAAAAAGAGACGTAAAAAAGACGCTTTTTAAGAAGGTATTTTTAAAGCTAAGCTTTAAAACCGTTTGATTATCGTTAAATTATTTCCAAGGTTTCAATAATTCTTAACACGATAACCAAACATAATACTAGCTTAAAAAGATTTTACTTCCTAACCAACATATCGTTATCAACTTAAAAAATAAGAAGAGGAGAAGCTATGATGATTTCTCTCCTTCTGAATTAAAATTATTTCTTTGTGTTATAAAGGGTTACTTAGTAGGTACTGGAAACCCTCGATCTCTCATAATGGCATCAATTTTAGCATCACGTCCTCTAAACTTTCTATACGCTTCAGCAGGGTCTAAAGAATTTCTGGGTGCAAATAAGTATTTTACGAGCTTTGCTGCAACTTCTTCATCGTAAAAACCACCTGGAGCTTCTTTAAAAGCTTCTGAGGCATCTGATGTTAATACATCTGCCCACATATATCCATAATACGCAGCAGAATATCCTTCACCAGAAAAGACATGACCAAAATGAGGAGAGCGGTGTCTCATAACAATTTCTTTAGGCATTTTTAAACTAGCTAGTGTTTCTCTCTCAAAAGTATCAGGATCTATATTTTCAGGATTTGTGGTATGATATTTCATATCAATTAAAGCAGATGCTAAATATTCTGTAGTTGCAAACCCTTGATTAAAAGTAGCTGCTTTTTTAATTTTAGTTACCAATTCTTCTGGAATCACCTCTCCTGTTTCATGATGTACTAGAAATTGATTAATAACTTCATCTGTAGATAGCCATCGTTCCAATAATTGCGATTGAAATTCTGTATAATCTCGAACACCTCCATTTAACGTTGGATATTTTACATTAGAAGATAAGAAATGTAGTGCATGTCCAAATTCATGGAAAAAAGTTTCAGCATCATTCCATGAAACTAATACAGCCTCTCCAGGTGCGGGTTTGATAAAATTAGAATTGTTAGAAGAGAGTACTGTTTTCTTTCCATCAAATGTAGTATGACTTCTATACGTAGTAGCCCATGCTCCAGAACGTTTACCATTACGTGCAAAAGGATCTAAATACCACAAACCAATATGCTCGCCGGATGTTTTATCTGTCACTTCCCATACTTTTACATCTTCGTGAAATACAGGAACACTCCCTTCCGGAACAGGTTTAAAATCAAAGTTAAAAAGTCTTCCAGCTGTATAAAACAGTGCTTGTGTTAGTTTATCGAGTTGTAAATATTGTTTTACCTCATCAGAATCTAGGTTGTACTTGTTTTTACGTACTTTTTCAGCATAGTAACGATAATCCCATGGAGCAATAGTAATAGCATCACCATTAGCATCTGCAATGGCTTGCATATCGGCTACTTCTTCTTTTACTCTGGCAATAGCAGCCGGCCATACATTATTCATAAGTTCCATAGCTTGCTCAGGAGTTTTTGCCATTCTATTTTGTAACCTCCACGAAGCGTAGTTATCATAACCTAGTAAGCCAACTCGTTCATGTCTTAGTTTTAATATATTGGCAATGTTTTCATTATTATCGTACTGATCTCCATTGTCTCCCCTTGAATAGTAGGTATTCCATACTTTTTCTCGCAATGCTCTTTCATCAGAATAGGTGAGAAAAGGATCCATAGATGAACGCGTATTAGTTACTGCATATTTACCTTCTTCTCCTTTATCTGTAGCAATTTTTGCGGCAGCACTAATATACGACTGAGGTAAACCACTTAATTGATCCTTAGTCAAGTATACAACATAGTTTTCTTCATCAGCCAGGACATTGTTAGAGAAATTGGTGTGTAGGCTGGATAATTCTTTATTTATAGCTGCATATCTAGCTTTATCGGCCTCATTTAATTCTGCACCATTCATTGCAAAACCTTCATAGGTCAATTGTAAAACACGCTGCTGGTCTTCTTCTAAAGGTGTTTTTAAAGAACCTTCATGAACGCTTTTAATACGCTCAAATAATTTTTTATTCTGTGATATTTTAGAATTAAACTCAGAGAGCTTAGGGGCTAATTCGCGTTGTATTTCTCTAAACTCTGGAGAAGACATATTGCTTCCTAAGATACCGTAATAGGTAAATACTCTTCTTAGATCACTACCTGCTCTTTCCATAGCTTCTATAGTGTTTTCAAAAGTAGGAGCATCTGTATTATTAGCAATTGCTTCAATTTCTTCTAGGTTTAATGCCATTCCTGTTTCAATAGCATTTTTTACATCGCTTATCTGCATTTTATCAAAAGCGGGAACGCCATTATAAGGGCCTGTCCACTCTTCTAATAAAACGTTTGCAGGAGCTTCTTTTAAAGTTGTGTCTTTTGCTTTATCGCAACTTCCTAAAATTAATAAGAAACAAAAACTTATTGACCTTAGAGTTTTAGAGATAAAAGATTTTGTTAGTATCGTCATTTTTCTTGTTGATTATTTTAAGTAGTAAAGATATGCTAATGAGTTAGTTAAAATGCTTAAAGAAATCTTAATTGATGATATTTTCGCTATATAATAATTAAACCTATATATTACACTTAGAGCTACAAGTTCTGTCGCAGGTATGATGGTTGCTAGCAGGTTGATCTATTGTAACTGTAGGCACACAACAATTACTTTGTTGGCATGTTACAACTGTAGCATCAAGATTGTCAGGAGGAGTATTTGTATTACAATTAACATCAGTAATACCAGAAGGATCGTTGCTGCCAGCAATCATTAATTTAAGGTGGGCAATACTTACTTTACGTAATTGTAATTTTTTTCTGTTTTTCATTATTTTCATTTTTAAAATCAGGAAATTAGAGTGTTTAAGGTGTACGCTTATACGTTCTGTATTAGCCAAGTCTACATTTAGAACCACAAGTTCTATTACAAGTATGATTGTTGCTGGCAGCTATAGGTATAGACCCTCCAGAACTACAGCAAGACAAATAAATCATCCTGATTGCCTTGAACCATCTGGAGTTTCTGCATGTTTAGTTTGTTTTGAAGATTTCACCGAAGGATGTGAAACAGCTGCTTTTTGTGAAGAGTTTTAATATGCAATACAGTTGATGTAAATAAACTAATGGGTAAAGTGGTACCGCTTTACCCAACAGACATTTTTAAATTAGAAAGCATCTCTTTTGTCATATCTTCTAAATCAAATTGAGATTTCCAACCCCAATCATTTTGCGCTTTAGTATCATCAATACTTTGCGGCCATGAATCTGCAATTTTTTGTCTAAAATCTGGCTTGTATGTAATAGTAAAATCTGAAAGTTGTTCTTTTATTACAGCGGCTATTTGCATAGGATTAAAACTCAAAGCCGCCAAATTATAAGACGAACGTTCTTTGATGTTGTTTTTATCTGCCTGCATAATACCAATGGAGGCCTTAATAGCATCGTCCATATACATCATAGGAAGAGTTGTATTTTCACTCAAGAAGCATTCATAAGTTCCTTTCTCAATTGCCTGATGATAAATGTCAACAGCATAGTCTGTGGTTCCGCCTCCTGGGTTAGTTTTCCAACTAATAAGGCCAGGATAACGAATACTTCTTACATCTACTCCATAATTATTAAAATAATACTCACACCAACGTTCTCCTGCTAGTTTGCTAATTCCATAAACAGTAGAGGGCTCTGTTACTGTTTGTTGCGGTGTGTTTTGTTTTGGAGTTGTAGGGCCAAAAATGGCAATAGAACTGGGCCAAAATATTTTTTTAATAACACCATTTTTAGCAAAATCTAAAATATATAACAAAGAATTCATATTCAATTGCCATGCCTTTTCAGGATATTTTTCTGCAGTAGCAGATAACATAGCAGCCATCAAGTAAACTTCGTTAATTTGATATTTTTCAATAACCGCTTTAATCGCGGCTTTATCAGTAGCGTCTAAGATTTCAAAAGGACCAGAATTCATAAGTTCTTCTCCGCCTTCTCTTATATCTGAAGCAATAACATTAGTAGTACCATAAATTTCGCGAAGTGCAATTGTTAATTCTGAGCCTATCTGTCCGCAGGCGCCAATGATCAAAATTTTTGTATTCATGAATGATAATTAATCAAGTTCAAATATAAGTATTTCGTCTATTTTTTGAATTAGATATTACAAATTCATTGAATAATTCACAAAATCTATAGCCATTATGATTTTATTAATATTAAATATTCAAAGAATAGCATAAATAATTATTAAATTGCAGGATTTATATGCTTTTGCAATGCTTAAAGAAAGAGTATTTTAGCCTTCAAAAAAACTTTATCTCGTTTTCTAAACGTATAATATGATAACGAATGCATTCTTCGTATAAAAATAGAATAATGAAAAATATAAAGTACTTTGTTATTTGTATGTTGCTGATTTTAATGATTTCATGTACTGGAAAGAAAAAAGACCAAGCAACAGATACTATGAAAAAAGATACACTAGAGGTGGCTCAAAAAATGCCAGTTTTGAGAAACATAAGCGCAAGAGTAAGTCCAGCTATAGCATCTTGGGGAGCTTTTAAAGGGTTTAGTGCTGAAATTAGAAATTTACGTGATTTTAAAGGAGATGACATATTTTCCGTAGTAGACGAATTAATTGAAAAAGAGAAAAGTTTAAATTCATCCGGAGTTCCTGAAAAATTAAACATTGCTTCTATTAAAAGTAGAATAATAGTCTTAAGAACCTATATATTACAGACAAAAGCGGCAATAGATGATAGAGAAAAAAAAGAAGTTATTGCAGCTCAAAAAATAAAAATAATAAATGCATATAATGCATTACTCAAACAATTTGACGAAGCAATGCAAGGTAGTTTGGCAGATGAGTTTTTAAATAAAGAATAATTATGATACAAAAACTATGTATATCATTATTAGTAGTTCTCTTTTTTGGCGAATTATATGCACAAGAAAATAAAGAGGGAAAAAAAGAAATTCACGCAGTTCTTGATAATTGGCATCAAGCAGCTTCTGATGCGAATTTTGAAACCTATTTTTCTTTAATGACATCAGATGGAGTTTTTATAGGGACTGATGCCACAGAGAATTGGCAAAATGAAGCTTTTAAAACTTTTGCGAAACCTTATTTTGATCGAGGGAAAGCTTGGAGTTTTACAGCTATAGATAGAAATATTTATCTTAATGTACAAGGCGATTTTGCATGGTTTGACGAGCTTTTAAATACACAAATGGAATTGTGTAGAGGAAGTGGAGTACTAAAAAAAGTAGATGGGAAATGGAAAATTGCTCATTATGTATTATCTATTGCTATACCAAATGAAAATGTAACGGCAGTTGTCGATTTAAAAAAAGAACGAGATAGTATTATAAAAAAAGAGATAAAGAGAAATTAAAATTGTAACAAAAGCGATTTACAGAACACTAACTGAAATATATTAAAATAACATTAAAACTTTTAAAAATGAAATTTACGAATAGAACATTCTTAGTTTTCGGTCTTTTAGGAGCTTTTTCGTTGACTTCTTGTCAACAAGAAGCGAAGACAGAAGAAGAAGAAGGAGCTCCAGGTATTGTTTTGGAGAACATGGATACTTCAGTGAGTCCAAAAGAAGATTTTTACAATTATGTAAATGGAAATTGGGTAAAAAACACACAAATTCCTGACGAGAGAAGTATATGGGGCGGATTTAGTGTACTCAGAAAATCAACAGATGCTGATATGCTTGAAATTCTTAAAACAACAAAAGAAGGAAATTTATATGCTCCCGAGACAGATCAGGCAAAAGCACTAATGATTTTTGCAACAGAATTAGATACAACAGCTAGAGACGCAGCAGGAATTGAACCACTAAAAGCTGCTTTAGATAAAATTGCCAGTATTAATTCTGTAGAAGATTTTCAAAAAGCATTTACTGAAAATGCTACTTTGGTATCGCAACCATTCTTTGGCCTAGCTGCGTTTTCAAACCCAAGTAACAGTGCTATAAACTCAGGTTATGTTACACCAGGAGGATTGGGATTACCAGATAGAGATTATTATACAAATACAGATGATGCTTCTAAAAAAATAAGATCGCAATATGTAGATCATATTACAATAATGCTTCAATTTTTAGGAGATACAGAAGCAGAAGCCCGTGAGCAAGCTGAAACTATTTTAGCTTTTGAAACTAAATTAGCAACTCCTAGGTTAGATAAAGTAGCTAGTAGAGATTTTAGAAATTTCAACAATCCTAGATCATTAGATCAAATTCAAGAAATGATACCTGCTATTTCTTGGAAAAAAGCACTTAGTGATATTGGAATAACTAAAAAAGTAGATACACTTATTGTAATGCAACCTGCATACATGGAAGTAGTTCAAAAAACCTTTGCAGAAGGAGATATAGCAACTTGGAAAACAGTAATGCGTTGGGCTACACTTAATAGCGCAACAGGAATGCTAACTACAGAAATTGAAAAAGCAAATTGGGATTTCTACAGCAAAACATTAAGTGGAGCTAAAAAACAACTCTCTGCAGATGAGCGAGCTTTAAGAACTGTAAACGGTACTGTAGGAGAAGCAGTTGGTCAATTATATGTAGATCAAATGTTCCCACCAGAAGCAAAAGAGAAAGCAGAGATAATGATTGCTAATGTTATAGCAGCCTATAAAGATAGAATCAAAGCATTAGATTGGATGGGTGATGAGACTAAACTAAAAGCGATTGAAAAGCTAGACAAGTTCACAGTAAAAATAGGATACCCAGACAAGTGGAAAGATTATTCTTCATTAGAAGTAAAACCAGGAAACACTTATTATGATAATATGGTTGCTGTTTCTGAGTATGGATTAAAAGAAAACTTGAGCAAGATTAATGAGCCAGTAGATCGTGGTGAGTGGGGAATGTCTCCGCAAACAGTAAATGCTTATTTTAACCCATTCAATAATGAAATTGTATTTCCAGCAGCTATTTTACAACCACCTTTCTATAACTATAAGGCAGATGAAGCTGTAAATTATGGAGGTATAGGAGCTGTGATAGGACATGAAATTTCTCATGCTTTTGATGATAGTGGGGCTCGTTTTGATAGTGATGGAAACTTAAATAACTGGTGGTCTCCAGAAGATTTGGAAGCTTTTACAACCCGAGGAAATGCATTGGCAGAACAATATAGCGCTATTGAAGTATTAGATAGTGTTTATATTAATGGAAAATTTACGTTAGGAGAAAACATAGGTGATTTAGGTGGTGTTTTAGGTGCTTATGATGGGTTACAACGTTTCTTTAAAGATAGTGGAAGACCGGATGATATTGATGGACTAACTGCAGAACAACGTTTCTTTATGAGTTGGGCAACAGTTTGGCGTACCTTAAGTCGTGATGAAGCTGTAAGTACACAAGTAAAAACAGATCCACACTCTCCAGGAAAAGTAAGAGCAATACAACCTTTATTGAATATAGATGCTTTTTATACAGCCTTTGATATTAAAGAAGGAGATGGAATGTATCTTGCACCAGAGAAGCGAGTACGAATCTGGTAGACAAAGAATGATGCAATACATAATAAAAAAGGGAAACGTTAAAAACGCTTCCCTTTTTTATTATATGGTTTTACTGAAATAGATTATTGTTTAGTTTCAGTAGCTTTTTCAGCTTCTTTTTTGCGATTCAATAGCGCTTGTCTACTAATTACAGCCAAATTAAAATTAGGTGCAATTTTTAAAGCCTCATCCATGATGGCTACTGCAGCGTCAATATCATCTTTATTGGTATTAAATGCAGCAAGTCCTTTTAGATAGGTAAAGCCAGCTTTTATAGGTACTTCATATGGATTTTGAGATTCATAATATCCATACTTCATATCATCTGTTGCATTTTGAATTCCGTATGCTATTTTTTCACTAGCACCAGGAATATCTCCAAGTTGTAATTTTAAATCTGCAACTTCATAAGCTATAAACGGATTTGATTTACGAACAAAAAGAGCTTCATATTGTTCTAAGGCTCTTTTAGGTTGATTTAATGCTTTTAAGGAAACAGCTTTCACTTCTATTGCCAAATCAGAGTCAGTATCAGCTCGTTCAATTCCAATGGTATTAAGTGCTTGTAAATGCCTATTCCCATTTGCATATAAATAAGCCAATGTATCTTTCCTTGCTTGAGAGGGTGATAATATATTTAAATGTGTAATTGCATCAATAATTCCCTGAACATCACCTTGCAATCTCATTTGCTTATAATAGGCTTCATAATGAGATATTAAATCACTCTTATTTTGACCTTGAATAGTAGTAGTACCTATAAATAATAGGATTAAAAGTACTTTTTTTATCATAATTGTGTTTATTTTTTAAAAGTTTTCAAAATTATTAAAATAATTATAGATAACTCTTAAGATGATGCTAAAGCTTTATACTTCAGTAGTAAAAGAATAATCTAGAAGTGTTTCTACTTTGTTAGAGTTAATAATTTTCCCTTTAGATGGAGTAGAAGTATCAAATTCAGGGATAATCAAATTCATTTCTTTGGCTTTTTTAGTATAATAGTCCTCTTTTCGAGTATGATTTGGATATACTGCATTAAAACTTTCTCCCCAGATATCTTTATCAATTATCTTTTGAACAATACCAATACAATCATTTAAGTGAATTAAATTAATGGGAGCATTGGGGTTTTTAACATTCTTCCTGCCTGATAAAAAATGAATAGGATGCCTGTCATTTCCAATTAATCCTCCAAATCTAACAATGGTAGTTTTAAAACTATTGCTTTCCTGTAATAACTGTTCAACACTCAAAATTTGTTTTCCGCTCTCAGTATCCGGAATTTGCAATGTTGCTTCAGTTATTATTGAATTTTTATCATTGGAATATACCGATGTACTACTTATAAATATGACTTTTTTTATAGTATGATTTTTAATTTCATGAATTAAAAGCTTAATTTTATTTACGTAATTTTCAATATTTTTCCCTCTTAATTTGGGTGGGATATTGATAATTATACAATCTGTGTTTTCTAAAAAAGCATCGATATCGCCTTCAATGTTTATTTCAGATAACAATACTGTATATGCTGAAATTCCAACATCAGATAGCATTTTTTTCTTTTCCTTAGACGTTGTAGATCCTTTTACAAAATATCCTTTTTCTATTAGAGAAGTAGCTAGTGGAAAACCAAACCATCCACAACCAATAATCGCAATTTTTTTAGTCAAGAGTCCATGTTTTTTTAACAATTATAGCATCATTTAAAACAAAAGGCATTGCAATTGTGTTTTCAGGACGTTTAGGAATAGAAAACAACGCATTGCTAAGCAAATCATTTGAAGATTCAAATAAGGTAAGTTCTAAAGCACTATTAACAGGTATTTTTAATACAATCTCTGTGTAATCGTTATTGCTTATAAAATGAGTAACTAATCGATCTCTTCTCCTGGTATTGCTTAGAAAAGATTCTTCCAAAGAAACACCGTTAATGATACAAGATTCAATTTTAATTTCTTTATTGGTAAAGACATCCATTCTATTTACATTTCTTTGAGGAGTAATGCACAATTCAATAAGCCTACTATCATTAATTATACTATCTTTTAATACTTGTATTTCTGGAGCTTTTATTTCTTTATATGGAGCATTGGTAATTAAAGAAAAACGAGTGCCGTATTTACTGCTTAATATAGAAGTGTCATCGGGCCCTTGTTGAGTATCTCCTATATATTGCTTCACCCAATCATCTAAATGATTGTCGTAGGTTGCCCATTGCGCTTTGTTTTTATCTACATCTAAAGTATATACCAAACTATTAGGCTTAGGCCTTTCTGATGTAAAATTTGATTTTAAATGAGCAGTTATAAAAAAACCAATGGTAATCATAAAAGCTAACCAAGCCATTCTTCTTTTCTTTTTATAAAATCCAAAAATAGGAAGCGTTAGGCCAAAAATTAACACTGTAAATACCGTAGCTGCCACCAACATTTTTAATCCTAACCCAACAGGAAACATCTGAACAAAAGGCGTTAAAATCCATAATCCAGGAATTGCAAGTAATACAAGTAGCAGAAGAGATGGTTTTTCTTGTTCAATCAAAATATAGAAGGAAACCAGTCCAGCTATCATAGGGATAATAAAAAAACTAGCCCCTTTTAAATAAAAAGCAACTAACCCACATATCAATAACCAAAAGAATAATGGAGCAACTAATAAGTTTACTATTTTAATGTTTCGAAACCGATAATAAACCCAGAAACAAATCCCTATGCTTAAAGCTGTAAATGCAGCAATGTACCAATGCCCGTTATAAGTGAAACCATGTAAAATATCTTGATACCCTGGATATATGCTTTTTAAGAAATTCCAACTAATATATCCCAGAATAGAAGCACCTACAAGCGCAGATAAGAAAGGTAAAAACCCTTTGAGTACATCTTTTATAGATAGCTTTTCTTTTTTAATTCCATAACCAACTAAAACAAAAAACAACAATATAGCTGCAATAAGCATTGGATATATCCATGAGAAAGGATAATATACCAAGCCAAAAACAGGAACATTAAAATAGATATAATCTTCAGCGCTTTCAAGGGTATTTAAATTTGCATTACTAAAATGAAAAAGCAATGGCATCATATAGGTTCCTTGATGTTCTAAAGTGTTTTTGTCAAGATTTTCATAAGTATCTAATGATGTATGATAATCAAAATGATCATCAATAAAGGCAAAATTAAAGCCATTAATATTACCATCTTCTCTAAATACAGTAAGATCTGTATCATTAGGAAGCATCTTATAAATACTATATGCTAATGAATTTGCTACTGGATATTTTGGATTGGCTTCGCTAAAAGCTTTTATAAGCTCTTTATTTCCACCATTAGTTTCTACAAGCATATAACTTGGCCCGCCGCTTCCCCTAGCTTCAAAGTTTAAGACAAGCCCTATGTCTTTTGCCCAAGGGTGTTTATTTACAAATAATTGCGCTCCATTTAATCCTAACTCTTCAGCATCTGTAAGAAGAATAATTATATCATTTTTAGGCGTTTTACCAGAAGCGATATATGCTCTAGCAGCTTCCAATATTGTTGCAACACCACTTCCAGCATCGCTGGCTCCAAAAGAAGAATGAGAACAACTATCATAATGAGATAACAATACCAAAGCCTTTCCTTGTTCAGTACCTTCTATTTTAGCAATAATATTAATTGCTTTACTTAAATTCCCCCAATCACCTGCGGTATATCCTTCTTGGAGTGTTGTTTTTAGACCTAGGTCATTTAATTCTTTAATTATATAATCACGAACTTCTTTATGAACTTTTGTGCCTACATGATGCTCTTTTTGAGAAATAGCTTTTACATGTGTTAAGGCACGTTCTGTAGAAAATAATTGCTTGTCAACATCTAATAGGCTGTGCTGTTGGGGGATAAGTGCTATATAACTCCAATAAACAATAGCGGTAATAATAAATACAGAAATAATGGTGTGGAACCTTTGCATTTTAGAAATTTTATCTCATAAAAATATGAAATTCACATTCTTTAACAGATATTATTGGCTGTTTTTTTATTAAAAACCATAATAAATACGTAACTTTAGTAATTAACCAAAAAAATATAACGTTATGGGAATCAAAAGTTTTCAAGGAGCTAGAGAGAAGGTAAAGAAAATTAATGCCCCATTACTAGTGGAAGATTATATGACAAAAAAACTAATTACTTTTCATCCAGAACAATCTGTTTTGGAAGTGATGGAGTTATTTACAAAATATAATATATCGGGAGGCCCTGTAGTAAATAATGCGAATGAATTAATTGGTATTATCTCTGAAGCAGATTGTATGAAACAAATATCAGAAAGTCGTTATTTTAATATGCCCATATTAGATAAAAGTGTTGAACGTTTTATGACTAAAGGAGTAGAAACTATTCCTCATGATACTAATATATTTGATGCTGCATGTACTTTTTACAGTAATAACAGAAGAAGACTCCCTGTTTTAAAAGATGGGAAGATGGTAGGACAAATAAGTAGAAAAGATATTGTTGTAGCTGCCTTAAAATTGAGCAGTCAAAGTTGGTAAATTTACCGTTCTCTTTTTACAATCATATAATAATCATTATCCAAAGGTAAATACCCAAAGTCATACAAAAAATAATAGGTAGCCCCATTTTTTGTAATGTATAGATTTGTGAAATATTCAAAATCAAAACCTTTATCGAGTAATCTGTTTTTAGAAATCCGGGTCTTGGCTTCTGGGTTTAAAGTGCCTAAAATTCTATAGTTTTTACGCAACCTATTATTAATATTTCTTACTAGGTTTTTACTGTCTTTATTAATTTTATTATTGTAAGAATTTCTACAGTAGTCTGAACAGAATTTTTTATCTATTCGTCCTACAATAACTTCATCACATTCAAGACAGGTACGTTTCATTATCTATAACTTTTATCTACAATACTATTCTCATCTTTGGTTTTCTTAAGAGGTGTATTGATCCAATATATATCATTATTTTGAATATTAAGTACTTTGTTTTTTGATAATGGTATTTTTTTATCTATAAAAAGATTTTTCTTTTTGATTTGTATCGTAGCAAATACAATAGGATTTTTAGTTCGTTTATCTATTATTTGATTGAATAATAAATTGTATTTTGTTTTCATAATCGAAATTATTTCTTTCTTTTTTTAGCTTTTCCCTTTTTGATTTTTAGAGGAGAATTAATCCAATAAAGATTATCATCTTCTATATTAAGGACTCTATTTTCAGAAATAGGTGTTGTTTTTTTCATAAAGAAAAAGCTTCTGGGAAGTTCTTTAGAAGGGAATACTTTTTGAACAAAAAGCTCTCTAAATTGATCTACTGTTTTACGAGTAATCTTTCCAATTTTTCTACCATTGGTATCTTTTATATTATTTAGCTTATAATCAAGCCCTATGAGTTCATCACTAGATTTTTCATTCTTGATTTTATCTAATATTGAATTTGTACCCACAATTATTTTTATAGTGTTCTTATCTAATAGCTCAATATTTTTAATGCTAATGGTTTGATCTTTAAATGACAATTCATAATTTTTTGTTCTGGGCGCAGTAACAGGATTTAAAATAGTATTAAAGCGTATTATAAAAACATTCTCATCTTTTTCATAAATTAGATTTTCTACCTTAGTATTTGCAGAATTTATACTTGCAGGAACAATGTTGTTAAAAGAAAGTTTAACGTTGTTTAAAATGGTGTTGCTTTCTTTTTTTGCAGCCTTTGGAAGATCATTTTCTTCTAACAGTAAACGTACACTTTTAGGGCTCCTTAACTCAACTTCTTTAATCTTTAACGTTTTTTTCTTATAGGTAAGTTTATAGTTTTTTAATCGTAAAGCACTCTCTATATTTAAAGAGTTGTTAAAAGAAAACGTAATTGTATTTTCTGTGTCATTAAATACAATATCATTTACTTTAAAATCTTTACGACTTCGTATTTTAAAAATATTATTAAAAGAAATATAATTGAGATACATCGTGTTTCCCAACCTCGAGTATTCCAATTTCACAGTAAAAAAAGGGTCTTTACTTCTAGAGTACTTTGGGACTCGAGTATTATAAACTTCAAGTTTTTTTTGTCGAAAACCAGCGTATTCAAACTTATGGATAGCATAATTCTCTTGTTCTATATAAAGCTCTCCTTCTGCATAAAAAGTAGCACCAAAAAGTTCGTCTCTGGTTATAAACTTTATTCTATATAATGAAATGTCATCTAGTCGTACTATACCTAACAATGAAAAAAAGTGATGAGTAGTAAAATTATCTTTAAGTGTGTTTACCGCAGAAAAAGTATTAATCGTAAAATTACGGATAGGGTTGTGAGCATTTAAAATGCTGAGTTCATTTCCACCAAAGGCACTAAGACGAGCATTTTCGATATATTTTTTACGTCTATTATCATAAGCAATGGCGGTGGTACTATCAACTCTAAAATCAAGATTTCTTTTGTATTGAAAAATTTTAGCTTGATTAGCATTGTCATTATATTGACTAGTTTGGAACCCCCCATCAAAGATCTCAATTAGTGCCTCATTTAAGTTTACGTATTCGTCTTTTTCAATTTGATAATCTCTATAATACGTAGCATAAGAATGCGGCCTTTTGGGGTAATTTAAAGGGATATTTGCAATTGCTTTTTTTACAATATTTTCTGGTGATATAGAAGAGGTACTTTTCTTTTTCTTTTTATTACCAAAAAGAACAACTTCAGACAAAGCTTCAACAGTAGGTTCTAAGAGAATAATATTTATTTTTTTCTCATTCAAAAACCGCAAAGGAACTTCTTTATTTTTAAACCCAATAGAAGAAATAAGTAAGGTGTCATTTGCTATTCTATATTTTCTTGGAATTCTAAAATAACCATCTTCATCTGCGATGGTTCCTACTTGTGCATTTTTTAATCGAATAGTCGCAAACAAAACGGCCTCTTTTGTGCCTTTGTCTAGTATTTGAGAATTAATAGTGTTGTTTTCTTGTGCATTAAGGTGCCAACTAAAAGGCATCAACAACATTATTAAAATAGTAAGTATGGTAAGTTTCTTCAAAAGCATCATTAAACGCTATTTTTTAGTATTACTTTAAATATAAATTTCTCCTTTTAAATAGATTTTACAAAAACCTCCTATAATCACACGATCATCAATTAATTCGCAAAACAACCTGCCACTGCGATTGGATAATTGCGATGCTATGAGGGTGTTTTTTTTTAATTTATCTGCCCAAAAAGGTATTAAAGAACAATGAGCAGAACCTGTTACAGGATCTTCAAAAATACCTGCCTGTGGTGTAAAAAAACGAGATACAAAATCTACTTTTTCTCCAGGAGCAGTGAGTATAATGCCACCAGGGTCTAAATTTATTTGATTCCAAATAGCTGGTTTAGGGTTGAAGTTTTTCACCATCGATTCATCTTCATATACCAATATATAATCCCTGTATTTATATACTTCTAAAGGAAGTTTTTCTAACCCTTTTTTTATAACCTCTGGGAGGACAGTTTTTTTAACTGGCCACGAAGGGAAATTGAGATAAATTTTATTCTCCTTTTTAGTAGCCTTTAAAAGTCCACTAGCAGAATTAAAAATAAGTGTCGTTTTATCATAATTTAAATGATTAAAAATCACATATGCACTTGCTAAGGTAGCATGACCGCACAAGTCCATTTCTATTTCTGGAGTAAACCAACGGATATCAAACCCAGTGCCGTTTTGAATAATAAAAGCGGTTTCAGAAAGGTTATTTTCTTGTGCTATTTTTAATAAAGTAGCATCATCCAACCAATTTTTTAACAGACATACAGCAGCATAGTTTCCTTTAAAAACAGTATCTGTAAAAGCATCTATCTGATATATAGGGACGGTCATACGTTATAATTGTTTTTTATAATTAAACTTCACCTCTTGAGTACTTCCGTCTTTTTGAGAAACTACTACGTAAACGTTCATTTCATTTTCATTTATTTTTTCAAAAGTAAGCTCATCAAAATAAAGCGTATTCTTTTCAGCTTTTACAAGTTTAAAATCAACAGTTTCGTTCTTTTCTTCCCAACCCTTAAAATCATTATTAAAATGCTTTAATTGCATTAACAATGTATTGTTTATTTCACGAATACCACCAACTTCATAAAACTGTACCTCATTGTCTACTACCAATTTAAAAACAAACATCATAGAACCTCCTAGTGCCGGGCTCCATATTTCTTCTGTAATCCCTGCAAAAGCCTCTCCTTTCCAATGCCCTTCAATCCAACTATATTCACTTAAATTAGCCTTCGGTGATTCTCCATTTTCTGGAAACTTTAATGTATTTTGTTGAGCAACAACAGTTAAATTCAAACAAAAGAACAATAAGAAAATTACTTTTTTCATAATGATTCGATATTAACAATTACGTAGTCTACATCGATTTTTTGTGAGAATCGAAGGTACTATTTTATAAATTATTTACATAGTTAGATTGAGTTAACAACCACTTTCAATGAGTGAAACAATTCTTTATTTGGGGTTATCAATTTTATACCAACTTAATTTTATGTTTTCAGGCTCGTACATAAAATCTTCTATATAAGTTAAACCTATATTCAACAATGCTTTTTTAGAAGCTTTATTTCCTAATTCTGATATTCCATATATGGTAGAAATATTTAATTGATTAAAACCATAATTTATAGCTGCTTTTCCAGATTCTGTAGCATATCCTTTGCCCCAATAACGAGGAATAAAGCGATACCCAATATCATAGAAATTATAATACCCATTCATTATTTTTTCTGTATTCATTCTTAAACCAGACCAGCCAATAAAATCTCCAGAAGTTTTTTCAATAGCCGCCCACCTTCCAATTCCATACATTTTATATTGACTCAGTATTTGTTCAATAGTTATTTGGGCTTCTTTTTTAGAAGTAATAGGTTGTTTTCCTAAGTATTGATGCACCTCTGGGTTTGTATCAAGCTCAAACATACCGTCAATATCATTGAGCGTTAATGTTCTTAATAACAATCGATCTGTTTCAATAATAATACTCATTCTTTTATAATTATGGCAGGTAATCCCAGAGCTTTGTATTGCCTGTTAAAAGCGTTCATTTCTATATTAATAATATCTTCTTTCTCTTTAGAAAATGTACTCCATGCTTTCTTTAAATCGATAAGACGTTCTTTTGCTCCACTGGTAACTATTGGATTTGCTGTATCTACATAGTTTTTTAAATTTAAAAGCTCTGCATTTAAACGATTGGTAAAATTAATAACATCTTGAAATGTCTTTTGTTTGGGTTGAACTAATTGTGTTTCCCAACGATCAATTTTATCAATAATTGTTTTTGCTTTTCCAACCAAACTATCTGCTTCTTTATTATTTTCTAAGAGCAATTGATATGACTTTAATTGTGCTTTAGCAGAGCGCATTGCATTAACAGATTCATGAATATCACGAACTTGATTTTCAATGGCATCTAAAAAAAGTTGTTGAGTATTAAAATTTGCAGTAGTAGCTTTTATTTTAGGATTAGGGAGTATGTTAACAGTAGTTTCTACAGAATCTTTTTCTAAAATCAATCGAAGTTTATAAGCACCTGGTGAAACTCTAGATCCTCTATAATTTCCAAATACAAAAACCTTATCTACAGATGGGAGTGTTTCTTTTCTAAAATCCCAAGTGAAACGATTCACGCCTTTTTTAGAAGACAGTACAGCCGGTTTTTGAGGTCCTCCGGGCCATGATTTAAAATCTTTTTGAGAATTGTTAGTAATGGTGCGAATTAATGTTCCTTCTTGATTAAATACTTTTAGAGTTAATGAAAGTGAATCTGCTTTTTCTTTGAGCGCATAATCAAAAGTGACACCTTCTTTTGGGTTTTGTCCTAAGCCATTATTGGTATTATCAGAAGCACCTCCAAATAAACGATACGTATTCTTTGGTTTGTAAATGGCTACGGCTTTTTCGTCGACTTTACTCGATGATTGTTGAATAGCACCTAAATCATCTAAGATCCAAAAAGACCTACCTGCAGTTGCAGCAACCAAATCATTATCCTGAAAAATCAAATCATTAATAGGAACGATAGGAAGGTTTAATTGAAATCGCTGCCATTGTGCACCATCATTGGTAGAAATAAATAAACCTGTTTCGGTGCCAGCATATAGTATTCCTTTAACTTTAGGATCTTCTCGAACTACACGTGCAAAAGTGTGAGAACCTTCAATACCATTAGTGATTTTAGACCAGCTAGCACCGTAATTTGAAGTTTTATAAATATAAGGTTGTAAATCATTGAGTTTATAACGCATTAAAGTAATGTAAGCAGTTGCTGGATCGTGCGGAGATACTTCTATGCTATTTATAATGCCTTCTTTTAATTTTGGTGGCGTTACATTTTGCCAATTATCACCACCATCTTTGGTAATGTGTACCAAACCATCGTCAGAGCCTGCCCATAACACCCCTTTTTCATGAGGAGATGCTACTAGATACATGATAGTATTATAGTTTTCTCCGCCTGCAGCTTCATTGGTATAAGGCCCGCCTCCAGCACCCTGCTGTGCAGGATTATTTCTAGTTAGATCTGGACTTATAGTTTTCCAGCTAAGACCTCCGTCTATTGTTTTAAAAACCACATTGCCTGCATGATAGATGGTTTCTCTATTGTGTGGATCACTAATAATAGGTGCATTCCAATTAAAACGATGTTTTTGGTCTATAGGAGCTGTGCCCAATGCAACTTCAGGGTATTCTTTGATGGCTTTCCCTTCATTAGATGCTTTAATCCATTGTTCTATAATGCCTTGATAACAGCCACCGTAAATAACTTCAGGATTGTCTGGGTCAAAGGCCAAATAAGCACTCTCACAGCCGGCAACAGAATACCAGTCTTTCCAGCCAATACCACCCCCATTGGTTCTGCTGGCAATAGCAATAGCAGAATTATCTTGTTGCCCTCCATATACATGATAAGGAACTTGATTATCTGTAATTACTCTATAAAATTGAGAAGTGAGTTGATTTTGTTGACTAGACCAGCTTTTGCCCCCATTAAAAGAAACATTGGCTCCACCATCATTAGAGTTAATCATGATTTTATTATTGGTAGGATTGATCCACAAATGATGGTTATCTCCATGAGGAGTTGGTAAAGGAGTAAATGTTTTTCCCCCATCTATAGATTTTGTAACAGGTGCATTTAATACATATACTACATTCTCGTCTTGAGGATCTGCAAAAATCTCCATATAGTACCATGACCTGGCAATATTAATTCGATCTTTATTTATGTGTGTCCATTTTTTTCCACCATTATCAGATCTATATACGCCTCCTTTTTTACCTTCAGCTTCTATAACAGCCCATACCTTGTTAGAATTAGCTCTAGAAACCGTAATTCCAGATTTTCCAAAGGCCTTTGGCAATCCACCTTCTAATTTTTTCCAACTAGCTCCCTCGTCTGTAGATTTGTAAATCCCTGAGTTTTTACCTCCAGACGTGATAGTCCATGGAAATCGTTGGTGTTGCCACATAGAAGCATATAATATTCGTGGATTATTCATATCCATAGACAATGAAGAAGCTCCAGTAGTATTGGCTACAAATAATATTTTCTCCCAACTTTTTCCTCCGTTTATTGATTTGTATACACCTCGCTCTTCTGTAGGGCCATATTGAGATCCTTGTACAGCAACGTAAACAACTTCTGAATTTTTTGGATGAATACGAATATCAGAAATATGCATACTAGCATCAAGACCTATATGTTTCCACGTTTTTCCAGCATCAGTAGATTTGTAAACACCATCTCCACTGGAGGTCATTACTCCTCGAACAGCATGTTCGCCCATTCCAACAAAAATAACGTTAGGATCAGATTCTGCTATAGCAATAGCACCCACGGTTCCTATTTTAAAAAACCCATCAGAAATATTTTTCCATTGAATTCCTCCATCTGTTGTTTTCCAAACACCGCCACCAGTACTTCCCATATAATAAGTCATAGGATCTGAAACTACCCCTGAAGAAGCAACGCTTCGGCCACCTCTAAAAGGGCCTATATTTCGCCATTTTAAACCACTAAATTGTTTTTCATCAATTTTAATAAGATTAGATTTTGCAGTTTTCTTCCGTCTTTGTGAATGGGCTGTTAATGGGATAACTAACAGTAAAAGGAGGAGAATTTTAAAAGGCTTCATGGTTGATAGTTTTATATAAAGTGAAGGATAATTAACGCTAAATATTAAATGACAAGTTAGCAAAAAAACAAACACAAAGAATGTGCTTAATTAAGAAGAATGATGCGATTTTTTTGCATATTTTAAAGGGGTGTTTTTTTTGTACTATCAAAAATTATCAAAAATATTCTTTTCGAATTTATATATTTGAAAAAAAATGAGATAAACGTATATACCTGAGTTCGATTAATAAAAAGCGAGTTGATTAGTTTTAATAGATTGATATT
>CAYMDH010000038.1:0-36994 GCA_964389205.1 uncultured Flavobacteriaceae bacterium
TACACTGCTCAGTTTAATCCGGCACGAGTGGTTCACTTTATCCGAATTTTCCACTTTGGTTCTTTTTGATTAATTATCTAATTTAATGAAATGCTAACTTAAGATGTATATATTACCTTATCAAATTATAGTATCCCGAGTGTTTTCTTTTCTAATGACGGTGGAAGCACATGGACTGATATTAGTGGAAATTTAGAAGTAAACCCTGACGGAACAGGTGCTGGACCATCTGTACGTTGGATAAACATCGTTGGAAATAGTGATTTATTTTTACTAGGAACCAGTACAGGGCTTTTTGGTACAACTACACTCAATGGTGCTTCAACAGTTTGGAATCAAGTAGATCCAAACGGTATAGGTAATGTTGTTGTAGAACAAATTCGTTCTAGAGCAGATGGTTTAGTAGTAGCAGGAACTCATGGTAATGGGTTGTACAGTGCTTCCTTTGAAGTGAGTACACCAGCAATAATTGTTGCTAATCCTCTACCAAATCTTGATTTAGCTGCTAATGATGCAGATGTACAAATAAATGTTGAAAATGTATTCTCTTCGGAAGAAACACCACCACTTCCAATAACGATTACTGTAGAAGACAATAGTAATACTGCATTGGTTACAGCCAATATTTCTGGAAATACCTTAACACTATCATTAGTTCCTGATGCTTTTGGTACCGCTATAATTACATTACGAGGAGAGGATACCAATAGTGCATTTGCAAATTCTTCTTTTACTATAAATGTATCTCCACCTCCTATTGATACCTTCCCACTTATTGTAGATTTTGAAGATGGGGGACTGCCTTTAGGATGGGAAGCTAGTGGGGCCTTGCCTTGGATTGTAAATAGTTTAGGAATTCCTTCTGGTGGTACCGGACCTCTAGGAGATAATACGCAACCGGATGGGAGTGGTTTTTATATATATACAGAAGCTACAGGACCTAATCCTGGAGATCAGGGAGTTTTACTTTCTCGAGATATTGATTTAACTTCTCTGAACAGTCCAATCATGAATGTGTTTTATCATATGTTTGGAGCAGGAATTGGTTCATTAGATGTTGAAGTTGTAGATTTAACTAATTCAAGTACTGTTACTAATGTGTTTACTATAACAGGTCAACAACAACTGGCAGCAGATGATCCTTATATTGAAGCTTTTTCAATAGATTTATCTGTATTTAGTTCTTCAGTAATTCAACTGAGATTTGTAGGAACCAGAGGAAATGCATTTACCAGTGATATTGCGATAGACGATATCAGTGTTTCTGAGCGTTCAGGAGATGATTTAGGAGTAACGGCTATTGAAGTATCTGGAGATCCATTTTTCTCAAATGCTGAAACTGTAACAGTAACAGTAACAAATTTTGGTACCACTCCGCAATCTAATTTCCCAATATCATATATTCTTGATGGAGGTGCCCAAATTGATGAAACTTTTACAGAAACCATAGCAGGAAATAGTACCGCTACCTATTCATTTACAACTTTAGCAGATTTATCTGCTGCTGGAAATCATACTATTACTGCACTTACTGGTTTGGTTGGAGATGCTAATGCATCCAATGATAGCTTTACTCAAGATTTCAATACAGTTCCTATAATTTCTAGTTTTCCTTATGTAGAAGACCTAGAAAATGTAACAGGCGCGTTACCATTAGGATGGGCAATTGACGGTACTGTAGTTTGGGCATTAAATTCTGGAACAACACCATCAGGAGGTACAGGTCCTTCAGTAGATAACACTATCGGAGATGCAACTGGAACTTATATTTTTTCTGAAACTTCAGGTCCTGTTGAAGGAGATGAGGGAGCATTTACTACTGGAGCCTTTGATGTTTCTGGCTTAGCTACACCAACATTAGAGTTTTTCTATCATATGTTTGGAGTGGGAATTGGTTCATTAGACGTAGAAGTTATGGATGTTACTAATAATACAGTAACCAATGTATTTACTTTATCAGGACAACAACAAGTTGCTCAAACAGATCCTTATCTGCAAGCAAGAGTTGATTTGTCCCCTTTTTCAAGTAGTATCATTCAGTTGCGTTTCATTTCTACCAGAGGAGTAGATTTTACTGGAGATATAGCAATTGATGATGTTTCTATATTCAATTTACCAGATAATGATTTGGCAATAAATAATATTGCTACTCCGCCAGTAACTGCTAATGGTAGAACAAATGAAGTAATTATAGAAATAATCAATCAAGGAGCATTAGCTCAATCAAATTTTAATGTGGCATATCAATTTCCTGGAGAAGCAGCTGTAGTAGAAACGTTTACAGGAACAATACAACCAGGTGAGACAGCTACCTTTACATTTGCGCAAACCTTTACGCTAACTAATATTATTGGAGGATATACGTTTGATGCATTAGGTGATGCAAACGCAACTAATGATTTACAGGAATTTACTGGTTTTTCATTGGTAGCAGTAGTTAATGCATTCCCTTATGAAGAGAGTTTTGAAAGTGGTATTGGAGGATGGTTTCCAGCATTAGAAACAGGTGTGTTAAATTCTTTTGAGTTAGGAACACCTTCTACTACTAATATTAACGGAGCTTCTGATGGTACTCAGGCTTGGGTGACTAGTCTTACGGGTAATTACTTTAATAATGAACAATCATCAATACTAGCTCCTGGGTTTGATTTTACTACTGTAGATGATCCAGCCTTTTGATAGATATTAATTACGATATAGAAATAAATTTTGATGGAGCTATTCTTCAATCTTCAGTTGATGGAGGAATAAGCTGGCAAAATGTTGGAGAACTTGGCGATGAACCTAATTGGTACAATGCTGCCAACTTAGGAAGCCTTGCTTTTGCGAGTACAAGTACAGATTCATGGACAGGTACTACTGGAGAATATGTTCTGGCAATTAATGATCTTGAAGGATTAAATGATGAAACTTTTGTTGCATTGCGAATTGTATTTGGTTCAGACGGTTCTGCAACACAGGAAGGTTTTGCTTTTGATAATGTACGTATTGTTAGCAATCAAGATTTATTACAGATTGTATGTCCTGATGATATTGTAGTCTCTAATGATCCTGGAGTATGTGAGGCCTTAGTTACTGTACCTCAACCAGGTTTCCTTAACCCAACAGGAACGGTAGAATTCACAAATTCTATAAATGATGAAATCAATACAGATATCTCTGCGATTTTTGATGTGGGAACTACTGTGGTTACATGGACAGCTACAGATGCTTCAGGTATTGTAAGAACCTGTACGGTTAGTGTAACTGTTAATGATACAGAAGCACCAGAAATTACAGGAGACATTTTAGATGTAACGTTAGATGCAGATCCTGGGAGTACATTTGCCATTTACGACTATGATGTACAGTTTTCTGACAATTGCGAATTAGAAGCACAAATTACACAGTCTGGAAGTCAATTCTTAGTTGATGGAAATTTTGTAGTTTGCCCTTCAGGGCCAAATAGTTATTTAAGAGTTTTTGAATTAAATGAATTTGGAATAGATAGAGACTTTCCAGTGACTAGCCTTGAATTTGGTATAGAAGAATCATCTGAATTAAATGGACAATTACCGCAGGTTACGGCTAATATTTATTTATATGACCCTGCGACACCATTGCTTTTTGAAAACCTAACATTATTAGCTTCTCAAAACGCTGAAGTGCCTGCCGGAAACCTTCAAATACTTAATATTCCTTTTGAAAATACCATTATCCCTGCAGGTTCAACTGTAGTTGTTGAACTCTTTACAACAAGTGGTAATGACGGTGCTACACCAGTATTTACTATGGTTGGACAGCCTATAGATGCAACAGGTATAAGTTACTTAGCATCTACTGCTTGTGGAGTAGATGAGCCTACTGATGTTGATGATGTTGGTTTAGGTGAGATTGATGCAGATTGGATTATCAATATTAATGGAGGTAGTTCTGGATTAATTCAAACGGCAGGATTACCATCTGGAAGTGAATTTCCAATAGGAATTACGACCAATACTTTTGAGGTAACTGATCTTGCTGGTAATACTGCAACTGCTAGTTTTGATGTTGAAGTATTAAATAGTGACTTTTTATTACCAGATAATATTCAAGTTGAAGTAGTTTCTGAAACTTGCCCAGGATTAGAAAATGGGACTATCAATATTATAGTTTCTGAAACGCAATTTGAATATGTTGCTACAGTAACAGGAAATGGAGAAGATCTTAGTCAAACATTTACTGAAACTACATCTTTTGAAGATTTGCCAGTAGGTGATTATGCAGTAACTATTTCTATTGAAGAGAGAGCATTTAGTCAACAATTTAACATAAGTGTAGATCCAGCAGCAGAATTAGATATTGATTTTGATGGTGTACTTCCTGGAGTTACAGGAAGCGCAAATCAGAATACATTTAATATAGTTATTAATTCAGGAACAGGTCCTTTTAATGTAAGGTTAAATGGAGAATTGATCAGAACAACAAATGAAAGATCCTTTTCTATTGAAGTTGACGAATCTGGTTTATTAGAAATAGAATCAGCAAGGTTGTGTGAAGGTGTTTTTGCTACTACGATTAATCTAGGGTTTAGTGATCTTGTTGCTTTTCCTAATCCAGTAATTAATGATCTAAATATTACTATGCCGAGTACGGATATTAGTAATGTTCCAGTGAGTATTTTTAATATTACCGGACAGGAAATATTTAATCAAAACATAACCATTCGCAACAGTATTCTAAGTGTACCTTTTGGAACCTTACCTAATGGTACTTATTTTGTAAGATTAGAAATGGAATCACCTGTTGTACTTAAAATAATAAAATAGATATGAAAAATTTATTAAATAAATACTTAAGCATTATACTTTTAAGTTTAATAACATTATCCTGTGGGGGAGGTGATGATGATGGAACGCCACCTCCACCAGAGAATATGGCACCAGAAACTGTTGAAAATTTAATTTTCCCTTCTGAAAATTTATTATGTATTGATAATAATATCACATTTGATTGGTCAGACGCTATGGATCCAGATGGAGATGTAGTAAGTTATATTGTATTAATAGCAAGAGACAGAGATCTTACAGAGGTAGAAGAAATGAGAACAGTTACTGAAAGTGAAGTAACTATTACATTAGAAAGGGCTACCCCATTTTATTGGAATGTTACTACGTTAGATCCAGATGGACTTGAAAGTGATCCTACTCCAACGCAAGCTTTTTTTACAGAAGGCGACGGAATTGTAAATTATGTGCCGTTCACAGCAGCTTTAATAGCTCCTGAGAATGAAGGATTTGTTGACAGTGGTACTATTACCTTAATGTGGGAAGGAGGAGATACCGATGTTGATGATGTTTTAACTTTTAATTTATTTTTTGGTACAGATATAGATAATTTACCCTTATTCCAAGGTGATATATCTGAAGAAATGTTTGATGTTGTAGCTGATCCTGCTACAACATATTTTTGGAGGATAGACACTACAGATGATGCTGGAGCAGAAAATGTAGGTCAAATCTGGACATTTACTACAAATTAATTAAATGCTGGCTTTTTTAAAATAGAATAACAGGTTTAATAAATAGAATTAGAAAATACCAGAGGAGCTTGCTTCTCTGGTATTTTTGTTATGAGTATCTATGAAAGAATAATAAAAAATAATTTTCATACGGTGTAGAACAAAAAGCTATTGATTTGATAATTAAATAGTGAGAAATGATTTTTAATCAATAACTTTCTACGAAATTATTTTTTTTACTAAAACTCTTTGTTTGTTGCGGTTTTATAGTTTTCTTATTTTTATACTCTTTGTTTGTTTTTCAAACAAAAGCTTCACTCAAAATATCCTTCCTACAATTTTGGCAGAAGGAGATCTTTTTTACTGCCCTTTGAGTAGACAAAATATTGTTACCAATTTTGATGTCTTAGATCCAGACGATACGCAGGTAGAAGCTTTTTTTATACAAATATCTTTGGGATATGTTGAAGGAGAAGATTTTTTGGAACTCACAAATCCTCCTCCTGGAATTTTAGTAACTTTTAGTAGCCTAGAAGGGAGATTGACGCTAGAAGGTGTTGGTGGCGCTATGATAGATTATGATGCTATTATTGCAGCAGTTAACGATGTGATTTTTTTTAATACTAATCCTAATAATACCACTAGTAAATCTTTTTCTTATACCATAGGGGATGCTAATTTTTTACCCTCAACAGGACATTTTTATCAATTTATTCCTGATGTTGGAATTAGTTGGACAGCAGCAGAACAAGCAGCAAGTAATCTTACTTTTTTTGGCCTTCAAGGGTATCTAGCTACCTTAACTAGCGAAGAAGAAGCCCAATTTGCAGGGAATCAAATTACAGGTAATGGTTGGATAGGGGGTAGTGATGCTCAGAAAGAAGGTGTTTGGAGATGGGTAACAGGACCTGAAAATGGTCTTATTTTTTGGAATGGAGGCCCAAATGGTTCTACTCCTAATTTTGCCAATTGGAATACAGGAGAACCTAATCAATTTGGCAATGAAGATTATGCGCATATTACAGCTCCCGGAGTTGGAATAGAAGGTTCTTGGAATGATTTAAGACTCGAAGGAGATCCAATTGGAGATTTTCGATCCATGGGGTATGTAGTTGAGTTTGGTGGTTTGCCAGGAGATCCTGAAATTAATATTTCGGCCAGTACCAATTTTCGTATTCCTAGTGTGCTTTCTATTTCTGAAAATATGAGTACATGTGGTCCGGTAGAAATAGATTTGACAGCAACAGTAGATGGCGACACTGTATTGTGGTTTGCATCTGAGACGAGTGACGTCATTCTACAAACAGGAATACCTTTTTCGGTAACGGCCACAACTACAACTACTTTTTGGGCACTGGCATCGGTAGATGGTTGTTTAACAGGACCTAGAACTCCAGTCACAATTACAGTTAATGAATTGCCAATTGCAAATGATGCAAGTTTAACTCAATGTGATATTGATGGCGTTTCAGATGGTTTGACGATATTTAATTTAAATGAAGTCAATGCAGCACTTACTAATGGAGCCACAGATGTATCTATCCAATTTTTTACTTCTTTGGCTGATGCTGAAAATGAGATAGCCCCCATTGATGAAGTTGATAGTTTTGAAAATACTCAAAACCCACAAACACTTTTTGTACGCGTAATCGATAATTCTACTACCTGCTTTTCAATAGCAGAACTTGTTTTAGATGTTAGTACGTCAAATGCAAACGATGCCACTATTGAGGTTTGTAATGACGATGCAAGTCAGGATGGATTTCATCTTTTTACATTGAGTGACGCAAATAATGAAATCTTAAATGGAATTCCAAATACAGATGGTTTTACTATTATATACTATGCATCTAGAGAAGATGCACTTAGGGAGATAAATGCCCTAGAAAATGATTATACTAATGTAATTCCTGGGAGCCAGCTAATTTATGCTCGTATAGAGGATAATAATAGTTGTTTTGGAATTAGTGAAGTTCAATTAATTGTTAATGAGATTCCTATCATTATAAACCCAGAGCAAGATGTTATCTATTGTCTTAATTTTTTCCTGGAAACGATTACTTTAGAAAGCAACGTTTTTAATGACGATTCAGATCAATTTAGTTATAGCTGGTCTACAGGAGAAACTACCCAAAGTATTCAAGTAAATGAAACAGGAGTTTTTAGTGTAGAGATCACAAATTCTAATGGTTGTTCTGATATCCAAACGATTACTGTATTACCTTCTAATATAGCCACCATTGATGAAATTATAATAAATGATGCTAGATCTAATAATACTGCTATAATCAATGTTTCGGGTGAAGGCGATTATGAGTTTGCTCTAGATTTTGTAGAAGGACCTTATCAGGATGAAAGTACTTTTGATAATATTATTTCAGGCTTACATACTGTTTTTGTGAGAGATCAAAACGGGTGTGGTATAGTATCTCAATTATTTTCTGTTATTATTGGATTCCCTAATTTTTTTACACCAAATGGAGATTCTTTTAATGATACATGGCAGGTTAATGGAGTAGGAAATGGTTTTAATGAAAGTTCTTTGATTTTTATTTTTGATCGTTTTGGAAAACTTATAGCTCAAATAAGCCCTAACAGCATAGGTTGGGATGGAACTCTTAATGGGAATGATTTACCAGAAAGCGATTATTGGTTTAGAGTTCAACTAGAAGGTGGCAGGATACTTACAGGGCATTTTAGTTTAGTTCGTTAAAAATAGATTTATATTTTACAAAAACATATATAAAACAAATCCAGATTCTGAAAAGTTTCAAAACCTGGATCATTGTAACTATTTTTTAAAAATAAGGGAAACTATTTGTGTCAAAAACACAAAAACTTTTAGTTCATTTTTTTAGTAACAATATTCGTTTTCTGCAGTTAGCTTTTCTGCAATTGTATTTCTTAACTCAATGATATTAGGGATATTAGTGTATTTTGTAAATCGTTTTAATCCCATAAGCATCATACGTTGCTCATCTCCTTCAGCAAAGGAAACAATCGCTTCTCTAGCTTTAGAATTTATTTTTTCGATAGCGTGGAAAAGATTTAATTTGGCCATTGCAATTTGAGCAGTTTGTTTGTTTTCTCCAAAACGATTCACGTTTTTATCAGTTCTTAAAATGGCAGACTCTGCCATATAAATCTCAATTAAAATATCTGAAGCAGCTATCAATAATTGTTGATGCTCTTCTAGTTGAGGTCCGTATTTTTGAACGGCAGATCCTGCAACCATTAAGAAAACTTTTTTAAGCTTTTTAATAATATCTTTTTCTTCAGAAAGTAATGCAGAATAATCTGGCGTATCAAAAGAAGGAATACCCATTAATTCATCAGCAACTTTCATAGCCGGTTCTAATAAATCAACATGGCCTTTCATTGCTTTCTTAACCAACATTCCAACAGCTAGCATTCTGTTAATTTCATTAGTTCCTTCATATATTCTGGAAATTCGAGCATCTCTCCAAGCAGATTCCATTGGAGTATCTGCAGAGAATCCCATGCCTCCAAAAATTTGAATACCTTCATCAGTTGTATTTTGACAATCTTCAGAAACAGCAACTTTCAAAATTGAACATTCAATAGCAAATTCTTCAACCCCTTTTAATTCTGCTTCTTGATGATTATTCCCTTCAGAAACTCTAATTGTAATACGATCTTCAATATCTTTAGCAGCTCTGTAAGATGCAGATTCACCAACATAAGTAGCTGTTGCCATTTCAGCTAATTTAGATTTAATAGCACCAAATTTTGCAATAGGAGTTTTAAATTGAATACGTTCATTTGCGTATTTAACAGATTCTGTAATCACTCGTCTTTGTGCATCTAAACAAGCAGCTGCAAGTTTAATACGCCCTACATTTAATGCATTCATGGCAATTTTAAAACCATTTCCTCTTTCAGATAACATATTTTCAACAGGTACTTTGGTATCACTAAAGAATACTTGTCGAGTAGAAGAGGAGTGAATCCCTAATTTGTGTTCTTCTTCTCCTAAGGTTATTCCATTGCTAGGATCATTTTCAACAATAAAACCTGTAATATTTTTATCATCCTCTATTCTTGCAAAAACAATAAATAATTTGGCAAAACCAGCATTGGAAATCCACATTTTTTGCCCACTAATTAGATAGTGTTTTCCATCCTCTGATAAAACAGCTTTTGTTTTACCACTGTTGGCATCACTACCAGCTCCTGGCTCTGTTAAACAATAAGCACCAAACCATTCTCCAGTAGCCAATTTTGGAATATATTTTTTCTTCTGCTCTTCATTTCCATACAATACAATAGGCATGGTTCCAATACCTGTATGCGCTCCAAAAGCAGTAGCTATAGATCCTGTAGCTCCAGAGATATAATCTACAGTAAGCATGGTGGTTACAAACCCCATTCCTAGACCTCCATATTCTTCAGGAACTGAAATTCCTAAAAGACCCAATTCACCTGCCTTAGCCATTACTTCTTCAGTAAGCGCATAATCTTTCTTTTCAAAACGCTCTTTATTAGGCCAAATTTCTCTATCAACAAATTCTTTTACAGAATCACGCATCATTTTTTGTTCTTCTGAAAAATCTTCAGGAGTAAATACATCGTCAGCTTTTGTCTCCTTTACAAGAAATTGACCGCCTCTGATTAAATCTTTATCTATAGTATCCATATTTTATAGTATTTAGTATTTAGAATTCAGTGTTGAGATTATTTAATGATCATCTCTATACTCATATCTAATATCTTTATTTATTCAATTTAAAAATTCAAAAATTCCGGCAGCTCCTTGTCCTGTTCCAACACACATGGTTACCATACCGTACTTACCTTGCATTTTTTGTTTTCGCATCTCATCAAATAATTGAACAGATAGTTTGGCACCTGTACAACCTAATGGATGCCCAAGAGCAATAGCTCCTCCATTAACATTAACAATATCTTGATTGAGGTTTAATTCTCGTACTACAGCTAAAGATTGAGAAGCAAAGGCCTCATTTAATTCTATAAGTGATACATCGTCTTGCTTTAATCCAGCTTGTTTTAATGCTTTTGGGATAGCTTTGACAGGTCCAATTCCCATAATACGTGGTTCTACACCAGCAGCAGCATAATTTACCAAACGTGCTACAGGTTCAAGATTTAATTCTTTAACCATTTCTTCACTCATAATCAAAACAAAAGCAGCGCCATCACTCATTTGCGAAGAGTTTCCAGCAGTTACACTTCCACCAGCTGCGAACACAGGGCGAAGCTTATTTAAAACAGCTGTACTTGTCCCTGCACGTGGGCCTTCATCTTTGGTAACTGTATATGATTTTGTGGCTTTTTTACCATCAGCACCAATATATGTTTGCGCTACATTTATAGGAACTATTTGATCTTGAAAACGGTTTTCTGCTTGCGCTTTCAAAGCTTTCATGTGTGAATTATATGCAAACTCATCTTGATCTTCACGAGAAACTTTAAATTGCTGAGCTACCGCTTCAGCAGTATTTCCCATTCCCCAATAATAATCTTCATGACCTGCATTCACTATATCATAGTTTAACTCTGGTTTATTACCTGTCATAGGAACCGAGCTCATACTTTCTGCACCACCAGCAATAATACAATCTGCCATACCAGCTTGTATTTTTGCACTGGCAATACCAATAGTTTCAAGGCCTGAAGAACAAAACCTATTAACAGTTACTCCAGGAACATCTACAGTATCTAACCCCATTAAAGAAATAAGACGTGCCATATTTAATCCTTGAGATCCTTCTGGCATTGCATTACCAACAATTACATCATCAATACGCGTTTTATCTAATTGTGGCAATTCTTTCATCATATGTTCAATAGTCTCTGCTGCCAATTCATCAGATCTTTTAAACCGAAATACTCCTTTGGGAGCCTTCCCAACTGCTGTTCGATATGCTTTTACTATATATGCTGTTTTCATTTTTTTATTTTTTTTTAGATTTTGAACTTACTAGGATTTAATTTCTAAGTGGTTTTCCTTTTTTCAACATATGTTGAATACGTTCTAATGTTTTACGTTCTGTACAAAGTGACAAAAATGCCTCACGTTCAATGTCTAATAAGTATTGTTCACTTACTAAAGTAGGTTCAGATAAATCTCCTCCAGCCATTACATAGGCTAGTTTATTTGCAATCTTTTTATCATGTTCGCTAATGTAATGACTCGCTTCCATCGAATCTGTTCCCACTAAAAACATTCCTAAAGCTTGCTTTCCTAAAACTTTGACATCTTTTCTTGCTACAGGTTTTGTATAGCCAGCTTCTGCTAATAATAAGGCATGCTTTTTGGCTTCTGCTATTTGACGATCTCTATTTACTACAACAATATCTTTTCCTTTTTGTAGCAAACCAAGATCAAATGCTTCATAGGCTGAAGTAGATACTTTTGCCATTCCTATTGTCAAGAAGTTTTCTTGCAATACATTTAATTCTACATCTCCTTTTCTAAACAAATCTGAAGCTCTAAGTGCTAGTTCTTTAGAACCACCTCCGCCAGGGATAACACCAACTCCAAATTCTACTAATCCCATATAAGTTTCTGCAGCAGCAACAACTTTATCTGCATGCATAGACAATTCACAAGCGCCTCCTAATGACATACCATGAGGGGCAGAAACTGTAGGTATTGATGAATAACGCATACGCATCATAGTATCTTGAAAATATTTGATAGCCATATTTAACTCATCATATTCTTGCTCTACTGCAAACATAAAAATCATTCCAATGTTTGCTCCCACAGAAAAATTAGCACCTTGATTTCCAACAACTAATCCCTGAAAATCTTTTTCAGCAATGTCAATTCCTTTATTAATACCTGCAAGTACATCGCCTCCAATAGTATTCATTTTTGATCGAAACTCAACATTTAAAATGCCTTCACCAATATCTTCGATTACAACACCACTATTTTTAAATACTTCTTTTGTATTTCTAATGTTATCTAGTATAATAAAAGCATCTTGGCCTGGTTTCTTTGTTTGTTTTTTAGAGGGAATATCATAAAAATAAGTAGCTCCATCATTTACAGTATAAAAAGAAGTATTACCATTGGTTACCATTTCTGTTACCCATGTAGCTGGTTTTAAACCTTCAGATTTCATAAGTTCAATCCCTCTTTCAACTCCAATAGCATCCCAGATTTCGAAAGGACCATTCTCCCAACCAAAACCAGCTTTCATGGCATCATCTATTCTATATAATTCATCTGAAATTTCTGGAATTCTATTTTGAACATAGGCAAAGAGTGCAGCAAAGTTCTTTCTGTAAAAAGCGGCTGCTTTGTCTTTTCCGCCTACTAAAACTTTAAAACGATCAATAGGTCGATCAATAGCTTTAGTAAGTTCTAAGGTGGCAAACGAAGCTTTTTTACTAGGGGTGTATTCTAAAGTATCAAGATCTAATGTTAAAAATGTTTTCTTTCCATTAGCATCTACTTCTTTTTTATAAAACCCTTGACCTGTTTTACTTCCAAGCCACTTATTAGTCATCATGCTCTCTATAAAACCAGGAAGTTTAAATAAGTCATGAGCTTCATCATCTGGGCAATTTTCATAAATACCATTAGCTACATGCACTAAAGTGTCTAATCCAACAACATCAACTGTTCTAAATGTTGCAGATTTTGGCCGCCCAATTACTGGACCGGTTAACTTATCTACTTCTTCTACTGTAAGGCCTAATTCTTTTACTTGGTGAAAAAGACTTTGAATACCAAAAATCCCCACTCGATTTCCAATAAATGCAGGAGTATCTTTGGCTAGAACAGATGTTTTACCTAAGAATTTCTCACCATAATTCATTAAAAAATCTGTAACTTCTTGATCACAGTCAGGCCCAGGAATCACTTCAAATAATTTTAGATAACGAGGAGGGTTAAAGAAATGAGTAACTGCAAAGTGTTTTTTGAAATCATCACTTCTACCTTCATTCATAAATTTTATAGGAATTCCAGAAGTATTTGATGTGATTAAGGTACCAGGTGTTCTGTGTTTTTCTATCTGCTCAAAAACTTTTTGTTTTATATCCAGACGTTCAACAACTACTTCAATAATCCAATCTACTTCTTTAATCCTATGTAAATCATCCTCTAGATTACCTGTTGAGATTCTTTTTGCAAAATCTTTATGATATATTGGAGAGGGTTTAGATTTTAGAGAATGTGTTAAATGGTCATTTACCATTCTATTTCTTACAACTTTATCCTCTAAACTAAGCCCTTTGGCTTTTTCTTTATCATTAAGTTCTCGTGGAATTATATCTAAAAGCAATACATCAGCTCCTATATTTGCAAAATGGCAGGCAATACCACTTCCCATTATTCCGGAGCCTATAACTGCAACTTTATTAATTCTTCTAATCATTTTAATAGTTATTAATTAGTAGTGATTTCTTGATTATATATTTTTTTCTCTACAATGAGTTCGCTTATTATTTCTGTAACTTCAAAGAAACTTTGTAATTGAGCTGGTGTTATATGTTCTTTTACAATGTCATTAAATTGCAGCACAACTGTCTTAGAAAGTTCTCTTTTTTCTTTACCGAAATCGGTTAAATGAATGAGTACACTTCTTCCATCATCAGGATTAGGTTTGCGCTCAATTAATCCTTTTTCTTCCATTGTTTTTAATATTCTGGACAAGCTAGTAGCTTCCATTCCCATTCTAGGCCCTAATGCGGTTGATGGAGTTCCTTTTTCTGGATCTATACTTAATAATGTAAAACCTGTAGCCATCGTGCTATCTACCTTACTAGCTTCTTCGTTATACATTCTAGCTACTGCTTGCCAAGTAGCCCGTAATGCGTAATCTATAGTTTTATCTTTCATTGTTTTAATTAAGTCGTTCAAATATATTAAAATTTACTATGCATGCATAGTAAAGATATTAAAATTTAAACATTTATTAATATAAAGCATTGTTTTTAAGTAGATAAACAAAAAAAGCCTTCTAATATTAGAAGGCTTTTTTATTAATAATTGAAGTACAATTAATTTGTACGCTCGTATATCTTATTATAAAGATCTATGTATTTTTCTTTTATAATTTTTCGTTTCATTTTCATAGTAGGAGTGAGGTGTCCATTTTCTATACTCCAAACATCTGGTGTTAATTCAAATCGTTTAATCATTTCCCATTTTCCAAAATGAGTATTATGTGTATCTATTTCTTCTTGAATTCTATCAATTAGTTTTTGATTGGTAACAATTTCATTTTTTTTATCACCAAGATTAATTTCATGACGTTTTGCCCATTCAGTTATAAAATCAAAATTGGGTTGAACAAATGCGGCAGGCATTTTTTCACCATCTCCAATGACCATTATTTGTTCTATAAATAATGATTGTTTCATCTGATTTTCTATTAACTGAGGTGCAATATATTTTCCTCCAGAAGTTTTAAACATTTCTTTTTTACGATCTGTGATACGCAAAAAACCTTCACTATCGATTTCTCCAATATCACCTGTGTGAAAATAACCACCTTTTAGGGCTTCTGCTGTTTTTTCAGAATCTTTGTAATATCCTATCATTACATTGGGGCCTTTTGTTAAAATCTCTCCATCTTCTGCTATTTTTACTTCAGACTCAGGGATTAATTTTCCAACAGTTCCTATTTTAAAACCATTATCCCTAACATCATTAACAGAGATAACAGGAGAGGTTTCGGTTAAACCATATCCTTCCATCAAAGGGATACCAGCAGCATTGAAAACTCTTGCTAGCCTAGGTTGTAAAGCTGCACTTCCCGAAGCAATTACTTTTAGATTTCCTCCTAAGGCTTCTTGCCATTTACTGAAAATTAATTTTCTAGCAATCTTTAATTGAGTTTCGTACCACCATCCATTTTTTCCGTAGGGCTCATATAAAAGACCAAGTTCTACAGCCCAAAAGAAAAGTTTCTTTTTAATTCCGGTTAATTCTGTTCCTTTGGCATAAATTTTATCATATACCTTTTCTAATAAACGAGGAACGGCAGTCATCACATCAGGTTTTACCTCTTTTAAGTTATCACTAATAGCTTCAATAGATTCTGCATAGTAAATACTTACTCCTAGATATTGATATAAATAAATGAGCATTCGTTCATAGATATGACATAAAGGTAAAAAACTTAAAGATTTTGCACTACCATCTTGAATAGGAAACCTACTGGCACTATTGATAGCATTACTCACTATATTATGATGTGAAAGCATAACTCCTTTAGGTCTTCCAGTAGTTCCAGAAGTATAAATGAGTGTTGCCAAGTCTTCAGCTTTTACATTATTCTTTAATGTCTCAACTTCATTTTGATTGCTTGTATCTTCTCCTAGATTTAAAACTTCAGACCAATTCTCACAACTTCCTAGCTCATCAAATGAATAGACTCCTTTTAAAGATGGCACATTACTTTTAATAGCATTTACTTTTCCAAGAACCTCTGTACACGATACAAAACAGTATACCGATTCAGAATGATTCAAAACATATTCATAATCATCTTGAGAAATAGTTGGATATATAGGAACCGTTTGTGCTCCAAGTTGAAGAACTCCAATATCTACAATATTCCATTCGGTTCTATTAGTTAATGAAATAACTGCAACCTTATCATTTGGTTTTACCCCTAAACGTAACAATCCACGACTAATTTTATTTGCTTTTTCTATATATTCTTCTGTAGAAGTACTTATCCATTGATCATTATATTTTGTTACTAGAGATTCTTTTAGGTTGAATTTTTCTAGTTGATAATAAGGAAAATCAAATAATCGTGTGACATTGGTCATGCTTCTAAAATTTTAAACAGAATTGCAAATTAGGAAATTTAGATAGTAATATCAAAGGGACAGCTTAATAAAAAGAAGTTAATTTTAAGAATCAATTAATTATGTAAATAAATTGATATCTCAAGGAAAGCCTATTGTTTTCATTGGCTTGAAGTCAAATCAAATAAAATACTTTCCCATTCATCGACACTAAACGACTATTCAAAGTTTCAATAATACCATTAGCCGAAATATCACTTTTCACTTTCAATGATCTCTTATTTTTGACGTTAATAATTTTGTTAACATCCCAAATCGTTACCAAATGATACAGAAAAATACGCTTAGCAAATATGCTATCTTTTTTAGATTGCCTTATAAAAATGTTACTATATGTATTGCATTTTTATTCTCTTTTTTATGTTCTAATGCTCAAAATGAACCTTTTAATTGCGATTTCAACGCATATTTATTTCAGTTTAATGATGTATATGCAGTTGATTTAGCCTCTGGAAGCTCATATTTGGTAGGAGAAGATATAACTCCAGGAACTATTAATGGAGTTGCTTATAATCCAGCGGATGGTTATTTATGGGGATCAGTTTCTCAACCATCAAGTTCTATTATAAGAATAGGGAAAGATTTTACGGTGACTATTTATAGTTATCAAGAACTTCCATCTAGTAATAGATTTGTTGGTGGTATAAACCCTGAAGGTATTTATTATTCTAAATCTGGTGGGACTACTTATTATATAATGGACCTAAATCCAGATTCACCTACTCATTTACAATACTTAGGGACTGGTACGTTAAGTCAAAACATTAATGTTCATGATTGGGCTTTTAATGCGGTAGATGGTAAATTATATACAGTAGAAAAGAATACAAATCATTTATATAGAATAGATGCTGCTACTGGAATTGTTGATGACCTTGGAGAAGTTCCAATTTTATCAGGATTAAATTATACATACGGTGCTGTATTTTTTGATGTAGATGGTAATTTTTATGTGTCTGCAAATCAAACAGGTACAGTATATATAATCAACAATGTACAAACAGCAAGTGATGGAAATATAGCATCAAATCTTTTTGCTTTTGGGCCTTCTAGTTCTAATAATGATGGCGCAAGATGTCCCACAGCTCCTGTACCTCAAGAAGACTGCATAAATGGAATAGATGATGATGGAGATGGACTTGTAGATTGTGATGATCCTTCTTGTTCAGGAGTATCTTCATGTCCTGTTATTACACCAGTACCGACTGGAAACGACGGAGGTTTGGAAAGTAATGATAGACTGGCTAATTTTATCACGAATAGAAATTATAATAGAGCTAAAGAAAACTATGTATTTGACAAATCGTCTGCCCCAATTATTACAAGAGGATTGGATTATAATATAAGAATGAGTGCTAATCAAAACGGTGCTAATAATAATGCAATATTAGAAGATTTAATTCCACTTGGTGTTATTAATGAAACCTCTGCTATAAAATCGTCTCCTGAAGACTTATTAAATTTAACGAATGCTAGTGAGATCTATTCTGTAGATTATTTGAATAATGATGAAAATATAGCAGCACTTTTGGCAATTAAAACGGATAATCAAGTTTATGAGCATAGTAAGTTTATTTGTGATCGATTTTTAGGAGCCGAATTACTTTCTGTTTCTACCATTCAATTGCGAGGCTATAGCTTTATAAAATCAAGAATAAAACAAGCAGACGGAACCTTAGAATTTGCATTGTCTTTTTCTGCAAGATATAAAGATGATCGTACTTTTACGATAGAATCTCACTGGAATATAGATAGGTATAAAAGAGAAACAAGTTTCTATAATTTTCAAATATGGGCCAACTCACTTGATAATCTATACAAATTAGGAGATGAAATTTTAAACTTATTAGAAGCCAATAGTGAAATAAATGAATATATAAGTTCTAACCCACCTCCGGTATTTGTAAAAAAAGCATCCTATGAAAATGGAGCAATTGCTATGGAGTTGATTAATAATAATTTTACGAATAACATACATATTCAAGGAGGAATAAAAAGAACAGAAACTAGCGAGGTTGAAACGATAGCTGCAGATGCTGTTTTAGGAGGCTATTTAAATGCACTACGAGTAGAAACAGGTTCTCTATTTGATATGGGCTTTAGAATAAGTAATGAAAATGATGAAACGCCAGATGATCTATTTGTGGCAGACGCCCCATGGGGATTAGACGACTCTGCAATATCTACTTCTATTGAAGAATATGAAGTAATACAAAATACAACACCTTATGAAGGAGATGTATATCCTATAGAAAGAAATATTCATTTGAGAGGAACGACAAGCGATTATTTAGGGGTATACAGAGCTTTTAATCCTAGGTTTAGAGCTGTAGATTTATCAGCATACAATAATATTACTTTTGAAGCTTATGGAACAGGGGTATTAGAAATAACACTTTTGAAATCTCAAATTGAAAACTATGAAGATCAATTTAAAGCACAAGTATTATTATCAGAAGAAAACAAAGAATTTAATATTTCTACGCTAGACTTTTCTAATGGTTCTGGAGAAACACCCGATTTTTCTGATCTTAAAGTGATCATATTTAATTTAAAAGCTATAGATGGAACATTGCAGACCAAGGCATTAGACTTATCAAATATTTCGTTTAATACAATTAGTAAGAACATCGTTGAAAATACAAATATTTCGAAACATCTATTAACTCCTAACCCAGTTTTAGATAAAGCAATTATCTATTTTGAAGAAGAAATTTCAGGAAGTTATGAATTTAATCTATATACAATGTCTGGGCGTAGAATTTCTAGCTACAGTTTTTCTGGAGATACAACCAAAGGGAGAAATGAAATTAAAATTGAAAAACGCAATTTACAGCCTGGAATTTATTTTTATGAAATAATTACAGAAGTAAATCCGGTAAGAACAGGAAAGATGATTATACGATAATATAAAGAATTAATGACAAGATAATTATAAGAAACATAACACCCAACAGTTATTTTTTTCAATCCTCAAACATTTATATGGTTTGGGGATTTTTTTTATTGAATGATTAAATAGGTAAGTAATTAAAGCTGAAGACTTAAAACAAATGTGGTTACTCCTTTTTCAGATTTAAAATAAACAGTGCCATTATGAGATTCTATAATACTTTTGGTTAATGTTAAACCAATACCAGACCCGTTTTTGCGAGTTGTAAAATAAGGAATAAATATATTGTCTTTAATTTCATCAGAAATCCCACAACCATTGTCTATAAAAGAAATTATTACTCTGTTATTTTTTTGAACAATGTCTATTGTTATTCTTGGTCTTTCGGTACTAATAAATGAATGGATACTATTAGAAATAAGGTTAATAAAAACTTGTTCTAATTGTTTCTTATCTATAGAAAGGAAATACTCTTCTTTATAATTAAGTTCAACAGCAATATTTTTTTCTTCGAAATCTTGTTTAAATAAAGCAATTGTATTTTTTATTAATTCAATAATATTTATAATTTTTTTCTCAGGTAAAGGCAGTTCCGCTAAGGTTCGATATGTATTTACAAAATCAGTTAGATGCAAAGAACGCTTGCTTATAATTTGCAAACCATGTGATAATTCACTCAAGGTTTCTTTATCAGGTTCTTCTTGTAATAAAGAATCTAAATTAGTGGCCAAAGTACTAATAGGAGTGATAGTATTAATAATCTCATGAGACATTACATTCATTAATTTATACCACGATTCTTTTTCTTTTTTATCAATAATTTGTTGGATGGTTTCTAATGAAATAACTAAATATTCGAACTCATTAGTTTTGGTTACAGATGTTTTAAGGTAATATGTTTCTGTTTGATTATTAATAGTTAATGAAAGAACGTGTTTTAATTTTCTCCAATTTTTAATATCAATTACATTAATAAGAGGGTTAATCTTTTCTTTTAGTAATTCCCAATTATGAAATTTTGGAATTTTAAAAAAATCAGCAAACGTGTTATTTATTTGGAAAACATCAATAGTATTATTGGCATCTTTTTTAAGAATAAGAATTCCGATGGTTAAACTTTCAATTATATTGGTAAATATTTGTTGTTCTGAAGCTTGTTGAAGTATCTTCTTTTTATTTTTATTAATTAATAAGGCTGTTTTATTATAGAGTGTATTTTTCCTCTTTTTAGAAGAAATAGAGATTGTATAATCATTGTGCAATAAGCCATCTATAGATTTTTCAACATCTATAAATAAATGTTTTATATAATCTACAAATAGATAGATTTGGAGAACAAGTAAAATAGATAAAACAAAAAGCGTAATGATATATTTATGATTAAATAAGTGATAAATTATAATTCCATTTACAATTAACAGAATAAGACGAAAAACAATTTTAGTATTTATATTTTTCATCAAAAATTATAGTTTATATTTCTCTAATCGTCTATACAAAGCACCCCTGGTTAAGCCTAGCTCTTTTGCTGCTTTGCTGATATTACCCTCATGTTTATTGATCGCATTTTTTATCAAAGATTTTTCGGTATCTTCTATATTTAAGCTTGGAGTAGTATTAGTTTCAAATTTTTTAGCAGAGAAATGCAAATCTTCAGGTTCTATACTAGTGTTGTCTGTAATAATTACAGCTCGCTCTATAATGTGTTCTAGCTCTCTGATATTACCTGGCCAATGGTATTTTTGTAATTCTTTTGTTGCAAGTAAAGAAATCTCTTCGATAGATTTTCGATACTTATGCGTTAGTTTTTTTAAGAAATGATTGGCGAGTAAAACAATGCCTTCTTGTCGTTCTCGTAGCGGAGGAAGATTAAGCTCTATAGTATTGATTCTATATAATAAATCTTGTCTAAAAGTTTGTTCATCTACCATTTTGTATATATCAGCATTGGTAGCACATATAATACGAACATCAATAACTCTTTCAATAGCTTCTCCTAAGCGAGTTATTTTTCTATTTTGAATGACAGTTAATAGTTTAGATTGAAGATGTAAAGAAAGATTACCGATTTCATCTAAAAAAATAGTACCGCCTTTGGCAAGCTCAAATCGACCCACAGTATCTTTATGAGCGTCTGTAAATGCTCCTTTTGCATATCCAAATAATTCACTTTCAAATAAATTTTCATTTAAAGACCCTAAATCTATATGAATAAATGGATGATTTTTTCTATTAGATTGTAAATGAATTTCTTTAGCAAAGACGTATTTACCAGTACCATTTTCTCCTAGAATTAATATAGTTGCATCTGTAATAGCTACTTTTTGCATTAACCTCACAGCATTATTCATTGCAGGTGATGTACCTATAATATGTTCAGTTTGTTGATGAAATTCTCTGTTTTGTTGAGATTGTATGGTTTCTAATTGAGTATTTTTACGCTTAGAACGAGACAATTCGATTCCTGCATTTACTATTCCATATAATTTTTTGGTATCCCATGGTTTTAAAATAAAATCTGTAGCTCCTTCTTTAATAGCTTCAACTGCAAGGTTAATACTTCCAAAAGCTGTCATTAAAATAACCGTTGTTTCTGGACTTATTTCTTTTATTTGTTTTAACCAATACAATCCTTCTTTTCCATCTTCATAACCAATACGATAATTCATATCTAATAACACAACATCTATTTGATTAGCTAATTGCGTAATGATAGTCTTTGGATCATTAGTAGTAATAATGTCTGTAAAATACTTTTTCAAATTGATTTTAGCAGAGAATAAAATATCATCATCATCATCAACTAATAAAACAGAAGCTTCTTTTTTTCGCATATGCATAATTACGTATATGTTTAATAATGAACAAGTAAGTGCCCAATAATGGACACTTAAATTAGTAGGTGAAAATATAAATTTTTGATTGTCAATTACTTAAAAATAATTAATGATTGGCACACTTCTAGAATATACTATACCGAAACACAATAAAATAAAAATGGATACGCAACTAAAGCCTAAAAATAAGAAAGCAAAAAAAGTAATACAAGTAGGTATTCCTGTATTAGTTTTATTAGTAATAACAATGTTAAGCATGATTCGTAAAAAACAAATCAACTTAAAAAAAGAATCGATAACTATACGGGAAATTATTAAAGATGATTTTGAAGATGTAATACTCTTTAGTAGTATCGTAGAACCTAAAACCTCCGTATTGATTAATGTAGTACAAGGCGGATCAATTTCTGAAATATTTGTAGAAAGCGGTCAATTCATAAAAAAGAATACACCACTGTTACGGATCTATAACCCTAATGCAGAATTAAGTTATTTAACTCAAGAGACTGCTATTGTAGAGCAGATAAATAATTTAAGAAATATACGAGTAAACATCAAAAATCAAGAACTTAACTTAAATGAACAACTATTGAGTATTGACAACGCTTTTAAAAATGCAAAACGGAAGTATGTAACAGACACAATACTTTATCGAAAAGATGTAATTGCTAGAAATGATTTTGAAGCTTCTGTTCAAGAATACCATTACCAAACTAAACGTAATGATGTTATAAAAAAAACAGTATCCCAAGAAAAAATGGATAGAAGTGTGCAATTATCTCGAATCAATACTTCTATTGGAAACATGCAAAAAAGCTTAGAACTTCTCAGAAAAAACAAAGAAAACTTTATAGTGAAAGCTCCTATTGATGGTCTTTTGTCATCTTTTAATCCAAGCTTAGGAGAGAATTATAACCAAGGACAATCTGTGGGTAAAATAGATGTGTTAGATGGTTATAAGCTGGTAGCTAGAGTTGATCAATATTATATAGCTAAATTAAAAGAACAAATAAAAGGAACCATAAGCAATAATAACAAAACGTATAATGTATCCATTTCTAAAATTCATCCAGAAGTTGTTAATGGTCAATTTGAAGTAGAGTTAATATTTTCTGATGATACAATAGACAAAGCAATTAAAGGAGGAATGTCATTGCAAACCAAAATTTTTCTATCTAATAATAACCAGGCGTTATTACTACCCAAAGGATTATTTTATCAAAGCACAAATGGCAAATGGGTGTTTGTTTTAAATTCAGAAAATAAAGCAGTAAAAAGATCGGTAAGAATAGGAAGAGAAACCCCTTTTTATTATGAAATATTAGATGGCTTAAAAGAGGGAGATCAAATTATTACTTCAAGTTATGACGATTATAAAGATGTAGAACAAGTAAACATTAAATAAAAAAGAGAATGATTGTAATAATCGTAAATATACTATTGAGAATAATAGGCATAATTTTAAATTAAACTAGCAATAAAATATATCAAAATGATAACAATAAAAGACTTAATAAAAATTTATAGAACTGAAGAAATAGAAACGACGGCTTTAAATAAACTAAACTTAACAGTAAATGAAAGTGAGTTTGTATCTATAATGGGAACTTCTGGCTGTGGAAAATCAACACTTCTAAATATTATAGGGCTATTGGATACACCTAATGGAGGGAGTTATGTATTTGATAATGAGGAAGTAGCTCATTACAATGAAAAACAACGCGCTGGTTTACGCAAAGCGAATATTGGTTTTGTATTTCAGAATTTTAACCTTATCGATCAACTATCTGTATATGAGAATGTAGAGTTGCCTTTAATCTATAATAAAGTAAAAAAAGCAGAACGCAAACAACGTGTTACAGAAATCTTAGAACGTGTTGGTATTGCACATAGGTCAAAACATTTTCCACTACAACTTTCTGGAGGTCAACAACAGCGTGTAGCCGTAGCTAGAGCGCTGGTAACTAATCCAAAGTTAATTCTAGCAGATGAACCTACGGGTAATTTGGATAGTAAAAACGGAAATGAAGTTATGGAGTTATTGACAGAATTAAATGCACAAGGAACCACAATTATTATGGTAACGCATTCATCATACGATGCCAAGTTTTCAAATAGAATTGTCACATTAAAAGACGGAGAGGTCATTTCTGAGCAAGCAAATGAACATGAATTAGATATACTAGTTCAATAGAACAAAGATCAATCAATCAAAAAATCAACAGATAAATTAAATACACATAGAAAAATGATACAAACTTGGTTTAAATTATTTTTTAGAATCAGTAAAAAGAACTGGTTAAACACCATTATCAATGTATCTGGACTTAGCTTAGGATTAACAGGTCTTATCATTGTCATGCTTTATTATAACGACGAAAAATCATATGATCAATGGAATCCAGAAAAAAATGTAGTTTATAAAGTAATACATAAGCTATTTGATGGGCAGATATATGATACAACTACAAATCCTGAAGGTCCAAAATCAACAGAAGTTATTCCAGAGATCACAGATTATTTAAGAGTAGAATCGTATTACTCTCAACAAATTTTAACACATAAAACAAAAACAGTATACGAAACTAAAATTATAGGAGTTAATCAAAATTATTTTGATTTTTTTCCACATCCAATATTAAAAGGAAACTCAGAAACAATTCTTGCAACAGAAAATAGTATTGCGATCTCATCGAATGTAGAAAAGAAACTCTTTGAAAATAAAGAATCTTTGGGCGAGATAGTGAAACTGGGAACTCGAGATTATATAGTAACTGCTGTTTATAAACTTCAAGCCCCTTCCATTATAGAGCCTCAAGTATTGGTACATAAAAAAATAACAACCGATACTAATTGGGGAGGATATAATGATTATACATTTTATAAAATTAAAGAAGGATCTGATATTGCCTCAATAGAAGATAAATTATATACAATTTTTGTAGATAATTATTATAGAACAGAAGCAGAAGAAGCAGGGTTAACTATAGAAGATTACGTAAGGAAAGCAGGAGCAATACCAGCATTAGAACCTTTAGAAGATTTACGCTTACACACTTTAGGAGATGATGGTTTGTTAGAAGGCAAAGGAAACTATCTTTTATTAATAATTATGATGAGATTATCTATATTAATAATTGTAATATCTAGTATTAATTTTATTAATCTATCTATAGCAACAGCATCACAAAGAGCTAAAGAAGTAGGAGTTAAAAAAACATTAGGTCTTTCCAAAACAAAACTGCGTTTAGAATATGTTTTAGAAATATTTATTCAAGGTCTAATTTCATTGCTAATAGCTTTGGTAATTGTTGAATTATTACTTCCATTATTTAATACGTTTTTTGGAAAAGAATTATCTCTAAGAAATTTTGCAGTAATAAGACAAGTTATCATTCTTACTTTTACAATATCTCTAATTATAGGATTGGTTTCTGCACTTTATGTTTCAAACTTTAAAGCTGTAAATGTTTTAAAAGGGAATATTTCCAGAAGTAATAGTATGGTATTTGCCAGAAATTTAATGTTAGGATTACAGTTTGTAATTTCTGGATTTTTCTTTATAGGAGGGTTGGTAGTTTATGCTCAAGTTAAATATATGAGTGAAAAAGATTTAGGCTTTTCTGGAGAAGAAATTCTCATGGTAAATTTTAATGATAACCAATCAAATAGAGTGCGACAATATGACTTGGTTAAAAGTATATTTTCTAATAATCCGAATATAATATCTGTATCTTCTTCTCATGAAGCTCCGGGCGTAAGCGAAGATTTCTCCTTAGATATAGATTATTTAGATCGTACAGTAGATACTAAATTTATTCCACTGGATTTTGGGCATTTAGAAATGTTGCAAACCGAGTTAGTAGCAGGACGCTATTTTTCGGAAAAGTTTGCTTCAGATACCATTAATGGGATTATGTTTAATGAAACGGCTATTAAACGTTTGGAGATTAAAGATCCTATTAATAAAGATATTATTGTTAATGGAAAGAGTTTTAATATTATAGGAGTAGTTAAAGATTATCACTTATCTGGTTTAGATAAAGAAATTAGACCTACTTTTTTTACATATTATACTGGATTTTCCTGGATTAGAAGTGCTATGAACACAGTTCAGTTTAAATTAAACTCTCAAGGAATGGAACGTACTCTTGCAGAAATAGAACGTTTTTGGACAACAGAGATAGAACCAAGGTATCCATTTTCGTTTTATTTTTTAGATCAACAATACAATAAAACACATGACATATTTAGAAAACAACAAGCTTTATTTTTTATACTTACTGTAGTTGTTATTTTCATTGCTTTGTTGGGTTTATTCGCTTTAGCTACATTAACTATCCAACAACGTTTTAAAGAAGTAGCGATTCGTAAAACAATTGGTGCGTCTGTAAAAGAAATCATTATACAATTAATAAAGAGTTTCTTGAAAATTACAATGATAGCTTCTGTAATTCTAATTCCAATAGCATATTACTTAATGCAAAATTGGCTGGATAATTTCGCATATCGTATAGAGATGCCTATATGGCCATATATTCTGGCCTCTTTAATATTATTGCTTTTAGTATTTGTAGTTGTAGGATTGAAAGCCTTTAATGCAACAAAAGTAGATTTAATAAAATACTTAAAATTTGAATAAATAATACATTAATCAAAAATCAAATATCATGTTTAAACAAATCACAATTAAAACAATTAGCATTGCAACTTTTCTATTATTTTTTAATTTGAACAGTAATGCACAGAGCGAAAGTATCTCAGTAGATACATTTAACAAAGTTATTGTTAGCTCACACATTGAGGTCACATTCAAAAAAGGAACCCAAGAGACTGTTATAGTAGAAAGTATAAATATTCCTATTGCAAAATTGAATACAGAGGTTAAAAATAATGTATTACATGTTTATCTAGATGGAGCAAAAATAACATCACCAACTAAAAAAGAAAAGAAAAATGGTTGGAAACAAAAAACGTCTATATATAAAGGAACCATTGCAAAAATAACAGTTACTTATAAAGAAGTAGCAACATTTGCTTTAAGAGGAGAGGAAAGAATGGTATTTGAAAGCCCTTTACAACAAGAAAAATGTACTTTAAATATTTATGGAGAATCACAAGTGTATATAAAAGAAGCAATTATTGATGATTTGCGAATTGCAATGTATGGAGAGAGTCTTTTAGAGATAGAAAAAGGAAAAACATATCAACAAAAAATTACTGCATATGGAGAAAGTACTATAAATGTACTTAATATTGATAATGCTATCACAAGAATAACTGCTTATGGAGATGGTAGTTTTCAATTTAATGTATCAGAAAAGATGAAAATCACTGCATACGGAGAACCTACTATAGTTTACAGTGGAGCTGCTAAATTAAATAAAGGCCTTGTTATTGGAAGAGCAACAATTAGAAGACTTTCCAGATAGTTTTATTAAAATATAACCAACAAAAAAGCTATTGAAATTATTCAATGGCTTTTTTGTTTTATCAAATGTTTCTAGTTAGAATTGTGACAACACCAACAGATTTGGCAAAGTTTTGTATGGCTATAGAAGATAGTTATTATGGTAAAAATGAAACTTTTATTTCTAAAGAACAGGCTGCAGAAATGCTAACTGTTACAAAAGTTTGGGGGCTTGGAATTGGTGTGAGAGGAGAAGGAGATGATACTTTTTTCTTTCATGGAGGCGCTAATCCAGGATCATTTAAATCTATCATGTTTAATATGTACAAAAAAAGAACAGGGATGATAATAATGACAAATGCATCGAAAGGCGATAAGTTGCATGACGATGTATTGCGCTCTTTTTCAAACTTTTTTGACAATACTCTTTTTAAACCAAAATATATAAAGCCTATTCAGCTTAGTATAGAACAGATAACTGAATTAACAGGAAACTATCAATTTAAGAAAGCAGGAGACTATTTTCTAGAAGTATATTCAGATAAGCAAAATAGCATAGTTTTATATGATCCGAATGATGAAACCAAAGTAACACTAATACCTGTATCAGAAACAAAATTTATAGATATTGAGACGGGTAACAGATCTTTATTTGTTATAGATTCTATAACTAAAAAAGTTAAAAAAATGAATTATGTAGGTAATGCATATACTTTTCATAAAGTTGATTGAAGACAATAATTATTTATTCTCTATCCATTTTCTAGCATTTACAAAAGCTTCTAACCAAGGAGATACTTCATCTTTTCTACCCTCAGGATAGTGTGCCCAGTTCCATTGAAATGTAGAACGTTCAATATGCGGCATGGTTACCAAATGACGCCCAGTTTTATCACATAACATTGCCGTATTAAAATCTGAACCATTAGGGTTGTTAGGATATCCTTCATAGCCATATTTGGCAACAATATTATACTGATCTTCTGTTTTTGGCAAACTAAACTTACCTTCCCCATGAGAAATCCAAACCCCAAGCGTTGTACCTTCTAAAGAAGATAACATTATAGAATTATTCTTTTCAATATTCACAGAAGTAAAACTACTCTCATGCTTCTTAGATTCATTATGAATCATTTTACCATGCGTGTTGTGTTCAGGATTGATAAGATCTAATTCCATAAACAATTGGCATCCGTTACAAATACCTACAGATAAGGTGTCTTCTCTATTAAAGAAATTATTAATTACGGTATTTGCTTTTTCATTGTATTTAATAGCCCCCGCCCATCCTTTGGCAGAGCCCAGTACATCAGAATTGCTAAACCCACCAACAGCTCCTAAAAACTGAATATCTTCTAAAGTTTCCCGACCAGAAATTAAATCAGTCATATGAACATCTTTTACATCAAAACCAGCTAAATACATGGCATTGGCCATTTCGCGTTCAGAATTACTTCCTTTTTCACGAAGTATGGCTGCTTTTGGTTTATTAGTACCAATAGTTGGTAATTTCCCTGTAAAATGTTTAGGGAATGTATATTTTAAAGGCTGTGCTTTATAATTGCTATAGCGATCTGCAGCCAAACCATTAGCCGTTTGTTTTTGATCAAATAAGAAAGAAGTTTTATACCATGTATCTCTTAATTCAGTGACGTTTAAAGAAAATGAATCATTATCATTTACAATAGAAAGCGTATTATTTTCTGTTACTTTTCCAATATTGAAAAACGTTATGTTTGCCTCAGACAATACTTTTTCAATGGTAGTATCTTTAGATTGAAATACAATACCGACATTTTCAGAAAATAAAAGTTTTATAGAATCATTTTCAGTAAGGCTAGAAAGGTTGAGTTCTGCACCCAAATTAACATCGGCAAAGCACATCTCTAATAAGGTAGTGATAAGACCTCCAGAAGCTATATCATGCCCGGCTACTATTTGTTCTTCTTTTATTAAACCTTGAATGGTATTAAATACTGTTTTTACATAACCTGCGTTTGTTACATCAGGAGCATCATTTCCTACTTTATTTAATATTTGCGCAAAAGAGCTCCCTCCTAATTTATAACTGTCTTGAGAGATATTAATATAATATATCTCTCCTGCATTTCTTTTAAAAAAAGGCTCTACTACCTTAGTAATGGCATTGCAATTGGCAGCTGCAGATATAATTACAGTTCCTGGAGAAATTACTTCTTCATTTGGATATTTTTGTTTCATAGATAAAGAATCTTTTCCAGTTGGAACATTGATTCCTAAATCAATAGCGAATTCTGAAATTGCTTGTACTGCCTTATATAAGCGGGCATCTTCCCCTTCGTTTTTGCAAGGCCACATCCAATTGGCAGATAAAGAGACACTCTGTAAATTATCTTTTAAAGGCGCCCAAATTATATTAGTTAATGCTTCAGTAATACTATTACGACTTCCAGCTATAGGATTGATAAGCCCAGAAATAGGAGAGTGCCCAATAGAAGTAGCGATCCCTTCTTTTCCTTTGTAATCTAAAGCCATTACCCCTACATTATTTAAAGGTATTTGTAAAGGCCCAACACATTGTTGCTTAGCTACTTTTCCTCCTACACAACGATCTACTTTATTGGTTAGCCAATCTTTACAAGCGACAGCTTCTAGTTGTAAAACTTGTTCTAAATACGTTTTGAAATTAGCTTTATTATAACTTAAATTACTATAATTTCTACGAATGGTTTTGTCATTCATGACTGTTTTTGGAGAGCTTCCAAACATATCTTCTAAGTCCAAATCCATTGGTTTATCTCCTTTGGTTTTAGATTCAAAGGTAAATCTATGATTCCCTGTTACATCACCAACTGTATATATAGGAGAACGCTCGCGCTCTGCAATTTTATGTAAAGTATCAATATATTTATCTGCAATTACCAGCCCCATTCGTTCTTGAGATTCATTTCCAATGATCTCCTTGGCAGACAGTGTAGGATCTCCTATAGGTAAGGCATCTAAATCAATATGTCCGCCAGTATCCTCTACCAATTCGCTTAAGCAATTTAAGTGTCCACCTGCACCATGATCATGAATAGAAACAATATAGTTTTCTTCACTTTCTACCATACCACGAACTGCATTTGCTGCCCGTTTTTGCATTTCTGGGTTAGAACGTTGCACTGCATTTAACTCAATACCTGAAGCAAAGGCACCTGTATCTGCACTAGAAACAGCAGCACCTCCCATCCCGATGCGATAATTTTCTCCTCCAAGAATTACAATTTTATCTCCCTTATTTGGAGTGTCTTTTAATGCTTGATCTGCTTTACCATACCCAATTCCACCAGCTTGCATGATTACCTTATCAAAACCTAGTTTACGGGCCTCTTCTTCATGTTCAAAAGTTAATACAGAACCACATATCAATGGTTGTCCAAATTTGTTTCCAAAATCTGAAGCTCCATTACTAGCTTTAATGAGAATATCCAAAGGTGTTTGATACAACCACTTGCGCTTTTCCATGCCGTTTTCCCATGGTCTGTTTTCTTCTAAACGAGAATATGCAGTCATATAGACTGCAGTTCCTGCTAGTGGTAATGACCCTTTTCCACCAGCTAGGCGATCTCTAATTTCACCTCCAGAACCTGTTGCAGCACCATTAAAAGGTTCTACTGTTGTTGGGAAATTATGAGTTTCTGCTTTTAATGAAATTACAGACTCAAAATCTTGTGTTTGATAGAAATCTGGCTTGTCAGCTGTTTTAGGGGCAAATTGCTCTACTTTTGGGCCTTTTATAAAGGCTACATTATCTTTGTAAGCAGAGACAATATCATTAGGGTGTTGTCTTGAAGTTTCTTTAATCAACTTAAAAAGCGAGGTCTCTTTCTCTACTCCATCTATAATAAAAGTACCATTGAAAATTTTATGACGACAGTGCTCAGAATTTACCTGAGAAAATCCAAATACTTCCGAATCTGTTAAGGGTCTATCTATTTTTTTTGAAACACTTTCTAAATAAGAAATCTCTTCATCACTTAATGACAAACCTTCTTTCAGATTAAACGCAGAAATATCATCGATATTTAAAATAGGTTCAGGAATGCTATCTATAGTAAATGAATCTTGATTTAATCTTTTATACTTTTCAGAAATCATAGGATCAAAATCTGAAAAATCTTGATCGCAAGCCTTAAATTCTTCAATACGAATGATTCCTTCAACGCCCATATTTTGGGTAATCTCTACAGCATTGGTACTCCAAGGAGTTATCATAGCTACACGAGGTCCAATAAAAAAAGCGTCTAGAGACGCCATATTTATTTTAGGTTGATTACCGAAAAGCCAAGTTAATTTTTTTAGATCGTCTGCAGGAAGTTCTTTGCTTATTTCTACTGCAAAGATCTTTGTTTTCAGGTCTCCGAAGAAAAGAATCATAAATCGATATTCTTTTATGTTTGTTTAGTTACAAACAGGTTGATTAAAGAAAATGCAAATTTACACTTTTTTAATAATTTAAAAGATGTTTTTGCAAGAGCATTTATGAGATAAAATAAGAAATGTTAATTTTTAATTAAATATTTTACCGATCGTTCGGTAGATAATATATTTGCACCATGAGACCTAAAAAAGTAGAAGAAATATCATTAGTTAGAAACTTGTTAAGTGAAATTAGAAGTAAAGGATACGCAGGAAGTAGTCTTAATGATCTGGCTGCCATATCCGGTTTAAAAAAAGCAAGTTTATATCATCGATATCCAGGTGGTAAAAAAGATATAGTGTTATCGGTTTTAAAGTACTTGCATGATTGGGATGTTGAAAATATTTCAAATGTAATTAACGATGCTAATATACCATCAGATAAAAAGTTGGAAAAAATAGTCAACGCTATAGATGTTTTTTATGATGGAGGAAATAATTCATGCGTAATGAAAACCTTATCTCTTGATAATGATCAAATAGATTTAAATGAACATTTACAGAAAGGAATGTTTGTTTTTTTAGATGGATTTGAATCGCTAGCAAAGCAATTTGGGTTTAACGAAAAAAATGCTATGGAAATAGCAGAACAAGTAATTATACAAATACAAGGAAGCCTTATTTTATCTAAGATTTTACAATCAAATAAACCATTTAAAAAAGCATTATTACAGATATATAAATTATACAATCGATAGAGTCATTTTTTATCGAAGGTATGCTAATCGGTAAAATAACATTAAGAATAAATACAATAAAAATGAGTAAAACAGCAATTATTATTTTGTCAGACCCAAAAGCTGGAGCTGAAGAATCGTTAGGAAGATTATTTAATGCTCTTGGAACCGCTTGGGAGTATAAAGAAGGAGGAGAAGAAGTTAAAATTATTTTTCAAGGGACAGGGACAAGATGGCCTGAAATTTTAGCTAATGAAAAACATCCTGCGCATAAAATTTATAACGAGGTACAAGATGTTATAGAAGGAGCTTCAGCTCTTTGTGCCAATGTTTGGGGAGCAAATCCTAAAGGAATGGATTTAATAACAAATAATCCATTGCCAGAAACTGTTGGAAGTTCAAGTTTTTTAGAGCTTCGAAAAGATGGATATGAAATTCTTACATTTTAATTATATAACTAGCAAATACTGACTCTAATATTAGAGTCAGTATTTATTTAATAAAACTATTAAGTATGAAAGAAGTATTTCATAATGGAGAGTTGGAGGTACAGAAAAAAATGGGATCAATAGATCAATCTGCTGCCATAGGGAAGATAATTAATAATACTATTATTGGAGGAGCGTTTCCATTTATAGAAAGCCTTACTACTATGGTAATAAGTAGTAGTGATATCAATCAAAAAATATGGGCTTCCATAATTTTTGGAGATATTGGTTTTATTAAAGTTAAAGATGCTAATACACTTACTATTAATAAAGCTAAAATTCATAGTAATTTTGACGATCTCTTTTTTAATAATATTCAGAAGAATAAAAATATTGGAATTCTTTTTATAGAGCTAGGAAGTAGAAAACGATATAGAGTAAATGGAAAAGTAATACTGGATGATCAAGAAAACATTGTCATTACTGTAATGGAAGCATATCCTAATTGTCCTAAGTATATTCAACAGCGAATTATTACTGAGAATGGTATAGAAAATAAACTTCCTTCTATTGTAAAGAAAGGAGAAACACTAACCGATAATTTACATAGCATTATTGCCAACGCAGATACATTTTTTATAGGAAGTAAAAGTAGCAATGATCAAATGGATGCATCGCATAGGGGAGGACAACCTGGGTTTGTAGAAATTATTGAAAATGATAAATTGAAAATTCCTGAATACGTAGGCAATTATTTATTTAATACACTGGGTAATTTAATTCAAAATCCTAATGCAGGTTTATTGTTTATTGATTTTGAGAATAACGCAACACTTCAATTAAATGGCGAAGCCCATATTGTATTTAACGATGAAACTGAAGGAGTAAAAACACATGATACAGGAGTTTATTGGGCTTTTAATGTGACCAATTGGATGCTAACAGAAAATCATCATCAAGTAAATTGGGTGTTTAACTCGTATTCTAAATTTAACCCTAGATAAAATAGTAAGGTATTATACTATTTTTTCTTTTCTAAAAGAGCCATATAAAACCCGTCATAGCCAGATTCATGCACAGATACTTTTTTATCTTTTATAAATGTAAATTCTTTGCCTATTTCTGATGCTAAAAAAGTATGAACTTGTTCTTGGTTTTCAGATGGTAAAATAGAGCAAGTAGCATACACTAATTTTCCTCCAGGTTTTACCATTTTAGAATATTGAAGCAATACATCTTGTTGTATTTTCTTAATGTTGTCTATAAACTCTGGTTTTAGTTTCCATTTAGAATCTGGATTACGACGTAATACTCCTATACCAGAACAAGGCGCATCAATCAATACACGATCTGCCTTGTTATGAAGTTTTTTAATAGGTTTTGTAGAGTCAATTACTTTCAAGTCTATATTATGAGAACCACTTCTTCGGGCCCTTATTTTTAATTTCTTAAGCTTACTTTCATAGATATCCATGGCTATAATTTGTCCTTTATTTTCCATGAGTGCAGCCAGATGTAGTGTTTTTCCACCTGCTCCTGCACAAGTGTCTACTACTTTCATCCCTGGTTTCACATCTAAGTAAGCAGCAACTAGTTGAGAAGAAGCATCTTGTACTTCAAAGAAACCATTTTTAAAAGCGTCTGTTTTAAAAACATTTGCTCGTTCCTCTAATTTTAGTGCACTAGGGTATCCATTAATAGGGTTTGCATTAATATTTTCGTCGAGAAGTGAATTTTGTAATTGTTTTTTATCCGCTTTTAATGTATTTACCCTTAAAATAACCTCTGCTTGTTGGTTAAGTGCTTTTATTTCTTTGGTCCATTGAGCATTCCCTAATTCTTTTTCTCCTAAAGTATCTAACCAGTCTGGGATAGATTCTCTAATTACTCTTTTTTTAGTAAGCTCATCAAAACTCCCTTTTATTCTTCTAGAAGGAGTTCTTTCAAATTGAGGCCAGTCTGGTAATTGAATTCCTTTTAATACAATCCATACAGCTACGATTTTCCATAGGTTTTCTCTACTAAAGTGTTCTTTGGCTCCTGCGATTTCGCTGTAAAGCCTTCTCCATCGTACAATATCATAAGTAGTTTCTGCTACAAAACCACGATCCCTGGCTCCCCAACGTTTATCGCGTTTTAAAAGTTGTTGCACTACTTTATCTGCATATTGATCTTCATTGAAAATTAAATTCAACCCATCAATAACTGCTAAAACTAAATTTCTATGTAATCGCATCTTCAAAAATTGGGTTGCAAAGGTATTGTTTTAGAAAGGAATACCTTTATTTTTGATTGAATTTTAAAAATTTAATCAAATGAAACCTCTTATATTTTTAGTTTTCTTACTTATTTTATTTTCATGTACTATCAAGCCCAAAGAAAAGAGAAGCTTTAACAGCGTAACCATTGAAATCATTTTAGAAGATTCTATTAGTATAAGAGCAATTGATATAACAGAAGATAAGACACTTTGGTTTGCTGCTAATAATGGGGTTTATGGTAGTTATTCTGATAAAAATGGATTGTATAAAAGTACAATCAAATACGATAGTTTATCTCCATATTTTAGGTCGATAAGTAACAATGGAAAAACAACTTTTGCATTAAGTATTGCTAACCCTGCTTTGCTCTATAAATTAACTCCTGAACCTGAACTAGTATATAAAGAAGATCATAAAAATGTGTTTTATGATGCTATGAAATTTTGGAACGAAAATGAAGGAATTGCTATGGGAGATCCAACAGAAGATTGTCTGTCTATAATTATTACAAGAGATGGTGGAACCACCTGGAACAAGCTTTCATGTAATGAATTACCAAAAATAACTGAAGGTGAAGCAGCTTTTGCTGCGAGCAACACAAATATAGAAATTGTAGACAATCATACCTGGATTGTTTCAGGAGGTAAAAGAAGTAATGTGTTTTATTCTCCAGACAAGGGAAATACATGGGAAGTTTATAAAACTCCAATTATTCAAGGAGAAAGTACGCAAGGTATCTATTCGGTAGCTTTTTTTGATGAAAAAAACGGAGTTGTTATTGGAGGCGATTATACAAAACCAGAAAAAAACAATGCAAACAAAGCCATTACAAGTGATGGAGGTAAAACATGGAGCTTAGTAAGTAATAATCAAGGCCCAGGATATAAGAGTTGTATTCAATATGTACCAGGCACCAATGGAGAAGCGATGGTTGCCATAGGTTTTACAGGGATATCATATTCTAATGATACTGGAAACAATTGGAAAGAGCTTTCTAAAGAAGGGTTTTATACTTTAAAATTTGTAAATGATTCTATAGCGTATGCAGCTGGAAATGGGAGAGTAGCTAAACTAAATTTTAAAAAGAAAACAGGGAAATAAAAAGAGGATAAGTCAGCCGATTTATCCTCTTTTTATCAAATAGTAATGACTACGTAATTAACACCTCTTTTTTATAATACACTCCATTATGGGTATAATATCGTTGTTTTCTAATAGTAACAGTTTTATATCCATTAGGTAATTTTTTTATAATTAATCCATTAGGAGGAGTAGTTATAGTATATGAGCGATTTCTCTTTTTATACCATCTTCCATTTGAATGATAATAAGTAACATTGTTATGTTTTACTGTATAGGGATTATTAAGTTTAGTAATTACTATATGTTTTCTTGGACGAACTCGTGTTCTTGTTGTACTCACACAGGAGGCTGTAAATATTACAACTAACAGTACTGGGATTATAGTTTTAATTAGTCTCATAATAAATAGTTTTTGAGTTCAGTAGTTAGATCTGTAAAAACCAAAAAGGTTTAAAATTTTTACATTTTAAACCTTTTATAATTAACTTCCTTACTCTCTTTATAAACTGATTTTAATAGTAAAAGCGACTTAATTAAACCATCTTTACTTTACAAATACGTTTAATATACAAAGCAGATAATATATAACTTTTGACTAATTGTCTACTTGATAACCTGAGTTCGATTAATAAAAAGCGAGTTGATTAGTTTTAATAGATTGATAT
>CAYMDH010000039.1:0-26751 GCA_964389205.1 uncultured Flavobacteriaceae bacterium
ATATCAATCTATTAAAACTAATCAACTCGCTTTTTATTAATCGAACTCAGGTTATTAGTATTAAGGAAGAAGTAGCCATTAGGTTTAGAAGGTTCTCAAAGAAATTTTCTAAATCACATAGCGAGGTTCTCACAGGAGTAATGAATTTTTTTGAATTTCAACAAATCAATCCTTTTGATGGGAGTTTAGGGGAACTTACAGAGGCTACTATACGAAATGGAAAGAAAATAGATAAAGCTATTGCTATTATAAAGAACATTGAAAAGACACAAATCAAGCCTATTCATATTATGATAAAATTGTTATTTCAAAAATATGCAGAAGAAGAACAGGAAAAAGAATCGAGATTGATAGAAAAAAAGTTTTTTCCAGAGTTGTATGAAAAAGAAGATAAACCTATAGCAAAAATTATCCACGACGGATTAAAAGATGATTTTAAAGAATATCGAAAAACAAGTAAAGAACTTTTAAAGCATATAGAATATATAGATCCAAGATTAGGAAAACCTTATTTAAAAGTGAACCTCTCTTTAAGAGAATACAGACATTTAAAATGGTTATTGACTAAAAAGTAAAAACAAAAGAAATGTACATTGCTATCTCACCACAGAAAATGGGAACTACCTATACAGGAAGTGTAGGAGCATATGTAGATTATTTAGAAAAAGAAAATGATTCAAATCAACTAGAACTTAAAGAACATTTTTTTGATCAGCATAACGATAAAGTACCATCGGAAAAAGTCATTTCAGAAATTGATGGTAATACAGCTAAACTCAGAAAAGCAGATGCTAAGTTTTACTCCATTGTGGTGAGTCCAAGTCAACGAGAACTCAAAGCCATTAATAACGATCCAGATAAATTAAAAATCTATATAAGGGAATTGATGAAAGACTATGCTAAATCCTTTCATCGAAACAAAGAGGTAAATGTAAACGACATTAAATATTTTGCTAAGATTGAACATCAAAGAACTTATAGAGGCTTTGAGAAACCAGTTATAGAGAATGCACCCTATAGAAAACACATTGTGAAACTAACCAATGATATTAGAAAAGTAGAACGGAGAGAATTACAAGGCAACATAAAGAAGCTGGAAAAGAAAATCGAAAAACTCATCCAACAAGCACCGCATAAACAAAATGGAAAACTCATAACAGCAGGGATGAAAAAAGAAGGTATGCAAACCCATGTACATATTATAGTTAGCAGAAGAGATATGACTAATACGTATACACTTTCTCCAATGGCAAAACACAAAGCATCCGAAATACAACTGAATGGTAAGGCAATAAAAAGAGGCTTTGATCGTGATAAGTTCTTTGAAGCATCAGAAAAAACTTTTGATAAAGTAACAGGATTTAAAAGAAATTATGTAGAAAGCTATAGTGCTAAGAAAACATTCATCAAAAATCCTGAACAGTTTTATAAGAATTTGCTGGGACTCCCATCCAATGAAAAACAAGCAGCTTTTAAACTATTAAATAAAGCAGATATTCATTTTCCTAAAATACCCACTAATAAAATACAATTAGCTTTTGAGGCTTTTAAAAAATTAAGGAATGTTTCTAAGTCTGTGGATATTGGAGAGGGGTATTAAAGCCCTTGAAATATAATTTTTCTACTAGATTTTAAGGATATAAAAAACAGTTATTAATAATGATTTATAAATAATAATGATTATTGAACTTTGAATTTAAATTTTAAACCTTAGTAATAATGGAAGAAAACTATTTTGACAAAAAATTAGACAGTAATGAATCAAATTCAAATGCTGAAGACCCAAAAGAGCCTAATTCTTCGACACCACCAAAACCAAGTGGAGAAGTTATTAAACCATGGAAAAAAAAATCAGATAATTAAATACTTTTAATTATCTGGATTTAATGGATTCTCTATAAAGGCTTTACTATCTTTAGATTATTAAAGCCTTTTTCTATGAAAAAAATCAATAAAATAAATACTCCAAAAGTACTTTTACTACTTGTCTTTATATCCTTTTTTTCAAATTCTTTTGGACAAAATAATAAAACTATAGATAGTCTTCTTCTTCATTTAGAACAAAAAATACATGATACTACAAAAGTAAATACTCTTAATGAATTATCATGGGAATATAGGAAAACCGATTTTACTAAATCGAAGGAATTTGCTAAGAAAGCTAAAAAGATAGGTGATTCGATCTCTTTTGATAAAGGAAGTATAACAAGTCTTAATAGATTAGGAACAGTCGCAATTTTTGAAGGTGATTTTAATGAAGCTAAAGAAATTTACTTAAAAGTTCTAAAGTTAGAGAAAAGTATAGAGAATTCTTATGGTATTGCTAGGGCATATAATCAGTTAGGAGAAATTTATAGAAACTTAAGTGATAATAATAAAGCTCTTGATTACAGTTTAAAATCATTACAAATTTTTAAAGAATTAAAAAAAGACAGATTAATTGCTCTAGTTTCGAATAATATAGGAGAAATATATAGGAGTTTAGGAAACTTTGAAAAGTCAATTAAATATTTTCTTTTAAGTATTGATATCAGAAAGAAAATAGATGATTTAAATGGGCTTGCATTTTCTTATTTGAATTTAGGGGGGTTTTATATGACGAATGAAGATTACTCTAAAGCTTTGAATCATCTGAAAAAAGGAGAGGAGATATTTGAAAAATTTAATGATAAATATGAATTAGAAAAGATTTATAGTAATTTGGGTGTAGTCTATTTAAAAATAGATGAATATGATAAGTCCTTACGTTATTTGAATAAAGCTTTAGATATCCAAAATCAAATACGTATTAATAATAAAGATCCCTATGTATACAATAATCTTGGTGCATTGTATTATAGAAAACATGATTTTGATAAAGCGTTAGAATTTTATTTGAAGAGTATTAATATTCAAAGTAAAGAAAATGAAAATAAAATTTTATATGCTGATGTTACTAATAATATTGGAGATATATATTTTTTAAAAGGAAATTATGCAAAGGCAATAAAATATTATAATGAAGCCCTACAGATTGCAGAAAAATCTGGTAAAAAAAATTCTACACTTAAAATTCTCAATAATTTATCAAATAGCTATGTTAAATTAAAAGATTATAAAAGTGCAATTCAATTTAATGATCAATATATAAGACTTAATGATAGTCTTGAAAAAGATTATTTAAATGCTGTTTATTTAAAGGAAAACTATGAAAAAGAACAAGCTATTTTAATTAAAAATAAAGAGTTAACAGAAATAAGCTTAAAAAAATCTCTTGCTGAAAATGATCGTAACAAAGCTATAATAATAGGCATGTTGATCGGAACAGTACTATTAATAATCGTATTTTTTTTAACCTATAAGGCTAAGCAAAATAAGCAAAAGATTAAAATTTTAGAACAAGAAAAAGAAATTGAAAATAGAAAAATAAAAGAAATATTAAAAGATCAAGAATTAAAGGCTATTGATGCCATGATGACAGGGCAGGAAAATGAACGTTTACGGATAGCGAAAGATCTTCATGATAGACTAGGAAGTATGCTTTCAATGATAAAAGTTCACTTTAAGTCAGTTGAAGATCATATTGAACAGTTAAAAGTATCTAATGTTAAGCAATATGAAAAAGCAAATGAACTTTTAGATAATGCATGTGAAGAAGTGAGGAAAATATCTCATGATATGGCTTCAAGTGTACTTTCTCAATTTGGTCTTATCGCTGCACTTGAAGATTTAAAAGATGTTCTTGAAGAAAGTAATCAAATAGAAGTTGAATTTGTTATTCATGGATTAACGGAAAGACTAAACAGTAATATTGAAATTACTGCTTACAGAATAATTCAGGAGTTAATTAATAATGTATTAAAACATGCAAAAGCTAAATTAATCACCATACAGCTTATAAATGCAGAAGATAATTTGAATATTATTATAGAGGATGATGGAGTAGGTTTTGAAATGGGCGAAAATAAAGATTTTGGTATAGGACTTAAAAATGTTGAATCAAGAGTATATGGTTTGAAAGGTGACATAAATATTGATTCTACAATTAATATTGGAACGACTGTAACGATTGATATTCCTTTAAATAAGATGTAATATGATAAATATAATTATAGCTGACGATCATGAAATAGTAGTCGAAGGATTAATTTCCCTTATCAAACCTGAAGACGGAATAAGAATTGTGGGAGAAGCTAATAATGGGGAAGATGTGATTCCTCTATTGGAAAAAGGGAAAGTGGATATAGCTGTTTTAGATATTAATATGCCTATAATGGATGGTATTGAGTTGACTACTTATATTAAGAAGAACTTTCCAAAAGTTAAAGTATTAGTTCTTACGATGCATGATGATCTTCGTTTCATTAGAAGAACTATTGAGGTCGGAGTTCAAGGATACATACTTAAGAATAAGGGTAAAGAAGAGTTTGTAACGGCTATTAAAACTATAAATTCAGGAGAAGATTATTTTGGTGAAAAAGTTACAAAAGCTTTAATATCTTCACATCGATCAGAATTTATTGAAGGAGAAATTGTACTGACTAAAAAAGAAAAAGAAATTCTTAAATTAATTGCTAAGGGATATTCTACTCCAGAGATTGCTGAGCAATTATGCAGGGCAAATACAACTATTGATTCACATCGTAGAAATTTAATAGAAAAGACTGGGGTAAAAAATTCAAAAGCTTTAATTAGGTTTGCTTTTGAGAATGGTTATACATGAGTTATTATTATTCTTAAAGAATTTTCTAGAATAAAATATTCCTAAATATCCTTATTTCTTAGGATAAAAGTTTCCATAAAATTATGGTGGTGATTAAATGCTAAATGACTCAATTTAGCAATATCAAAATATAAGATCACCATATGTCTAAGCTACAAATCAAATATTCAAAAGAGATTGCAAAAGAATTAGGGAAAATAGCAGTATATCTACCTGGTGAACACCTTGCTGTAGGTGACATTATTACGTTTCCCAATGGAAAATCAGTATTTAGCAAGCACAAGCCTTTTGGTGCATTTAAAAAGATTACATCCTTAAGAAAACTTGGAGTAGGCTATGACGAACCTGAATTTTCAAGAACACCTGATACATACCATTTTAGCAGTAAAAATTCTGTGCAATTTACTGACAGAATTAATGGAAATGTGGATTTGGGGAATGATAATTTACCAAGCGGGAAAGGAGGGGTTAATATCGAATTTTCTTCGGAAGGAGCTATCTATTTTTTAGCTATTGATTGTGACAAGAAAGAACTCAATGATCTTTTATCCTTAGAAAACGAAATTAATTCTAAAGGCAAGAAAATGCTTTGGGAAGATACTTATTTAGTGACTTCTGTAACTATTGCTAAAAAAGCATTGATTATTCAATCTCGTTCCAAATCGTCAGGCTTAACAATAGAAGGAAATGTAAAGGGTATTCAATCTGGTAGTATTGAAATGTCTTTACAATCACAATTGAATTTCAAGAAACAGAGTGGGGATATATTTATAAAAGACTGGTCCAATGATGTGACAGTTTTTATGGATGTAGTGAAGTTTAAGAAAGAGGTTTTTGGATCTGAAAGATATAGAGGAAATGCAGAAAATATCAAAGTCAATAAAGAAGATAATATCAGATTTGAAAAGGTAAAGATTGAAGAATTATTAATTGATTAATAAGCATAAATAAATGAGTTTTTATACAAAAAGTTACCTAGAATCATTGACAAGTCAATATGAAGATTCTACGGTATTTAATGAGTCTGTAAGATCAGCAAGAAAAGACTATTCTTTCGATATTTTTTTATCACATAGTTACAATGATAAAAAATACATCAAAGGTCTTTTTTATGAATTAACTAAGATGGGGTTTAAGGTCTATGTAGATTGGATTGTCGACTCGCATTTAGATAGAAATAATATTACCAAAGGAACCGTAAATCATATTAGAAACCGAATGAAACAATCTAAGTCTTTGATTTATGCAACTTCAGAAAATGCAGCCAAATCTAAATGGATGCCATGGGAGTTGGGGTATATGGATGGATATACTTCGCATTGTTCCATTCTGCCAATTACAGATTATGAAGATCAAACTTTTTCAGGTCAAGAATTCCTTTCTGTTTATCCTTATATCAAAAAGGATGCATTAAAAAATAATTACAGCAAAAATAATCTAAGAGTATATGAAAGTACATACTCATATAAAACTATGAGTGATTGGCTTTTGTAATAATAAATAACAATTTTAAAAATGGCAAAAATACACAATCTTTTTATTAGTCATTCTTGGCAATATCCAGATGCATATGATGGCTTATGTAATTTATTAGATAATAGAAATTATTTCTACTATAATAATTATTCAGTTCCTAAAGACGATCCAGTTCATACCAATGGTACGGACAAAGAATTAATCCAGGCAATCTATAATCGGTTACGGTTATGCCACGTAGTATTAATAATGGGTGGTGTCTATTCCACATATAGTAAATGGATTAACAAAGAAATAGCAATAGCTAATACTAGTTTTTCAGATCCGAAACCAATTATTGGCATTAAACCATGGGGACAAACTAAAATCTCCAGTGCAGTTCAAGAGAATGCAATAGAAATAGTCGGTTGGAATACAGAGTCCATTGTATCAGCAGTTAGAAATTATTCAAAAGCATAATTATGAGAAAAGCGTTAATTGTAGGTGTTGACTATTATAAGAAAAACCCCTTATATGGTTGTGTTAATGATGCCTACGCTGTAAAATCAGTTTTGGAAAGACATGGAGACGGAACCATAAATTTTGATGCAAAATTATTGACAGCAACAGGAGAAAACGATATCGTAACGAAAAGAGAGCTAAAAGAACAAATTATTGAATTATTTAAAAGTGATAATGACGCTATTTTTTATTTTTCTGGGCATGGTCATTTAGAAGATACAGGGGGATATCTTATAACATCAGACTGTTTGGACGGTGATGAAGGAATGCCTATGAACGAGTTGATGAAAATAGCGAATGATTCTAATGCCAAAAATAAAATTATCATTTTGGATTGTTGCCATAGTGGATATACAGGATCAGGCTTTCAATCGGAAAATGCTTTTCTATCCAAAGGGACAACTATTCTTACTGCATCATCCCAAGAGCAATATGCCACTGAGATCAATGGTTCTGGTGTTTTTACATCTTTATTGGTAGATGCTTTAAGTGGTGGAGCTGCCAATTTAATGGGTAAGATAACACCAGGAAGTGTATACGCGCATATTGATCAATCTTTGGGACCATGGCAACAACGCCCTCTATTTAAAACAAATATTGAAAACTTTATCTCTCTACGAGATGTTCAACCTCCTATTGCATTAAGTGATTTGATGCAAATCACTTCATTGTTTGAAGAAAAAGGTTCAGAATTTCAATTAGATCCTAGTTATGAACCTACGAGAGATGAAGCAATTACCAAAAATACAGAGAAGTTTACCATTCTTCAACGATATGAAGGTGTTGGACTTGTAGTCCCAGTAGGTACTGAACATATGTATTTTGCTGCTGTTGAATCTAAGTATTGCGCCTTAACACTTTTGGGGCAGCATTATTGGAGTTTGGTGAAAAACGAACGAATCTAAAAAACACCCCTCTTAATTAAACAATTTATTACAACCACTAAGATTATGGAAAAACAATATGAATTTGATGTAGCACTTTCTTTTGCTATAGAAAACTTAGAAATCGCCACTGAGATAGCCAAAGAACTAGATAGATTAGAGATAAGTAATTACCTTTTTTCAGAAGAAGATTTATGGGGTGTAAACATCAAAAAAGAAACATGGGAGGTGTACCATGAAAAGGCCATGTTTGCTTTATTGCTTATTTCCAAAAACTACCTTGAAAAACGATGGGCCACGGAAGAGCGGGAAATTGTACAAACCGTTACAAGAGAAAACAACCAACCATACGTGTTGCCTTTGCGTCTGGACTATCATGGTACTGTAGAAGGTCTTAGTAATAATATAAGCTACAGAGTATGGGAAGGAAATGCAGCTAGCATCGCCATTACCATTAGTAGATTGGTTACTAAGTATAAAAAAATAAATAAAGAAGTTGCCAAAAACAAATTTCAGGATAAAAATCAGTTAACTACAGATTATATAAAAGGGGATAAAGTAAAAGGGGATAAAGTAAAAGGGGATAAAGTAAAAGGGGATAAAATCTCAGTAGTGACAGGAGATGTAAAAGATTCTAAAATTATCGGTGTAAAACACATCAATAAAAAAAATTAAAAAATGGATTCAGAAGAAAATAAAGAATTAGATCTAAATCCATTAGAGGAAAACTTTCATCAAGAAGTTAAGCCAGAACCAACATCAGAAGCTGATAATACAGCTCCCAATGATCCTATAATGATGGATTTTAGTGATATAATAGGTAGTGGGGAAAGTCAATCTTTCAACAAAGATTATATAGGAGGAGATAAAGTAAAAGGAGATAAAGTAGAAGGAAATCAGTATAATTATTTCATCGGAAAACCAACTGAACAGCTTCAAGTTTGGGGTAACCAAGGACCTATTGGAAATTTAAAAGTTTCTTCTGAAAAAATAAAAAAGTTCTCAAAAAAGTTATTAGATAATAATATTCTCTTATTGTATTCTCCGGATGAGTTATTACTTAGTGATACTACTGAATTTCTTTATAAATACATTTCTTCGTTACCTAATTATAATAAGTCCAAAAGACATTTTCTTTCATGGGATGCGGAGGAGTTAAAGGAGAATAATGAACAAAACCAAATAGATGATTTAGGTATTGATTACTTTTCCAATCCACATGTTCAAAAAAGTGATACACCTGTTTTTATAAAAGTAAAACTCTCAAATCTCTATTTTTTTAAAACAATATATAAAGCAGAAGGATCTCGGCTTGACTCTATTAAAAGTAGTTTGAAAGCAAACAATATTTTTCTTATCTGCGAAATGCAGAGGAGTTTATTATCATACCTTAAACTTAAAACGAAAGGTCAGAATGATGACTTTATTGAGAAAATAATGAGGAAATCTGAATTTCCTTTTGAATTTATTCCTTTTTTAGAAACATATATAAGTCATTATTTTCCAAAGGAGAGCGAAAAGTTAATAAGAGAAATATACCAGCAGCAAGAAAGAGGGCAGTGGGGGACAAAAAATAACAGAGAAGAACTTAGGGATGAAATTGTTAAAGGACTCAAAGGGGATCCTAATAAATTAAAAGACAAAATAGAATACTTTTCTAGTCCAGAATACGAAAAAGACAAAAGTGTTTTTCTGAAAAATTTAAATAAAGAACCTAATAAAACGGTACTATTTATTATTGCTTTTTTTCAAGATGTAAATATCTCAGAATTCAGAACTCTTATTAATGAATTACTGGATGAAAGAACAAAATCTGTAGAAGTAGAAGAAGAAATATTAGATCACGAGAAAAAAGTACATATTTTAAAAAAAGATAAAGAGATACCACTTTTCAGTCTATGGAAAGGGAAGGAAGAAATAATCCTGCAAGAATGTAAAGTAAAGATAAAAACCTTGATAGAAGGCTCTAGGTGTCTTGATTTTAAAGACATTAGTCTAGATGGAGATGTGCGAAAACATTTTATAGATCATCCTTCATTTTATCTAATTGAACAATATCAAAAATTGGCATCTAGAGATTACTTTTTTAATATTGACAAGTCTGAGCGATTTATAAAAAGGTTTCAAGAGCTCCTTCTTGACATAGCTCCATATGATCTCAATAAATATACTTACGAGGTATTGCTTGAAATTTATTTAAGGTTAGCAAATAATCAAATTGAGGTTTCTGTAAGTTCTAAAAATGAATTAACCCTTGAAGATATTGCCCATATAAGAGCTATACAAGACTTTAAGAGAGAAACTGGTTTTAAACGGTTTATACAGTTGCTAAATTTAATGCTTTCTAAAGAAAAATCCATTTATAAGGGTGTATATAGATTTATGGAACTTTTGTTCGATAAAGACCTTCATAGGCACCTTCTTATTATCATAGAAGAACTCTCTGTCTCTAACAAAATTGATTTATTGGATTGGCTTCAAAAGATATTGAATAAAAATATTGACCCAGAGCTTTACCAGAGGATTATTAATTTAATGGAAAGAGAATCCAGAACTTGGGAGGGGCAGACTTTTCAAAAGTTAAAAATAATCTATGGATGGTTGCCAAATGAAATAGATAAAAAGAAATTTACCCATACACATCTTGCAGCGGTGCAATTTATATATACGATTGCAAATCCAATAGAACAACGTTTCCCTTTGCGGTTTTATGGAGAATGGCCTCCTAAATTTAATGTCTTAACCCCTCTAAAAGAATTAAATGATGTGAACGAGTATATAAGCTTTCTTATTCAATGGTTATTTGACCCTAGGGCTCTAGCAATTTTAAAAAAATCTACTAGTGTAAAGAATATAGAAATAGAAAAAATAGATGACGTCTTAATGTCTACTAAGGCTTTAATTCTTGAATCGTGGAGTTTAATAATTACAGGAATTGACCAGAAACCTTTACTAGAAAACATAAACGCCAATTTTCAAAAACATTTAATAGAAGCGATAAGAGAACATATTCCCTTTAAAGAAGTACAATCACTAAAACGACATTTTGGATTATTGGCAAGTTCTTATTCAGAAGAAATAAACAAACTTCAGTATAAAAATGATGAATATAGTTCGTTAATTCTTAAACTATTCAAGGCTAAAAAAGCTATGGTACTCTTTCTAAGGGATCGAACAAAGAATAAATAAAATTATAAAACAATGGCATTCAAAAAAATAGAAACAAATATTGCATTTCTTTTTAGAGAAGTAGCTAAGGATTATACACCTACATTAAAAGAGAAAATATTCTATAAAGATAAGAATAGTGGACAAATAAAAGATAGTAAACCAAGTATTTTTCCAATAAATAGAAGTTGGGAATATTATGCATTTACCCTAGATACTTTTGCGGAACAAAGAGGCTTTACAAAGCGTTTGGAAGAACTGGACAATTCCATATCTATTTCACTTAGTTTAAATTATAAGTTTAAGCTTTTAAATACTCTTGATATAGAGTTTGTTAAAGACACAATTCGTAAGGGTACTGCAATGGAAGTACTTCAAATATTGATTAGCCAATGGTTGGAAGAATATGCTGGAGATAACCCAGGGTTTCTAAATACTTTTTTTCACACAAAAGATGTCCTTATACAATTTATAAATCAAAGAGCCTTAAGCAAAGGTATTTTACTAGATACGGTAATTCTAGATGAATATCAGTCAGAAAGAGATCTTTCTTTAACGGGGAGATTGGATGTGAAAACATATGATTATAAGGGAAAAACTTCAATCAATTACAATATTGAACTTGGAATTTTAAAAAATAAAAAAATAAAAGCCCAGCTTGCTTTAAAAAATAAAGAACGCCTCTGTCAAACTGTAGAAAAGAGTATAAGAGAGTTGTTACTACATCAAAAAATTAATCTGCATACCTTATACCATAATGCCAATACGCAAGTAAGTGAATGGCTAGAAAAAGAATTAGAAGGCTTATTAGATCTTGATGGTCTAGAGCTCATATTTATTGATTTAGAAGTTAGTTTAACTAATATACCTCCCAAACGAAAACGTTATGATATTCCCCAAAAATGCACTACAAAAGATGGACATGAAATAGCGGTAAATCATATTCTTATTCTAACGCTAACCAATTTAGGGGATTTTTATAGAGGGCGAATAGGAGATTTAGATGCTTGGGTATTGGAAGAATTAGGAAAACAAACCGAAGATTACATTTTTGAAAAGAATTTTACTGATTTAGTAGTCCATTTTGACGATACAGAGATAAAAGAAAGAATGAAAGTTTCTCTGCAGGAAATAGGTTATGAGATAAAACAATTTACAAGTAGTCCTGATATTAAAAAAATTATTCCTCCACAAGTAGAACTTCAATTAGGAGAAGAATATGAATATGCTACGAGTCGTGACGATGTAAAAGTAAAACTTTATGTGAGTATCAATGGAGAAATTATAGAACGATCTAAATTGAACTGGTTTCTTAATCCAAGTACAAAATCTGATGTGATTATAAGGAAGGTTAAAGATATAGTAATACATGAGATACGCCAGTTTATGCATAAACTGTTTCCTGAACAATTTTACATGCGATTTGAAAGTAGTGAGGGAAACAAAACTAATTTATCACCTGCTGAAGAATTGATAATTAAGCTAAATGATATATTAAAGGAGAAGTTTGGAATCTTAAACGCAACAATAATTTGCAAGCCTTTAGAGACAGAACTTATTAAAAAATTTAAATCCTTACAAGGCATAGCATATCCTGTGCTTTTTGAAAATAAACTGGGAGAAATTAGTTATGAAATTCGATTTAACGTATTAGATGTTGATAAAAACGGATGGCATACGTTTAAGACAAAATGTGATGCACTAAAGAATAGGGATACCAATACGATTCTTAAAGATATTGCTCAAAATTTAAAACACTATTTGGAATCGAGATTAGATATATGGGAAACGGATTTTATAAGTGTAAAACATGAAGAATTTACAAACCATTTAGATCAATATTTAAAAGAAGGAGTACAAATAATTGTAGAAGAGTTTGGTTTAATCATATCTGCAAGTAAATCTAAAAATAGAAAGCCTAATTCTGTAGAACGTGGATTAAAAGAAGATTTAAAACAAAAACTATTATTAGAAGACGAAAAAAGAAAAGTTAATTACGAAAGTCAAAAACTTTTTTTAGTGTATCAAAAGGAAAAACTGAAAACATTAATAGAACATGAAAGAAGAATAAATGGAGAATATCCAGAAGATGAAGAACAGATTACTAGAGAGTTAGATGAAATAGGAAAACGATTATTAGCTGATAATAAAGAAAGTAATATTAAAAAATTAGAAACAGGAGTTTCAGAAGCTACCAAATTGCTTAATGCTAAAAATAAAGATGATAATAACTAAAAAATAACACTATGATACGAATACGATTTAAAAATGAGGACAATGGAAAAGAAATGGAAGGTGAAGTTGAAACCACAAACACAATTGCTGGAATTTTAGAAGATTTAAAAACAGAAGGACTGACTACAGATGGTACAGAGACGTTCAAAGATTCGCAAGGGAACATAATATCAAAATCAATATTATTTAAAGATTTGGCTATTCACAATGGAGATACAATTATCATAACAAAGCCCATAGGAAATGGAGAATTTTATAATGAAAGTTCAAATACAAGTAAAGACACACCTCCTAATTTTAAAAGACCTGAAAGCCCAAAAACGTTTCATCAATTAGGAATTTTTGTATTAGATGGAAGTTTTTCCATGAATGAAATGGCCCAAGGTAATATAAAAAAGAAAGATGCTGTAAATACAGCAATGAGAGGAGTACTATCTATATTTAAAAAGAGTAGGAAAAGAAATAATTTCTCATTTGGAGTAATATTTTTCGGTAATATAGCCTCTTTAAAACTACCGATAACACAGGCTAAAGATACAGATGAAAATGTAGATTATGACTCTACTGTCGGACATAATCAAAATACATTAGTTTATACAGGTCTTGAAAAAGCAGAAGAATTGGCGAATACATTTTTAGCGGACACTAATGGAGAAACCGTTCCTCGCTCTGTAGTCATAGTAGTATTATCTGATGGAGAATGTCACCAACCCGATAAAACAATAGAAGTTGCCAATAGAATTAAAAACAATGCTAGTATTAAGATGTGTACTACTTTTTTAAGTGCCCCAAACAATCACATCTTAGAAGCGGAAGATCTAATGAAAAAAATAGCTTCTGACCCAGTAATAAATTTTGAAAACACCTATGACCCTAATTCGTTACGTGCCTTTTTTGAAAGCTCTATGTCTAAAATACGATAATGATGGATCTTGATACTTTAGAAAATAGTATAGTTGCTTATAGTACAAATACCTATAAAGAAGAAGAGCAAAATCAAGATGCCGTTTCATATCTAGAAAAAGGATTTAACGTCATAATGGTTGCAGATGGTATAGGTACTTCATCTTTTGCCAAAGAAGGAGCAAAATTTGTGATTGATAGAATGGACATTCTTTTACAAGAATTGGATATTGAACAAGTTGATTTTCAGGAATTATTTATTCAAGTACAAAAAGACATGAATAACGAGATTCCAAAAGAAGAGTATTATATCAATAGGGAGGTTTCTGATGAAAGATTATCGTTTGGTACTACACTCATTGTGGCAATAGAAACGGCTAAAAAATTTATTATTGGGTATGTAGGAAATGGAGCGATAATACATATTAGAGGAAATATCACAGAATTTTCAAAGGAAACTTATTACCTGCCATGGGTCTGTACTAATTATTTAAACCCCCATTCAGAACCTACTATGGGGCAAGAAGGATTAACCAAGCATTTTGCTCTGGGGAACGAAGAGAACCAAATTACTCCCTCAGTTATAGAGATAAATAAAGACAATATTGATTATGGAGACCTTCTGGTAATTTGTACCGATGGAATTTATTCTGCTGATCAAAATGATATAGCTAAAGACGAGGATGGAAACATATGGATGTCCGTAAGTAAACCATTAGTTTTTTTAATTGATGATTTGCGAATTTTTCTAGAAAGTCATGATCTCCATCAAAAAGGATTAGAATTAACACTTAATAGTTATTTAGGAAAACTGAAAGAAACTCATCAAATGCAAGATGATTGTACACTTGGAGTTTTGATGAGCGGAAAAGCTATTGAATATCAAAAAAGTAAGAATGGCTGAAATTACTATTAAATCATGTATGTCTACGGGATTAGATGTTGAATTTGATTCAGTAACAAGTGTTGAAATCCCTGATGACAATGAATATAGAGGAGGATTTGGAAAAATATATAAATGTTTAAAGATTAATGGGAAATCTCCTAAACAATCTCAGTTGATTAAACTATTTTTCATAACTGACGGTAATAACATCAATACCATTCAAAAATTACAACAGAAATTAAAAAAGAAGAATGAAGAACTTGTTCATAGTGGAGAATCCTTACTAGAAATGTATCCTGCATTACTAGCTATTCCCCAATTTAGTTTTGAAGGTGTCTGGAATAGTGAAAAAGTAGTAGGGTATAGTGCTAATAATCTTAGCGAAAAAGGTTTTTTTGATTTCAAAAATATTCTTGATGATGATAATCTTTATGATGATTTCTATACTGTTTTTAAGCTTGAAGAAAAATATATTATAGCCTATCAATTAATAAAAGCTCTTAATTTTTTATCCAGTTTGGGATATGTACATGCGGATATTAAAGATGATGCCATTTTTATTAATACAAATAAAAAAACATGTGCTTTAATAGATTTTGATAGCGGAGCGGTATTTGATCATAGAAATGCTTCTAATGAAGAACCAACTACAATTGGAACAATTCAAGATTGGTTGGCTCCAGAAATATTAGACCAAATAGGAAAAAATATACAAGACCTTAATGAAGTACGTGTAAATATATTCACAGATACTTGGTCGGTAGCTACAGCTCTATTTTGTATTTTTTTTGAATATCACCCTTTTAATTTTTTAAATGAAATAACTAAAAAACAATTCAAGAGTTATTTTTCCAAACATAAATGGCCTGAAGTTGAAAAAGGAAATGATATGGAGCAAATACTGGGTTACTATCACAAAGTACTTCCCAAAGAATTGAAGAAAGCCTTTGAAATAACTTTTAATGAAGGTTATGCAAAACCTGTATTAAGATATACATATGAACAATGGGAACAGGCTTTTATGTCTATTCACGAGCCTCCAGAGATTGTTTTTTTTAACCCAAAGACCTACGAAATAGAAAAGAAAGAAAATATAACTTTAAGTTGGGAGGTAAGTGGAGCCAATAAAGTTTTTTTAAATGGTACCGATGTTACAAATCTTAAAGAATATTCAGTTTCTCCAACTAGAAATACAGAGTATGAATTAAAAGCTATAAATGCTTTTGGAAAAGAAGTTTGTGAAAAATCTATAATTATAACTTCAGATAAACCACCGAAAATAATTGACTTCAATTATAGGATTGTAAATAAAATAAAAAATGAATTCCAGTTAACTTGGAAAATAGAAAACGCTCATCGTATCTTTTTATATCCTGAAATAGGAGAAGTAACTCAAAAAGAAAATTATAAGATAAAAGGAATAGGAACTTTTGTTCTTAAGGCAGAATCTTATTTCGGAGCAAAAACAGAAAAGTCAATCATAGTTTCTGGATTATTTAATCCAAACCCAGATGATTCTTTGTTTACTCCGAGCCCTCCAAACAATGTATTCAATAATTTATAAGATAATTATAACAGTAGCTTAAAGAAGTATTATTAATAAAGCATTCAAAAAGCAATAGTAAAATGGAAAGTCACAAAATAAATAAGATATCACGCTTTTTCGCTAAAAGTGCTGGAGCCTATATACCTGTTTTGGAAAAATGCCCATCCCAAGTCACAAAATATTTTAGTATGGGAGTAATTTTATGGATTACAGCAATGATGGCTTCTTTTTCAGGAGGGTATTTTATCAATACTATATTTACTAATGATGATACAAGTATTTCCTGGTTAGTATTTGTTTTTGCCTTATTCTGGGGACTGGCCATTTTCTCTTTAGATAGATATATGGTAACCAGTATCGATATAAATAAAGGATTTAGAAAGTCACTATTACAGGCAACTCCAAGACTTTTATTAGCACTTTGTTTGGGTATTGTGGTATCAAAGCCTTTGGAAATGAAATTTTTTGAAAAAGAAATCAATAGTGAAATACAGTCTTTAAACCAATCAGAGTATAAGAATAAATTAGAAAGAGATTCAGATTTAAATATAAATGCTCAAGATATTCGAAGTATCGAATTAAAAGAAAAACAATTAGATAGTACACTGGTGGTAGAGAATATGACGGTTGAAAAATTAAAAATAGATTATTTCAATGAACGTAATGGAAAAGGAATTAGTGGTAAAAACGGTTATGGTCCGCAAGCGAAACAAAAAGAAAAATTATGGGAAGATTCAAAATTAAAGTATGAAGGCTTAGAAAAATCTATACTAAAAGAAAAAGAAGCGCTTAATACTAAAAGAGAGGAATTAAATAATATGTCAATTACTATAAGACAAAGAATAGAAGCACCATTAAATAGTAATGACGGACCTCTGAAAAGGATTCAGGCATTACACAGTATCACAAAGAAAGATATTGCCTTGCAAATAACAGATATGCTATTATCTTTAATTTTTATCCTTTTCGAAGTAGCCCCTATTATGGTAAAACTATCGATGAAAAAGGGGTTATATGAAATCGCTTTGGAAAATTATGAAAAAGAAAGAGAAGATGATTTCACCAAAGATTTAGATTATAATAGACATGTTAAAGAATATGATTTTAAAAAAAAAGTATCTGCATTCAATGGCGAAATTATTTATTCCGAAGAGGTGAAAAATAGTATGAGGGAAAGTAAAAAAAAATTAGATTTGGATGTTATAAAAGAATATGAAAAATTAGATAGAAAAGACTTAAAAGATGAAAAGGTCATACGACAACGGATTAATGAAATAAAGAATCGAGTCTTTAAAAAAAATAGAAAATGAGTTTAATTAATCATTTTTTTATTAGGTGTCCAATTCGGTATCACTTAAAAACACAAGCTTTAAAAATCCCTATAAACACTAGATTTTTAAGAAAATAAAGTACTCCCACCTCGAGTACGAATACATCACCAAAAAATGAAAATGCAAGCGAGTTCCAAAAAAGGAGCTCGTTTCTTTTTTAGAATGATATGAAGTATTTTTTTTGGAGATGTTCAAAGCGACGCTTTGTGGTAACTACCATAGGTGAATCCCACCTCGAGTACTGAAATAGGTATCCAATTTTATTAAAACCCTGTAAATTGAAAATTTACAGGGTTTTAATTTTTATGAAAATAACATTTTAAGTATTAAAAAAATCTATTAACATACAACTAACACAGCATATTATAATATTTAGTACCTTAACATTTAAATAAAAATAGAGAATAACTATGTTGTGGTATAAATTTGCTAGAGTTTTCTTTTTTTTGATATTTCTTTCTATCAATATGGTATTCGCTCAGGAATTTCCACCCATAGAGATTTTTACAGCCAAAGATTACAATGCCGGAAATCAAAATTGGTCAATAGCACAGGCTAATGATAAAACTATTTTTATAGCCAACAATAAAGGATTGTTAGAGTACAATGGAGCTCGTTGGAACCTGCACGCTACCCAAAATCAACCTATTGTTCGTTCTGTTGCGGTAATTGATGATAAAATATATACAGGGAGTTATATGGATTTTGGATTTTGGAAACGAAATACTTTCGGTGATCTAGAATATACAACTTTGAGTAGTATTTTAGAGGAAGATTTTATTCAAGATGAAGAGTTTTGGAGCATTATTCCTATGGGTGAGTGGATTTTGTTTCAATCTTTAGATCGTCTATATATATATAATGCAAAAGCTAATAATTTTAGAATCATAGATTCCGATTCCAGAATAACAAAGGTATACAATGTCAATGGAGTTATTTACTTCCAACGCCTCAAAGAAGGACTATTTAAGATTGAAAATGGTAAAGCGATATTAGTCTCTGGAGATTCTATAGTATCAGATAATGAAGTTATCAATGCATTTGAAGTAGATGATAAATTATTAATACTCACCAAACAGAACGGATTTTATTGGCTTAATAATAATACTTCTCCTGACAAATGGAATACTGAGGCTCAAGAACTCCTCTCAAAAGCAGATGTTTATAGTGCTGTACAATTGCGTAATGGAAATTTTATCATTGGAACAATATCTGACGGTATTATCAAAATTGATAAAGACGGAAATCTTCTATTCTGGATGAATCAAGAGAATGGAGTATCTAATAATACTGTATTGTCTTTATTTGAAGATGACTATGGAAATATTTGGATGGGATTAGATAATGGCGTTAATGTTTTAAATCTTAGGTCACCCTACAAGGCATACAAAGATCCAAAAGGAAAACTAGGAACCATATACACTTCCGCTAAAACGGATAAGTATCTTTACTTAGGAACAAACCAAGGACTCTTTTATAAGCTCATAAATTCTGAAAAAGACTTTGATTTAGTTCCAGGTACTGAAGGTCAAGTATGGATACTTAAAAATTTTGGAGATACACTACTCTGTGGTCACGATAATGGGACCTATCAAATTTTTGAACAACAAGCCATTAAGATTACTTCTGAAAATGGTACTTGGGATATCAAGGCAGTTGAACAAAACCCAAGATTATTACTACAAGGCAATTATGACGGGTTATCACTTTTAGAATTTCAAGAAGGACAATGGCGTTTTAAACAAGAAATAAAGGGATTTAATATTTCATCGCGTTATTTTGAATTTTCCAAGCCTGATGAATTACTCGTTAGCCACGAATACAGAGGTGTTTTTAAATTAAAACTAAGTGATGACTTACAAGAAATTATTTCCTATACTCAAGATGAAGTACCAGTAAGTATAGGTTCTAGCTTATTTAAGTATAACAATAAGGTTATGTATGCTAACAGTGAAGGGATCTATAATTACCAAGATGATACTTTTGTTAAAGATAGCCTCCTGCAAGGGTATTTTAATGTAGATAATTATGTTTCAGGGAAATTAATTTTTGATACTCCTAAAAAACGTCTTTGGGCATTTTTTAATGATCAGGTGATTTATGTAGAACCAGGTAATTTAACTGAAGAACCACAAATAAATAGTATAGACTTACCTGCAACTTTAAGAAAAAGTAATTCTGGTTTTGAAAATATACTAACGCTTGATGATAATACTTATCTTCTCGGAACTACTGAAGGTTATATTATAATTGATTTGCATAAGTCAGAACTTAAAAATTATAAAGTACGCATAGATAAGGTGTCTTTTAGTGTTTTGAATAAGAATCAAATAAGCCTTAAACTTAATGAACGTCCAGAGTTAAAGAATAATGAGAATAGTTTGCAATTTTTATTTAGTGTTTCAGATTATAATAGTCTGGTTCCTTCACTCTATCAATATAGATTAAACGATATATCTAAAAATTGGAGTGCCTGGTCTAATGATACAAGTGTTTTCTTTGAAAATTTACCCTATGGAGAGTATACCTTTCAAGTAAGAGCAAAAGTTGGAGATCATATAACAGATAATATTGCTTCATATACTTTTTTGATAGAGAAACCTTGGTATTTAAAACCTTTAACAATTGTAGGATATATTTTAGTTTTCATTATGATCATAGGCCTTATTCAATTTTTTAATACTAGATATTATAAAAAACAACAAGCTACATTATTAACCAAAAAAGAACGTGAGTTAGAATATAAAGAAATAGAAAATAGGCGCCAGTTAGTAGAGTTTAAGAATCAAAACTTGCAGCAAGGTATAGAGAATAAAAGCAGAGAGTTGGGTATGGCTACTATGAATTTGGTGAAAAGGAATGAATTACTTAATGATATTAAAAATGAATTGACAAGAACTAAAACCGAAAAAGATATTAAAAGCGTTATAAAACTTATTGATAAAAACCTGAATGATTCCAACGATTGGAAATTATTTGAAGAAGCTTTTAATAACGCAGATAAAGATTTCTTAAAGAGAATTAAAAAGATTCATCCAGATTTAACCCCAAACGATTTAAAACTTTGCGCGTATTTAAGGTTGAATTTATCATCCAAAGAGATAGCTCCTCTCCTTAACATATCTCATCGTAGTGTAGAGGTAAAACGCTATCGCTTACGGAAAAAGATGAATTTATCTCATCAAGATAGCTTAACAAATTATATTTTAGAAATGTAATACAACAACACATTGCTTTTTTAACACAACATTACCCATACAAAATCACTTTTTAACACTTTTCAATTAATTTTTAAAAAGGTTATATCTCGTTTATTTTTCTTTACTGCAGGGGATTTGTTTAGCAATTTCGCAATTTTAATAGACAATATTTAAGATGTATGTTTTTTATTGAGGTCTTTTTTAACACATTCGTAACATTTAACGCTAATTTTATAACAATCTTATTTTAAGAATATCATTTTTCTGTTGAAGAAAAAATAATGAATGTTTAACTAACCTACTTTGATGTTCTGCAATTAAAAATATAAGAAATGAAGAAAATTAGCATTGGGATCGTAGCAATCCTTTTTTCAACTGTCATTTTTTCACAATCTCAAAGTGTATCCATTAAAGAAGATACAACAGGAAAAAGACTTGAAGTAGACGGTAAAGATTTTATGATAAACGGTATGAATTGGGATTACATTCCCAGAGGTCAAACGATCGCTACAACTGCCTATCAATTTTGGAATCAATCAGATGATATTATCAAAGCTGCGCTAGACGCTGAAATGGCACTTCTTCAGAACATGGGAGTTAATGCTATAAGACAATATGTAGGAGTTCCTCCAAAATGGGTCCAATATATTTATGAAAATTATGGTATATATACCATGATCAATCACTCTTTCGGAAGATATGGATTAACCATTGATGGAGCGTGGGAACCAAATACTGATTATGCAGACCCAAAAGTGAAAGAGATTTTATTAAAAGAAACAACCGATTTAGCAAAACAATTTAAAAATACTCCTGGTATTCTTTTATTCTTACTCGGGAACGAAAACAATTACGGGCTTTTTTGGGACGGCGCTGAAACAGAGGATATTCCGGAAGACGATAGCAGGGTCAAACCACGAGCAAGAGCTATGTACAAGCTTTTTAATGAAGCGACTGTAGCCATGAAACAAATCATTAATGATAAACCTATAGCGATATGTAATGGAGATCTTCTCTTTTTAGATATTATAGCAGAAGAGTGTAAAGACATTGACATCTATGGTACTAATATGTACCGTGGTATTTCTTTTGGAGACACATTTGAAAGAGTCAAGAAAGAATATGGCAAACCTGTACTATTTACAGAATTTGGAGCTGATGCTTTTAATGCTATTCAAAATCAGGAAGACCAGCAATCACAAGCTTATTATATGGTAGGAAATTGGAAAGAAATTTATGCCAATGCAGCCGGACTTGGTAAAGCTGGAAATTCCATAGGTGGTTTTACCTTTCAGTTTAGTGATGGTTGGTGGAAATTTGGGCAAACTACCAATTTAAATGTTCACGATAATAATGCATCTTGGGCTAATGGTGGATATCGAAGAGATTTTATTGAAGGTGAAAATAACATGAATGAAGAATGGTTTGGAATCTGTGCAAAAGGTCCAACAAATGCAAAAGGATTATATACATTATACCCAAGAGCTGCTTATTATGCTCTTAAAGAAGCGCATAAGTTTGATCCATACAATCAAGGTCTTACTGGGGTTTCTGTTGGAGACCATTTTGGCAACATTCAAATTATAGACGCAGTCCTGAGAGCCAGAGGAGATAAAGCAGCATCGGGAGGAGGTTCAGGTATTGGTAGTAAGATTCAAATTAGTACACTAAGAGCCGAGTTCACTACTTTTAATACTGGTGGTACGAGAACCACGACACCAGATAACCCAGACCCTAATAACACAACAACATTTCCAAATCAACAAGGTTTTGACAATTTAGAATCTTATTATATAGGTGTAGAAGCAAATCCAACTCCTGGTTTCAGAGCTAATGTTACCGTAAACGTTTTGGGTAATGTTGCTGCCAATCCTATAGACGAAATATTTTTTGAAAATAGAGGACGTCCTGTTCTTGTAGAATCTGATAATGGAGATCTCATTTTGGAAGACATTAACAGGGTTCAGGTATACCAAGCAGAATTTGAATGGAATAGTAAATATGTAAATACCAAGGGATTCTATAGAACAGGCCATTATCATTGGGCTTATGAGGGTGACTTTTTTGGATTATATCCTGAAGCGAACTATGGTGCTAACATAGATCTTTACAATGGTTTGGCTCCTTTTGGTTTTGAATTTGAAGGAAAAAAAGAATTTAAAGGACTTAAAGTTGCTTTTGGTCCAGAATTATGGTGGGGTGCTAATCCGGCCGTATTGGTGAAATATCAGAGAAAGTTTGGGAAATACACCTTAGCCGGTTTATTTCACGAAGATATTGCAGATCCAGGTGCTGGGGTAACTTCCAGCGCTATTCCGCAACCAAGAACAAGAAGAGCAACTATATATGCAGCACGAAAGTTTGGTAAATTTGATGTTGAAGTTGGGGGTATTTGGGGAGGTCAACCACTCAATGGCCGCGAATATCAAGTTGTTCAAACAGATGCCACAGGTACTACTAATGTATTTACTAATGAAATTAGTTCAGAAGATAACTGGGGAGCCAAAGCAAAAATAAAATATACAGGCGGTAAGTTTAATTGGTACGCACAGGGAGCTGCACAAGGTTTGGTTGCTAATGGTGGGGCAGATGCAACCCAAACATTTACTGGATGGAAATTGAAAGATAGCGGAAGCGGTAATCAATATAACTTTTTAACAGGTTTTACATATAATGTTGGAAACTTGCAGATAGCGCCTAACTTTTTATGGCAAGAACCTCTTGTAGACCCTATCCCAATTGGAGCTCCGGCACCAGCAAGATCTAGAAATATTTTAGATGATCCATTTGTTGTACGTGCCAATAGAAGGCAAACGGCGGGTGAAATACTATTTACTTGGGATCCTACACCAGGATCATGGTTTTATCAATGGGATAATGATCGTTCAGAAGAAGCTAAATTTGCAGCTAGTTTAGGGTTTGTTTTTAGACATTTACCTACAACTCAAGATGCAGCCATTGGATTTTTCGGAAATGTAAGGGTGCCACAAGCTTTTGATGGCGCTCCTCCTGCTGAAGATCTATGGGAAATAAACGCACGTATTGTTTCAAAATTAAGTAGAGATTTTGGTTTTATAGCTAAGTTTTATGGTGGTAATGCCCAATCAAACGGTAGTGATGATAGATTAATTTATCGTTATGGGGGAGATGTTAGAGCTATCTATAAGAAAGTAAAACTTTTCACAGAAGTTAAAGTTAACGATTGGGGACCTTTTGATTTCCATCGAGATTTTAACCTAACATTTCCTGTTCAATTCAAAATAGACCTCTCTACCACATTAGGTAAACCAGACTGGTTTATTTTACCTAATACTAAAATAGGAATCCGATATACTTGGCGTTCTCTCGATAATTTCTCTCCAAGATTTGAATTTCAGGATCCAATTGATCAAGGATTCCCTGATGGAAACGAATGGGAAATTAGAACGTATTTACATATAAACATAGGAAAATAAAGAGCTATGAAAAATATTTTAACAATAAGAACACTTAAGTCACTACTAATAGTAACACTTCTTATATGCTATGGTTGTGAACCAGATGATGAAAATTTAGAAGTGGCAACATTTCCAGATATAGCTGAAGTATTTATAGATACTTTTAGCCCTGGACTTCAATATGATGCCTTTGGTACTTCAAGAGTTACAGCATTTAATGTAGATACAGATGTTGCTTTTGAGGGAAGCGCTTCAATGCGTTTTGATATTCCAAATACCAATGATCCTCAGGGAGGCTTTGCCGGAGGAGTATTCTCAACAGGTATAGGTCGTGATCTAACTGCATATAATGTATTAACTTTTTATGCTAGAGCCTCAAGAGGAGAAACAATCAATCAAATAGGTTTTGGATTGAGTTTTGAAGGAGGAGAAGTTTTTAGAACAGATGTTAGCGGGCTTCAGGTAGGTACAGAATGGCAAAAATATTTTATTCCTATTCCTAACGGAGCCAGACTTACTCAAGAAAGAGGAATGCTATTTTTGGCTGAAGCTGCTGATAGCGGAGAATCTTATCAGTTATTTATAGATGAGGTAAGATTTGAAAATTTAAATACTATAATATTAGAAAATGCTCAGATTTTTAATGGAATCGATCAGGTAACAGCACTATCAGACAATAGTACAGTTACTGTAGATGGAACTTCTGCCACTTATAATCTTCCTGATGGGCTGGCTCAAAACGTAACAACAACTGCTGCATATTTTGATTATACTTCTTCTAATGAAGCTGTTGCAACAATAGATGAACTTGGAGTAATCTCTACATTAACAGACGAAGGTTCGGCTACAGTTAGTGCTACACTAAGTGGTATTGATGCGGATGGATCTATAACTTTTATGCAAGTAGATGCTTCAGATAATGTTGACGATTCAGAAAATACAGAAATTATGCTACCAATAGGTTTTGAATCTACAACATTAGCATATAATCCTACAGAATTTGGTGGAGCACCTTCTAGTGTAGGAGCTAATCCAATGGTTGGAGGTTTAAACAACAGTACTAGAGCATTAAGTACTCAAAAAGTAACAGGTTCAGAGCTATTTGCAGGGATATTTATGGATTTAGATGTGTCTGCCGATTTTTCTCAAGTACAACAAGTTACTGCTTTAGTACTTGCTCCGGCTGCAGGAACAGATGTATTATTAGGGTTTGAAGATGGAGCAATTGGACAAGCATCTCAAATTGCGGTGACAGCTACTACTACTGCAGGAGGAGTATGGCAAGAACTTACTTTTGATTATTCTGGTTTGGTTAATCAAGCTACAGATTATAATAGATTAATTCTTATTTATAATAATGGAACGGCTGGAGACGATTCTGTATTTTTTATAGATGATATCCAATTAATGGGTGATGATGATGGAGAAGACCCAACAACTGATCCAAATAATTTATTACAAAACGGAGACTTTGAACAAGGTATGGTCGCATGGGAAGGAAATGGTTTTAATGTTCAAAATGAAGGAGGAAACAGTTTTAATTTTGTTGATGTTGCAACAGCAGGCGATGCTTTTAATGTTAACTTAAGCCAACGAGGATTGGCAATTAATGAAGGAGAGACATTTACACTAACCTTTGATGCTTCAACAGATGCAACAACTGGTAACCGTACCATGATTGCAGGTATTGGTCTTTTTGTAGACCCTTTCACAAATCAAACAGCAGAGGTTAATTTAACCTCTGATACACAAACATTCACATTAGAACTTACAGCAAACTTCAGTTCAGCAGATGGTCGTGTATTATTTGACATGGGAGCCGCTGCGGGTGTAGTGGTCATTGATAATGTAATTCTAGCAGAAGGAGGTTCTGGTGGTAACGGCGGTGGAGACACTCCAACAGAGGCAGCACCAACACCTGTGGATAGAGATGCAGCAGATGTAGTTTCTTTATTTAGTAATGCTTATACCAATATTACAGTAGATACGTTTTTTGCAGGCTTTAGTCAAGGAGGCGCTCAAACTAATGAGCAGGTAGCAGGTGATGATGTATTGCGATATGCAGATTTAGACTTTGCAGGAGTAGAGACAATAACGGCAGCAGTAGATTTAACAGGGATGACAGATTTCAGTATTGATGTTTGGACCCCTACGAGTTTTGATTTTATAGCAGGCGTTGTAGATTTTGGTGGTGATGGATTTGGAGGAGCGAATGCAGACTCTAGAGGTGATGTTCGAGAAACACTAACGGCAGGACAGTGGAATACTGTTACCGTATCGATAGCTGATTTACAGGCAGCGGGACTAACAGGAACCCCAGCAGACTTTAGTCAATTGATATTGGATGTAGTAGATGTTACTGGAACTATTTATGTAGATAATATCTTCTTTTTCAATGATGGAGGTGGCGCTGGTGGAGGTACAACCCCAACAGAGGCAGCACCAACACCTGTGGATAGAGATGCAGCAGATGTAGTTTCTT
>CAYMDH010000039.1:26851-36509 GCA_964389205.1 uncultured Flavobacteriaceae bacterium
ATGTTACTGGAACTATTTATGTAGATAATATCTTCTTTTTCAATGATGGAGGTGGTTCTGTAGGTGGAGTTACTGCACTAACATCTTTACCTGCAAATTTTGAAAATGGAGAAGAATTTAGTGCAGTTTTTGAAGCTGCCAATGTTAGTGGATCAATTACGTCAAATGTAGTATCAGGAGGTATTAATACTTCACCAAATGTTTATACATTTAATAAACCTGCAGGGGGAGAGTTTTTTGGAGGGATGGAGAATGTTTTTGCTACTCCACTAGATTTGACTACTACTAGAACATTTAGAGTTCAGGTGTATTCTACAAAACCAAATGTAGTAATTCAATTTGAGCTACAAACAAGGCCTAACAATGGAAGTCTTCCAAACTTTAGTTTGCAACAAACTATAACAAATGCGAATGAATGGGTAGAACTCACATTTGACTTTGGACCTGTAACCACTGGTTTTGCAGGTTTCAACCCAAGTATTTATAATGCAATTGTTATAATTCCTGATTTTGACCCTGCTAATGATCCAACAACTACCTCAGAGACCTACTATATAGATAATATAATTCTCGAATAATGATTGAGAAGATATTAATTAGTGAAATAAAACAAAAAGAGCCAGCATAAATGAGTATTGTACTGGTCTTTGTTACCATAGTTAAAAAAGATTAATAAAAAGGAAAATGATGTTAAAAAAAGAAATTTTTAAAGGGGCTCTATGTATAGCTATGCTAGGTTTTGTATGGAGCTGTAATGATGATGAAGGTAATAATGTTTCTACACCTGAAGCTAATTTGAATTTAGTTTTTGAAGATAATTTTGATGGAGCAGCAGGACAATCAATTAATACAGATTTTTGGAATTTTGATATTGGGAATGGTATTGATGGCTGGGGGAATCAAGAGTTACAATACTATACAAATAGACCAGAAAATGTTTCTCTAGACGGAGAAGGTAATATGGTTATAACTGCAAGAAGAGAAAACTTTCAAGGCTTTCAATTTACCTCTGCACGTATTAATACCAGAGATAAAATTGAACAGCAATTTGGTCGTTTTGAAGCACGTATTCAAATGCCTGGTGGTCGTGGAGTATGGCCAGCTTTTTGGATGCTAGGAAACAATATTGAGATTTTACCTGATAATGATCCGGAAACAGTAATATGGCCATTTCCTGGAGAAATTGATATTTCAGAGTTAAGAGGTCAAGAGCCATTTAGAACACATGGAAGTATGCATGGTCCAGGGTTTTCAGGAGGAGGAGCACTTACAGATACATTTGACCTAATTGAAGATAGATTCGATAACGATTTTCATATCTACGCTGTTGAATGGACTCCGGATTTTGTAGATTTCTTTCTTGATGGCATTCGTTTTAACAGGATATCCAGAGAAGATACGCCAGAAGGAGGAGATTGGGTTTTTGATGAAAGACCATTTTTTGTACTTCTTAATGTAGCTGTTGGAGGTTCGTTTGTTGGTTTTCCATCAGATAGTACACCACTACCGCAAACTATGGTAGTAGATTATGTACGTATATATGGATTTACCAATCAATAATAGTTTTAAGTAGCTATTGTAAATGTAAAATATTTATAGTTCGAATTTTATTGACTCTTATTAAAATCTAAGCATAAACTAAACAAGGCAGGTTAGATATTAATTAAGGCCCACACTTTTCAATTGATAATAACAATCAATTATAAATGATGCAAAAAACTTTACATATACGTGATCAAAAAGTTCAGTGTACTGAAAAACATGTAAATGGAGAAATAATAAAAGTAGGCAATGAAGCCTATTATAAAATTGCTAATAGCGATCAAATGAAATCTTTTTTTATGAGCATCGTCAGTGATTCAAATCACTGGATGTTCTTAGGTAGTAATGGAGGGATTTCTGCTGGGCGAAAAAATAGCGAATATGCACTATTCCCATATTATACCGATGATAAAATTATAGAATCGGCTGAGATTACCGGGAGTAAATCTATTTTTTGGATCGATGAAAAACATCTCTGGGAACCTTTTTCAATACGACAACAAGATTTGTATAAGGTATCGAGGAATCTCTATAAAAATAGGTTTGGGAATAAGATCATTTTCGAAGAAGTAAATCACAGCTTGAATTTAATATTTCGATACGAATGGAATTCAAGTGATGCCTATGGATTTATCAAGAAATCTTCATTAACTAATACAGGGGATTTACCACTAAGTATTAAAATACTAGATGGTCTTCAAAATATATTACCATATGGTGTGCCATCAGATACTCAAACTCGTGTGAGTAATTTAGTGGATGCCTACAAACGCAATCAATTAGAGAAAGAATATGGATTAGGCATCTATGCACTTAGTGCTATTATTGTCGATAAAGCAGAACCAAGTGAGGCCTTAAAGGCCAATATAGTTTGGTCTTACGGTATTGAAACCCCAAAATATTTAGTGTCATCTTTACAATTAGATAATTTTAGAGTAAATAAAGATATAGTTGAAGAAACTGATATTAAGGCAGAAAAAGGGGCCTATTTTATAAATACTAAGATTGTTTTAAATACAAATTCTGAAAACAATTGGTATACAGTTGCTAATCTTAATTTAGACCATTCAGATATTGTAAAATTAATCTATCAGATAAAAAATGATGAAAACCTTGGAGACAAAGTTAAAAAGGATATAGACCTTGGGACGCAGAATTTAATAAAGCTTAATGCTTCTTCTGATGGATTGCAATTAACAAACGACAGACAGAAAGATACAAGGCACTTCTCGAATACATTATTCAATATTATGCGAGGAGGTATTTTTGATAATAATTATACCATTGAAAAAAAGGACTTTTCTAATTACTTATCCAAAGCAAATTGTAAAGTCTTTTCAAAATCAAGATCGATTCTAGGTTCACTTCCTGAAACATTTTCTTTATTTGAGTTAAAAGAAATAGCCTATAAAAACACCGATAAAAACTTCAGAAGACTGTGTTTAGAATATATGCCTTTAAAATTCAGCCGTAGACATGGTGACCCTAGTCGTCCATGGAATAGATTTTCAATTAATACGCGAAACGAAATCGATGGCTCTAAAGTATTGGATTATGAGGGAAATTGGCGTGATATTTTTCAAAATTGGGAAGCCTTGGTATATGCATATCCGGAATTTGCAGAGAGTATGATTCACAAGTTTTTAAATGCAACAACCTTTGACGGATATAACCCTTATAGAGTAACTAAAGATGGTTTTGATTGGGAAGCTATAGAACCAGATGACCCTTGGTCATACATAGGATATTGGGGAGATCATCAAATTATTTATTTATTGAAATTTTTAGAACTTATTGAAAATCATAAGCCTGGCAAATTAGCTAGCTTTTTTAATAAAGATTTGTTTGTCTATGCAAATGTTCCTTATAAAATAAAACCATATAAAGAAATACTTAAAAATCCAAAAGATACTATTGAGTTTGATGATACATTAGACAAAGAAATTCATACCAAAAAGGAACAACTAGGAGCAGACGGAGCACTATTGTGTGATAAAAACTATTTTATCCATAAAGTTAACTTTATAGAGAAAATACTAGTTACTATACTGGCAAAAGTTTCCAATTTTATACCTGAAGCAGGAATTTGGCTCAATACACAACGACCAGAGTGGAATGATGCAAATAATGCGTTGGTTGGGAATGGTGTTTCTATGGTAACTCTTAATTATTTAAGGCGTTTTTTGAAATTTTTTAAAGAAGTGGTTCATGCTTCTGAAATATCTAATTATGAAATATCTGAAGAACTAAAAATATTCTTCGATCAGATATTAGATACTTTAGAAACTAACAAATATTTATTGTCTGGTACTATATCTGATAAAAACAAGAAATTTCTTTTAGACGGTTTAGGGAATGCAGGAAGTTTTTATAGAACTACAATTTATAACAAAGCCTTTTCTGGAGAAAGAGCACTTTTAAATAAAGAAGCACTTATCAAATTTATAGAGACTACCTTAAATTTCTTAGAACATACCATTGAAGCAAATAAGCGAGAAGATAATATGCATCATGCCTATAATCTAATGACGCTGGTAAATGATGAAGAAATAAAAATTTCTCACCTAGAAGAAATGCTTGAAGGTCAGGTTGCCGTACTAAGCTCTGGATTTCTGAGTGCAAGAAATGCACTGCAAGTATTAGACAGAATGAAGCATAGTAAACTATTTCGTCCAGATCAATACAGTTATTTGTTATATCCTAATAAAGATCTGCCTCGTTTTATGGAAAAGAACACAATTCCTAAAAGCAAAGCATTGGCGTCTACTTTATTGACACAATTATTGAAAGAAAAAAACAAGCAGGTTATTATTGAAGATATAAATGGGGATTATCATTTTAACGGTAGCTTTAATAATGTAAGTAGTCTGGAGAACGCATTAGGTAATCTTGATGAAACTTATCAAGGTTTGGTGGAGAAAGAAAAGCAACAAATTTTTCAAATTTATGAAGATGTATTTAACCATAAAGCATTTACCGGGCGTTCAGGAACCTTTTATGGCTATGAAGGCTTAGGATCTATCTATTGGCATATGGTTTCTAAATTACAACTTGCAGTTCAGGAATCCTGTCTAAAAGCCATAGAAGAAAATGAAGGTGAAGAAATTGTAGGCAGATTGCTAGCGCATTATTACGAAATTAGCGAAGGTATTGGAGTTCACAAATCACCGCAATTATATGGAGCTTTTCCAACAGATCCTTATTCACACACACCTGCAGGGAAAGGGGCTCAACAACCAGGAATGACAGGGCAAGTAAAAGAAGATATTCTAAGTAGAATAGGAGAATTAGGTGTTTTTGTAAAAAAAGGATCGCTTAATTTTTATCCTAGTTTATTGAGAAGAGAAGAGTTTTTGTCATCTAATACAACTTTCAATTATGTAGGCATTGATGGGTTGTCAAAATCATTGGAAATTTCAAAAGGCAGTTTAGCATTTACGTATTGTCAGATTCCTGTGGTCTATAGTATTTCTAGTACTAATAGCATAGAAATAACGAATGCAAATGGTTCTCAATTTACTAAAGACGGATTAGTATTAGATACAGAACACAGTACCGAAATATTTTGTAGAACTGATAAAATTCAAAGTATAAAGATTAGTATAAACGCTTCAATACTTAAATGAAAATGCAAAAGATGAATCTCAACATATCGTTTTTTATTTTGTTGGTAGTATTCATCATATCATGTAAGGATAGTAAAAAAGAAGAAAAAAGAATGCAGACACAAAAAGTGACAGCAAAAGATATACTGGGTAATTCAGATTATTTAGCCATTTCATATGGAGGTTACAGGGTAAATACACGAGATGTTCAACCTACTTTAGAAGAATTAAAAGAGGATATAAAAATTCTCCATGCCATGGGAATTAGAATTTTAAGAACCTATAATGTGCAAACTAAATTACCTCACGCATCTAATATCCTGAAAGCTATTAGCTCGATAAAAAATGAAGATCCAAATTTTGAGATGTATGTGATGTTAGGAGCCTGGATAGATTGTCTTAATGCATGGACAGATAAAGTTCCAAATCATGAAGTAGAAAGCCCTAATAATACAGAAGAAATACAACGAGCAGTTACCTTAGCTAATGCTTATCCGGATATCGTAAAAATTGTTGCTGTTGGTAACGAAGCTATGGTAAAATGGGCAACAAGTTATTATGTACAACCTGCCATTATTCTTAAATGGGTGAATCATTTGCAAGGCTTGAAATCTAAAGGAGAACTATCCAAAGATCTTTGGATTACAAGTTCTGATAATTTTGCCTCATGGGGTGGTGGTACGCCAAACTATCATACCGATGATTTAAATCAATTGATTAAAGCAGTAGACTATATCTCTATACATACCTACCCAATGCATGATACACATTACAATCCAGCATTTTGGGGTATATCTAATGAAGAAGTAACATTTAGTAAGCCAGAACAGGTAGAAAGAATAATGCAACGAGCAATGACGTATGCCAAATCACAATACAATAGTGTTCGGGATTATATGTTGAGTTTAGATATAGACAAACCTATTCATATTGGAGAAACAGGATGGGCGAGTTTTGCTTCCGAGCTTTATGGGAATGATGGCTCTAAGGCTACAGATGAATATAAAGAAGGATTGTATTATAAATACATGAGAGATTGGACCAATAGTAGTAATATATCCTGTTTTTATTTCGAAGCTTTTGATGAATCTTGGAAAGATGCTATAAACCCCTCAGGTTCAGAAAATCATTTTGGTCTTTTTACTATCGACGGGCAAGCAAAATATGCGCTCTGGGATTTGGTAGATAAAAATACATTTAAAGGCTTGGGAAGAAACGGAAATACCATAAAGAAAACCTATGATGGAAATCTTGGAATATTAATGAATAGCGTTATGATTCCAAGAGAAAAAGACACACTAATTTCAGAATACAGTTACTAATGAAAATTAATGTTATACCATATTTGATTGTAATACTCTTACTAATGAGTTGCGGAAACGAACAAAAAACACTTGAGATTGAAATTTATGAAACTTCAAGAATAGGAAATAAATTAACATCAATAGAACCAGATGTTGATATAACATCAGAATTTATTGTAGAACTAGACACAACGCAGACCTATCAAAAAATTACAGGTTTTGGAGGCGCTTTCACAGAATCTTCAGCTTATTTACTCAACCAATTAAGTAAAAAGAACAGAGATGAAATTCTCAAAGCTTATTTTAGTAAAGAGGGTGCAAACTACTCATTAACAAGGACTCATATGAATTCTTGTGACTTTTCTCTAAGTCAATATTCATATTCTCCAATAGAGGACGATATGCTATTAGAACATTTCACCATTCAAGATGATAAAGACGATTTAATCCCGATGATTAAAGATGCGATGACTGCTTCAGAAGACGGGTTTAAGTTATTTGCATCTCCCTGGACGGCTGCGCCCTGGATGAAGGATAACAACAATTGGGTTGGCGGAAAATTACTTCCAAAATACTATGATACCTGGGCTTTGTTCTTTTCAAAGTATGTAGATGCTTATGAAGCTGAAGGCATCCCAATTTGGGGGTTCACTGTAGAAAATGAACCTCATGGGAATGGTAATAACTGGGAAAGTATGCACTATACACCCGAAGAGATGACCAATTTTGTACAACATCATTTAGGCCCAAAATTAGAGGCTGATGGTTATGGAGATAAAATCATATTAGGGTATGATCAAAATAGAGCAGGTGTAAAGGAATGGGTAGATGTAATGTATGCTACCGAAGCATCTTCTAAATACTATGATGGTACAGCAATTCATTGGTACGAAAGTACGTTTGAGGTGTTTCCTGAAGCATTGCAATATGCGCATCAAAAAGCACCTGATAAATACCTGATAGAAACAGAAGGGTGTGTAGATTCTGAAGTTCCAAAATGGAAAGATGACGATTGGTATTGGCGTAAAGAATCTACAGATTGGGGATGGGATTGGGCCAAAGAAGAAGAAAAATACTTGCACCCAAAATATGCTCCCGTAAATAGATACGCTAGAGATATTATAGGTTGTCTTAATAATTGGGTAGATGGTTGGGTAGACTGGAACATGGTTTTAGATAAACAAGGAGGCCCAAACTGGTTTAAAAACTGGTGTGTTGCTCCTATTATTGTAAACCCTGATGAGGATGAAGTTTACTACACACCGCTATACTATGTTATGGCACATTTTAGCAAATATATACGCCCTGATGCAAAAATTATTAAAGTAGATAATACCAACGAAGCATTACAAGTTACAGCGGCTAAAAATCCAGATGGTACTATAGCCGTGGTAGTTTTTAATGAAGGAGAAATATCTCAAAACTTTCAACTTAATCTTAATGGAAAATCTAACGTGATTACTATCGGAGCGCAAGCGCTTCAAACGATACTAATTCCAACTAACTAAATCAAATAATTATGAGTACTACTAAAGTCCCAATTGGTCAAAAATCTGCTTTTGGAGCAGGGCATTTCATATTGAATATTCTACCAGGAACATTAGGTGTTTTCATTCAATTCTTCTTACTCACAGCCTGGGGTGTAGATCCTCTATGGTCTGGACTTTTAGGGGGGTTGCCAAGAATATTTGATTCTATCACAGATCCTATAATGGGCTTTATTTCAGATAACACCAAATCTAAGTGGGGGCGAAGAAGGCCATATATTTTTGTTGGAGCCATTATAAGTGGTATTCTTTTCTTTTTAATGTGGCAAATAGATGACAATGCATCACAATCTTATATCATTTGGCATGTAATGGTTCTTCAATTACTTTTCCTTATAGGAAATACCATGTTTGCAACACCACTGGTGGGCCTTGGTTATGAGATGACTTCAGATTATAATGAACGTACACGTTTAATGGCTTTTTCCAATACTATGGGGCAAATAGCCTGGATGATTGTGCCTTGGCTATATGTAATCATACCTGATTCAAATACGTTTAACACTCAAACAGAAGGTGTGCGTACAATGGCGCTTATTGTTGGTGCATTATGTGTCGTTTTTGGGATTTTACCAGCACTGTTTTGTAAAGGGATTGATGCATCACATATGGAAAATCGTAAAGAAATCAATTTCAAAACACTTGCTGCAAATATGAAAGATTTGTATGCAGGAATCATTCAGGTTTCTAAAAACAAACCATTTATGAAACTATGCGGAGCAACATTTTTAGTCTTTAATGGATTTCAACTTGTAGCTGCCTTTGGTGTTTTTATCATTGTATTTTATATGTATAACGGAAGTTATGAAATGGCAGGTACCTGGCCAGCCTGGTTTAATACCATTAATGCTATTTTAACGGCATTTATAGTGATACCTATAATATCAAGAATATCAAATAAGTGGGGTAAACGAAAAGCGTTTATTATTTCAACTGTCATATCAATTATCGGTTATGTATTAAAATGGTGGGGTTTTGACAAAGATTTAAATAGCCAATTTAATCAGACTGAATTTGGTAAGAGTTTAACATCTAGTGTTGGTTCTCTTTTTGAATGGTTAAATCCAATACTAGATAGCATAGGAATGTCATGGTTTAGTATAGATCCAGGAAATGAAATTCCATGGCTCATATTTGTGCCAATTCCATTGTTTGCTTTTGGTATGGGAGGATTATTTACTTTAATGATGTCTATGACAGCAGATGTTTGCGATTTGGATGAATTAGAAAATGGAATGCCTAGAAAAGAAGGTACTTTTGGAGCAATTTATTGGTTGATGGTTAAAATAGGTCAGTCAATGGCATTAGTTCTTGGAGGTGTTATTCTTAGTATAGTTGGTTTTGATCCTAATGTTACTGAGCAATCTATAGAAACAATGAATAATCTTAGAATAGCAGACATTATTGTCCCTGCTGGAACTGCAGCACTTGCTGTATGGGTCATGTGGAGATATAGTTTAAACGAGACCAGGGCTAAAGAAATTAAAGCAGAATTAGTAAAGCGCAGAGGAGAATTATAAATTAAAGATTAATGTCATACAGAAAAGAATCATATTATAAACCAAAAGGCTACAGTCAAATTCAAACTCAAGGAATAGATGTATCGAGACCTTTGCACTAAAATTTAATTTTTTTAAATAATTCGTATCTTGTTTCTTGA
>CAYMDH010000040.1:0-35704 GCA_964389205.1 uncultured Flavobacteriaceae bacterium
ATTTAATTATTTTTAATCCATTAAAAACTGTAACGGTTTTTTAGGACTAGTCATTCTATTTTTTTAGATTTCTCTATTCAAATCCCAAGCCTCAAGATAATCTGCAACAGCTTTTACAAACATCCCTCCTAACGCTCCATTAACCACTCTATGATCATAGCTATGAGATAAAAACATCTTACTTCTCACTCCTATAAAATCACCTTCTGGCGTTTCAATAACTGCTGGAATTTTTCGAATAGCTCCAAGTGCCAATATTCCTACTTGTGGTTGATTAATAATAGGAGTTCCAAAAACACTTCCAAAAGTACCTACGTTAGTTACAGTATAAGTACCTCCTTGTATTTCATCTGGTTTTAACCTATTTGCTCTCGATCTATTTGCTAAATCATTTACTTTTTTAGCAAGTCCAACCAAATTCAATTGATCTGCATCTTTAATTACAGGAACTATTAAATTTCCATCTGGTAAGGCTGCTGCCATCCCTAAGTTTATATTCTTCTTTTTTACAATAGTGTCTCCATTTAAAGAAATATTCATCATAGGATAATCTCTTAATGCTTTTGCTACCGCTTCCATAAAGATTGGAGTAAATGTTAATTTCTCACCTTCACGTTTTTCAAATTCTCCTTTTTTCTTATTTCTCCAATTTACAACATTTGTTACATCAACCTCCACAAAACTTTGAACATGAGCAGATGTACTAATGCTTTCGCGCATGTGATGGGCAATTAATTTCCCCATTCGGGTCATTTCTATAATTTCATCTTCTCCACTTACAGATACAGGAGTAGAAACTGGTGGTTTATTCACTTTTGGTGCTTTATTTACTGGAGCTGGAATATTCTCTGTAACTTCTGCTTTTTCTTTTGAAACTTGAGAAGAACTACCTCCTTTAGAGGTTACATAATTTAATATGTCATCTTTTGTGACTCTTCCATCTTTTCCAGAACCTGAGACTTTTTCAAGCTCATCCATAGAAATACCTTCTTCTTTTGCTATATTTTTTACTAGTGGAGAATAAAAACGATCTGTTAATTCAAAATTCAAAACATCATCACTAGCTGCAACTGTTTCTTTTGCCGTGTTAACAGTTTCTTCAACTGCATTTGCTGCAGCTTCAAATTCTGCTTCACTCACTTCTTCTGCTACAATAACTTCATCAGAAACACTTCCTTCACCACTTGTTTCAATAATTGCAATGGTTTGACCAACATTTACAACATCATCTATATCAAATAACTTTTCTATTAATACACCCTCTATTTCACTGGGTACTTCAGAATCTACTTTATCAGTTGCAATCTCTAAAACAGCCTCATCCATCTCTATAGGATCTCCAACTTCTTTTAGCCATGCTGTAATTGTTGCTTCTGCAACGCTCTCACCCATCTTGGGTAATTTCAATTCAAACCTTGCCATATTATTATTTTAAGGGTGCTTTTTTATTATCAGTTTGCGAAATTAATTAAAAAAACGCTATATCGTTGAATTATCTACAATAAAATTAAGTTAAATGTTTTTCTATTTTACGCTAATAAATTAAAAAAATACTTAAAAACTCTTTAAAGAATTTTCAAATGGAATTCTATTTAAAATACTTCTTCCCAAAGTTACTTCATCTGCAAACTCTAGTTCATCCCCTACAGAAACACCTCTTGCGATTGTTGATGTTACTATAGAAAAAGGTTCTATTTGTTTATAAATATAAAAGTTAGTAGTATCTCCTTCCATTGTAGAACTCAAAGCAAAAATAATTTCTTTTACTTTTTCTTCTCTTACTTTATTTACGAGTGCTGTAATATTTAATTGATTTGGACCAATACCATCCATTGGAGATATTTTCCCTCCCAACACATGATATAACCCATTAAATTGATTTGTATCTTCTATGGCCATTACATCTCTGATATCTTCTACCACACATAACAAACTCGCATCTCTTTTTGGGTTTGCACAAATCTCACAAAGCTCTACGTCAGAAATATTGTAACAACTTTCACAATATTTAATCTCATTACGCAAGTTCAATAACGCTTGTGATAGATGAGATGTCTGGTCTTTAGATTGTCTTAGAAGATGTAATACTAGTCGTAATGCAGTTCTTTTACCTATCCCTGGTAATTGAGACATTTCATACACTGCATTTTCAAGGAGTTTTGATGAAAATTCCATAGGGGCAAAAATACAATAATTGTATCTTTTGCCCATCATTCAGAGATAATATTTAAAATAATTATCCTGCTTTTCTAAAACTTCCTTGACGCTCGGATATCTCATAAGAAGTACTCTCCTTTGGAAACAAATTACTTTTGTTGTGTTTATGCTTTAGCTTACTATTATTTACACTAAATAATAAAAGAAAAACATTCACCATAATGAGTCCTGATAATATTAATAAAAATGCCATCATCACTTTTCTTTTTTTTGATTAGGTTTCTAGTTCAATTTGGTTACTAAGAGCTTAACAATTAATAATTTTAAACTCCATATCATATATATAACAGTTTAAAAAACAAAAACCCTACTTCTTATTTATAATAAAAAAATAGAAACTTGTTTCCATATATACGTATGTCAAGCACTTTTCGTACTTTTCTAACGTAAATAATTCACATTTATGCAACCTACGTATGTTTTTCTTCTCATAGGATCCTATTTTGGACTTTTAATTCTTATCTCTTACTTAACTGGTAATGATGATAGTAACGAAACTTTCTTCAAGGCTAAAAGACAATCTCCTTGGTATATTGTTGCCTTTGGAATGATTGGTGTTTCACTTAGTGGGGTTACTTTTATTTCTGTTCCTGGGGCTGTTGAAGCATCCCAATTTAGCTACATGCAAGTTGTTTTAGGATATATTTTAGGATATTTAATTATAGGCACTATTCTATTACCGCTCTATTACAAACTCAATTTAACTTCAATTTACACCTATCTAGAAGGGCGTTTTGGTAATTATAGTTATAAGACAGGAGCATCTTTCTTTTTAATATCGCGTATTGTAGGAGCTAGTTTTAGATTGTTTTTAGTGGCTAATGTGTTGCAAATTATTGTGTTTGATGCTATTGGAGTTCCTTTTTGGCTAACAGTTGTTACTACCATATTACTTATATGGCTATATACATTTAAATCTGGTATAAAAACTATTATCTGGACAGATACATTACAAACATTATTTATGCTTATAGCAGTAGGAGTCGCTATTTATGCAATTTATGATGATTTAGGTATTTCTGAAACTGGGTTAGTTACTTATATTTCTCAAAGTGATCTTTCAAAGGTTTTCTTTTTTGACGATATAAAAAGTGCAGATTATTTTTGGAAACAATTTATATCTGGAGCCTTTATTGCAGTTGTTATGACTGGGCTAGATCAAGATTTAATGCAAAAAAACTTAACCTGTAAAAGCCTAAAAGATGCACAAAAAAACATGTTTTGGTTTACTATAGTGCTTACTATTGTAAATTTTGTTTTCCTAACCCTGGGGCTTTTACTTACTGTATATGCACAAAAAAATGGAATAGATGCGCATAAAGACGATCTATTTGCGGTATTAGCAAAAGACTATCTGGGTACTACTGTTTTCTTTTTCTTTTTAATTGGGTTAATAGCAGCTGCATATAGCAGTGCAGATAGCGCTTTAACTTCTCTAACCACCTCTTTTAGTGTAGACATACTCGATATAGAAAAAAAATATACTACAGATAAACAGATAGCTATTAGGAAGAAAATACATGTGCTTGTATCTATATTATTAATTTTGGTTATTGTTAGTTTTAAGTATATTATTAAAGATGAAAGTGTAATCATAAAGCTTTTCATTTTTACTGGATATACCTATGGGCCACTATTAGGTCTTTACAGTTTTGGGTTATTCACCAAATGGAACGTTAAAGATAAATGGGTTCCTTTAATTGCAATAATGTCTCCTGTATTAGCTTATATTATTTCTTTAAATAGTGAAGTATGGCTTGGATTTAAATTTGGCTTTTTCATTCTTATTCTAAATGGGTTTTTAACCTTCCTTGGTTTGGTATTGATTCGTAGAAAGTAGCACCAATGTACAAGCCACCTCTGCTATAATCCCATTTTTTTGAAGCAACTCAATAAATTCCATATTTTCAGTTCCAGGATTAAATATCACCCTTTTAGGTTTCAGAGATATTATATAATCATAATATGAAACTTGTCGTGTTGAATTTAAATATAAAGTAACCGTCTCTATATCTTGATAAGGTTTCATTTCTGTATCTATAGATACTCCCGCTACAATTCCTTTACGCAATCCAATAGCTACGACTTTTTCTCCTGCAGCTATCAGTTTGTTGATAGCTATGTATGAATATCGAATTGGTTTTAATGACGCTCCTATAACTAATGTTATCTTCATATTGTTAAAGTATGTTAAATATAATTTAATAATGTAACATCTAATAAAACTGGTCGTCAATTTAATGCAAACCTGACATCAATCAACGCGATCAGTTTTTGGAGAATGAATTGACAAATAAACAAACATGTATTTTTTTAACTTAAATCACCAGTTAATTAAAGAACCAAAGGTAGTAATCGATACCTTTTAAGAGTAATAACTATGCAATTTTATAGTTGATGGTTAGTATTAATTGTTAGTTATTAAACCGATCCGGGAGAATTATCTCCCGGATTTTTTTGTTTGTATTTCTTTTAATTGTAATATTGCTATATATTAATTAAGTAATGGGAATTACCAAATCAAATATTTACACGTCTTCTCAAAATAAGATTGCTACTATTGCTAAGGTTATAGGACATCCTGCTCGTGTAGCCATATTACAATATTTAGTAAAAACAAAATCTTGCATCTGTGGAGATTTCGTTGATGAAATTGGTTTGGCACAACCTACAATATCACAACATTTAAAAGAATTAAAACAAATCGGGATCATAAAAGGAAACATAGAAGGTACAAGTATTTGTTACTGTATTGACGATACAAACTGGAATACACATAAAAACCTTTTATCTTCTTTTTTAGATTCTTATAAAACTGCTAGCAATGATGAAGATTGCTGCTAAAAACATTAAAAAAGCAAATTTATGAATACTCCTGTTTTTCCAAGAATGCATGTTTCTTTATATGTATCTAATCTCGCTGCCACTGTAAACTTTTACAATACTTTTTTTGGAAAAAGTGCCGATAAGATTAAAACTGGATATGCAAAATATATCCTTGAAGAACCTTCTTTAATTATTTCATTTATTGAAAATAAAGACCGTGTCCAATCTAATTTTGGTCATATGGGTTTTCAAGTGGCTACAAAAGAAGAAATGGAAAGAAGATTAAGTATTGCCAAACAACATAATATTGTAAGTTTAGAAGAAATAGGAACAGCTTGTTGCTATGCGGTTCAAGATAAATTTTGGGTAGATGACCCTGATGGTGTTCAATGGGAAGTTTATTATTTTCATGAAGATGCAGAGTTTAATGATCCTCATTATGAAATAGAAGATGCATCTGCTTGCTGCATGCCTGTGCGCCCGGAAAAAAATAAAGTAGTACTCTCAGAAATACAAAATAATAGTTGCGAACTAGGAAGTGGTTGTTGTTAATCAATTCTTATCTCTTTATAAAAAATGAAAAAAAATATACTTGTTCTTTGTACTGGAAATTCTTGTAGAAGCCAAATGGCTCATGGGTATTTAAGTTATTTTGCAAAAGAAAAAGCAACTGTCTATAGCGCAGGGATAGAAATACATGGTCTTAATCCTTTTGCTGTTGGAATTATGTCTGAAGATGGTGTTGATATTTCTAAACACACTTCAAATCATGTAGATGAATATTCTGAAGTAAATTTTGATTACGTGATCACTGTTTGTGATCATGCAAATGAAAGTTGTCCAATATTTCCTTCTTCTGCTATAAAATTACATCATAATTTTACCGATCCATCTAAGACTTCAGGTAATGCAAAAGAAATTGTAGAAGCTTTTCGAAAGACAAGAAATGAAATTAAAACATACAGTGAAGATTTTGTAAAAAACCACCTATATTAATAAGTTTAAAATATAGGTTTTGTTAGGAGCTAGAAAGTGTTACCATTTTATAATAGCACTCCCCCAAGTAAAACCACTTCCAAAGGCTGCTAAAACTACAGTATCGCCTTCTTTAATTTTACCATTCTCCCAAGCTTCAGTTAATGCGATAGGGATAGAAGCAGCTGTCGTATTCCCATACTTCATAATATTGTTATACACCTGATCGTTTGAAAGTCCAAATTTCTTTTGAATAAATTGTGAGATTCTAAGATTCGCCTGATGAGGGATTAGCATATCAATATCTGATACTTCTAGCTTATTAGCTTGCAACCCTTCCATAATTACCTCACTAAAGCGAACTACAGCATTTTTAAACACAAATTGACCATTCATATGTGGATAATAAGAGGTGTCATCAGGATCATTATCATTAATTATATCTGTTACCCATCTAGTACCCATTCCCGGAGCTGTTAAAGATAATTCCTCAGCATGCTGCCCTTCTGAGTGTAAATGAGTTGATAATACTCCTTTATTGGTATCTTCTTCACGAGATAAAACTGCAGCTCCTGCCCCATCACCAAAAATAACAGAAACACCCCTTCCTCTTGTAGTCATATCTAAACCAGAAGAATGTAATTCAGAACCAATTACTAGAATATTTTTATACATTCCTGTTTTAATAAATTGATCTGCTACTGAAAGTGCATATACAAATCCAGAACATTGATTTCTAACATCTATAGCTCCTACTGTTTTAATACCTAAATCTCTCTGTACTAAAACACCTGGCCCAGGGAAATAATAATCTGGGCTTAAGGTTGCAAAAACAATAAAATCTATATCATCTTTAGAGATTCCTGAACGCTCAATAGCTATTTTAGCAGCTTTTACTCCCATAGAGGTTGTTGTATCTCCATCTCCGTTGACTACATGTCTTCTTTCTTTAATTCCTGTTCTTTCCTGGATCCATTCATCATTCGTTTCCATTAATTTAGAAAGATCATCATTTGTTACCACATTTTCTGGCACATAATAGCCTAAACCTGCAATTTTAGAGTTATACATAATATGTCATATTTTGCTTTATTATCAACTATTTTTAAATAAATTTAAACATTATTTAAAAAACAAGTTCGCAATTTACTCATTATTAATAATTCTTTAAAATTAAAGCCTTCTTAAAGTATTCATTTATCTTCATATATACAAAAAGCACATCCTTTAAAAGAATGTGCTTTTTGTATATAAACCATATTGTTACTTACAAGTACTGTTTGTAATTATCAATTTTTACATTGGCTTTTAAATCGTATAATAAATTATACAAGCCAAAAAATGTTCTATTAATATATAAGAAATGTTTAGACCCTCTATTGCCATTCATTTTTCGAATCTTAGTATCTTTTGAAAAGCGTTCACTTAAATTGGCAATTTTCTCCCAGAATACATCATCTCCAAAATCAAAATGCTCTTTGTTAAACGGCGCTGTAAAAATACTGAGCATCTCTTTAAACAATGCAGTAAAGAATTTTAATTCTTCTGATGAATCATCTTCTCTTAAAATCTCCAATTCATACATTTTTTCTTTAAAAATTTCTTCATTCTCAAAGTTTTCACGCTTAGCTAATTCAAAATATGGTATATAAAAAGATTCGGGAATTTCTTTGATACAACCAAAATCAATAGCAATAAGCTGTTCATTATTCCCTACCAAAAAGTTTCCTGGATGTGGGTCTGCATGTACTTTCTTTAATCCATGTATTTGAAACATATAAAAATCCCATAATGCTTGTCCTAGCTTATTTCCTGTTTCTGATGAAAAGTTTTTCTTAGTATACTCACTTAAATGTTTTCCAACCATCCAATCCATAGTGATGATTCTTTCATTAGAGAGTTCTTTGTAATATTTTGGAAATTCAATATTAGGGATTACACTACATGCTTCAGTAATTTCTTTACTACGTTCTAACTCTAATACATAGTTTGTTTCTTCAACCAATTTGTGTTCTACTTCTTTAAAATACTTTTCAGAATCTTTCCCTTGTAAATTAAACATCCTTACTGCTATCGGTTTTACAATGGCTAAATCACTACTTATACTTTCTGCAATTCCTGGATATTGAATTTTAACAGCCAATTCTTTTCCTTTTTGCTTTGCTTTATGTACCTGACCTATGCTAGCTGCATTTTCAGAATCTGGAGTAAAAAAATCATAAATTGCCTCAGGGTATTCTCCAAAATATTTTTTAAAAGTTTTTCTAACCAAAGGAGCAGATAAAGGAGGTACAGAGAATTGAGCCAAAGAAAATTTCTCAACATATGCACTTGGCAATAAGTCTTTTTCCATACTTAGCATTTGAGCAACCTTTAATGCACTGCCTTTTAAACTTTTTAAACCATCATAAATATCGTCTGCATTGTTTTTATTGAGTTTGTCTTTATTAATAGTGGGATTGATTATTTTCTCTCCATAATATTTTAGATAGTTCCCACCTATCTTTACTCCGGTTTGTACAAGTTTTCCGGTGCGCTCAATCTTACTCGTTGGTATTTTATCTAGTGTTTTCAATATAGTTAAACTATGTTACTTTTTCTTTCCATAAAAATTTCCCGAAATCTATAATACTTTCTAACGGAGTATTATCAAAAACATCAAAAACAGTATTCACAGATTTTTCTATAGCGATGTCTGTTTTTTCAAAGCCAGGAGAACTGTCATCAATCCAAAACTTTAAAAGAAATAAAAATTGCACCCATACTCCTTCCGAAAAAATCTCGACAGGTTTTTTCATGATTTTTAATTGTTTGGTGGCATTATCTTCTTCTAATAATTCATTAGCATAGGCTTTCATCAATTTTCTCAATCCTTTCAATTGTTCTAATGATTTCAAATTTCTTTCCCTTGTATTTAACGTGAATAAAACATAACTTCTATTTAATGTAAGTACTTCAAAAAAAGTAAAGAATAATGTCAATATTTTTTCTCTATTTGAAAAACTTTCATAGTTGTCATCTTTATGGATAACATCCATTGTATTTGAAAAAAATTTGTTCCAAATACTTTTTTGCAACACTTCAAAAGAGTTAAAGTTTTTATAAAACTCATCTTCTTTTATTTTTTCTTCTTTACAAAATTTATAAACAGAGCTTGGTATTTTTTCACTTTCAAGTACATGATTCATATACTTTAGTATGATTTCATCATCAACTTGTGTTTTTTTAGTGCTTTTTTTAGTTGCCATAGGTGATAATTTCTTTTTCAAATTTACAAAATGTTTTACTTTAATACATTATCGTTGAACAAAATTTAACGCCAAAATGATATTAAAAGAAGAAAACGCACTCAAAGAATGAGTGCGCTTTCTAAACAACCTAACCAATAAATAAACAAACCAATTATAGGTATTTTAAATAACTTTCTAGATTTTCATAGCAACATTCCCATCTAGTATTTTTCTTTTTCAATTTAAATTTGCAAAATGTTTAACTACCTGTAAAATTTATTAAACATTATTACTTTAATGTCTTATTAAAAAAAGATTCATTTTTTGTTCCATTATTAAAATGTCACTTTGTCATAAAAGACTTAAATGGTACTTTTTTTGACTTCTATAATCTATTAATCGTAATAACTTTAAAAACCTTACACATGACAACTGGAAATATTAATGTATCTGTTGAAAATATTTTTCCACTCATAAAAAAATTCTTGTATAGTGACCATGAAATTTTTCTTAGAGAACTCATTTCTAATGCTACTGACGCGACTTTGAAACTAAAACACCTAACAGGAATTGGAGAGGTGAAAATAGAATATGGAAGCCCTAGAATAGAAATAAAAATTGATAAAAAAGGAAAAAAACTTCATGTAATTGACCAAGGTTTAGGTATGACCGCAAATGAAGTACAGAAATATATCAATGAAGTTGCGTTTTCTGGAGCTGAAGAATTTCTTGAAAAATATAAAGACTCTGCCAAAGATTCAGGTATTATAGGACACTTTGGATTGGGATTCTATTCTGCCTTTATGGTAGCTAGTAAAGTGGAGATTATCACTAAAAGCTATAAAGAAGACCCGGCTGCTCATTGGATTTGTGATGGTAGTCCTCAATTTAGTTTAGAAGAAAGTGATAAAAGTGAAAGAGGAACAGAAATTATTCTTCATATTGCAGATGATTCTACAGAATTTTTAGAAGAAAGTAGAATTAATGAATTGCTAGTTAAGTATAATAAATTTATGCCTATTCCAATTAAATTTGGAACTAAAGAAATAGACGATCCTGATTTCACTCCTAAAACAGTGAAAGATAAAGAGGGTAACGAAACTACAGAGCCTCACAAAAAAATCACAATAGATAATATTATTAATAATCCTAACCCTGCTTGGACCAAACAACCTTCAGAGTTAAAAGAAGAAAATTATAAAAGTTTTTATAAAGAGCTGTATCCTACACAATTTGAAGACCCTCTTTTTAATATTCATTTAAATGTTGATTATCCTTTTAATTTAACTGGGATTTTGTATTTCCCAAAGTTAAATAATGAAATGAATGTTCAAAAAGACAGAATACAATTATATCAAAATCAAGTATTTGTCACAGATAATGTTGAAGGTATTGTTCCTGAGTTTTTAACAATGCTTCGAGGAGTTATTGATTCTCCAGATATCCCATTAAATGTTTCAAGATCTTATTTACAAGCAGATGGAGCTGTAAAGAAAATCTCAAATTACATTACTAAAAAAGTAGCAGATAAATTAAATTCTATTTTCAAAAATAATCGAGAAGATTTTGAAGCAAAATGGAATGATATTAAAATGGTTATTGAATACGGAATGCTTTCTGAGGAAAAGTTTTATGAAAAAGCAGATAAGTTTGCACTATACCCTACTGTAGATAACTCTTTTTATACTTTTGATGAGTTAAATGATAAAATTAAAGAAACACAAACTGATAAAGATGACAAATTAGTTATACTATATGCGAGTGATAAAGATGCGCAACACAGCTATATAGAAAATGCTAAAACAAAAGGATATGAAGTACTGCTATTAGACTCTCCAATTGTTTCACACCTTATTCAAAAATTAGAAAGCAGTAAAGAAAATATAACATTTGCCAGAGTAGATGCAGATCATATAGACAATCTTATCAAAAAAGAAGAGAATCAAATTTCTAAATTATCTGATGAAGAAAAAGAAACTCTAAAAACTGTTTTAGAAAGTACCGTTCCAACTACTACCTATACTGTTCAATTAGAGCCTATGGATAGTAATTTGGCTCCATTTATGATCACGCAACCTGAATTTATGCGTAGAATGAAAGAAATGAGTGCTACAGGTGGCGGTGGCGGTATGTTTGGCATGAGTAATATGCCAGAGATGTACAACCTTGTTGTTAATACCAATCATGAATTAGTTGGGCAAATATTAAATACCAAAACAAAACCTAAACAAGAGCGACTCATAAAACAGTCGTTAGATTTGGCTAGATTATCTCAAAACTTGTTAAAAGGAGAAGAGTTAACCCAGTTCATTAAAAGAAGCTTTGATATGATAAAATAGTTTTTTTATCATTTATATAATTTTCAGTCATTCTTCTAAATTTTATATCAAGAAGGATGACTGTTTTTTTATATCCAATTAAAATTCAATCACTTCATTATTTTGTAAATTTGACTTCAACAAAAAAATTATGAAAAAAAAACTACTTATATTATTGAGCATTTCATTAATAGCTTGTCAAAATAAATCGAAAGAAGTATCTACTGAGGCAGAAACAATCTCTGAAACTGTAGAAACACCTGTAACGAATGAAGAAAGATTCACAGAGAGCATTGAAAAAGCACATTACAAAGAAGATTTTACACAAAAAGATGCTGTTCAATTTGACATTTATTTGAATTTTGGAGGTGCTAACAGGTTAGATGCAACCATAACCATGTTGACAAATTCAACAAAAATTAGAATTGACAAAAAAGACGGGAGCTCATTACTATATAATGGGAAAGAGGTTTACTTATCTCCTTCTGAAACCAATGAGAGAGGTGCCCGATTTGATATGTTTACTTGGACTTATTTCTTTGCCTTACCATATAAATTAAATGACAAGGGCACTGTTTGGAATCTACTAGACGATTTAGCATTAGAGGAAAAAACATACAAAGCTGCTAAACTATCATTTGAAGGAAGCATTGGAGATGCTCCAGATGATTGGTATGTTGTATACGCAGATAAAGAAAGTAATTTGGTTACTGCTGCTGGGTATATTGTTACTTTTGGAGGAAACGCTGTTGAAAACGCCGAAAAAGACCCACATGCTATTAAGTATTCTAACTATGAAAAAATTGATGGTGTTCCAATTGCAAAAACATGGACTTATTATGAATGGACTACAGAAAATGGATTTACAAATGAAATTGGAGATGCTACACTTAGTAATATAAAATTCATAACTCCAGAAGTTAATTTTTTTCAGAAATCAATTGATAGTAAAGAAATTAAATTATAAAAATTATCAAACTCTCTTTTAAAAGGAGTTTTCTCCTGTTCATAGTAAAATAACTGATTGTTTATTAAAACCAGTTATATTTAATACTTTAAAACTAACCAACATGAAAAAGTATTTTTGCATTCTTCTTCTTGGAATTTGCGTTTTTAATTCTTGCAAAGAAGAGAAGAGTATAGAAGTTGTTGTTCCAGATTTGCAATTACCCTCTATAAATGATTTTTTTGAATCTTATTATCAAGCTTCTTTAAAATTAAACCCATTAAGTGCTACCTCTTCCGGAGACAATAGATATAATGATCTACTGCCAATTGATATCTCTAAAGAACATATTGAAAAAGCGAAAATTGTATACAAAGCGTATAAAGATTCTTTATCCTTTTATGGGGATGGTTTATTATCTGAAGAAGAAAAATTAAGCAAAGCTATTCTTAAATGGGAAATAAATCAAACGCTGAAAGGGTTCTCATATCATACAGAGCTCATGCCAATAAATCAAATGTTTTCTTTACCATTGGCGATAGGTCAATTGGGAAGTGGAAGCGGGGCACAACCATTTAAAACTGTAGAAGATTACAAAAACTGGTTGAGTAGGTTAGAACAATTTACTATATGGTGTGATACTGCCACTGCAAATATGAAAAGAGGTGTGAAAAATGGTTATGTATTGCCTACTCCTCTTATCAAAAAAATAATTCCGCAATTAGAAGGATTGGCAAAAAGTAAAACAAAAGAAAATATATTTTACCTCCCAATTAAAAAGCTTCCTAAATCATTCACAAAAGATGAAAAAACAACGCTTAGGGGTGCCTACAAGAAATTAATTTCTGAAGATTTAGTACCAGCTCTTAAAAACGTAATCGAATATCTCAAAAACGATTATTTAAAAGCAGGGAGATCTTCTCATGGCATCAGTGCTATTCCTAATGGTAGAAAATATTATGATTATTTAATCAAATTTTTTACCACTACTGATATGTCATCAGAAGAAATTCATCAATTAGGTCTTGATGAAGTAGAGCGCATTTCTTATGAAATGGATAAAATAAAAAGACAGGTAAAGTTTGATGGGGATTTAATTGAGTTTTTTAATCATGTAAGAACCAAAAGAAGTTTGATTCCTTTTACCAAACCAAAAGAAGTCATTGATAACTTCAATGATATTCATAAAAAGATGAAACCTCATCTGGAAAAACTTTTTGATCTTACCCCTAAAACGGCTTTTGAGGTTAGACGCACTGAAGCATTTCGAGAAGCATCTGCAAGTGCGCAATACAATCCTGGATCTCTAGATGGTACCAGAGCTGGTATTTTTTATGTTCCTATCCCGAATATTAAAAAATACAATGTCTTTTCTGATGAAGATTTATTTTTACACGAAGCTATTCCTGGTCATCATTATCAAATCTCTCTTCAACAAGAGAATGAAAACCTTCCTAGCTTTAGAAAAACATTATGGTACAGTGCTTATGGAGAGGGCTGGGCTTTGTATACAGAGTCTTTGGGGAAAGAATTAGGGCTATACGATGATCCTTATCAATATTTTGGAATGTTAAGCGCAGAGATGCACCGTGCTATACGCCTTGTGGTAGATACCGGAATACATACTAAAGGGTGGTCTCGAGAAGAAGCTATTGAGTATTCATTAAACAATGAAGCAGAAAGTAGAGCTAGCATCATTTCTGAAATTGAACGTTATATGGCTATCCCTGGACAAGCTTTGTCTTATAAAATTGGACAATTAAAGATACGACAACTAAGAACAAAAGCTGAGCAAGAATTAGGCGAAAAATTTGATATTCGTAAGTTTCACAATAAAGTATTAGAATCTGGGTCGCTTCCTCTTAATCTATTAGAGAAAAAAATTAATGCCTGGATTCAATCAAACAAGTAATTTTTAATCAATACAGTGTTATGAATTCTTATTGGCATTTATATCTTATAGCAATTATATTAATAGTTATTGGCATATTTCATTTGATAAAACCAAAAGCTTTTATGAGAATTATGCCTAGGTATATTCCATTCCATAGAGAATTAGTATACTTAAGTGGCTGTATAGAAATTATATTTGGAATTGCGCTTTTAATACCCCAAACAAAATTATACGCAGCTTGGGGTGTTATACTTATGCTTATTTCTTTTTTTCCTGTTCATATCTATATGATTACTAATAAGAAAGCGAGCCTTGGATTGCCTAAATGGATTTTATATTTTAGACTCTTACTACAACTAGGGCTTATAGCATGGGCGTATCTTTATACATGATTCTTTTACCATCCTTATGTTTACGGAACCGATAAAATTACCATTACCTGAAGCAGATATAACATACTATCCTGGTTTTTTAAATACTTTACAAGGAGATTATTTTATGCGTGTTTTATTAGAAAAAACTCCTTGGCAGCAAGATGATATTACAGTATTTGGAAAAACATATCCACAACCACGTTTAACTGCTTTATATGGGATTAATAAAAAACCATATTCTTATTCTAATATAACAATGCACCCCCTCTTATTTACTAAAGATTTATCTGAAATCAAACATTTGATTGAAAAATTAACCAATACAAAGTTTACAAGTTGTTTGCTCAACTTATATAGAGATGGGAAAGATAGCAATGGTTGGCATGCTGATAACGAGCCAGAATTAGGTAAAAACCCAGTAATAGCCTCTCTAAGTCTAGGAGAAGAACGTTGGTTTCATTTAAAACATAGAAGTAATAAAGAATTAAAAACAAAATTACTTCTTCAGCATGGTAGTTTATTAATTATGAAAGGAGAAACACAACACAACTGGTTACATCAAATAGCTAAAACAAAAAAACAACTAACCCCGCGCATTAATCTTACTTTTAGGATTATCAAATAAATTAAAAACTGAGTTTCTCATCCATCGCATAACGATTGTATTCTATTTTAGTATACATAGTATATAGTATCGTTGCTATAATAGTATGAAAAAGAGCATATCCTTTTACATCAAAAAGAAAAAGGAAAACTGCTACTAAAAAAAACAAAAAATAGGTGATAAATAAAACTGGTTTTGTAAAAACTCCTAAAGCAATCATGACACCTAATATAAATTTAAAAAAAGGAGTTATAACTACTACATATTTTAACACACTTGTACTAAAAATTTGAACTCTGGGAGTATATTCTGCTATTTTCAAAAAAAATGCCTCCCAAGATATTCCATCCGAAAAACCTTGTATCATTAACACTAGTCCTATTATTATTCTTGTTATTCCGTAAAAATATGTTTTCATGACCCTCATTTTAAAGCGATTGCAAAATTACTATGTATGCATAGTAAAAAACTTGTATAAAATCATGTTTTTTTTGTATAATTCTAATAGCACAGTGTAGCATTATTAACCGAAATCGTTTTCGTATCTTGAAGAAAACTTTTTCCTAATGGAAATGTATGACTTACAAGATGTTTTTATCATCAAAAATTATGTTTTAAAAGTGGAGGAATCTGCCTATCACGATCATAATTATTTTGAAATAATATTTATTGAAGAGGGAAAAGGTTTTGATATTATAAATGGTGAGCAGTATGAAGTTGAAAAAGGAAATGTTTTCTTAATTGCTCCAGAAGACGCCTTCAAAATGACAGCTAGTAAACCTACCCAGCTTTGTTATTTTAAATTTACAGAAATGCTGTTCTCTAGTAAAGTTTATTTGCCTGATAGAAAACACTGGTTAGAAAAAATAGAACACATACTTCATCATCCAAATCTATTTCCTGGAAATTGTATTAAGCACCCTGAAGACAGATATTTAATATGGCATATCCATGAAGTTATTATAAAAGAATATACAGGGAGAAAAGAATATTATAAAAATAACATTTCTAATATGATGTCAACTATTTTAAGTGTCATCGCTAGGAATATTAGTGAATGTTATGAACAAAAACAAGTTGTTATATCTAAAGAAGTCTCAAAAATTAATGATATTTTAAACTATATCCGACAACATATTTATGAACTAGAATTAATTAAAACAGATTATTTAGCCAATCACTTTCATATGTCTCCTAACTATATTGGATCTTATTTTAAAAAAATAATGGGAGAATCATTACATCAGCATATAATGAATTATCGATTAAAACTAGTAAAGTACCGTTTGAAAAATACAGATTTTACAATTTCAGAAATTGCATACCAGTTAGGGTTTACAGATGAAAGTCATCTTACACACACTTTTAAAAAAAGGTTTGATATTACTCCAAAAGGTTTTAAAAAACAATTTATATAGGCTTCTTAATAGATTTCATTGAGAATTTTTGCAAGACGAACACCTCCCTTTAACAATTGTTCTTTTACAGTTCCAAAATGATCATACATATAATTATAACTCAATTTCTCTCCTACATTTACAGAACTATAAACTTTTTTAGCCAGTGTTTGAGATTCATAAACCCAGTCTAGCAAGGTTCCTTCTTGCATTTGCTTCCGTTGAGTTTTAGTTAAAGAGGGTAAATTTGAAGACAACTCTGTATAACTCATTCCAAAATTATCAATCATATTACTATCCCACACTCGATGTAAATTACTCCCATTTCTAAACCATTGCACTTGAATATCATTACCTCCTTTATCTTCTCCTCTACCTACGTGAAGTGGCTGGTGTAAATCTCCAAAAAAATGAATTAAGAGCTTTAAGTAAAAGGTCTTATCGTTTTTGGTACTTGTTTCACTTTTAAGAACTTCAATACATTTCTCAATCCCTGTTATCAAATCTCCAAATTCACTTGGTGTTTCTTCTCCATATTTTTTATCAAAAGAGAAATTCACATAATGCCATGGACTAAAACCTCTAAATCTTTCATCGCTTTTAATCTCATCAGCATAGGTAGAGGCCAGTGCTAAACTTTGCCCATCTAATAATTTTTTAATCTCCTTTTTGGCTTTTCTACCCAAATAAACTTCTGCTACTTCCCCAACTACTCTGTGCCCTGTTTTCCCCCAATACATTGAATTTGAATAAGAAAATTGACTTACTAAAATAAAGAAAATGATAAGTTGTTTCATCTTAAAATTTTTATCAAAATTAACAAACCTTATAGTAAGATACTATTAAAAAACTTGTTTTTCATTAAAATTAAATATATCTTTATGATATCATTTTAATATCAATTTAAAAAAAACCTTATGTCAAATGAAAAAATAGCAAACTTACCTAACGGATATCTTATGTTAATAATTACTTTTATATTAATAGGAAGTGGTATCTACATGATTAACCTAACAAACAGCATCTTTTTTGTTTTTTTAATTATCGCTGGCGTATTTTGTATTGCAGGCTTTGTATTAGTAAATCCAAATACTTCTAAAGTTCTATTACTCTTTGGGAAATATGTAGGAACCGTAAAACAAAATGGTTTTTATTGGGCAAATCCTCTTTATAAAAAGCGAAGTATTTCTTTAAGAGCTCGTAACTTTGATAGTGAACGTGTAAAGGTAAATGACAAAATAGGAAACCCTATAATGATTAGTACCATATTAGTATGGAAAGTAACGGATACCTATAAAGCAGCCTTTGATGTAGATAAGTACGAAAACTTTGTACGGGTTCAAACAGATGCAGCTGTTAGAAAACTAGCTAGTATGTATCCATATGATAATTTTGCAGATGAAGATCATGATGAAGATATTACCCTTAGATCTAGTGTTAACGAAGTAAGTGAAGCTTTAGAGAAAGAAGTGCAAGAACGATTAAGCATGGCTGGAATTGAAGTTTTAGAAGCCCGTATAGGGTATCTAGCATATGCGCAAGAAATTGCCAATGCAATGCTTAAAAGGCAGCAGGCAACAGCAATTATCTCTGCACGTCATAAGATAGTACAAGGAGCTGTTGGGATGGTAGAAATGGCTTTAGACGAGTTAAACAAAAAACAAATAGTAGATTTAGATGAAGAACGCAAAGCTGCAATGGTTAGCAACCTAATGGTAATATTATGTAGTGATAAAGATGCTACTCCTGTAGTAAATGCTGGAACATTAAATCATTAAAATAGTTTTTATGATGAAAGAATATAAAATTATTAAACCAACGGCTAGTCTTTTCTCTAAGGATAAAGATTTTGAAGAACTACTTAACAATGAAGCAAGAAATGAATGGAGGTTAATTAATGTTGTTTTACATGGGGGCACTTTAAATGCTTTTATGGAAAAAGATAAATAATATGAAGTATTTTGATGAAATACAAAAACTTCCATCTTGGATATATATTCTAATAGCATCGTCTTTATTTACTGTTTTAATACTCATTATTAGTCAATACTCTAAAGCTACATCATCTACAGAAAAAGATGAATTAATTTTAGCTTTGGTATTTGTTCTCATTACAGAAGCAATTGTTATTTTCCTGATTATGAGTATGAAACAAGAAACAAGAATAGATTCTAAAGGTATCTATTACAGATATCCACCATTAAAAATAAAAGAAGTTTTGCTACCAATTTCTAAAATTAAAAATTATGATAGCATTAATTATACTAGTATGCAATATGGTTATAAAGTGGGTTTTTTTAAAGCTTTTGTAAAAACCCCCTCTATTACCATGATCGGAATAAGTAAGGCTATTAAACTTACTTTTACAGATGGATCAAATTTTATCATAGGGACCAAAAACCCAGATGATTTTATACAAACTTTAAATAAAGTTAAAAACAGGAACAATGAAATCAATTAAAATATTCATATTTATTGTTATTTATTCGCAATTGATAACTGCTCAAGATATAATAACAGAAGAAATTCTTCTGAAAAATGGAGAGATTGAGCTACCAGGAACATTGTCTTATAAACAAATAGAAAAAAATACTCCTCTTGTTATTTTCGTTTCAGGTTCTGGAAATCCAGATAGAAATGGAAACCAACCAAAAGCTAATGTAAATGCAAATTATATCAAACAACTTTCGGGATTATTAAATGAACAAGGCATTGCTTTCTATAGGTATGATAAAAGAAGTGCCACAGTAAAAAACCTAAGTAGTATGATCAAAAATATGCGTTTTGAATACTTAGTAGATGATGTAGGAGTTATTTTAAATCATTTTAAGAGTGAGAATCGCTTTAAAAAAATAATACTTATTGGCCATAGTCAAGGCTCATTAGTTAGTATGCTGGCTATTCAAAATAATGACAGTGTAGACAAATACATTTCTTTGGCTGGTCTTGGAAGCACAATGGAAGAGGCAATAATACGTCAAATATCTAATCAAAGTAAAGAATTTGGAGAGTTGACCGCAGCTCATTTTAAAGAATTGAAAGAAACAGATACGATACAAGAGGTAAATCCACTTCTTGCAAGCATTTTCACACCTATAAATCATCCATTTATCAAATCGTATAATGCTTATAATCCTATTGAAGAAATAACAAAAATTAAAATACCAACACTCATTATTAATGGAGATAGTGATTTACAAGTACAAGTAGAAGATGCTAAAGCATTACAAAATGCAAAAACAGATGCTAAATTGCTTATTATTCCTAAAATGAATCATGTTTTAAAAGAAATTAATAATCTACAGGAAAATCAAGCATCTTATGCGTCTAAAGAATATCCTATTTCATCTCACTTAATTACTTCATTAATTGAGTTTATTAAAAAATAATTATGTCAAAAAAGAAAGCATTTGCATTGCGAATTAATGAAGAGATGCTAAAAGCTATTGAAAAATGGGCTAATGATGAGTTTAGGAGTACTAACGGTCAAATTGAATGGATGTTAATGCAACATTTGAAACAAGCTAAAAGAGATCCTAAAAAAGATATTGACCCCAAAAAATAACTTTTCTTTTCGTCAAGTCTTCTCGTATCTTTACTCAAAAATTTTTAGCTTATTATTGACCGCCTTATGAACTATAAAATTATTTTTTCTGATATAGATGGAACTTTATTAACTACAAAAAACGATGTTTCAGAATTCACTGTTTCGGAAATCAAAAAAAGAAAAGATAGTATCCCTTTTATTCTCGTCTCGGCTAGAATGCCTAAATCTATGACCTACTTACAGGAAAGACTTAGCATTGAAAATACACCTATCATATGTTATAATGGTGCCTTGGTTATTATAGATGGAAAAACAGTTTCTTCTTCTGTAATACATATAAATATTCTTAAACAACTCTTTTCAATGGTTTCTGAACATGATATACGGCTAGGTTTATATTTTGAAGATGAATGGATCGTTGAAGAAGATAGTGAACGCGTTAGAAAAGAAATTTTCAACACCAAAGCAATCCCAACTTATAGCTCAATAGCCACAACAATCAATAATTGGGAAAAATCAAACAAAGGAGCTCATAAAATAATGTGTATGGGAACCGAAGAAAATATTGATCTAGCATACCAACTCTTAATTGACGAATTTAAAACAGATCTTCATATCTACAGATCAAATGCAACACTTATAGAAATTGCTAACAAAAATGTTTCTAAACTATCTGGAATACATACAATTCTTAAAAAATGCTACCCTTATTCTATTCAAGAAGCTATTGCTTTTGGTGATAATTACAATGATATGGAAATGATAGAAGCAGTTGGACATGGTGTAGCAATGGGCAATGCACGGCAAGAAGTAAAAGAAATAGCCAATGCTATAGCAGATGATCATAAAAATGATGGCGTAGCAAAATATGTTAAACATCTATTCTAATTGACTTAAAAAGTAGTTTATTTGTAATATCATTAAAATCAAGACATAATGAAGAGAATTGTTTTTATAGCAGCGATAAGTCTTTTGCTATATGGTTGCCCTCCAAAACCTAGTAGAGGTTATGCAAATCAATTACCTGTGCTGGCAAGAATAGATCTTTTTAATATTACTGATGATAAAGTAAATGTAGAGATTGATCCTGGAAGATTTACACAAGAGACTATTAATTTCTTCATTCCAAAAACTGTTCCTGGTACTTATAGTTCTGATAACTATGGCCAATACATAGAAGATTTTAAAGCTTTTGATTATGACGGTGAGCTATTGAAAGTTACTCATCCAGATCAGAATACTTGGCAAATTAACAATGCTACCAATCTAGATAAAATCACTTATAAAGTGAATGATACCTATGATACAGAAACTGAAAAAGAAGAACCTGTTTTTTCTCCTGCAGGAACCAATATTGATGCAGGAAAAAGTTTTGTTTTAAACCTTCATGGTTTTGTAGGGTATTTTGATCGTTTAGATTCTCAGAAATATCAACTAATCATAAAATCGCCTAAAGGTTTTGAAGGGAGCACTACTTTAAATAGGGTTAAATTATCGGAGCCAACAAATACAGCTATTAAATACAATGTAGATTCATACATTGCAAATCGATACTTTGAAGTTATAGACAATCCTATTCTTTATGCTGTTCCAGATATTGAATCTTTTAATATCAATGATATTGAAATCACACTGAGTGTTTACTCTCCAAATAAAATTTATACAGCAGCTAGTATTAAAGATGATATGGAGCAAATGATGAAAGCACAAAAAGCTTTCTTAGGTAGTATTAACAGTACAAAAAAGTACAACATTATATTATATTTATCTACTTTAGAAGCTACAGATGCGCAAGGCTTTGGAGCTTTAGAACACCATACCTCTACCACAGTGGTTCTTCCAGAATCAATGCCAAAACAAAATTTGATACAAGCAATGGTAGATGTAGTTTCCCATGAGTTTTTTCATATTGTGACTCCTTTAACTGTGCATTCTGAAGAAATTCATAATTTCAATTACAATACTCCTAAACTATCGCAACATCTATGGATGTATGAAGGAATTACTGAATATTTCGCTAATATTTTTCAAATAAATCAAGGACTTATTGATGAAGCCAATTTTTACGAACGGATAATGACCAAGATTAATCGTTCTAAAGGGTTTGATGATACTATGTCATTTACAACTATGAGTCAAAATGTATTTGAAGAGCCTTATAAATCTAATTATGCCAATGTTTATGAAAAAGGAGCTCTTATTGGGATGTGTATAGATCTATTAATAAGAGAACAGAGTAATGGAGAAAAAGGAGTTTTAGATCTTATGAAGCAGTTATCTAACAAATATGGTAGCGATAAGCCTTTTAAAGATGATCTAATTATAGCAGAAATAACTGCTTTAACATATCCTGAAGTAGGTGTGTTTTTAAATACTCATGTTATTGGTACTACACCAATTCCTTATGAAAAATTTCTTGAAAAAGTTGGTTTAACATTTAAGGCTGAAGAACAAGAAACAGGATATTTTTTAAATGGTCAAGATCCATTCATCAATGTCAATCAAAACAATGGAGAAATTTTCTTTAGACCCGATGTACCTTTAAATAGCTTTTTAGTAGATCTAGGCATCAAAGGAAACGATGTTATTAAATCTATTAATGGAATGAGTTATTCTCTAGACAACATAAGAGATTTAATTGGTACTTCTTTTGCTTGGAATTCTGGTGATGCTATTACCATGATATTAGAACGTGAAGGAGAAGAAATTAATCTAAAAGGTGCTATCTCACAACCTAAAACCAACGTTTCTGTAATTTCTAATGCTTCGCAAACAACAGCAAAACAATTAGCACTTAGAAATGCTTGGATGAAAAATTAAAAAAATATTATAGAAAAAAGGCGGCTTTAGAAGTCGCTTTTTTTATGTTTATATTTTCGTATTTTGCTTAACATCATTTTTCTTTTGAGCTTGTTCAAAAGATTGAATAGTATAAAAAAATAATCATGACTCCAGTTTTTTCTAATGACACTATTGTATTTGGATTATTAATGCTTGCTTTAGGAATTGTATTTTACACCTCTTCTAGGAAAAGTGGTTTCTGGTATAAGTTTTATCGAATTGTACCTGCATTACTTATGTGTTATTTTATTCCTGCCATGTTTAATTCCCTAGGATTAATTTCTAGTAAAACTTCAGAAGCTTATTATATAGCTAGTCGCTTTTTATTACCTGCTGCTTTAGTATTAATGACACTTAGCATCGATTTAAAGGCTATTTTTAATTTAGGCCCCAAAGCCTTAATCATGTTTTTTACAGGAACAGCAGGCATTATTTTAGGAGGTCCTTTGGCTATTTTACTCATTGCATGGATTTCACCTGATACTATTGGAGGTATAGGCCCAGATGCAGTTTGGCGTGGCTTAGCAACTATAGCTGGAAGTTGGATAGGCGGAGGCGCAAACCAAACGGCCATGTTAGAGATTTTTGAATATAATCGAGAAGAATACGGAGGCATGGTAGTAGTAGATATTCTTATTGCAAACTTATGGATGGCTATTATATTATTAGGTATCGGAAAAAATAAAAAAATTAATACTTGGCTAAAAGCAGACGATTCTGCTATAGAAGCGTTAAAAAATAAAATAACAACATTTAGTGAAAAAATTAGTAGAAACCCTTCATTGTCTGAGTTAATGATATTATTGTCTATTGCTTTTGCAAGTGTTGGATTAGCCCATTGGGGAGCCGATACTATGAGTGCCTTTCTCAAATCTACTTTTGAAGTTGTAAACGATAAAAAAAGTGCATTATCTTCATTTGGCTCACAATTTTTCTGGATGATTAGTATAGCCACATTAATTGGAATTATACTTTCTAATACCAAAGCTAGAAATTATGAAGGTGTCGGCGCCAGTAAAATAGGAAGTGTTTTTATTTATATTTTAGTGGCTACTATAGGAATGGAAATGGATTTAAGCAAGATTTTTCAAAACCCTGGCTTAATGGCTGTAGGTTTGGTATGGATGCTGTTTCATGCACTTTTACTTATTTTGGTAGCTAAGCTTATCAAAGCTCCTTATTTCTTTTTGGCAATCGGGAGTCAAGCCAATGTAGGAGGCGCTGCATCTGCTCCTGTTGTTGCTGCTGCATTTCATCCTTCATTAGCTACTGTTGGAGTACTACTTGCTGTATTTGGTTATGCTGTGGGAACCTATGGCGCATTGCTCTGTGCTTTTCTTATGGAATTTGCTTCAAAAGTTTAGATTTTAAAGAAGAAATAATGATATTTGCGATCAAATTTAGCAACCCAATTATGAGAAGTTCTTTAGTTATTATTTTAATTTTTGCTTTTACTATTGCCTGTAGTAATAAGGAAAATACAATGAATGTAAGTGGTCAAGTAGAAGGCCTTAAAAAAGGCATTCTCTATTTACAACGAATTAATGATACGCTATTAACTACTATAGATTCTGTTGTTATAGATGGTAAAAATGATTTTAGTTTTTCATTAGAATTGGAAAGTCCTGAAGTATTTTATTTATTCCTCAACAAAAACGATGGAAATGATATTAATGATCGAATTACCTTTTTTGGAGAAGTTGGAGATATTATTATAAATACAAGGCGAGATGCTTTTGAAAGTCGAGCAGAAATTTCTGGATCAAAATCTCATGAAAAATTTTCTGAATACAAGGCTATGATCTCAAATTTTAATGCACAAAATTTAGAATATGCGCAAGCAGATTTTCAGGCTAGACGTGATTCTAGTGCTACAAAGATAGATTCTATTGAAAAATTGATAAATAAAAATATAGTAGGAAGATATCTATATACATTAAATTTTGCTTTGACAAATAAAGATTCTCATGTTGCACCCTACCTTGCATTGTCTGAAGTATTTGACGCTCGTATCAAATATTTAGACACCATTAATAATTCATTAACTCCTGAGGTTGCTAATTCTAAATATGGTCTGGCTTTACAAGCCTATATTGAAAAAATAAAAAGAGAAACTCCTAACGAAGATCAATAATTACATATTTGATCTTTCTATAAGAATTCTTTTAGCATAAAAAAAGCTTCTCCAAATGGAGAAGCTTTTTTTATGTTTTAAGTCCGTGATCTCTACTTCAATTTATTAACCTTCGCAATCAACGCTTGACTTTTCTCTTCTAACTCTTTATTAACTTCTTTTAAAAGTGCCTTTCTATTCTCTACACTTCTATCGTTAACTTTCACAATTAAATCATCAAAAACTGCTATTGCCTCGTCTATAATTGCGCTTCCTTCTTTTGTATCATTTTTATCGTTCACCATTTCCCATAAATAAACTGCATCTATGATATCTCCTAAAACATTATTAATGTCTTTCTTTAAATTTTTAATACTTCCCATAATAACTCTAATTATTTTGTGCTGCAAAAATAAACTTAATTATGAAATTACCATTATTAAAATAACCATAAAACCATTTAGTAAAATTAATAGTACCCTATATACTAAATTCGTTTAGATAAAGACTTCTAAAAGCTTTGCCTTAGCTGCCTGTATTTTCACTTCAGTTGCAGTTGCTGCAATAAGTATTGTTTCTCCTTTCTTTAATTTCTCTGTCCCAAAATCATTGCTAATTAGCGCTTCTCCATCTACACATAAATAAATAGTAAACGAATCACGTTTTGATATATCACTAACAAATGTTTTATCAATTTCTAAATAATTGGTTGTGAAATAAGGGCATTGAACCATTGCATTAGTGCTATTTTTTTCTGTTGTGTATTGCATTTTAAAATCTTCTTTTTTAACATAATCAATAGCACCTATAGCTTCTTCTGTATGTAACTCTCTAGTATTCCCGTCTTTATCTTTTCTGTTCCAGTCATAAACTCTATATGTGATATCAGATGTTTGTTGAATCTCTGCCAACATAATACCGGCACCTATGGCATGAACCTTTCCTGTATTAATAAAAAAAGTATCTCCTTCTTTTACTTTTTCATAATTTAAGATTTTAGAAAGTGAATTATTTTGTAAATTTTCTATATACTCTTCTTTGGTTACATTTTTATTAAAACCAACTATTAATTCTGAATTTTCATCGGCTTGCATAATATACCACATCTCGGTTTTTCCAAAACAATTATGGCGCTGTTGAGCCAATTCATTATTTGGGTGTAATTGTATTGATAAATCTTTATTAGCATCAATAAATTTTATCAATACTGGAAAATCACTTCCAAACTCTTTATAAACAACAGTACCTATAAGTGCTTCTTTATAATCTTCTATAAGTTTGGATAATTTGGTTCCTTTTAACTTTCCATTAGCCACCAGAGAAACGTCTCCTTTCACTGCAGATAGTTCCCAGCTTTCGCCAATTCCCTCTATGTCTATTTGTTTATTTAATACATTTTTCAACTTTGTGCCCCCCCAAAGTCTTTCTTTAAAAATAGGTTTAAATTTTAACGGATATAAATTCATTATGAATCATTTTTAAGTGCTTCTATTGCTTTTTCAATATGTTTAACTGCATTCATACTATTAAAAATCATAATCACTTTTCCTTCTTTATCAAATACATAAGTTTCTCTGCCGGGTAGCAATCCTAAAAGTGTATTTGCAACTCCAAATAATTTACGTACTCTTTTTGTACTATCAGACAACAATATAAATGGTAACCTATAGCTTTTTGCAAACTTTTTATGCATCTTTTCAGAGTCTGAACTGATGCCTATCACTTCTGCTCCTAAGTCTTTAAACTCTTCATATCGATCTCTAAAAGAACATGCTTCTTTTGTACAACCTGGCGTATAATCTTTTGGGTAAAAATAAATTATAAAAGCTTTTTTTTCTACCAAAGACTTTATATTAAATACAGCGCCGTTTTGATCTTTTAATTCAAATTCTGGAACCTTATCTCCTATTGATAAACTCACTATTCTCCTTTATATGTTACAAAATTGCGGGGGGTCTCATAAAGCACAACTTCTAGTACTAAATCGCTCTTAATATGTGCTCTAAGTCTGTTCCAGATAACCACTGAAATATTCTCTGCTGTTGGGTTAAGGTCTTTAAATTCTGGAACTTCTACATTTAAGTTTTTATGGTCAAAAACTTCTTCTACTTCATCACGAATAAGGTCTTTTAAAATTTTCATATCCATTACAAAGCCTGTTTTAGGGTCAATTTCTCCTGTAACACCAACAATTAATTCATAATTATGCCCATGATAATTAGGGTTGCTACATTTCCCAAATGTTTCTAAATTTTGTTCTGTGCTGTATGCTTGATTATATAATCTATGTGCAGCGTTAAAGTGTGCTTTTCTATGTACAGTAACTTTCATTTACTTTTTATTTAATAATAAATTTAAAAGACATGCTTATTAAATCTAATTATTTTTATCTTGCTTTTAATTATTAAATTTCTTTTGTGAGAATATTAAAAAAAATCCTCAAGTATGTTGCGATCATATTAGGTATTATTTTTATCATCTTATACATCGCATTCTATAAGTTTTCTACACCAAAAAAAGATGCTACAATTCAAGAAGAATTTGCAGAAAAAAACTATATAGCAAATATACAATATTTGGATTTTGATCATCGAAAAGTGCGTGTTCTTTCGACCAAAGAAAAGATAGATCCTAAACTTCTTACTATTGTATTTGTTCATGGTGCCATAGGATCTAGTCTGGATTTTAAAGAGTATATGACAGATAATGATATTAATAATAGCGCAAATCTTATATCTTATGATCGTTTGGGCTATGGCCCTTCTCAAAATGGAGAAGTATTAAACTCTATAGCAAAAGAAACACAACTTTTACAAACCATCATTAAGCAATTCAATATTGATAAATTAATACTAGTAGGGTATTCATTTGGCGGCCCTATTGCATTAAATTATGCTAGAAATAACCCAGTTGAAAAATTAATACTTTGTGCTCCTGCCCTATATGGTAATCATGAAAAGACACCTTGGGTTATTAATTTCTATAAATGGAAACTTACTCGTTTTTTAGTTCCCGATGTATGGAAAAGTGCTTCAAAAGAAAAACTATCACACGCCAAAGATTTAAGCCAATTTGAAAACGTTTGGGAAGAAACAAAGACAACTATTCTTGGAGTTCATGGTAATAATGATGCTATTGTACCTTATGAAAACTCAACTACGCTACAAAGAAAGTTTTCTAACGATCAATTTAATCTAGTAACTATTGAAGGTGCAGGGCATGGTTTGATATGGAGTAATTTTGATATTATAAAGAATGAGATTTTAAAATTACTTTAAGTAATTATAAAACTTATCAAAAATAATTTTAAACCATACTGTATAGATTGAAGAGTTATATATCATATCTTTTTTTACATCTTCTAATGACATCCATTTCCAGTCTTCTACCTCTTCTTTATTTATAACAGGAGCCTCATTGTAATAACCTATAAGCACATGATCGTACTCGTGTTCTGTAAGTCCATTATCAAAAGGAGCTTTGTATATAAATGACGTAAGTTCTTTAATTGCTACAGAAAATCCCATTTCTTCTTCTAAACGTCTTTTCCCTGCTGCTATATTGCTTTCTCCATCACGTTGATGACTGCAACACGTATTAGTCCAAAGACCAGGAGAATGATACTTATGATTGGCTCTTTGTTGCAACATCAATTCGTTTTTATCATTTAGGATAAAAACTGAAAAAGCCCTATGTAGGAGTCCTTTTTCATGCGCTTCCATTTTAGGCATTAACCCAATCTTTTCATCATTATCGTTAACTAATATTACTTTCTCTTCTTGCATAGTTTAAAATATCGCGACAAAGCTACAAAATGCAGAAAGTAATTCATAATAAAGAAATTAATAATGATATTAAAACGTAGAAGTGATACGGTTACACTCTCGAGTCATTTTTTCAAACAACTCGGAGAGTTTCACCGTTGATTGTTGGCCCCCCAACAATTAATTTTAACCTAACAGTATATGAAGAAAAATACAATTCTTAAACTTTAAGAATTGTAATAAGGAATTATATCTAATTTTTAACCTAACTACAAAGAAGTTAAATTCCTTTCGTTCTATATATCAAAAGTATTCAATAAGTTTGAAAGAATGCTGTGTCTCCAACACAAAATTAATACGGATTTACCGTAGCCCTATCTAAACGATTACTCCTTAATTAAACAAAGCCTCTGTTTCTGGCTTCCATAAGCAGGTCTTCATCATCACCTTGCGTGATTCCAAAGAGTCCTTTTAAATGGTTTTTCCTTTTTTCTATAGCACTCAAAGAAAGGCCTATATAATTACTAAGGCTTTTTGTTTTTACTCCTCTAGATAAATGATATAAAATTTTCATATTCTTTTCGTCTAAAGAAAAATCGCTGGTAATCATTTGACGTACATGGTTTTTTACTGTACTACTATAATATGGAGGATTTTTCAAAATCATTTGAAAAGCTAAAAGTAACTCTGTTGAAGTAAGGTCACTTTTTATAAGAAACCCATCTGGGTCTATATTTTTAAGAATATTATTAATTCGGTGATTTTCATTAAACATGGTTAAGATCACTATTTTAGCCTTAGGCAAGAATTTTTTAACTCGTACAGCAAGATCTTCTCCAGATGTTATCGCTTCTGTAGTAGAAGCTGGTAAATTAATATCTATAAAAACAACATCATATGGATTATTTTGAGCTGCTAATTTAATTTCATTAAATGCAGAGTCACAATCTATAGCAGTTGTTATTTCAATATAATAATCAAGGTTAGCTCCTAGCAATGTGTTTCTATACCCTTCCAATATCATTGGATGGTCATCAATCATTAATATGTTCAGCTTTTTTTCCATAATTATAGTCTTTATTAATTTTCCGGGGGCCCTCGTCCAATCTTAAACTAATATTAATAGTACTTCCTTTTCCTTTTGTCGATATAAAATTAAGCTTTCCTTTTAACTCTTTTACCCTAGATTTAATATTTTTTAATCCAATACCGTTTTTTACTCTATTTCCATCAAATCCTACGCCATTATCTTGTATTTGTAAGATTAATGTACTTTCTTCTTTTTTAAAACTAACAGTAACCTTAGTGGCTTTTGCATGTTTGTTAATGTTTTGTAGCGATTCTTGCAAAATCCTGTATAAGTGAATTTTCACCTTATTTGGTATTCCTTCCCAATTTATAGTGGGGTCGTTATAAAACTCACAACCTACATCGCTAATAAGTATTTGCTTGTTGATCAAGTTACTTATAACTTCTTTATATCCCAAATTTACATCAAAAATTTCTGCATTTAAATCGTGAGAAATTTTTCTAATTTCTTGTTCTATAGATTTTAATTCATCTAGATACCTGTTTCTGGTTTCTATAGAATCATCATCACTTCTAGTATTTAAACTATCCAGACTTAAACGTGTACCAAATAATTTACTAAGTACTCCATCATGCAATTCTTGAGAAACACGTTGTTTTTCTTGTTGCCTTCCTTCTTCTAATTTGGTTTGTTGTGAGATCATTAAATTATAAATCTCTTCATTAGACTGTTGTTGTTTTTGATCGAAGGTAAGTTGTTTGTTTCTGGCACGTTCTTTAATAACAAGGTAAAGTAAGGTGGCAATTACAAAAAATATGGAGGTAATAATGATCAACCAATTATTTTGCCTTGCTATTTTTCTATTTTGCTCTTCTATTTCATTTGTTTCAAAACGAATACGTGCAAATTTATTGCGTATGGCACGTTCTGCTTTTTGTAAACTATCACTAATCCGTATATAACGTAACGAAGACGAACTGCCTTCTGTTCCCATATCTAACTTGGCTAATAGCAATAGAGGTTCTAGCATCTCTCCGTAATTTTTTAAAGATTGTGCTATATCTCTAGATTTTTTAGCATGCTCTATGGCTATTATAGTGTCTCCTATATTTGCGAAGTATTCTGCTAAATGGGAATTACTAGAGATTAACCCAGATTCATCCTGTATACTATCCCTAATCTTTAAAGATTCTAAAAAATCTTCTAATACCCCATCTGTATCCTTATTTAAAAATTTAGCATAAGCTCTGTTGTTTAACAATCTTGCGTATGTTTTTGGTCTTGTGACGGATATACTATCATAACCAAGAGCTCTATTATAAAACTTAATTGCTTCAGGGTAATCTTTTTTTTCTTGATAAGTAACTCCTAAATTTGATAATGAACCAGCTTCAAGGCGTCTTAAATTTTTAGCCTTTCTTCTTAAATTATAGGCTTTTTGATGATATTTTATTGCATCTTCAAAATTCTCTAATTCCTTAGAAATAATACCTAAGTTATTATAAGCAGATGCTAATGTTCGCTCTTCTCCTTCTTTTGGGATATAATTAATAGCCTCAAATGTTGTTACTTCTCCGCCAATAAAATCTTTTTCATTTTTTTGAACAATGCCCATATTTAAAAGCATCCTTCCCCTGTTAAGAGATCTTCCTTTCAATTTTCCATATAAGTTTTCTGCTTTGTAGAAATAATAATATGCACTATCGTTTTGATCTTCTCTTAGATAAAAGTTTCCAAAATACCCATATGACCGAGCCATACTAGAAGAATCTCTGGAAGAAATTGCTAATGAAAGGCTATGTCCATTATGTTTTAAAAACAAGGATTTATCTCTATTAAAATAATATAAATACGATATACTTAAAGAAGCTTGGTTTTTAAGTGAATCTCTTTTATTTTGTAATGCAATGTCATAAGCCTTTTTTGCGAAATTTAATCTTTTTTTAATTTCAAATTCTCCATCTCTAGCTTTATCAAGATATGTAATAATGCTATCATTAATTCTGGTATTATAACTAATATTTGTTGTACCGTTATTACTAGACTCACTACAACTGCAAAATAAAATCAATATTATTATTAACGCTCTATATAAATATGGTAATTTCATTTATCCTTTGATGTAGTTAAATTTAATTAAAAAATACTTTAGTAGAGTATCCTTCAAAAATAAAGTGCCTAAAATTTCATAAAATTTTAGGCACTTTATTTAAATCTTAAAGATTAATCATTCTCCCCCTTGTGATTCTACTTGTTGATCATCATCATCATCAGAAGAGTTTACATCTATTTCATATACATCCTCATCACTAGAATTTGGACTACATGCCACAAATGAAGTAGTAAAACAAACAAGGGCTAGTATTACGAATATAATTTTAATGTTTTTCATCTTTTTAAGTTTTAAAGTTAATTTAGTTTTAATTATGTTTCGTTTATTTAAAAGTATGGTTGTGCAAGAATGTTAAAAATACTATACTGGCTATATTTTTTAACAGCATCTTACTCTTAAAAACAGGTGTTATTCCATATAAATTATAGAAAGATACCTCTTTGTTTTCATATATCGAAAATACACAGAAGTAAGGTTACAATTTATATTTTTGGTTCATTTATGGTAAATGAACGGCAGATACTAGTAATTGGTCGATTTTTTGTGGTGAGTGGACTAAAGCTGTAATTTTAGAATTCAATGATATTTTTGTTATTCATTGAATCTTTAATAGATTCTACACTCTTTTTATACGATCTTGAAAAAGGAACTAATTCGCCTGAAGACTTAAAGGCACATTTAGATTTTCCAAAATGAATTCTAGAAATACGGTCTGTATTTATAATATAACTATTATGTACTCTCATAAAGTTAGATGGTAACGTATTTTCAAAATATTTAAGCGTTTTAAAAGCAGTTATTTTTTCTCCTTTTCTCATAAAGAAATCTGTACTATTATTATCTGCTTTTAAATATTCTATATCTTCTACATCTATAAATCTATAATCGCCATATGATTTAATGCAAATGGTTTCTGGAGTGCTAACTGTCTTCTTCTCGTAGCGCAATAACGCTCTTCTAATTTCTCCTAAATTGGTGGGTTTTAGAATATAATCTACTACATCGTTTTTAATAGCTTGAATAGCATAACTACTTGTTTTGGTTACTACAAAAACATCTGGAAGTTCATTTAGATAATGCTTTAATTCATTGAGTATAGAAAAGCCACAAGAATTGTTATATATACCTTGTACTTGAACGTCAAGAAAAATGATTTTTGGGTTTTGTTCTAGGATTAAATCTATAGCTTCTCTTTCATTGGTTGCTATACCTCTACAATAATAATTAGGGAAGTTACTAAGAACAGTTCTTAGATCATCCACTGCTTTTTCATCATTATCTATAATAATATATGAATACTTCATAATTTTGGGGGTACACCTACCTTTTTTAACTTTATGGGTTATAAATAGTATGTTAATTTAGCTTATAGAAAATATGCTGTATTTCACTAGATGAAGGTACTACTATAATAAAAAAAATAGATGTGGTTTTTCCGCAAAATATATATGGATTTAACGGTATTATATACAAAAACACCCTCAATATGAGGGTGTTGTAATATTTTTCTAATTTGTTAAGGAATATTTTATTGAAGAATTACAAATTCTGACCTTCTATTCAATTCGTGTTCTTGGTCAGAACATTTTTTACCATTTCCACATGAATTCACTAATTGAGATTCTCCATATCCTTTTCCTGTTAGACGAGAAGCATCTATTCCTTGTTTTACCATATAAGCAATAGTAGCTTTCACTCTTCGCTCAGAAAGTTTAAGGTTATAGGCATCAGATGCTCTACTATCTGTATGTGATCTAACATCTATTTTAAGTGTGGTGTATTTCTCCATGGCTGCTATAATTTTAGCCAACTCAATTTTTGCATCATCTCTAATTCTAGATTTATCTAAGTCAAAATAGATAGGTTTAATATCTAATATTTTTGCTAAATCATCCCCCGTTACTGCTGTAACTGTATTTGGTTCTAATTCAAAATCTAATGACAGTGCTTCTCCTTGATAGTTTTTATCTACAAAGGATTCTTTTGTTGTATAAGATTCTTTTGCAACACGAATAAAGTTTCCTTCCAAACAATCTGCAGTTAATGAATATTTTCCATTAGCATCTGTTAAAAAAGATTTAACAACTTCATTCTCTTCATTAACAACCGTCACTGTTGCATCTGAAATAACATTCTTTGTTTCTTGATCTATTACTACACCTTCAATTGGTCGTCTACATTTTTCCTTTAAAGGTTCATTTTCAACTAATTTATAAATATCATCACTTCCCGTTCCTCCTTCTCTGTTTGATGCAAAATACCCTTCTTTAGTAGTATCGTCTATAATAAAAGTAAAATCATCATTAGGGCTATTTATAGGTTCTCCAACATTAAATATTTTTGATTTACCATCTAGCTTAATTGCATACACATCCAATCCTCCTAATCCTGGATGACCATCACTTGAGAAATATAAAATTCCTTCTGTACTTACAAATGGGAACGTTTCTCTTCCTTCTGTATTTATTGAAGCTCCTATATTTTTCGGTTCTCCAAAACTTCCATCTGTATTAATAGCTATTTCATAGATATCAGACAAACCTAAACTACTTTCTCTATCTGAAGCAAAATAAAGTTTTGTTTCATCTGGATTTAAGGCCGGGTGTGCAGTAGAAAATTCATCTCCGTTAAATGGCAATTCTGTAACATTTGTCCATTCTCCATCATTTGCTATTGTAGCTCTATATATTTTAAGTTTGTTAACTCCTTTCTTATCTTTTCTATATTTTCTATCTAAATAATTACTTCTTGTAAAATATACTGTAGAACCATCTTTCGTAAAAGCAGTTGTAGATTCATGATATTTTGTATTAAGTTTTTTAGAGAATTTAGATGCTCCTGTAGCTGCTTCTTCTAATGAAGTTCCGTAAAGATCTAAAAATGCTTGCTCATTCCAAGAATGTTTGTATCTCGAAAAAATACCTGTATCTCTAGCTGAAGAAAACACTAAGTTCTTTTGATAAAAAGAAGGTGCAAAATCTGAATATTTAGAATTTAATGGAAAAGGTTCTATTGTATAACGTCCAGATTGAAATTTAATAACTTCAAGGTATTCTGGTTGTGCTTCAAATAACTGTGCTCTATTATCAGATTTCTTAGCATCATAAAATTTTTGCATCATTTTATTTGCTTTCTTGTATTCCTTTAATGCTTTTAATGATTGTGCATATCTAAAGAAATATTCTTCTTCTATAGTTTCATCTTCTAGTTTAATTAGTTCTCCGTACCATTTTGCTGCACTTTCGTAATTAGCATTAAAATAATATGAATTCCCTAATTTCTTGTAGATTTCTGCAGATTCAAAACCTTTATCTGCCACTTTTTCATAGATATCTATGGCGCGTATAAAAGCGTATTTATCATATGTCTTTTCTGCTTTTGCAACCTTACGTCCTTGAGAAAACATAAGTTGTGATGCAATAAGTAGGATATATATTAATAGTATGTTTTTTTTCATAGTCTAAGCTTTTTAGAAAAATCTAGGTGAGACAAGTTTGTTAAAGTTTTTGAACAAT
>CAYMDH010000041.1:0-33371 GCA_964389205.1 uncultured Flavobacteriaceae bacterium
TGGGTGGTTCAGTTTCACCCGAAATTAGTGGTATACTATGTCCGAATTTTGCACACTGTTGGAGCAATAGCATTTACTCTGATTGTTGGAGCCAATTCAGCTCCTAAAGATTTAACTAACCCTTCAATTCCAGATTTTGATGTAGCTACACTTGCATGAAAAGGCATTCCTAATTTAGAAGCTACTGTACTAAACAGAAGTATAGAGGGGGAATTACCTTTTTTTAATTGAGGTAAATACCTTTGTATTGATTTTATAGCTCCTATAACGTTAATTTCAAAATCTGATCTGAAATCGTCAAGGGTTAATCTTGATATTGGTTTTAGATTAATACTTCCCGGGCAATATACCAAACTATCAACTTGGTCTATATCTGGTAATTCATCCATAAGTATATCACATGTATAATGGGTTATATTTGGATGATCATTAGGTGACGCAGTTCTACTTATTACAATAACATTACTGTCTTCAACCATGCCAGCTACTATTGCTTTTCCAATACCTTTGCTTCCTCCTATAATTACGGTAGTTCTCATTCTTTTTTTACAAAAATACTTTATTTGTTTAGCATTTAATCAAATAGAGTGAACAAAATAAAGAGTCTATTAGTCTATAAAAGCATAATTACATCGAAAAAACACGTCTATATATCATGATCACACAATTTTATATACCAAAAGTTGTTATATATGTGATAAAAATTTTATTTTTACATCTAACTATGACCTCAAATCATAAAAAATTACTACTAGTTGCATTAATATGCATCGTGCCGATGGTATGTGGCGCTCAACCTGGAGGAGGACCTACGCCGCCTGGGCCAGTTCCCATTTCTGAAGAGATTATTTATTTATTAATATCTGGTATCCTTTACGGTTTTAGAAAAAAAATAAAGAAGCATTAATTATTCTTTTATTGAAGTAAGCTTTGTAATATATTTCCCAATTACATCAAACTCTAAGTTTACTACAGTTCCTTTTTTATAGTTTTTAAAATTTGTATGCTCATAAGTATAAGGTATAATAGCAACATTAAATGTATTTTTTCCAGAATTAACTACTGTTAAACTTGTGCCATCTATAGTTATAGATCCTTTTTCAATAGTAATATTATTTAATCGCTCATCATACTCAAAAGAAAAAAACCAACTCCCATTTTCTTCTTTAATAGCTGTGCATATTCCTGTTTGATCTACATGCCCTTGCACAATATGTCCATCTAAACGATCCCCTAGTTTCATTGCTCTTTCTAGATTTACCTCAGCTCCTATTTTTAATGACTTCAAGTTTGTTTTTTCTAAGGTTTCTTTTATAGCGGTCACTGTATATGATTTCTCATCAAACGAAACTACAGTAAGACAAACTCCATTATGCGATACACTTTGATCTATCTTTAACTCATTTGTCAATTTGCTTTCTATGGTAATATTTAAATTTTCCTGATCTATTTTTAGATGAGAAACAACCCCTAATTCTTCTACGATTCCAGTAAACATTATTAAGTTTTAAATAGTTAATTTTGCATTCAAAGTTAGAAATAAAAGTTATTCAATATGAAAGATGGAGAAAATATTAAAGTAGGTATTTCTATTGGAGACATTAATGGGATAGGATGTGAGATTATCTTAAAAACATTTATGGATCAAAGAATGCTCGACTTTTGTACTCCTGTAATATTTGCTTCAACAAAAACCATTTCTTTTCAAAGAAAGCATTTTAATATTCAGATGGATTATGTTGGAATAGAAAATGCTTCCAAAGCACTTCCTAGAAAAATAAATGTAGTAAATCTTTGGAAAGAAGCTCCTAAAATAGCATATGGGAAAGAAACAAAGGACGGTGGCAAATACGCTTTGAAATCATTGCAAGCAGCAGTCAAATCATTAAAAAATAACGAAATCGATGTTTTGGTTACTGCTCCTATTAATAAGCATAATATCCAGTCTGACGATTTCAAATTTCCAGGGCACACAGATTATTTAGCTAAAGAATTAGATGGAGAATCACTTATGTTTATGGTTACAGACTCATTAAAAGTGGGTCTTTTAACAGATCATGTAGCCGTTAAAGATGTAAGTAAACATCTAAATTCAGAACTTATTGAACATAAAGTAAATACTATTTATGATTCTTTGAAAAAAGATTTTAGAATTATTAAGCCTAAAATAGCGCTCTTAGGAATAAACCCTCATAGTGGAGATAATGGAGTAATAGGTACAGAAGATGATGAATTACTAAAACCTGTCATCAAAAAATTATACGATGATGGAAAGTTAGTCTACGGCCCGTATGCAGCTGATAGTTTTTTTGGTTCTGAAAATCATAAAAAATTTGATGCTGTACTTGCTGCGTATCACGATCAAGGACTTATCCCTTTTAAAACACTTTCTTTTGGTCAAGGGGTTAACTTTACAGCAGGACTAAGTGGCGTAAGAACTTCTCCAGATCATGGAACTGCATTTGAAATTGCAGGGAAAAATAAAGCTGATCATTCATCATTTAAGGAAGCCTTGTTTACTGCAATAGCAATCTTTAGGAATAGAAATGAATACAATCAAATTAGTATAAATCCTTTAAAAAAGTTATCTGCAAAGCCTGAAGCAAAAAAACGCTCATAATATATTGATCATTTATAAAAATGTTTATCTTTGCACCCGCCTTTTAATAGAAGGTAATTTATTTAAACTGATGTCAAAATGAAGAAGTTAAGGGATTTTGAAGTTCCTTTTGCAGGATTCAAAGAAGGAAAACACCAGTTTGATTATCAAATTGATAAATCGTTCTTTGAAGCTTTTAACTATACTGAATTTGAGAATACTTCTATTGAAGTCACTCTTGAATTGATCAAAAAGAGTACTTTATTAGAACTCGAATTTGAAGCGACTGGAGTTGTAAATGTATTATGCGATCTTTCGAGTGAGCCTTATGATCAAGATATAAAGGGAAATCTTTCACTTGTTGTAAAGTTCGGAGAAGAGTATAATGATGAAAACGAAGATATTTTGATAATTCCTTATGGAGAACATCAAATAAATATCGCCCAGTATATCTATGAGATGATTATTCTTTCTGTTCCAGCAAAGAGAATTCATCCAGGAATAAAAGACGGTAGTCTTAATTCAGATGCGGTTAAAAAGCTAGAAGAATTACAGCCTAAAGAGGCTAAAAATAATGAAAAAACAGATCCCAGATGGGATTCATTAAAAAAACTATTAACGGATAAATAAGTTCAAAAATGGCACATCCTAAGAGAAAAATATCGAAGACCAGAAGAGACAAAAGAAGAACTCACTACAAAGCTTCGGTTCCTCAAATAGCTACTGATCCAACTACTGGGGAAGCTCATTTATACCACAGAGCTCATTGGCATGAAGGAAAATTGTACTACAGAGGTCAGGTATTGATTGATAATACAGAAGAAAGCGCAGCTTAAGAAAAATTTTGAATAAAAAAACTCTCACCCCTGTGAGAGTTTTTTTATTCAAAATTTTTCTATAATTTAAAAAGACCCTATTTTGCATCGAAAATCAAGGAAAAATTTAGTAATTTCATCTGATTTTTCTACAGTTTTACACTTTTTTGGTAAAAACTAATGTATTATGAGTAAAACAACGGCAGCGATTACAGCTGTAGGCGGTTATGTACCAGATTTCGTATTATCCAACAAAGTGTTGGAGACTATGGTCGACACAAACGATGAATGGATAACATCGAGAACTGGAATTAAAGAAAGACGAATTTTAAAAGAAGAAGGAAAAGGTACTTCCTTCTTAGCCATTAAAGCCGCAGAAGATCTTCTCAACAAAAGCGGTGTAAATCCTAAAGATATAGACATGGTTATTATGGCAACAACAACGCCAGATATGCCTGTTGCAGCTACTGGAGCTTATGTCGCTTCTCAAATTGGAGCTGTCAATGCTTTTTCTTATGATTTACAGGCTGCTTGCTCTAGTTTTTTATATGGGATGTCAACTGCATCTAGTTATATTGAATCTGGGCGTTATAAAAAAATACTTCTTATAGGAGCTGATAAAATGTCTTCAATAATAGATTATACAGACAGAACTACTTGTATTATTTTTGGAGATGGTGCTGGTGCAGTATTATTTGAACCTAATGAAGAGGGGTTTGGCTTTCAAGATGAATACCTAAGATCTGACGGAATAGGAAGAGAGTTTTTAAAGATCGATGCAGGAGGATCTATCTTGCCTTCATCTGAAGAAACGGTAAAAAATAATCGTCATTTTGTACAACAAGACGGTAAAACTGTTTTTAAATTTGCGGTATCTAATATGGCAGATGTAGCAGAAAAAGTAATGGTTAGAAATAACCTTTCGAAAGACGATATTCAATGGTTAGTACCTCATCAAGCAAATAAACGTATTGTAGGTGCTACCGCAAATAGAATGGACTTAGATGAATCTAAAATAATGATGAATATCCAGAAGTATGGAAATACAACTTCTGCCACATTACCACTATTACTTAATGATTATGAAAAGCAATTAAAAAAGGGAGACAACCTAGTTTTTGCCGCATTTGGAGGTGGCTTTACTTGGGGAGCTACCTATCTTAAATGGGCGTATAACTCATAAAACTAAAACCAACAAAACCTAATGATGGATTTAAAAGACATTCAAAACTTAATTAAATTCGTAGCAAAATCTGGGGCCAGCGAAGTAAAACTTGAGATGGAAGATATTAAAATCACCATCAAAACTGGATCTGAAGAAACAAAAGCAGAAACAACTTTTGTACAACAAATACCTGTGTCGGCACAAGTGCCTCAAACACAAGTGGTTGTGCCACAAGCAGTTGCTCCTGCAGCTACAAGTGCTCCTGAAGCAGCAGCACCATCAGAAGATGACAAATATATCACAATAAAGTCTCCTATTATTGGAACCTTTTATAGAAAACCTTCTCCTGATAAACCTACTTTTGTTGAAGTAGGAAGTACCGTATCAGAAGGAGATGTTTTATGTGTTATTGAAGCCATGAAACTTTTCAATGAAATCGAATCAGAAATTTCAGGAAAAATAGTAAAAGTATTAGTTGATGATTCTTCTCCTGTTGAATTTGACCAACCATTATTTTTAGTAGACCCGTCATAACCCAATTTTAAAAATTCCAATACTTAAAATCTCAAAATCCAATATTTGGAATTTGGTGCTTGGAATTTGAAATTTTTAATATAAGAAGTTATGTTTAAAAAGATATTGATTGCAAATAGAGGTGAAATTGCACTTCGTGTAATAAGAACTTGCAGAGAGATGGGTATCAAAACCGTAGCAGTATATTCTACTGCTGATGCAGAAAGTCTACATGTTCGTTTTGCGGATGAAGCCGTATGCATAGGACCTGCTGCCAGTAAAGATTCTTATCTAAAAATTCCTAATATCATAGCTGCTGCAGAAATAACAAATGCAGATGCTATTCATCCAGGTTATGGATTTTTATCTGAAAATGCTAAATTTTCCAAAATATGTGAAGAACACCATATCAAATTTATTGGTGCTTCTGATGAAATGATTAACCGTATGGGAGATAAAGCTTCGGCTAAATCCACCATGAAAGCTGCTGGTGTACCAACAGTTCCTGGTTCAGAAGGAATTTTAGAATCGTTTGAAGAAACTAAGAAACTAGCTGCAGAAATGGGATATCCTGTTATGCTTAAAGCAACTGCTGGTGGTGGTGGAAAAGGAATGAGAGCTGTTTGGAAAGAAGAAGATTTACAAAAATCTTGGGAATCTGCTCGTCAAGAAGCTAGTGCATCTTTTGGAAACGATGCCATGTATATGGAAAAGCTTATTGAAGAACCTAGACACATTGAAATTCAAATTGTTGGAGATCAATTTGGAAAAGCATGTCATTTATCTGAGCGTGACTGTTCTGTTCAAAGACGTCATCAAAAATTGACAGAAGAAACTCCATCTCCTTTTATGACTGACGAGCTTAGAGAACAAATGGGAATCGCTGCTGTTAAAGCTTCAGAATATATAAAATATGAAGGTGCAGGAACTGTAGAGTTTTTAGTTGACAAACACAGAAACTTCTACTTTATGGAAATGAATACACGTATTCAAGTTGAACATCCAATTACAGAACAAGTAATTGATTATGATCTTATACGTGAACAAATTCTAGTTGCTGCCGGAGTACCAATTACTGGTAAAAATTATTTGCCAAAATTACACTCTATCGAATGTAGAATCAACGCAGAAGATCCTTATAATGATTTTCGCCCTTCTCCTGGAAGAATAACAACACTTCATACACCTGGAGGTCATGGAATTAGATTAGATACTCATGTATATAGCGGGTATATTATTCCTCCCAATTATGACTCTATGATTGCGAAATTAATTACTACTGCACAAACCAGAGAGGAAGCAATTAATAAAATGAAAAGAGCCTTAGATGAGTTTGTAATAGAAGGGATTAAAACCACAATTCCTTTTCATAGACAATTAATGGATCATCCAGATTATATAGCTGGTAATTATACCACTAAATTCATGGAAGATTTTGAGATGAAGTCTATTGAAGAATAAAGTTTTATAAAATCCCGCATTAGCGGGATTTTTTTTTGACTACTTTATTTAAAAAAATAAATGATTAGCTAAAAATATAAACCAACTCTAATGAATCTAAGCTACTGGCAAATTAAAAACTGGTTGACTAAAATAGATTTTACTATTGTTGGCGGTGGCATTGTTGGTTTAAATTGTGCTTTAGTATTGCGAAAAAAATATCCTAAAAGTAAAATTTTAGTTCTTGAAAAAGGTGTTCTTCAAGATGGAGCAAGTACTAAAAATGCAGGTTTTGCATGTTTTGGAAGTATTTCAGAACTTCTTCATGATATAAACACACACAATGAAGAAGCGGTTTATAAGTTGGTTAAAAAACGATGGGAAGGACTATCTCAGCTTAAAAGTATTGTAGGGGAAAAAGCAATGGCTTATAAAGCACATGGAGGCCACGAAGTATTTTTAAAAGAAAATACTAATTTTTATGAAAACAGCTTAGAAGCTATACCCTATGTAAATAACTTACTATATCCTTTATTTAAAAAAGAGGTGTTTTCTAAAATAGATAATACATTTAAGTTTAATAACATTCAAAACAGTTATATTTTTAATCACCTAGAAGGACAATTAGATCCTGGAAAAATGATGAATACATTATTGAAAAAATGTATCGGCAATAATATCTTAGCTATACAAGGGACAACTGTAAAATCTTTTAATGATACTGGACTGCATGTAACAATAGAAACCAATCAATTTACCATAGAAACTAAAAAACTATTTATTGCAACCAATGGATATGCATCAACTTTAATCGACGAAGATATAAGCCCTGCACGCGCACAGGTTATTATCACAAAACCTATTGAAGGTCTTGATATTAAAGGCACTTTTCATCTGGATAAAGGCTATTATTATTTTAGAAATATTGATAACAGAATCCTCTTAGGAGGGGGTAGAAATTTAGATATACAAGGAGAAACCACCACAGCATTTGGAGAAAGCGAAGCTATTCAAAACTCATTAGAACACTTATTAAAAACAGTTATTTTACCAAAAAAATCATTTGAAATAGATCATAAGTGGAGTGGCATTATGGGCGTAGCTACTTCTAAAAATCCTATTGTTAAACCATTATCTGAAAATGTGTTTTGTGGTGTTCGATTAGGTGGTATGGGGGTTGCTATTGGTACATTAGTGGGGCAGGAATTGGCTGGTTTATTAGATTAACAAATTTTAATTAATGCTTTTAATACCTAACTGTCATTGCGAAGTTTTAGTATAAAACTGTGGCAATCTACTTATTCTTGTTCATTTTTTTCTTAATAAGACAGATAGAAAAACATAATGATTTGTGTTTTGAATAATAATTCTCCGTTCATTTTTTCTTGATAAAAAATGAACCAAAAAATCAAGAAGATTTCAAGGAAATTTTTGTGATTTTATCACAAAACCGTTGACAAATCTGGCCGTTTCATGCTCTTTTTTGCTTCGCAAAACGCACTTCCACTTGATTTGCAACTATTTCTGTAAAACCTTCGGTTTGTTTTCTAAGAAAAAATGTCAACTAATGAATGCTTATAAGGCGTAGAAAATACTCTACATGTAGGGTATTCTCGGCCTCTTTTTAACTTAGTAGCCAAATCAAGCTATTTTAATATTAGATGATGGAAGCCATCCATAAAGCATTTTGCAAAGCAAAAGCGACCTAGATGGTGCGGCCTTAAAATAGTGTAGATTTCAAGAAGTTAAAAAGCAGCCTAGATTTTTTTATTTCTTTTTTCATCGATGGAAAAAAGAATGAAGAATATATTTTAATTAAAAAGGGGGATTTACCCCTTTTTTAGTTTACTGCTAAACTTTAATTTTCTATCGATTAATAATCAAGCAGAATATACTGTTATCCCGAGTTAGCAATAATTAGAACCAACTTAAATACATATAAATGACAGGAAAGAGTAAAGATACCTTAATTGGATATGCAACTATATTTGGATTAACACTTACATTTTTACAAACTATATATTTTGTTTATGCATATTATAATAAGCCCGAGGAATTAAGTGAATCTGAGATAGGCCTAATTATTACAATACTAGCAACCCACATTGTAAGTATTATAATTGCTACATACGTTATTAGATTGACTAAAAAGCAAGATGAATTAATAAGAGATAAAGAACAAGCTACTGATAGAGTTACATCTTTAGAAGAGGAAAAGAATAAAGAAATATCCACACTATTAAAAGAACTTAAATATTTTAAAAAATCTATTGATACTTTGGCAACAACCAATCATAATATAAATCACTCAATAAGGGATGTTTATGTTAAATTATATAATAATATTTTGGGAGTTCCAAATACAGACATCGAAGAAAATGACACAGAAGAAGAAATTCAAAAAAAACTTGAAAAATCAGTTTTTGATTCTAAAGGGAGCTATAAATCGTTCCTTCAACTTTTCCTGACAAATATAAAAAAGTTTTATGACGATTATACCAAAGATGATTGTTCAGTATATATTTCAATTATAACTGACCAGGTCGGCGCTACAGAAAACTTCTATACAGTAACCTACTACAGAGACCCAATATCATATCAGAAAAGGTCTCAAATCGATAAAAAATATGGTGCTTACCTTACAAATGATTTTTATCCTTTTCAAGCAATATTGAGTTCAGAAAATAGTGATTCTGTATTTGCTACTGATGATTGTATCGATACGTTAAGCTTTAGAGATAGAATTACAGATTGGGACAACTATTATAATGCTATTATTGCTGTTCCTATAAGAAAGTCTGAAAAAGAAATTGTTAGCGGATTTTCAAATCTAGGTTTTTTAGTTGTTGATAATAAAAAAGGTAATTTGAATAACAATGTTGCAATTGAAACGTTAAAAGCACACGCAGATGTTTTGTATCATTTATTTATACTCTATGACGATATGAACGAATTAGTTGGCACAGATTTTGAAATCGAAGAAGAATAAACTATATTTGGTACTTATGGCAGTAAAAAGAGCAAGAATAAATGTTGAAAGAGCATCAGCTCGTTTAGCATATATAAAAGAGAAATCACCAAATAAAGAAATTGGTGTTTTAGTAGTTAAAGAATTAGTAAATTGTGTAGGAACTAAAAGAATGCTTTCAGCACGTAAACCAAGTTCCGCAATCAAAAATAAAAAAGTACACAGACGATTTGTTGGTAATTTAATGACAGCCGTTTCTAATAAGGTTACAATAGAAATTTGTGAATAATAACTATTGCTAACAAAGAACTGAGGTAGAAAACAAATAAAATTCTATTAATTTTCTACTAAAGTACTTCTGTAATTATCATCATATGGAATTCTATTTTTAACTATCGAAAAGGCTTGTTTTAATAGTTTATTACAAACTGCTATTAGTGCTAGTTTTTTACTCTTCCCTTTGGCTACAATCCTATCAAAAAGAGCTTTACAAGCTTTGTTATATTTACAAGCATTAAAACTACACATAAACAGCAAATTTCTAAGTTTTGGATTCCCCATTTTACTAATTCTTGGACGGCCTTTTACACTACTTCCTGATTGTCGAATCACGGGAGTGATTCCAGCATAACTACATAGCTCGTTTGAACTCTCAAATCGATTGAATCACGGTATAAAGTAAAGTAAACCGTTGGGTGTAATTTAAAAACTTAAATTGTGAATAAAATTCAAGGTTATAAATTTGGAATTATTTTTGGACTAATTCTTTTTATTACATTTTTAGTTCTTACGATATGGGGTGAAACCGATTTATTTTATTTATCGGAGTCATACCTGTTTATAATTTTTAATATTGCTGCTTTATATATTGTCGTATCTAGCATAATTAAGTTTTTAAGAGCAAAAAAAAAGCCTTCCATCAGTTTCGAAGAGGCACTTGAATTAGATGATTTTAAAAACTGGATATATAATCAGGTAATTGAGAGAAATTACACAAGAACTCAATTAGAAAAAAAAATGAAAAATAGCTTCTTATCCAAGAGGGAAATAGAGAAAATCTGGGCTAATGTTAATATGAGAATAAGTTTTTGCAATCCTGAATTTAAAGAAAAAGCAAAACAAAAAGGTATAGAGGGAGTGTTAATAATCATTTTTGGATTTATAATCCTTATTTATGATACAGATTTATTCATTAGCTCTTTTATTACAATTTTCATAGGTTTTGTCTCTTGTGTAACTGCATATTTGGAAAGCTCAAGATTGAGTGGAGATTAATAAAAACTACATCCAACAATGAACTAAGCTAAAATCCAAATATTTTTTCACATTTTTTTACTCACATAATTTGGATCATAAGGGAGGCCTGATTTAGCTAAATCAAGCTATTTTAATGTTGGATGATGGAAGCCATTCATAAAGTATTTTATACGTTCATTTTGCCTTGATGCAGGACAGAGTGAAAAACATAATGATTTATGTTTTAAACGATGGGACAGGTGATGCGGAGGATAGAACCAAAAGATCAAAGTTGTTTTCTATTCATTTTGTCTTGACACAAAACGAATCAAAAAGTCAAGACCACTTTAAAGTTTCTTGAAATACTACAAATCGTTTTTCACTTCGCATTTCGAGCCACTCCGTTCGCGAAACGCTCCTACTCCTACTACTAAAAACCATTCTTGATTTCTTACAAAACTTTAAATAGGTCGGTTACCTAATGAATATAATATGAAGTGCTCTTTTTAGGCAGTATATGTTTGCTTATTGCGTTAATAATTATGAAAGCCCTGCCTACCGGCAGGCAAGCTTGGAAATAATTTAGGACAGAGTGAAAAATATAATGATTTATGTTTTAAACGATGGGCCAGGAGATGCGGTGGTGAAATACGATTTTTAAAGTGTGCTTTAAAAATACCTCTCTAAAAAGAGAAAAGGCTTTTTTCTTTGGTTCGTTTAGCTCACGAATTTTTTATTTAATATTAATGAGTTCGTGAATCTTCGATTTCTTTTGGACCAGACAAATGCGAAGCATTCATGAATACCAAAATATATAATAAGAGATACATGAATAAAAAAATGAACAATAAAAACCTAATAAATAGAAACTAGAAACGTTCTTTTTAAAGAAGGTATTTTAATGAAAAAATTGTTTTGCTTTTTTGGCAAACTCATTCTTTGGTTTTTGGTGGGGTCTATTTTAATAGTACTTCTTTTTAAATGGGTTCCAGTGCCTTTTACCCCATTAATGGTCATTCAAGGGGTGTATCAAAAACGGGAAGGAAAATCTTTTACGTGGAAACACGATTGGGTGTCTATAGGAAACATCTCAAAAAATTTACAGCTAGCTGTTATTTGTAGCGAAGATCAAAAATTTATAGAACATCATGGTTTTGATGTGAAGGCTATAGAAAAAGCGTACAAGAATAATAAAAATGGTAAGTCGTTAAAAGGTGCTAGTACCATTAGCCAACAAACGGCAAAAAATGTTTTTTTATGGCCACAAAGAAGCTGGCTTAGAAAAGGATTTGAAGCCTATTTTACTTTTTTAATAGAATTGTTTTGGAGCAAAGAACGTATTTTAGAAGTATATTTAAATTCTATTGAAATGGGAAATGGAATTTATGGAGCACAAGCAGCTTCTTTGTATTGGTTTGGAAAACCAGCTGCTCATTTAAATGCACAAGAAGCCGCTTCTATAGCTGCGATACTTCCTAATCCAAGAAGTTATAAAGCAAATCCTAGAACTTCATATATAGAAAGCAGAAAACAATGGATTATAAATCAAATGATTTATTTTGGTCCTTTTGATTTAAAAAAATAATCAGCTAATGTTAAAAAAAGAGCTCTTAGATGCATGTTACTTATTTGTTGACAGCCGTATGAAAAAATTGCAGCTAATTATGAGTGACCTTCAAGAATCTTTATTAAGCGAAACTAAAAGTTCTGCAGGAGATAAACATGAAACAGGTAGAGCGATGCTACAATTAGAACGAGAAAAAACAGGAAATCAGTTGGCAGAAGTTCTAAAGTTAAAAGAAATGTTGAAAAAGGTTGACATTAATTCTATAGGAACATCTGTTCGTTTGGGAAGTGTTGTATATACAGATCATACAAACTATTTCATTGCAATTTCTGCAGGGCAACTTATTTTTAATAGTACTTCTTTTTTTGCAATTGCTCCTAATACACCCATCGGAAAACTAATGATAGGAAAAAAAGCAGGGGATGAGATTATTTTTAACGGAAAAAGAATCATAATAGACAAAATTATCTAATATTTATTGAAGTCGCATATTAATGATCCTTTCTGAAACAGTTAATGAAACCATTTGATTTTCTGGCAATGCAGATGGGTGTTCAAAGAAAAGAACTTTATAATCGTACACCGCTTTAATTAAAAACCTACTTCCTTTAAAATATGATTTCTTAACCATCACTTTAAAATCTGCTTCCATCGTAAATTTTAATTCATGCGGGTATAATAAAATCTTTTTTTCTAAATCGTCTACAGGAATAAGCCAGGAAACAGGGATTTCATTAACCTCTCCAAATAAAGATGCGATATATTTATTTTTAGGATATTGATATAATTGAACCGGATCATCTTTGGCTATAATTTCTCCCTCTCTTATTACTATGGTCTCATCTGCAAATGACAAAGCATCTGTACTATCATGCGTAGCTACAAGACAACTAATTTGTTTCTTTTTAAGAAAAGAGAATAAGTTTCGCCTAAGTGCATTCTTTCTAAAATTATCAATATGACTAAACGGTTCATCTAATAATAGAACTTCAGGGTCTGTTGCAAGTACCTTAGCCAACGCAACTCGTTGTTGTTGCCCACCACTTAAATATCTAGTTTTTGTTTTTGCAAAAGGAGATAGTTCTAGTATTTCTAAAAGCTCATAAATTCGAGCTTTCTTTTCTTTTAAATCAAAATTAGATAGAAACGCGCCTACATTTTCTTCTACAGTAGTATATGGCATTAAATCAAAATTCTGAGAGAGATATTTCATAAAGGGTTCTCCAGGAATTAGATTAAATTGAGGCCCTAATAATTTTTTATCATTCCAATAGACTGCTCCATGATCTATATGAAGTGCACCATAAATAATTTTTAATAAGGTACTTTTTCCACAACCACTAGCTCCAATTAAAGAAACATTTTGCCCTTTCTCAATGGTAAGACTTACATCATTGAGAACCTGTTTGGTATCATAAGCGAAGGAAACATTATTGACCGAAAGCATATAATTTTTTAGCCAGATTAATCTAAAAACGAAGATAGAAATATATCATCAAAATGAATAGTAATCTTTTGGTTTTAATTTCTAATTCTTAGTTTATTACCTGCAATCCAATGTTTAAACTCTTCTGTATAATATAAATAAGCTGTACTGGCCGGAGCCGTGTAATTTCCTGCTACATCTGCTTTTAAATCTAGTGATATCGTTTTAACTTCATTAGGACCTAATGTTCTCCAATAAAAAACCAAATAATTATCAAACACTTCATAATATGCAACTTGCTCTTTTTCTATGAGTTCTTTTAATTGCCATGGTTGCGCAGTAGTTCCCGACGGAATTCCAATAATAGCAGTGGTCATTGGTAATCCTATTTTTTCTTTATTTGATACTTCTATACGCAATCGAACGTTATCTCCAACTTTAAAATTCCCTTGAGAAATTTTTGTGCTTAAATTTAATTTACACTCATTTGAAGAATTAGGAATAAAACTATCCCATTTTATATCTAATGAATACGGAAAATTAATTTCTGGATTTGTAAATTCTACATCAATTTCCTGAAGTCCTTTTTTAATATATTTTCCTATTTCTGGGATTACAATTTTTCCTTCCTTATTTATCGATAATTTTTGAGAGATTTCATGCTGATTAATTTTCAATAGCAAATTACTCTTGTTATCAATAATTTTAGTTTTTTGGTTTCTGGTATATGCTATTAATGCTTTTAGTGCCATTGATGTAGATTGTGTAGAGCCAAATCGTCCATACTTTCTATTTTCCAATAAAAATTCTATTCCTTTAGCTACCAGATCTTCATCATTTTTTTCTCTTAATAAACTAAGAATGGTAAATGCCGCTGTTTCAATTTTCTTTGCATTTCCATAAGAACGTGTAATTGTATTTTCTACTGGTAATTTTGAAAATCCTCTTTTTTCAATATTACTTTTTATTTTTTCTAATAAGATACTAGCATTTTCTCGTTTCCCTAGATTGAAACTTGCAAGTGCCATTAAAGCCATTCGATATGAATCATTACTTTTAAGAGCTTCATTCCAACTTGTTATATATTCTTTTTCAATATCTATATCAACTCCAGATTCACTAATGGCATACACTATATACGCATTGTTTATATGAGATAGTGCTCCTGAAAAACCGTATTTACCTTTCTTTTGTTTAAAGCCCCCTTTCCCATCTCGCCTACTCAGTAGCCACTTTACTGTTCTTTTAATCATGTCATCATCTACTCCTTTATATACTTCTTTCATCTCTGTGAATTCCATAAGACCATAAGCAGATAAGGCTTCATGAGGTGGTGTCTTCCCATACCATTCAAATCCATTTTGAGAGGTTTCATACCCAGCTAGTTTTCTATAGCCTTGCTTAATAAATTTATGTGCTCTCTGCTCAATTTCAGGATTGCTTTTTCCCATTTCTTTAAGGTATTTTAGAACAAGGATATTAGGATAAGTTGCAGATGAGACTTGTTCAAAACATCCCCATGGTTGTCTAATTAAAGATTCTATACCATTCATAACATCTCCAACAACATCAGTATAAATATTAAATTCTGCTACTAAACTATTAGGCACCACATTATTTACTGGAAGAATAAATGACTTATTTTTAAATCCAGAAATTGAAGCTTCTGTTGAGAAATAAGGGCTTATAATCTCTACTGTTTTATTAAAACTATCTTTATAATTTTCACTTTCTACAACAGCAATAATCTTACTTTTTTTATTTTTCGAAACTGGAATAACAGCAATATTTCTTATCGCAAATGAATCTGCATCTATCTTCATTTTCATTGATAAATCATTATTATTTGCAATCTTAATATGTTCAGGGAGTTGTATAGTCAATTTCGCATTTAATCTTTTTTTCGTTTCATTAGTAATAACAATTGGTAAAATAATCGTGTCATTTAAGCTCAAATAATTTGGAGCTTTAAAATCTACATTTAAAAGTTTTTTAGTGCTATAATTTATTTCTTTTCGGCCTATTAATCCATTGTATCCTATCCCTTCTGTAGTTACTTTAAAAGAACTAATAGCATCAGAATTATAAAATTCTAAGCTAGCTTCTCCTTTTTCATCTGTTTGAACTACTGGATTCCAATAAATAGTTTGTCTAAAATCTGTTCTTTCATCAGGAATTTCTTTACTATCGTAAATAGGAATGTAAAAAGCTCTGGCATTGTAATATGTATTAGGATTATATGAGTAAAAATTTTCAAACGTATAATTATTAAACTTTTGATTTGTAAGCTTTTTACTTCTATATATATTTGTATTGCTTTTTGTATTTATAATTATAACCCCGTTTACGCCATTACTACCGTATAGATTGGTTGCTGCTGTTCCTTTAAGAATATTAATCGACGCAACATCATCAGAGTTAATAGTTGTTAATTCGTTTCCTGATCCGCTGTTAAAAGGTATTCCATCTACAATGTATAAAGGTTGATTGTTTCCAGAAATAGAAGCATTTCCTCGTATACTAATTCCAACAGAGCTTCCAGGGCTTCCACTTGCATTGGTTATTTGCACTCCGGATACTTTTCCTTGTAATACCTGAAGAGGGTTTACAGTAATTCCGGCGTTTAAATCTTCTGCTCTAATTGTAGTAACTGCATATCCTATACTTCTAGATGTTTTGGCTACTCCATAGGCCGATATAATAACTTCATCTAAAGCCTGAGCATCTTCTTCAAGACTTATAGAACTAATAGCTTTTTGTTTTATAGGTTCTTGAATTGGTTTTTTTACTCCTTTAAATGGTAGAGGAATATCTTTATTTTTTTCTTGCTGCTTTGTTTCTACCTTTTTAATCCGTGTTTCAGGGTTTTGCTTTCGCTTTCTTATCTGTACACCTTGTTTATCATCTCTATAGGCTACTAATGTATAATGACGATATCCATCTATTCTAAAAGAAAATTGTCCTTTAGCATCTGTTTTTAGTTTTAAAACTTTATTCCCATTATTGTCAAATAACAACAAATTCGCACTTATGGGTTTCCCTTTTTTATCTACTACACTACCGTATTGAACTGCTCTTTTTTCAACTAAATGAATAGCTTCTTTTTCAGATAGTAATGGCTTTTTTATATAATCTCTCCATCCATGAGTAAGCATTACATAGTCTAAGGCCTTATTTGCTTTAACTTGTGTACTGTCAAAATAAAAAACAGGGTTGTGAATTTTTCCTTTTAATTCTGATGAAACTAATAATGACGAAATAATATGATCTTGTTTGTCATCTGCAAAAGAAATCAATTTATTATCTGCTACACTAAGTGACAAGTTTGCAGGAATAGGGATGTTATTTTTATCAGTAGTTTTTATCTTCAGAAGCGTTTTTTTCCTAACCTCATACTGTTTTTTATCTACTATTACCTGAATATTTAATACGCTTTTTTTATTTATAAAAACCAGGCGTTCACAGAGTATATTTCCCATATCATCATAGACGCTAAATCGAGTAATTCCCATAGGAAAACGATGAGTATCCAGGGAAACGTTGGTAACTCCTTTTAAAAGTGATACTTGCTTTTGACTTAAATTTTGAGTCGCATTAGAAGTTTGCAATAAAACGGCTCTTTTAGAAGACGAATATATTTTAAAAGTAGTTTCTTTCTCATCTGTACTAATCAAATTAAGCTTTACTCCTTCTGCTTTTATTTTAGGTATTTTTATAAGGGAATCTGATTTAAATGGACTTGTAATAAGTGCATAATATTTTTTGTTTATTTCTGGTATAAATTCAAAACTACCCATACCGTCATGAAAACTTTTAAAAGTAGTAATCTCCGTTGAATCTGTATCTAAAATGATCCCAGATACATCAGCCGGTTTCCCAAATTCATTAACTGCTTTAAAAGCTATTTTATTAATCGTTTGGGCAATTGCTTTTCCACTTTCTGAGAAAAATTGCAAGTCGATTTTATCTAATACTACTGGTACACTTCTAGAAACAGCTTCAATAGATCCTTGATGTGGAATAAGTACATTTAAAGTAACATCTGAGGTGTTTAGGGTGTCTGGTAATTGAAATTTTATTTCTTTCTTACCACTAGCATCTGTAAAAAAATCTTCAAAAATACCTTCTGCTCCTTCTATAGCAACCTTATAATTCATTCTTATATTTGCCAAAGGATTGTTTTTAAGGTCTTTTGCTTCAAAAATAGCCGTTACCCATGATGATTTCCCATAAGCTTCTTCTTGAAATTTAAGATTGAGTAATAATTTTGGTTGTACTATTTTTTGAACGGTTATTTTCTTAGTAAAAAACGCTTTTTCTCCATAATTTCTCATCCAATTAGTATACATTTTAAGCGTATAAACACCTCCAACCCAATTTTTATTTATAGTAAAATCTCCATAAGTATATCCATTATTTATGCGAAGCCTTAATCGTTTTACAACACTTCCTTTTGGAGTTATTAATTCTGCATAGGCAATATCACTCAAATCAGAAGTTTCATTTTTATTATTTACGACATAGGCTTTAAACCAAATGGTTTCATCTGGGAAGTAAAAACTGCGATCTGTTTGAACATATATTTTTTCTGATAAATTAAATGTTGGTTCAAATACTTCAAATGAAGTAAAAACTATACCCATTAAAATTAATAACAAAGTAAGCTTGTATTTATAGTTTATTAATTTCATACGATTATATTTTGATATTGATTTTAAGCCCTATTTCACTCGTCAATGGTGTATTGAAAAAATTAAGCCCATTGGCTGAAGAATGATCAAAAAGGTTATTGTAAAGTGTTGCTCCCCGAAATGCAGAATAAGTGAATACGTTTTGTGCATATGCACTTATTTTAGCCTCTTTAAAAAAAGAAGTTTTTGAATTATCATTAGAAAATGTATAAGAAACATTTATTTCTCGAAGATTGATATAACTACCATCTTCAATAGCTTCTTCTGCAATACCCGAAAAACCATAACGTACCCATCTATTATTAAATACACTTGTATTTGGATTCGCAAAATCTACTGCTTGCGTATTTAAATTCCCTGCTGCTGTGACTCCTTCAAATAGGAAATTTGTAGTATTTCTTAGGTTGGCTGTTTCTTCTGATCTACCTAGAAAATTAAGTGTGTTTTGAGTTCCATTCCAAACATCGCCTCCAACTTGCATATCTATTAAAAAACTAAATTGAAAACGATTAAATTTAAAATTATTCGCAAAAGAAATATTAAAATCTGGTACTGGATCTCCAATGATCTGTAGATTTGGATCTACTAACGGAAACCCTTCATCATCTATAATTAAGCGATTTTGTTCATCTCTTAAAAAAGCACTTCCAACTATAACTCCAGCAGATTCATCTTCAATAAGATTTTTAGAAATATTAGAAAACCCTGCTATTGGAATCCTACTTTCATTACTTAATAATTCTTCTACTTCTGTTCTAAATTTTGAAAAGATAAATTTTGAGCTAAATGAAAAGTTACTATTCCATCTATTTATATATAATTTAAGGCTTGCTTCTATACCATTTCTGTTAATATTGGCTATATTTTGAAGTTCGAACTCATCATTTTCTAATATTGGAAAAACACTTCCTTTATTTTTCGAAGAATAATAGCCAAAACCTAAGTTTATAAGGCCATTAACCAAACCTAGATTAGCATCAATGTCAAAATTGTTAGATCGTTCTAATGCTATCGTTTCATTTATAAACAAATCATTATTCGCAGTAAATCCTTGGCTCTCTTCTGGAGTAATCAATAAGCTATTATGACTGAGATTTCTATAAAACAAAGGGCTGTCTTTTACATCTTCAGCATATCCAACAGCAATTGTTAAGTTGTTTAACCAATTAGAATAATTTGAAATCACATCTGATATTTCTATGCTAAGCTTTAATGCGGGCAAAAACAATGCGTCTTCTTGTACCGATGAAAAAAACATGTTATTTTGAAGAGTTATATTTAAATTAAAATTATTATTAAGTTCTAATTCTGCCTTATTCAATAATCGTAATGTATTCTTTTCTCTTTCTTCATTTCGGTTAAAAGTTTGTGACGGATCATTAAATGTTGAAGCAAAACCAGATTCTTGAATAAAATTATAATCTAATGTTGTATGATTAAAATTTGTAGAAGAATCAAAATTCAAATACCAATCACTTCCTAATCTAAACTGATGGTCTATCGTTAGTTTCGCATCAAAAAAAGCTTCATCATATGATTTATCGCTAAAAAATCCATCTTCAAAACCTACTGTACTTGGCGGCAATCCAAAAGTTTCTTTTTTATCTTTATAATGATAATTTAATACATTAAGTATATTAAACGTATCAAAAATTCTGGTTTTATATTCTAAGCTGGTAGTAAATGTATTTATTGAAATTCCATTTCTGTTTTGACTTAAGAGGAATAATGGATTATTAAAATTCTCTGGACTAAAGCTTCTTTGTACTCCTTGACTTAAAAAAACTCCTTGTTGATTCTCAAAAGATACTGGTGTGATTAAACTATTAAGAATACTGTTATTATAAAATCCATTTAAATTTGGTTGGCCATTATTTTCTTCATGAAGTTTAACCGAAGCTTTTATTATATTTCTTCTTTCTTGATCCCTAAAAAAGATATTTGCTTTTATTTCATTTGATCTAAATTGATCTACATTAAAAATATCTTTTCGGATATTATTTTTATATGCTATCGTTAGGTGTTTTTTTTCATTAAATACTTTAAAATAGATGTTATTAAAAACATTTATTGAAGTATTAAAGATGGAGTTATTATAGGGAATTGCAGGTTGTCCATTCCCATTACCTAAAGGTGTTAATCTTCCATTTTGATCAAAATTAAAAGTAGATCCGTCAAATTCTAAAGCAGTAATGGCTGGCCCAAATGCAAAAATTTCATTAGTGTCTGGACCTTGCCAAACTTCAACCCCATTAAGAGGGCGCCCTTGTACAAATCTATTTTGTATTTCAGGAAGGTTATTATTTCTAATAAACTGATAGCCTATATGACTATCATAGCCTATTTCATAAAAAATATCTGGTTTGAAATATGTGATTTTTAATTTTTCCCCACTACTATCAATTCTTTTAATTCTATGTACGTTTAGAGAGTTTCCAAGGGCGCTATATTCATAAACAGAATTTGACAAATCTGGAATAAGCACAACATCTTGCTTTCTTCTTTTAACTGCTTCTGCATATGCATTACTTTTAATTATACCAACTTTTTGTTTTCTATATACTACAACGTTTTTTTTAATTCCAAACATCTCTGCATTAACCACAACTTCTCTGGTTTTTTGCCCTACGTATGTATAAACAAGAATATCACCAATGCTACATTTGATACTATAATTGCCATCAAAATCAGATTGTGTACCAATGTTCGTTCCTTTTACTATTATAGAAACGCCTGGTAAAGGCAATTGATTTTGATCTGTTAAGGTACCTGTTACTGTGCCCGATTGTGAAAATACAACAGTTGTAATGAAAAAAATACTGAACAGAAATAAATAGCGAGCATATTTCATAAGGTTATTTATTTTGGAATTACTCAAATGTATATTCTAAATAAACGCTTATCAAATCATAATGAGGCTACTAGCAGTTTTGATGAGTAAGGTAATTCTTTGCGTACGTGCATAAAAAAACCACGCTATAAAAGCGTGGTTTTTCAATTTATATATAAAATTTATTCTTTAAACTCTTTAAGTATTGCTTTATTAGGCAATTCTTTAAAGCCCATATTGAAGAGTGTAAACCCAAAAATATCTGCAGATTGCTCAATACTTTTTGTAATTGAAGTTCCTGCTCCATGGCCAGCATCAGTTTCAATACGAATTAATGTTGGATTACTTCCCGCTTGTTTTTCTTGTAGCTCTGCCGCAAATTTAAAACTATGTGCAGGAACCACACGATCGTCATGATCTGCTGTAGTAACTAAAGTAGCTGGATAGTTGATCCCTTCTTTTACATTATGAACAGGTGAATATCCTTTCAGATATTCAAACATTTCTTTATTATCATCTGCTGTTCCATAATCATATGCCCATCCCGCTCCTGCAGTAAACGTATGATAACGAAGCATATCCATTACACCAACTGCGGGCAGTGCTACTTTCATTAATTCTGGTCGTTGCGTCATAGTAGCACCAACTAATAATCCTCCATTAGAGCCTCCTCTAACTGCTAAATATTCTGAAGATGTATATTCATTATCTATAAGGTATTCTGCTGCTGCAATAAAATCGTCAAATACATTTTGTTTTTGAAGTTTTGTTCCTGCATCATGCCATTTTTTACCATACTCTCCGCCACCTCTTAAATTAGGAACTGCATAAATACCTCCTTGTTCCATCCAAACAGCATTGGTTGTACTAAATGATGGTGTCAAACTAATATTAAACCCTCCATAAGCATAAAGAATTGTTGGGTTTTTTCCATTTATTTCTATCCCTTTTTTATAGGTAATAATCATAGGGATCCGTGTTCCGTCTTTAGAATTATAAAATACCTGCTTTGATTCATAATCGTCTGAGTTGAAATCTATATTTGGACTCCAATACATTTCATATTTCCCATTTTCAACATTGTATTTAAAACTTGAACTTGGTGTTTTATAATTTGTAAAAGTGAAATAAAGCTCTTTATCTTTCTTTTTTCCACCAAATCCTCCTGCAGATCCAATACCTGGCAATTTCACTTCACGTACCATTTTACCACTGTAATCATATTGTAAAATTTTAGAAACTGCATCTACCATATATTCTGCAAAAAAGTAACCGCCCCCTGTACTAGGGCTCAGTACGTTTTCTGTTTCAGGAATAAAATCTTTCCAATTTTCTGGAGTTGGATTGCTTGCATCTACTGTTACTATTTTTTGATTAGGCGCTTCCAAATTAGTTACAACATACAATTTTGAACCTTCGTTTTCTATGATATATGTATCACTACTTACATTATCTATAACAGGAATAATTTTAGAGTTTGACTTAGAAAGGTCTTTAATAAAAAGTTTATTTCCCGAAGTAGAAACACTGGCTGTGATTACCAAATAACGATCATCATTTGTTAGATACCCTCCTATATAACGGTGTTTTTCTTCTAAAGTTCCTCCAAAGATAAGCTCATCATCTTTTTGTGAGGTTCCTAGTTTATGATAGTATAATTTATGTTGATCTGTTTTTGCAGATAGTTCACTTCCTTCTGGTTTATCATAACTAGAGTAATAAAACCCTTCATCTCCCTTCCATGAAATTCCACTAAATTTTACATCAACCAATGTGTCTTCTACTTGCTCTCTACTTTCTGCATCAATAATAATAACCTTTCTCCAATCACTACCTCCTTCCGAAATAGAATAGGCTGCTAATTTTCCATTTTTAGAAAAAGTGAGTCCGGCTAATGATACTGTTGCATCTTCTGAAAATGTATTGGGGTCTAAAAATACTTCTGCCTCAGCATCTCCTTTTTTTCTGTAAACAACAGAATGGTTTTGTAACCCATCGTTTTTATAAAAAAATGTATAATCCCCTTCCTTAAAGGGTGCAGAGATACGTTCAAAATCAATCAATTTTTCTAGTCTCTCTTTTAACTGATTTCGATATGGAATGTTTTCTAAATATCCAAAAGTAGCTCCATTTTGTTTTTTCACCCATGAAGCTGTTTCTTCAGATCTATCATCTTCCAACCAACGGTAAGGATCTTGTACTTCAGTACCAAAATAATTGGTAATGGTATCGACTTTTTTTGTAATGGGATAACTCACTATAACTGCTGTTTCTTTAATTTCATTTTTGCAAGCCAATAAAAGTACTATTGCCAATGCGCTTATTGTTATTTTTTTCATCGAATATAACTTCTAAAATGATTGATCTTCAAACTTACAAATAAAAAAAGCTCTTAATGGAATCCATTAAGAGCTTTTTAACAAAACTTTTTGTTTCTTACTTCTTTATCTAAATAATGCTTTATAAGCATCTTTGTGTGCAAACATAAGTACCGCATTTACAATAAATACAAAAGCTCCAGGACCAATATTTGCCGGATCTAGTGTTGCATGATATAAAATAATATTAACTGAAATAGGTGCCATCAATACCAATGCAAAAGGTACTGCTCTACCCAAAAGTAATAATAAGCCAACTATAACTTCTACCAATCCAACTGTTTTAATTACATAATTATTGGCCAATGTTCCAAAAAATTGACCTGCAGCTTCGTTTGCTGAGTAATCAAAAGGAGGTAAAAATTCTATAAATTTATTAGCTCCGAAAACTACTAGTAAAAGTCCTAATAATAATCTAAGCACTAAGGTTAGTTTTGAATTCATAATGTTAATTTTTTTAATTTTAATATTGGTTAATAGGTCGAGTAAATGTTAAAATACTAACCTTAAAGATAAAAATAAATTTAACATTATGAATTTTACAATAATATTAAGCTTCTGAAAATGAAGCTTTGATAAGGCTCTTAGAAACTAAATATTCTGCTATTTGTACTGCATTTGTTGCTGCGCCTTTTCTTAGATTATCTGCAACAACCCACATATTTAATGTATTTGGTTGCGAGTGATCTCTTCGAATTCTACCTACAAAAACATCATCTTTACCTTCAGCATAAAGAGGCATTGGATAGGTATTTACATCTGGATTATCTTGTAATGTGATTCCAGGGCTATCTTTTAATATGGTTCTAATTGAACTTAAATCAAAATCATTTTCAAATTCAACATTAACAGCTTCACTATGGCCTCCTGATACAGGCACACGAACAGCAGTTGCTGTTACACTAATCGTTCTATCATCTAAAATTTTCTGGGTTTCACGTACCAACTTCATCTCCTCTTTAGTGTACCCATTCTCTTCAAAAACATCGCAATGTGGCAATGCATTTCTATGAATTGCATAAGGATAGGCCATTTCTCCGGCTTTTCCTTCATATTCATTTTCTAATTGCTTTACTGCTTTTACACCTGTTCCTGTTATAGACTGATAAGTAGAAACTACTACTCGTTTCATTTTATATTTTACATGCAACGGTGCCAGTGCCATTACCATTTGAATAGTAGAACAATTAGGATTCGCAATAATTTTATCATTTGCTTCAATTTCTGAAGCATTAATTTCTGGAACAATCAATTTTTTACTAGCATCCATTCTCCATGCTGATGAATTATCTATAACTGTAGTTCCTATTTCTGCAAATCTTGGAGCCCATTCTAAAGAAGTACTTCCTCCTGCCGAAAAAAGTGCAATATCTGGCTTTATAGCTATTGCTTCTTTTAATCCTATAACTTTATATGTTTTATTCTTAAATAAAAGTTCTTTCCCTATTGATCTTTCTGAAGCTACAAGAAAAAGTTCAGAAATTGGAAAATTACGTTCTTCTAAAACTCTTAACATTACTTCGCCTACCATACCTGTGGCTCCTACAACCGCTACTCTCATAATTTTAATTTATAAGACAAAAATACGTATTTATAAAAGCCTTGCAAGTGTCTTTTATATCTTTAATTAAAATATAACAAAATGTTATAAATAAACATTGTTATAAAAAACCGCTTCAAGAAGAGTTTTTAATTACTTCTAAAGCGGTCTTAATATTATTTAAAAGAGTACTATTTTTTTAGTAAATCTCTAATCTCTGCAAGTAAATCATTGTCAGAAGGTCCTGCTGGTGCAGCTGGTGCAGGAGGTGTTTTTGTTTTGTTATACGCTTTTACAATAAGAAACATAACCAAACCTACAATAAGAAGATTAATAATAGTATTCACCCACGATCCCCACATAATAGCATTTTCTGGGCTAGTAATAGCTCCTGTAGCATCTACAACTGCTTCGTCTAGTATAAATTTCTTGTCTGCAAAATCGATTCCGCCAGAAAAATGACCTACAAATGGCATCACAATATTATTTACAAATCCAGTTACTACGGCTCCAATAGCTCCGGCCATAATTACTGCAACGGCAAACTCAACTACGTTGCCAGTCATAATAAAATTCTTAAATTCCTTTAACATTTTATATAAATTTTAGTTGTTAGTGAATTACTAAAATAGTTAAAATTATCTAAATTTATAATCGTTTAGAAAACAGGAGAGTAAATGTTATCGAAGAAGTGATCGTTTTACTCGTTGAGATACTGCTGTTAATACTTCATATGAAATTGTATTTGTTGTAGCAGCAAATTCATTGACAGTAGGGTTTTTTCCAAAAAGAACAACCTCATCACCTTCTTTACAGTCAATTCCCCATATATTGACCATAATCATATCCATACATACATTGCCCACGATGGGTGCTTTTTTTCCATGAATAGTGACAAATCCATTTCCATTTCCATACTGTCTTCCTATACCATCTGCATGGCCAATAGGCAGCGTTGCTATTTTTGCGTATCCCGATGTTTTAAAAGTTCTGTTGTAACCTACACTTTCCCCTGGTTCTATCATATGAATCTGTGAGATAACTGTTTTAAGGGCCATCACAGCTTGTAAATGATTATCTACCGATAAATCATTGGAAAAGCCATAGAGTCCAATACCACTTCTTACCATATCAAATTGTGCTTCTGGATAGTTTATAATTCCCGAAGTATTTAATTGATGAATCATGGGTTCATATCCTATTTTTTGTTTGAATTCTATAGCAATTTTTTTAAACATTGCTATTTGTAACACTGTGAATTCTTTCTCTTTTATATCTTCGGATGCTGCCAAATGAGAAAACACAGAAACGACTTTAAGTTGTGAGGTTTCTTTTAGTTTATCTGTTATATAAGTAACATCATTTTCCCAAAAACCTAGGCGATTAAGTCCTGTATTAAATTTAATATGTATTGGATACTCTAGTTCTTGTGTTTTTTTAACAATATCTATAAACGTCTTTAATATATATGGAGAATATAAACTAGGCTCTAAACGATATTCAATAAGAGTAGGTAAATTTATTTTTTGCGGATGCAATACTAATATAGGTGTTTTAACACCTGCCTTACGCAATAAAACACCTTCATTTACATAAGCTACCGCAAAATAGTTTACTCCTAATTTTTCTAAATATTTAGCAATTTCTACCGCATCAGATCCATATGCGAACGCTTTTACTACTGCTAAAAACTTTGTGCTCTTTTTAATTTTAGATTTTAAATAGTCAAAATTGTGCTTTAAAGCTTTTAAATCTATTTCTAAAACGGTCTCATGAATCTGGGACATACAAGTATTATTTTTCTTTTTTATTAGAAAACTCTTCAGCATCTTTCACGTCCATTTTACGTACCTTTTCTTTTAGCATTGCTTTATAATATGCTGCCCTGCTTAAAGGTTCATACTCTTCTGTCTCTCCTAAAAGAACTAATTTATTATTGTTAGATTTTCTGAAACTATAATGTGCTAAGTTTCCTGTGCGAGTACATACAGCATGTACTTTGGTTACATATTCTGCGGTTGCCATTAATGCTGGCATCGGGCCAAAAGGATTTCCTTTAAAATCCATATCCAATCCTGCAACAATTACTCGAACACCTCTATTGGCTAAATCATTACAAACAGAAATAATTTCATCGTCGAAAAACTGAGCCTCATCAATACCAACTACCTGACAATCGTCTGCTAAAATTCTAATATTTGCAGCTGCAGGAACAGGAGTAGATCTAATTTCATTTTCATCATGAGATACTACCATTTCATCATCATACCTACGATCTACCTCTGGTTTAAATATTTCTACTTTTTGTTTTGCAAATTGTGCACGTTTAAGCCTGCGGATTAGTTCTTCGGTCTTTCCGGAGAACATTGAGCCGCAAATTACCTCAATCCAGCCAAATTGCTCTTTATGGTTTACTGTATTTTCGAGAAACATTTTGTAATTTTCAAGACGAAAACAATAAAAGTCATCGTTTTGTATATATGACATACAAACATACATAAATTTATTTCACAAAACGATGGTATTGAAGCTTGAAAATAATTTTATAAATACGAATGAAACTTTATATTTATAGTATCGTTTTAACGCTTTTTACATATTAAAAATATACCTTTATCACGGTTTAAATAGGTACAATGAAGAAGAAATTAGAATCCGAATTAGTCAGTATTGCCCACAGGGTATTAAAACTAAAAGGAAAAGAAGATGTATTTGCATTACACTCAGAAGCAAAAGCGCTTTATGAACAATTAACTATTCTCAAATTTGTAGAAGAATATTTTGGTGAACTCAAGCCTTTTATTGGAAAAAGTGAAGTTATTTCTAAATTCGAACAATTAGCAAGTACAGTTTTAGAAGGGAACCAGCAAGTCCCTGAGAGTAATCCACACGAAGAAGATATTATTGTTCCTCTTATGGATACTATCAAAGATATGGTAGCAGAAATGCCAAAACAAGAATCACTAGATGATATTTTAGCAGATGTATTACCCGATCCGGTTTTTGTAAAAAATGATGCCTCAATGGTAACTCCAAATAATATAAAAGAAGAAACTGTTATTGAAACTAAAAACCCTTCTTTAAATACTTCTTTAAATAAAGGGGTTAATGTTGGGCTTAATGATCGTTTAGCTTTTGTAAAACATCTTTTTAATGATAGTAATGAAGATTTTAACAGGGTTATGTCTCAATTGAATACAATAGATAAAGAAGAAGATGCTATTCGTTTTATCAATGATATCGTAAAACCAGACTATAATAATTGGGAAAATAAAGAAGCGTATGAAGAACGTTTTGTAGAATTGGTACTGTTTAAATTCTCATAGATTAAATATATCTACGATTAGTTCATTCATTTTCAGAAAACTATAAAATTTAAAATAGATGAAACTACAACGAATTTTTTATTGGACTTCAACAGTATTATTTACGTTATTACTTTCGTTTTCGGTCTATAATTATTTTTTTAATTATGATCTCATTGTTGGATTTTTTAAAGATTTAGGATATCCTGTCTATATTATCTATCCATTAGCCATTGCAAAACTATTAGGACTTATTGTTATTTGGACTAATAAAGTAAGTTGGCTTAAAGAATGGGCATATGCAGGATTCTTTTTTAATATTGTTCTAGCTTTTTTTGCACATTATGTGATTAAAGACGGACAGCAAGGAGGAGCATTAATGGCTTTTATCTTTTTATTAATTTCTTATTTTTTAGGGAAAAAAGTGCGTCCATAACTAACTAAATTTTATAGACTATGAATATTTCTTATGCTACCTTAGTTGCTAGGCTTTTATTAGGCTTTATTTTTTTAATGCAAGGTTTTGGAAAAGTATTTTCTATTGGAGTTTCTAATATCTACAATGGTGGGTTTAAAGTTTATGAAGAGACTTTTTTACCTACGTTTCTTTTAGAATTTACTGCTTATTTTACTTCTTATGGAGAACTAATCTGTGGTTTATTAATCATTCTCGGTCTTTTTAGAAAACAAGCATACCTTATAATTGCTGTTATTTTGGTAATCGTTACTTTTGGGCACGGCTTGCAAAGCCCAATATGGGACCTTCAGCATGTTTTTGTTCGCAGTGCATTTTTATTGTTTTTAATGATGATTCCTTTTGATAAAGATCATTTCTCTTTAGATCATTTTATAAAATCAAGAACTAAAAAGTAAGAACATCCATACTATTTAATAACAATTGTTATGTCAAAACTTTATATTGTTCCTACCCCTATTGGAAATCTTGATGATATTACCCTTAGGGCGCTTAAAGTTTTAAAAGAGGTTGATCTTATTTTGGCAGAAGATACTAGAACTAGCGGGAAGTTGCTCAATCATTTTGATATTGGTACACCAATGCAAAGTCATCATATGCACAATGAACACAAAACAGTAGCAGCTATTGTAAAAAGAATAAAAGCAGGAGAATCTATAGCAATGGTGAGTGATGCAGGGACGCCTGCCATTTCAGATCCTGGATTTCTTTTAACCAGAAGCTGTATTGAAAACGCTATCGAGGTTGAATGTTTACCTGGTGCAACTGCTTTTGTTCCTGCACTAGTAAATAGTGGGTTGCCTAATGATAAATTTGTATTTGAAGGGTTTTTACCTGTAAAAAAAGGTCGTCAAACACGACTTAATTTTTTAAAAGAGGAAAGTAGAACGCTAATTTTTTATGAATCTCCACATAAGCTAATCAAAACATTACATGATTTTGAACATTATTTTGGAGAAGATCGTTTAATTTCTGTATCACGGGAGCTAACAAAATTATATGAAGAAACTATTAGAGGTACTGTCTTAGAAGTAAAAGAACATTTTGAAAAAACCCCTCCCAAAGGAGAAATTGTAATTATAGTAGGAGGAAAGAAGAATTAATTCATGAGAAAAGCAGACGTGATTATTATTGGTGCTGGGCTTACAGGTTTAGCAACCGCATATTTTTTAAAGAAAAAAGGAATAACCGTATCTATATTAGAAGCTAGTGATACTGTAGGTGGAAGAATAGAAACTATTACAGGGAGTACAGGGGTAACTATGGAAATGGGTGCTACTTGGTTTGGTTTAAAACACAATTCTTTAGTTGCTTTGTTAAAAGAATTAAATATCGATTATTTTCCACAACATACAAAGGGTGTTTCTTTATTTGAAACGATGTCTTTTGTACCTCCACAACGATTTGAAGTCCCAGAATCTGAAGAATCTTCCTATCGAATTAAAGGAGGAACCAAAACAATTATTAATAGCTTGTATAAATCATTAGATCCAACATCTGTAGTGCTTAATACTAAAGTAGAAAAAATTGAAGAATCTAATGGAATAGCCACCATTACTTGTGAGGGAAACAAAACTTTTTCTACATCAATAGTAATTAGTACTCTTCCTCCTAATTTATTGATAAAAACGATTCAATTTTCTCCAAATTTGCCAGAAAACATAAAACGCCTATGCACCAAAACTCATACCTGGATGAGTGAGTCTATTAAGTTTTCAGTAGAGTATAAAACTCCTTTCTGGAAAGAAAACAATCTTTCGGGAACATTGTTTAGTCAATCTGGAATCATTCAAGAACAATATGACCATTCTAATGCTGAAAACACTAAATATGCATTGAAAGGATTTTTAAATGGAGGCACAAGCACCTTGCTTTTAGAAGAGCGAAAAAAGAAGGTTTTAGCGCAGCTTGTTCATTTATTTGGCCCTGAATCTGAAAATTATATCTCTTATAATGAAAAAGTATGGAGTGATATGGGCTTAACACATATTCCATACGATAGTTTTGTGATGCCGCACCAAAATAATGGGCATGCTTTATATCAAGAGACTTACATGAATGGAAACTTGTTTATCTCTGGAACAGAAACAGCTACAGCTTTTCCTGGTTATATGGATGGTGCTATAAAAGCAGCGAAAACTGTTAGTGAAAAAATAAAAAGTGAAAAAATTATTAACTGATATTAAAAATTGCACTGTTTGTGAGGTATACCTCCCTTTAGGGCCTAACCCTATAGTGGCAGGGCATCCAGACGCATCTATTATTATTATCGGCCAAGCACCCGGAACCAAGGTTCATAAAACCAGTATTCCTTGGGATGACCCTAGTGGGAAGCAGCTACGCAAATGGATGGGTGTAACAGATAATATATTTTACGATCCCTCTAAGATCGCTATTATGCCTATGGGGTTTTGTTATCCTGGCAAAGGAAAATCTGGAGATTTGCCTCCAAGACCTGAGTGTGCCCCACTTTGGCATAAGCAATTATTAAAAAAAATGCCTAATATTCAACTTACCGTTTTAATAGGTCAATATGCCCAAAAAGAATATTTAGGCAACAAATTAAAGCGCAATCTTACCGAAACAGTTAAAGCCTATAAAGAATATGCTCCTGCTATTTTTACGCTTCCGCATCCATCACCAAGAAATCGTTTTTGGTTAGCAAAAAACCCTTGGTTTGAAGAAGAGGTGTTACCTGATTTTAAAAAAGCTATTGGCAAAGCATTGTAAATATGTTTTTTAAATACGTCTCATTTTATAAAATGTTACTAACTATAGAATAAGGTTAAAACTACTTTTTCCTTATTTTTAACCAATGCAAATTCGACTTAATTTTATTGGAATTTTATTGCTTTTTGGTATGTTTCAAGCTATTTACCAAATGGTCCTTTTGTTTATTTCAACTAAAAAAAATAAAGCAAATTACTTTCTTATTTCATTGCTTTTTATAGCTCTGCTTATTCTCTTCGATTATTTTTCTGTTATTTCAAAGATGTACTTATCTTTTCCATATTTGGTAGGTATTTCTGGCATCCTTATCGCTGGTATTGGTCCAGGGCTTTATTTTTATAATGATCATATCCTCCATAAGAAATCTTTTCATATCAGAACAATTTTACATTACCTCCCTATAATTATTTTGTTTTGGTTAAATCATCCTATACTCTTACTCTCTAAGGCACACAAAATAGCCTACATACAGAAATACTATGAAGGATCCTTAAGCTTTTCTCTAAATGCATTTATATTTTTTGGTTTCTTATTTATTCATCTTAGCATATATCTATACCTAACTCGAAACATTTTATTTAAGAAACTACATTTTTTAAAAGAGAATAAATCAAATGCAGAAGTATTGCGATTAAATTGGTTAATGATGCTTTTAAAAATCTTTTCATTTTTTCTTATCGCATTTTTACTATTTTATGTAGAATGGGGAATACATCATACTTATACGGTAAAAATAGAAAGTTTACTTCAACTTGTGTTATGTGCTTTTGTACTTAAGGTTAGCTATTTTTCTATTAAGAACACTTTCTTATTTTCGCCTGTAATTCAAGAACCTGAGGCAGCTGAAAAATATAAAACATCTTCAATTAACAAGGCTACAGCAAAAGAATATTGTACGCTTCTAGTTAAAGCAATGCAAACAGAAAAATACTACCTAGATCCTAATCTAAATTTAAATGAATTAGCTAGGTTAGTAAACATTCCTTCTCATCAACTATCTCAAGTTATTAATCAGGAATTATCATTAAACTTTTTCGATTTCATCAACCAATATCGAATAGAAGAAGTGAAAAAAAGATTGTTAAATGGAGAAACAACACAGTTAACAATTCTGGGAATTGCCCTAGATACTGGGTTTAATAATAAAGGTTCATTTAACCGGATTTTTAAAAAATCTACAGGAGTAACACCTTCGGCATATATAAAAGGTAAAAAACAGCTATAGATTCATATGAATATTGAACAAGTAAAAGCAGAATATAAAAAGATGGAAACAAAAGAATTGTCAGCATTGGTAATGAAAATACATATACTTCATAAAGAGGCAATTCCTATTTTACAAAAAGAGTTAATGTCCAGAAATGAATATAAAACTGCCTTAAAAATTACAGATTACCTTATCTCTATAAAATATCATATAGAAGAAACAACCTTATTTGACCACATAGTAGAACAAAGGCGAAAAGGGGTTTCTGAAGAAATGATACATAAAAAAATGCTGAAAGAATACACTATAAATGAAAGTTACCTGGAGATTATTAAATCTAGAATGAAAATAAGAGGAAGGAGTAATATTATAATGGGCTTAGTTCTTATTTTATTTCCTTTAGCATATGCTGTTTTTCTAATCATAGAAGGTTTGTAAGCTTCCCTTAAAACCGAACTGTTTAAAAGTAGAATAATTAGTTTTAAC
>CAYMDH010000042.1:0-13286 GCA_964389205.1 uncultured Flavobacteriaceae bacterium
GTGTTAAAGCAGTACTAGACGATTTAAAAAGTATATTAGCTGGCCCTGGATCTGCTATTCATAGATTTACAAGGGAGAATACCAATTTTAATTGGAAAGTTCAAAATGGTACGTTAGGAGCAGGTATTAATGCTTTTACTAATTCTGGGCTTACAAATGGTTTTGCAACCACTACCTTTGACAGTAGTAAGTTTGCTAATGCCACAGATTTATCTGTAGCTCGTACATTATTACATGAAAGTGTACATGCATTTTTAACTGTTCAACTTGGAACAGATAGAAGAGCTTTTAATTTAACATATGCTGAATTAATAAGGGAGTTTAACACTGGAGTTACTAATTTAAATATATTGCAACATAATGAATTTGTAAGAAGTTTTGTAGATGGTATTGCTACTTATTTAGAAGATTTTGGGAAAGCAAAGGGCTACAACCTTCCAAGTCAATTTTACCAAGATTTAGCATGGGGAGGATTGGAAGAAACTGATGCTTTTAAAAATAAACCTAGAAGAGAACAAAATCGTATAAAAGAAAACATAAAAACAGAAGCCTCTGGAAACGATGGTTTTGGAAATATAAAACCACAAAAAGGAACAAAATCGGGCTGTTAATTAAACAAAAACTAATGAAAAAAATAATAAAATTAACAAGTATTTTATCAATAATGCTCTTTTTACAGTCATGTTCACACAATAGTTATGAAGCTGTAATTTATAAAAATGTATCTAATAATAAATTAGCTGTTATATCTGGTTCTGTAAAGACATTTGATTCTTTAGTCATTCCGTCAAGTGTAATAACTATGATATCTAAAGAACATGTATTTCAGGTTCAAACAGATAATGATGGTAAGTTTAAAACAAGTACAGATCAAAAAAAGTTTAGAGCGTATAGTGTCTATGTAGGATCTAAGATATCAAAGACTAGGAGATTTAGATTGAAGAAAGGAGATTCATTAGTTTTAAACTTTTATTTAGATGAAAAGATTGAATATTTTGAGAATAAAAATTAAGCTTTACTAGTATAATTTTTAAGCAACTCATATTTAATACTCTTCATTTCTTTATTAAAGAGATGGAGAGTATTTTTTATTATTTAAGCCTTGATTTTTTTATAAAATTTTGATTAATAGATATTTGAAAATGTGAAAAAACTATACTTTTATTATAGGAATAGTAACTATCTTTACACCAAATTAAACCAAAGCATATCAATATACACGTGACCTAATCGGTTACCAAGTTCTTAAAAGATAGCATAAGTAAATGAAATAGTGGTAGTTAGTGAGTGTTCAAACACTCCTGCCACCCCGACCATAAAAAGAATTCAAGCATAGCTTGTTAGCTTTTATGAGCAACAACCCCATTTTCAGGATCACCGAAAAATCATAACAAAATATACCATGTTAACTCGTTTAAAGAAAGATGTTTCAGAACAAAAACTAATTATGGTGATGTTTTATAGGTAGTTTAAGCTCCCTCATCGATTTTTTTGATGGTTTTGGTGTAATATCTGTATTTTTGATAATACGAATAACCTACTAAATTGTTATGAAACTTAGTATTTTAATTCCAATGTATAATGCACAACAATACATTGAAAATTGTCTCAACAGCTTGGTTAGTCAAGATTTATCCAAAAGTCAATATGAAATTATTGTTATGGATGATGGATCTACAGACAATTTTCCAGTTATAGTAAAAGAATATTCTAATCGATATGAAAATATTAAATTATTATGCGAGAGAAATGAAGGCGCTTACAAAACACGAAATAAACTTTTAAAACTAGCAAAAGGGAAATACATATATAATATTGATGCCGATGATTATATTACTCATAATTCATTGGGTACAATATTAGAATTGGCTGAGAATACCAATGTTGATATGTTTTCTTTTAAAACGAGAGAGACTTCAGATTTAAACATAATCGAAACTCCTACAAATTTATTGAGACAAGAAGTAATATTATCTGATGGATATGATTTCTTAAAAAAACATAGAGATTTGCGCCATGAAGTTTGGTGGTATTTCGTAAGGCGAGATTTAATAGAAAGTTTGGATTTAAAATTTTCGAATAATCAATATAATGCTGATGTTTTATTTACGTTAGAGTTATTAGTAAATGCAAAACAAGTTGCCTATTTTCCAGTATCTATTCATCGTTATGTAATTAACGATATGTCTATTATGAGAAAGGACACCCAAGAGGCCAAGCTTAAGCGTATTGAAAATATAATGAGTATGGTAGTTGATAAATCAAACTTTATTTTAAACTTGAATCAATCTAATTCTAATAACGAAACTGAATTAATAAACAATTTGAAATATAGAAGAGATTTGTTTACTTTTTTTACCATGATTAAAATGGTTCAAGCTAATTTTTCTGTAAAAAAGATTAAGAAAGAAATACAACGATTACAAAATGTAGAAGCATACTCTATTAGTAATTTTAAAGATGAGAAATATGATGCTTTAAAATATAAGGTTTTGAATTTTATTTTGAATAATAAAAGAATATTATATTCTATCGTTTCTTTTCGCAATGCCTTTTTCAATTTAACGAGCTTAATGATTAATAAAAAACCAATCTCTTGAGACTGAGTATTATTATTCCAGTATATAATGTTGAAAAATATATTTCTAGATGCCTTGATAGTTTAATCTATCAAGGATTGCCTTATAATGACTATGAAATTTTAATTATTAGTGATGGCTCAAAAGATAGGAGTATAGAAATAGCCAATAAATATACTGAAAAGTATGAAAACTTTAAAGTTATAAATAAAGACAATGGAGGAGTTGGTAGTGCTAGAAATAAAGGAATTAGTTTAGCAAAAGGTAAATACATCTATTTTATAGATCCAGATGATTATTTGGCTGCAAATATGTTGGGAATAGTAGTGGATTATGCCGAAAAAAATGCCTTAGAAATATTAACTTTTTTAACAAGACAAACATTAGCATCAGACTTAAAAGAGACACAAAGCAAACAAATAACAGATTTGAATGTTGATGTTACAACTGGTATTGAATATATAGCTAATAATTATTATAGCAATGAGGTGTGGTGGTTTTTAATACAAAGAGATTTTCTAGAGAAAATCAATATAAAATTCATAGAAGGGAGATGGATGGAAGATGCTATTTTTACGGCAAAGACATTTGTTAATTCCCAAAGAATATCTAAAGTTCCAATAGATATACACAGACATGTAATAACACCTCAATCTGCTATGACCAATAAAAAGCCTGCACATTACTTGGGTGTTATTCGTGATAATGCAAATGCAGCCATAGTTTTTAAATCCATTATTGATGATATAGATACTAAATCTTTAGAAGGAGAGTTGTGTAGTAAGCGATTAAAAACAAGACAACAGTCGTTTGTGTTTTTTATGATGATAAGAATGTTAAAATCTATGATTACTTTAAAAGAGATAAAATCAATACTGAAGCATTTGAAAAAAGTAAATGCGTATCCACTTCATTCATTTATTGGGAAAGATTATAATCGCATTTTGTACGTTATATTAGCGAAAATGTTTAATAATAAAACAGTTTTCTACATTATATTCACACTTTTTAATCCTATTTTAAGAAGAGTGTAAACTGTAAACCAAATCACATGAATAATATATTAATTACTTCAGGAGGTAGAAGAGTATCCTTAGTAAGGGCTTTTAAGAAAGAGCTTTCTAAAATAGATATTAATGGTAAAATATTTGTTTCAGATTCTCAACCCCATCTTTCTTCAGCTGCACAAATAGCAGATAAAGCATTTAAAATATGTAAGATAGAAGATGATAACTTTATAGATTTACTCTTAGAAATTTGTATTAAGAATGAGGTAAAACTTATAGTACCTACTATTGATACAGAATTATTAATACTTTCAAAAAATCAACACAAATTCTTAAATAATAATATTGAAATTGTAGTGTCAGATTTAAGTTTCATTGAAACAACATATAGTAAAATTACTACTCATGACTTTTTTGATACTTTAGGAGTGAAAATTGCTGAAATTTATAAAAAAGACAATTATCAATTACCGTTATTTATCAAACCCATTTCAGGAAGTGGTAGCAAAGAAAATTATGCAATAATTAATGAAGATCAGTTTTCTAAATATCACTTCACAAGTGATTATTTACAGTTTTTTGAGTATCTAGACCCTGAGTATTATGAAGAATATACATGTGATTTATATTATGATAAACAAAGCGAATTGCGATGTGTAATTCCTAGAAAAAGAATCGAAGTTAGAGGAGGGGAAATATCAAAAGGTGTAACGGTTAAAGACGAGGTTTACTCCTTTGTGAAAGAAAAATTTAATAATATAAAAGGAGCCAGAGGATGTATTACATTACAAGTTTTTTATCATAAAACAAATCATTCTATAATTGGGATAGAGATAAATCCTAGATTTGGAGGAGGATTCCCTTTATCCTATTTGGCTAGAGGAAATTACCCAAAATGGATTATAGAAGAATACCTTTTTAATAAGAAAATAGAAAATTTTGATGATTGGGAAGATAATTTATTAATGCTTAGGTATGATAATGAAATATTAGTTCATAATTATGATGAATAAAAAAGTCATTGTTTTTGATTTGGACGATACACTATTTAAAGAAATAGAATACCTAAAATCTGCTTTTTTTAGTATTTCCAGAAAAATAGCAATGCATGCCAATATAGAAGAGTCATTAATTTATAATACCATGATAGAATTATACACTTCTAAACAAAATGTGTTCACTGAAATACTTAGAAAATTCAAAACCTCATATTCTATTGATGATTTAATAAAATTATATAGAAACCATACTCCAAATATTGTGTTATCTAAAGAAGTTCATCAAGTTTTAAATGTATTAAAAGAAGAAAAAATACCTTTAGGATTGCTAACAGATGGAAGAAGCCTCCAACAGCGAAGTAAAATAAAAGCATTGGGTTTATCAGAATATTTTTCTGAGATAATTATTTCTGAAGAGTTTGGTACTGAAAAGCCTAATAAAGCTAACTACGTTTTTTTTGAAAACAACCTAGAGGGGACAGATTATTATTATATAGGAGATAATATTAAAAAAGACTTTATTACTCCCAATGAATTAGGCTGGAAAACAATAAGATTAATTGGTAATGAGATGAATATTCATCAATCAGATGAATCATTATATTCAAAAAAATATTTAGCAAAATATAATATAATGAGTATTGACGAAATAATTCCTTTAATTATAAATGATAATAAATAGAGTATAAAAATTCCTCAATTTAAACACTATACGGTTTTACTACCCTTTATTTTTATGATCATAGCAGTATCTTTTTTAACATTTTTCATTTCAATATCTTGAAAAACAGAAATTAGTATTGTAACCTTCCCTTTTTTAGGACACCTTAAAATTCGATAAATAATTATTATTAATTCCAGATTTGATGAAGAATTTAAATTCTTCATCAAATCTGGGCATAAATACCTTGAGTGATTTATATCCCAATGATTTATGTGGATGATTAAAGTTATAGTTTTCTCTCCAATTATCACTTATCTTTTGAAGCTGGTAGATGTCATTAAAATAATAAGCATCTAATATATCTTCTCTAAAAAAGCGATTAAAACGTTCTACATATCCATTTTGCATAGGTTTTCCAGGTTGTGTATATTTAATTTCTATAAAATTTTTCTCGCACCAGTTCATAAATGTTTTAGATATAAACTCTGGACCATTATCACAACGTACATACTTTGGGCTTCCTAGTTCCTCTTTAATGTTGTTGAGCGTTCCTACAACTGCTCTGGCAGGATAAGAGAATCCAAAATCTATTGCTAGAGCTTCACGATTACAGTCATCAATAATATTGAATACTCGTAATTTTCTACCATCAGTAAGTACATCGCTCATAAAATCCATACTCCAACATTCATTGAGAACAGAGGGTGTTTCTAAAGGTTGTTTTAAACGCTTGATCAAACGCTTTTTGTTAGCTTCATCTCACGATATACCCGTAATACGCGTTTTCTGTTCCACTTTAGACCTTCACGACGAATCTTGTAATAATATTCATCAAAACCTCGAGTGGGATAAACTACTGCTAGTTGAGTTAGTTTATCGATAACTTCACTATCATCCTTTTTACTCTGATAATACCACATAGACCGAGTAAGATTAGCAATTTTACAGGCTCGTACAATCGAAACTAAGTATTCTTTGAGGAGATACTTTACACGAACTATCTTGTCGGAAGGTCTTAAAACTTTTTTGACAATATATCCTTTAGCATCTTATTATCAAGACTCACATCTGCATACATCTGCTTAAGTTTAAGATCCTCTTCTTCCAGGTCTTTTAAACGCTTTAGCTCCTGTTTTTCCATACCTCCGTATTTCTTGCGCCAATAATAGAATGTGCTCTTATCAACAACCTAATTCTCGGGATAAATCTCCTACAGACCTTCTTGTTCATTTTCCTTGAGAGCTTTGATTATCTGGCTCTCTCTAAATTTGCTGCTTTTCATTGTGACAGTTTGAATTTAAAGTTAGTAAATTCGAATTTATAACTGCCCTATTTTTAGGGAAGGCTACACATGTTTGTGAATTTTAGAGTGAACTAATATATTTCCTATGAAAGAACATGATAACCGAGTTCGAATTTAAATATACAAATTATAAGATAAATCCTCCTACTTAACTAACTGCCTAAAATTAATTATATATTAAGTATAACCCGTTGTGCATTTAGAAAAAGTTGTGCAAACTGCTAAAAGGCAGTAAATTGTAGTTACGACACAACAATTAAAATGCACAACGGGTATTAAGTTTTTTATTTCACCTTATAAAACCACCTGCTTTGCAGGTGGTCATGTTCTAAAGGCTATTCCTATATTTGTTTTATGAGCGAATATAATAAGCTTAGTCATGATATTTATAAATTTGATTATCATATAGTTTGGGTTCCAAAATACAGATTACGAATATTAAAAGGCGTAATAAAGGTTTTAGTTGAAGGCGATATTCGTTCTTTATGTGAATGTAAAAGTTGTGAAGTTCAAGAATTGAATGTTCAAGAAGATCATATTCATTTGCTGGTTTCAGTTCCACCTAAAGTATCCATTTCAAAATTAATGGGAATTTTAAAGGGAAAAATAGCAATAAAACTATTTAAGAGTTATCCTAAATTAAAACAGAAGCCATATTGAGGAAATCATTTCTGGGCACGAGGCTACTTTGTAAGTACAGTAGTATTGGATGAAGAAATGATAAGGAAGTATGTGAAACATCAAGAAAAGGAAGAAAAAATAGTTGAAGAGAATCAACAAAAATTTGATTTTTAAACCAAGCCCTCGAAGCCCCTTCTAGGGGCAATCCAAAGCCACCTTCTAAGAAGGTGTGATTTTTACTTTTTCATACATTAAAAGTATACTTTTAATGTCATATTTGGAGTAATGTTTAAAGCGTTTTGAAAAAACTCTTGAGGTTGATTTTCTTCATTTATTCGAAAAAAATTGTTGATTGTATTTTGAGTGTTTAGAATATTCCATACAGATACTCCAAAATCTGCATTGGCATAATTTCCTAAATTAAATTGATAGATTAATGAAGCATCCAATCTCATAAAAGAATTTAATCTGTCATTATTTGGAGAATTAAAGTTTAATAATTCATTTGTTATTGGGTTATTAGTGTTTAAAGTAGTTGTTGGCTTTCCAGTTCTCCAGTTGAATCCTGAAGAAAATTTGAAATGCTTTTGAATATAATTTAAACCAACAGTGATGGTGTGTGGAATATCTAAATTACTTGGAAAATTATTTTCAGATAATGATTGAAAAGTATAGGTGCTATTTAAAAAAGAATAGCTTAACCAAATATTGAAATTGGTGATCTTTTTTCTTATAAGAATATCTGCCCCTAAAGCCTCATAATCTCCTATGGCGAGAGCAAATTCAAATTGATTTTGAAAACCTTGACTGCGAGCAGTAATTCCTCGAACTTTTTTAAGAAAAACATCTGTACTTAAAAGCCATCCTTTTTTATTGTATTGAATTCCTGCAGAGACCTGATTACTTGTAATGACAGGAATATCATTTTCATTAAATAATTGCCAACGACGACGCTCTATACCTAAAAAGTCATTTTGAAAATTAATAATCTGAGAAATATTTTGATGTTTAAATTCACCCAATAATTCTATTGTAAAATATTTAAGAAAACGATGATTAAAACTCAATCTAGGTTCTAATAAAAATTTATTAAACTTGTCAATATAATTTATTCGTATACCAGAATTAAAATTAGTTTTTCCTTTTTTAGAAGTATACTTTATAGAAGAAAATACATTGTGTTCTCTAACTACTTCACCAATAAGGTTTCTAAATCTAGGAACATCAATATCATTTGAATTAGTTACTTTAGTTTCGGTAAACTGATATCCGTTTTGCCAATTCAATCGATCATTCAATTTATAATATGTTCGTAACTTTAACCCTGTTTCAGAAACAATATTTTTTTGAGAAAAAAATTGATTTTGAAGAACATCAGCATTAATACCTTCTAATTCATAATCTGTTTCGTAAATAGAAATGATGGTTTTAAAATGATTGTTCCATTGTTTTTTATATTGAAACCCACCAGCAATACTATTTTGAAGTAACTCACTTTGTAGTAATTGCTCTTGACCATTTAATATTGCTGTTTCATTGAAGGCCAATTGATTTCCAGTAATAATAAAGTTGAGTTTTATTTCATCTGTATCATTAGGTTTATATAACCACCTAAAGGAAGTATCAAAAAAATTGAAATTTACATCAGTAGTAGCATTATTTATATCACCTGCATTAAGTTCTGTGTTTTGCGAAATTCGTTCAAAGAATGCATCAAAAGTTGGGCTAGTGACTAAATCGTTAATTGAGGTACGTCCAGCTATTTGTAATGATGATTTTTTCCCTAAACTAACATCTAAAAAAGCATTAGCATCTATAAAATTTACACCTACACTTCCTTTTGTTTTTTTTAGTAATATTGCCTTCAGATGCTAAAGAAATACTTCCTGATACTCCGTCAGAATAGGCAACATCTGTTCCGTTTTTTTGCAATGTAACTTTTTGAGTAACTTGAGGATTGAACATTGAAATAAGCCCAAAAAAATGACCAGACTGGTACATTTTTATCTCATCCCATAAAATTAAATTTTGGTCATTAGTACCACTTCTTATATTTATGTTCGAAACAGTTTCATTAATACTTTGTATTCCCGGAAAAGCTTGAATAGACTGTAATACATCGGTATCAATTAATCCTGGCAGGATAGAAAGTTTTTTGAAATTTATTCTTTGTGATCCATTGCCTAATTTGTAAATCCCTTGTACTAAATACTCTGAAAGAACAATTTCATCAAGCACTTCAGCTTCTGAAATCATATATACCTTTCCACAATCTTCGAGTTTAAAATACTCAATAGCTCTAAATAAGGTTTTATAACCTAAGTGTCTTATTTTTATGATTGAATAATCAAACGCTTCTATTTCAAAATAACCTTCTGAATCTGTTATTTTAGATAAACCTCCAATTTGAATAGTAGCTCCAGAAATTGGGAACTGAGAATCTTTATCAATAAGATATGCACATATTTTTCTGGGAGGTTTTTTTTTGATTGAAATAATTTTATTTCCCAAATCTGCAAAAATCAAATTAGTTTAAATAGCTAGATAATTGAGTACTTGTTTGAAGTTTATATCTGTAGAAGGAGGATAGATTACTATATCCTTAATAACATCGTCTGCATAATTAAATTGATAATTATAGTGAGATTCTATTTTCTGAAGAACTTGATATAAAGGAAGTATCTTCTGATTTTCTTGAGCATTTACAGAAAACCAGAAGATAATAAAAAGTAGGTTAATATATTGGAGATATGGGGATCTCTTCACTTAATTATATAATAATATATTGGAGTGATCTTCATTTATTTTAAAAGAAAACCCCATAGGTTCAGTTATTGATATCAATGCATTTTTTAAATTATCATGCACAAAGATTCCTGAAAATAAACGCTTATTTTCAATATTTTTTGTAATTATTTTAATATTATATTGCCTTTCTAATTCTGCTATAACTTCTTGATAAGGAACACCTTCAAAGTTACTTTTGTTTTCTATTTACACAGTTTTTTGGACACTACCTTTAATTTTAGATGAATAATATTTTTCTCATTTCTGAAGTCGATGATATTGTTTTTTGAATATCTGTAAATCAACCTAAATATTTCTTCCGCATAATTTTGAAATGAATTCCAACTATAAATATCAACAGTATTTATTTTCAATAATTTGTTTTCCAATTTGTATTTTATTGTTGTTGATACTCTAAGATTTTGAATCACAATTGTATAATTCAAAAGTAGAACCACTTGCTATTACAATAAAAACGACCTGTTTAATTATACTTTTCACTTATTAATTATTAAAACTTTGTTGTATTTTTCTTTTAATAATTAAGCTTCAAGTATTTTCATTAAACTTATATCCTTTGTAATTTACTTTAAACAAAGCACCCTAATCATCTTGTACGTTTTTAGTACCTGAAACTTGATAAATACAATTTTAAAGCCGTCGCTATTTATGATAGTTCACCTGTATCATTTTCAGATATTTTTATTTCAATTGGAGCTCTGCAAGATATGCCAATATAAAATTTAGGTGTTTGTTAACCTTCAGTAGAAAGGTATAAAGAACTGTTATCAAAAAATAATAAGTTTTTATATTTTTAGGACTAGTCAAGACGTATTTATTTTGGAATTTCCACTACCAATTTCTTAAGACACAATTATTCTATTCTTCTTTGACCATCACCAGCATCACTCTCTTGCTTAGCTTAAGTTTTCATTATTTTTAATACTCAGAGATAATAAGAGGCAATAATTTCTTTAAGTATAAAAAATAGTACTTTCCCATATTTACCATTTATTCTCTTTTTTAGACTATATATTAAATAGTATAATGAAATATCTTTGCACTATTAAAAAATAATTTAAAATTTTAAAGAAAAATAAAATGAATAAAAGAGCATTAATAATAGGAGGAAGCAGTGGAATAGGAAGAGCAACTGCACAAAATTTATTAAACGAAGGTGTAGAAGTACATGTAGTTGGTACTAACAATCAAAAATTGGAAGCATTTAAAAATGAAGCTTCTGGAAATCTTTTTACACATAAAGTCGATATTACCAATAGTGCAGAAGTAGAAGCATTAAATTCAAAAATTGATGCATTAGATAATTTAGATTACTTAGTAAATGCTTCAGGGATTTTTGGACCAAAATCATTTTTAGATCATACCGCGGCAGATTATGATTCATATCTTAACCTAAATAGAGGTTTCTTTTTTATAACGCAAGCTGCAGCTAAAAAAATGAGTACAACTCAAGGAGGAGCTATCGTTAATGTAGGTTCTATGTGGGCAAAACAAGCAGTGAAGGCAACCCCATCATCTGCATACTCAATGCAAAAAGCAGGATTACATTCATTGACACAACATTTGGCAATGGAACTTGCAGATCATAAAATTAGAGTAAATGCAGTTTCACCAGCAGTTGTTGAAACTCCTGTTTACGAAAGTGTATTTGGAGGAAAACAAGAAGCTCATGATGCGCTTCAAAATTTCCATGGCTTTCATCCAATAGGGAGAAACGGAAAAGCACAAGATGTTGCAGATACAATATCATTTTTACTTTCTGATAAAGCAGACTGGGTAACTGGAGCAATCTGGGATACAGATGGAGGAGTAATGTCTGGAAGAAACTAATTATAAACTATTGTAATACAAATTAATACCCGTAGCGATTATGTATAATATGAATAATTTAAAGCAATTGGGTGCCTTAGGAGAAAATGCAAATCCTGCTATGAAGGCATTTCAAGCGCTAGATCAAGCTGCATTAGCAGATGGTGCAATACCAAAAAAGTATAAAGAATTAATGGCTGTAGCAGTAGCACTTACTACACAATGCCCTTATTGTTTAGAAATCCATAAAAAACATGCTGTAGATGCAGGAGCTACGCAAGAGGAGCTTGCAGAAGTTACTTTTGTTGCAGCTGCATTAAGAGCTGGAGCTGCTGTAGTACACGGTACTCATTTAATGGATAAATAATCAGTAATGATTTTTATTTTATAATATAAGTATGTCATAACACAGATATGATAACTTGATAAAAGCCAGCATTTTAATTGCTGGTTTTTTATTTTTTTACAAAAAGTAAAATTAGTTGATTATAAGTCATCATTTTATGAAGTATTAATAAGTAACTTTGTTTTTATTCGTAATTCATTTTTTATGGACGTTCCAGAATTGAATCAAATTCAAAAAATGCTAGAATCTCAAAACTATATTGGAGATGAAACTATAGTAATGTCAATATTTTTGGCTATGAAATTAGACAAGCCACTGCTTATAGAAGGACCCGCTGGAGTAGGCAAAACAGAAATAGCAAAAGTAATGGCAAAGGCATTAGAAACGAATTTGATTAGATTGCAATGCTATGAAGGTTTAGATAGTACACATGCACTGTATGAATGGAATTACCAATATCAATTGCTATATCTAAAAATGGAAGAACAACAAAAGAATGATGTAAAACAATTAGAAGAATTGATTTTCTCAGAAAAATTCTTATTAAAAAGACCTGTTCTTCAGGCAATTACTCATTCTGAAAAAGCAGTATTATTAATTGATGAAGTAGACAGAGCGGATGAAGAATTTGAAAGTTTTTTATTGGAAGTACTCTCAGACTGGCAAATTACAATTCCAGAAATAGGAACTATAAAAGCAACTCACAAACCACAAGTTATATTAACGGGAAACCGCACAAGAGAGCTTTCTGAAGCATTGAGAAGGCGATGTTTGTATTTATGGATTGACCATCCAAGCTTTGAAAAAGAATTGGCTATAGTAAAAACAAAAGTTCCTGAAATAGATAAAAAAATAGGAGAACAAATTTGTTTATTTATGAAAGAACTCCGTCAATTAAAATTAGAAAAAACACCCGGTATTTCCGAAACAATAGATTGGGCAAGAGCTTTGGCTAGTATGAATCTGACACATCTAAATAAAGAAATTATAGAAAGTACATTAGGTGTTGTTCTAAAAGATTGGCAAGATATGCGTCGTACACAAGATGCGCTTTCAGAACTGTTAGAAAAAACAGGAGTAGTTTCTAGAATGGGATAATTGTAGAACTGAGGAATTGTAGAACTGAGGAATTGTAGAACTGAGGAATTGTA
>CAYMDH010000042.1:13386-33099 GCA_964389205.1 uncultured Flavobacteriaceae bacterium
AATTGTAGAACTGAGGAATTGTAGAACTGAGGAATTGTAGAACTGAGGAATTGTAAAATTAATTAGATGTATCAATATTATTTTGAAAAACTAGATGTTTGGAAATTGAGTATTGCTATGAGTTTAAAAATATATTCATTAACGTCTAATTTTCCAGATGCATAAAAATTTGGATTAACCTCACAATTACGAAGAGCAATAACCTCTGTTCCAACAAATTTAGTAGAAGGATTAAGTAGAGATTCTTACAAGGATCAAGCTCGATTTTCTACAATTTCTTATGGAAGTTTAATGGAATGCCTAAACTTATTAATACTGGCTAATAAATTAGCGTACATTGAGGATGAAATCTATAGAGAATTAAGAAAAGATTTAGATGAAATTTCAAATAAAATTAATGCGTTGAAGAAAAGTCAATTAAACAAAATAAAGTAAAAAATCAATTTTTCGATTTTACAGTTATATAATCGAATAAAGAAATAAGATATAGCAAATCAATTAACAAATATTACTCATCAAACCGAAATCTCAGCAAATATTGTTTTACTGTGTCGATTTTTAAGAACAAAAGGATTCAGCCTGAGTTCTAAAGAAGAAATAGATGCACTTCTAGCAATCACCTATTTACCCATTGATAAAGAAAAACACTTTAAACATGCTTTAAAAGTGATATTGAGTAAAAATCAATATCAATTTTCAATTTTTGATACATATTATGATGAATTTTGGGAACAACTTTCTAAAGCTGTTGATGCCAAAACAAAAGAAATACCATCTCAGAAAAATAATCGATTAGATACACAAAAAAAAGAAGCGCAATTTGAATCATTAAAAAGTTGGTTAAACCTAAAGCCAGCTAATGAAACTATAGAAATTACTTCTTTTAGTAGTTTAGAAGTTTTAACAAAGAAAAATTTCTCAGATTTAAGTACGGAAGAAATGCGTTTAATGATGCGTTTGCTAGAAAAGTTAGCACGCAAATTAGCTCATGAAAAAAGTAGGCTAACTAAAAAGTCTAAAAAGCATAAAAGACTGGATTTAAAAAGAACAATTCTGGCTAATATGCGAGCAGGTGGAGAAGTTAAAGAATTACTTTTTAGTGATAAAAAAGAAAAGAAACTAAAACTAGTATTGCTATGCGACGTAAGTAAATCTATGGATTTGTATAGTAGATTCTTTATTCATCTTATTTATTCATTTCAACATGCTTATGATAAAATTGAAACCTTTGTGTTTAGCACAGCTTTGCATTGTATAAGTGAAATTTTAAATGTAAATGAATTAGATAAAGCTTTTGATATTATATCAGACAGAGTACCACAATGGTCTGGAGGAACTACTATTGGTAGTTGCTTGTCAGACTTTTCTAAAGAGTATAAATATAGAATGTTAGACAAAAAAACCATTGTATTAATTCTAAGTGATGGTTGGGATACAGGAGATCCTGAGGTTCTAAAATCTGCAATGAAAACAATTTATAAAGCATCTAAAAAAGTAATTTGGTTAAACCCCTTAGCAGGGAACACAAATTTTTCACCAGAAGCTATCGGTATGAAAACAGCATTACCCTATATAGATGTTTTAGCCTCTGCTCATAATATGGAAAGCTTAAAAAAAGTAATGCAAGAACTTCAGAAAAAAAGAAATACCTCAAAAACAAGCATCTATTAATGATTTAATAAAAATAACATAGTAATTTGAGAATTCTCTCAGCTTTTAATAGATTATATGTTAAATATTTAAAATTTTAGAGCTTCTTTCACCTGTTTTTCAGTACTAATTTTTATCTTGGAAGAGAAATTTCACTATCGATGAAGATTAACGGAAAGAATACAATAAATGCTTCTTATAATACCATTTGGGATATGATCCAAAACCCTGTAGTATTGGAGAAAATAACGCCAGGAGTAAAGAGTTTAGAAATCATAGAAAATGATCTATATAAAGCACTGTCTGAAGTTAAAATTGGTCCAGTTAAAGGTGCATTTAAAGGGAGTTTATCCATTAAAGATAAAATAGAAAAGGAAAGTTGTCTACTGGTTATAGATCAAAAAAGTAAGATAGGAAATGTAGTAGCTGAGATCGGTATGAAATTTATTCCTTTAGAAGATGAGGTTACAGAAGTCCAGTACACAGGAGAAGCAAAAATGTCAGGAAAACTAGCTGTTATGGGGCAACGTATCATGAGTGGTGTAGTGAGTACTTTATCGAAGCAATTTTTTACAGCTTTAGAAAAAGAAATTGAAGATTAAAAAACAAGTAGATCATTTAAAATAATACTAAACTATGCAAATTTCAATAACAGTTAATGGGACAGAACACACCCAGGATATTGAACCTAGAATGAGTTTAACACATTATCTTAGAGAAGTGTTGGATTTAACAGGTACACATATTGGTTGCGATACTAGTGGTTGTGGAGCATGTACCGTTACATTAAATGGAATGGCTGTTAAGTCATGTACATTATTAGCAGTGCAAGCAGATGGAGGAGAAGTAATAACCATAGAAGGAATGGCAAACGGGAACGAAATGCATCCTATTCAAGAAGCTTTTAAAGAACACCATGGATTGCAATGCGGGTTTTGTACTCCAGGAATGGTCATGACAGCCGCAAACATTATTAAAACGAACCCAAATCCTACTGAAGAAGAAATTCGTCATGGCTTAGAAGGTAATTTTTGTAGATGCACAGGGTATCACAATATTGTAAAATCTATTCAGCATGCTGCTGATAAAATAAACAGCTAGGCTATGGGAAAATTTATAGGAAAAGCAATAAAAAGAAGAGAAGACGCTCGTTTTTTAAAGGGAGCGGGAAAATATACAGACGATATTAAGTTGCCTAAAATGACACAGGCAGCTTTTGTGAGAAGCCCATATGCACATGCAAAAGTAGAAGTCATAGATACTTCTGAGGCTTTAAAGGCAGACGGTGTTGTTGCAGTCTATACTGCGCAAGATGGTTGTGGAGAATACGGCGTACCATGTGGCTGGCAGGTTGATTTTAAAGATGGAGAGACGATGCGTGAGCCACAACACCCTTTATTGGCGAAAGATAAAATTAGACATTTAGGAGAAGCAGTAGCCATTGTTATTGCAGAAACCTTAGCGCAAGCAAGAGATGCCGCAGATTTGGTAATTGTAGATTATGAAGAATTACCTGCAGTTACCAATCCAAAGGAAGCTATGGAAGCAGGAGCTCCTTTAGTACATGATCAGTGGAAAGATAATGCAGCCTTTGATTGGTGTATAGGAAATGATAGAGCAGAAGTAGAAGCTGCTTTAGAAACTGCACACCATGTAACAGAAATGGAATATCGCAATCAACGAGTGGCGCCTAATGCAATAGAGCCCAGAACGTATATTGCGGATTATGATGTAAATGCAGATAAATGGACACTCTATACAAGTACACAAAATCCACATTTAATACGCTTGTTATTGTGTGCCTTTGTATTGGGAATTCCAGAACATAAGGTACGCGTAGTATCGTATGATGTTGGCGGTGGGTTTGGAAGTAAAATTTACCACTATACAGAAGAAGCCATTTTAACTTGGGTTTCTAAAGAAATTGGTAGACCTGTAAAATGGACATCTGATAGAAGTGAAGCATTTTTAACAGATGCACATGGTAGAGATCATGTTGTAAACTCTAAAATGGGATTTGACAAAGAGGGGAAAATAGTAGCATTCTTAACAGATGAGTATTGCGCAATGGGAGCATACCTCTCTACTTTTGCACCCGCAGTACCTACGTATTTACACGGTACATTATTTCAAGGCGTATATACTACGCCTTTAATACATCTCAATGTTGTTGGGCCTTTTACACATACAGTTCCTGTAGATGCATATCGTGGAGCGGGAAGACCGGAAGCTACCTATCTTTTAGAGCGCATCGTTTCTAAAGGAGCGAAAGAAATGGGTATAGACCCGGCAACAATAAGATTTAAAAACTTTATCCCTCCTTTTGACGGAGTTAAAGAACCAGGATATGCAACACAAGTTGCTTTACAATATGACAGTGGGAATTACGAAGCATCCTTAAAAAGAGGATTAGAAATGTTAGGATATGAAGATTTTCGAAAAGAACAAGCAACAGCTCGTGAAAACGGAAAGTTGTTGGGAGTAGGTTTTTCAACATATATTGAAGCTTGTGGTATTGCACCCTCGGCTGTAGTAGGAAGCTTAGGGGCACGAGCGGGGCTATATGAAGTAGGGCATGTACGTGTACAACCCACAGGAAAAGTATCTGTATATACAGGAGCGCATTCTCACGGTCAAGGACACGAAACAGTTTTTGCACAGTTTGTGGCTGATAAGTTAGGAATCCCAATGGACGATGTTCAAATAGAGCATGGAGATACAGAACAAGTAGCCTTTGGTATGGGAACTTATGGGTCCAGAAGTTTGGCAGTAGGGGGGAGTGCTATTATTAAAAGTGTTGAAAAAGTATTAGAAAAAGGAGCAAAAATAGCAGCGCATAAATTAGAAGCTGCAGAAGAAGATTTAGAATATGCCGATGGAAAATGGACGGTTAAAGGAACTGATAAATCAATTTCATTTGGAGATGTTTCATTAACAGCCTATGTTCCTCATGATTATCCAGAGGGATTAGAGCCTGGTTTAGATTATTCTAGTTTCTATGATCCCGCAAATTTCACCTATCCTTTTGGAACCCATATTGCTGTAGTAGAAGTAGATAGTGATACTGGAAAAGTAGAACTAAAACGTTTTGTTGCCTGTGATGATGTTGGAAATGTAATGAATCCAATGATTGTTGATGGTCAAATACATGGCGGTGTAGTACAAGGAATAGGACAAGCATTGTTAGAAGAAGTTGTTTATGATGAATCAGGACAAATGATTACAGGATCATACATGGATTATGCAATGCCTCGGGCAGATGATGTTCCTATGATAGAAACTGATAGAACTACCACTCCATGTCCTCATAATCCTTTAGGTGTGAAAGGCGCAGGAGAAGCAGGAGCTATTGGGTCTACTCCAGCCGTGGTCAATGCAGTAGTAGATGCCTTATCACATTTGGGAGTAACCGATATTCAAATGCCATTAACTCCACAAAGAGTATGGAAAGCAATGCAAAACTAACATTAAAAACCTAAGAGATGATACCAGCAAAATTTGATTACGTAAAAGCATCCTCAGTAAATGAAGCAGTAACATTACTGGATAAACACGGTTTTGATGCAAAAATAGTATCTGGCGGACATAGTTTGATCCCGGCAATGAAACTACGGTTAAACCAACCAGAAATAGTTATAGATATAAGTGGAATTCCAGACATGAATACCATTATAGAAGATGGCAATGAAATCGTTATAGGAGCGAATTGTACGCATAATGATATATTGAATTCTGATTTGATAAATGATCAATTAAATATTTTAGCACAAACAGCCAAAACAATTGGAGATATTCAGGTTAGAAATAGAGGAACCATTGGAGGGAGTTTAGCACATGCAGATCCTTCTGCAGATTATCCAGCAACTACTTTGGCTTGTGATGCTACTATTACCATTGCAGGAAGAAATGGAAACAGGTCGATTGCTGCTACCGATTTTTTTCAAGGGATCTTTACTACAGCGTTGGAAGATGATGAAATAATAACAGCAATAAGATTTCCAAAAGTTGCCAATGGAAATTATCAGAAATTTTACCAATCTGCTTCGCGTTTTGCAGTTGTAGGTGTTGCAGTTGTCAAAGATGATAATGCTGTTAGGGTAGGAATTACTGGGGTTGCAGATACTCCTTATAGAGCGACTTCGGTAGAAAATGCTTATGATGGTACTAGCGCTTCTGCTTCACATGCTGTAGATAATGTAGAAGTGATGAGTGATCACTTTGCAGATGTCGAGTATCGTTCACACTTAGCAAAAGTATATGTGAAAAAAGCTTTGGAAGCGTAACAATTGATATCTATTAAAAATACAAACCCTCTAATAGTTTATTAGAGGGTTTTTTTATAAAAAGAAGGAAACGTTTTGAAACTATTTCAATTATCTAATGCAGTTTTCTTTTGCTTACTTAAAATTTCTACAATCCAATAAATAAGCTGTCCAATACCACTTAGAAATATAAAAAGCAACACCCAAACAATAAGTAAATTATTATCTTTTAGGTTGGGGTTTTGAGTTGCATGGATGATATAAAAAATCAAACTACCTAAACCAATTACGATTGTTAATATAATAAAGACTATAAAGATTCCCATTCCAGCAAATAAAAATGAAGGCGGTTCATGAGATCCTTCTAATTCAGGTAATTCATTTAAGATTGAGAACAAAAAAAGAAAATACCCTATAAACAGCAGAACGAAAATCAGGATGGGTGTAATAGCAAAAAAACCTTGCCAAAATTTACTTTGTAACATAATTGATTGTTTTTAGGTGATGTTTTTCTATATAAAGATACATAAAATCATAAAGATTGTTTTACCTCAAGTTAATTTGAATTTTTGAGATAACTCTGTAAGCTCTTTTATAATAAGAGTGGGTTTTATATCCCAAGGATCAAATACCGTATTCAAAGAACGCTGTACCCAGGCAGATTTCATTCCGTAGGAGCTAGCTCCTATAACATCAAAAGGATTTCCTGAAATAAGCCATGATGTTGAAGCTTCAGAATTTGTTGTTTCATTAAAATGTTTATAGACTAATGGACTTGGTTTGAACATAGCTACATTTTCTACACTCACAACGCCTTCAAAATAATCAATAACCCCCGAGTTTTCTAATAAATTAGATACAGCTCGATGGCTTCCATTTGAAAATGCAAACAATCGATGTCCATCTTTTTTTAAACTCTCCAACGCTTTTTTAGTATCTGAAAAAGCAGGTAATACTTTATATTCATTCATCAAAACCTGTATTTGGTTTTTATCCAGCTTTATTTTAAAAGTATGGCAACAAAATAACAATGCTTCTTTTGTTACCACAGAAAAATCTACAAAACGATTCATCAACCCTCTTCTAAAAGAGTATTCTAATTGTTTGTTACGCCACAAATCCATAAATAAAGTAGCTTGTTGTCCAATTATTTTTTCTAGCGTATTATAGACTCCAGAAGTATTTATAAGCGTTCCATAAACATCAAATGCTACTGTATATTTCATATATTTTGATTTGTTATAAAACTATCTATAGGTTTTATGAGTTCTTCAAGCTTACTTATATGAGGAGCATGTCCACCAGTATCCAGTATTAATTTTATAGTTTTTCCTTGAACCATATTTAGAATGCCTTCTACCTGTTCTAATGTTCCATAATTATCATCTTTACTCTGAATAGCTAGAACATCACATTTTATATTGCTAAGTTCCCATTCAATATTCCAATTTAGAAAGTCATCAGATAACCAGACTTTTTGCCATTCATCAAAGAGTACTGCTCCTTTTTCTCCATGATACCTCTGCAGCTTTGGTTTTATATTTTTAGCCTCTAAGGCGGTTTTCTTAATACCATTAATCGTAATATCTTCTACAAAAATATGAGCAGCGATGCTCACTATGCACTTGGTTGTATGTTTAGAGCCGTATAAAAGAGCAATACTTGCTCCATCGCTATGACCTATTAAAATAGGATTGGTAACTTCCAATTTTTTAAGAAGCTTAGGCAATACTACCCATGCTTCATGATGTAAATAACTTTTAGTTCTAGATTTTTTAAGAGGAGAAGAATTTCCGTACCCCTGTCGTTCTATAAGTATGGCAGGTAATTTGGTTTTTGAAACAATTGTTTCGGGAAATGTTTTCCACTGGGCTATAGAACCTAGTGCATCATGTAAAAAAATAAGCGTATTCTTATTTTTTGCTGTTTCAGAAGTGTTAAAAAAACGAACACCATAATTGCAATCATCTAATTTAATATATGTATCTGTTATTTTCATTAATTAAGCAGTTTCTATGGTATCGACATCATCTAAACCTAATTCTTCAATACTGATATTACGCATTTCTACTTTTCTTATTTTCCCAGTGACGGTCATTGGAAAATCATCTGTAAACTTATAATGCTTAGGGATTTTAAAATGTGCTATTTTTCCTTGACAAAATTCAATGAACTCTTCAGGAGTTCCTTCTTCTGTATCTTTTAGTTTAATCCAAGCCATAATGGCTTCTCCATACTTATTGTCAGGAATTCCTATTACTTGTACATCGACAATTTTAGGATGTTTAAATAAAAATTCTTCTATTTCACGAGGGTAAATGTTTTCACCTCCCCGAATAATCATATCTTTTATTCTTCCGACAATTTTCACATATCCTTCTTCATCCATGGTAGCCATATCTCCTGTATGCATCCAACGAGTTTTATCTATGGCATTTAGAGTTTGCTCTTTATTGTTCCAATATCCCAGCATCACGCTATAGCCTCTAGTACAAAGTTCGCCAGATGTTCCAATAGGGACTATTTTATTAGATACAGGATCAATAATTTTAATTTCTAAATGAGGATGAATTTCCCCTACGGTTCCTACTTGTTTTTCTAATGGAGCTCCAATTCTTGTTTGTGTACTTACAGGGCTTGTCTCTGTCATTCCATACGCAACTTGTACCTCATTCATATGCATAACAGATTGTACTTTTTTCATTACTTCTATAGGGCAAGGAGAACCTCCCATAATTCCAGTACGTAAGGTCTCTAAATCAAAATTTTTAAACTCAGGATGTTCCAATTCTGCAATAAACATACTTGGGACTCCATATAAAGCAGTTGCTTTTTCTTTTTCAGCAGCTTGTAAAACTTTTAAAGGTTCAAAACCTTCACTAGGATAAATCATAGTTGCTCCATTAACCATACAACCAAGATTTCCCATTACCATTCCAAAACAGTGATATAAAGGAACAGGAATTATAAGACGCTCCTGATCTGAAAAATTCATTGTTTTAGTTACAAAATATGCATTGTTTAAAATATTGTGATGACTAAGCGTAGCTCCTTTAGGATATCCTGTAGTACCACTTGTATATTGAATATTAATGGCTTCGTCAAATGATACATCTGTTTGAAATTTTAAGAGTGTTTTATCAGAAGAATATTTGTATTTTTCTATGAATTCTTTCCAAGGTAACATCCCAGTCACAGAGGTACTTGCCAGTGTGATAACAGTTTTAAGAAATGGGAGTTTCTCAGATTCCAATTTACCAAGAGAAGCATTTTTTAATTCTGGAGCCAATTCTAAAAGCATAGCTTCGTAATTGGATGTTTTAAACTGATCTGAAGTTACCAACATACTGCATTCAGATTGATTGAGTGCATAGGCTACTTCAGAGAGGCGATAAGCAGGATTAATATTTACTAATATCGCACCTATTTTGGCAGTAGCAAATTGAATAACAAGCCATTCATACCTGTTAGGAGCCCAGATACCTACACGATCTCCTTTTTTTATACCTATATGTATAAGTGCTTTGGCGCACCTGTCAACCTGTTCTTTAAGTTGTAAATACGTCCATCTTATATTTTGATGATGTACTACTAATGCTTCGTTATTAGGAAATTTTGCAACAGTTTCATCAAACTGATCACCTATAGTAATACCCAATAAAGGAACTTTGCTAGTTCCAGAAGTGTAACTTATTTTTCTAGTACTTTTCATGGAAATACTCTTGCTCTTTTTTGATATTATTTAACTTATTGGTAGCTTCATTTGCTCTTAATTCAACTCTCCTTATTTTTCCACTAATTGTTTTTGGTAAACTTTCTGGAAATTCAATAATTCTAGGGACTTTAAATTTTGCTAAACGCGCTTCTGCAAATTTGAAAAGCTCTGTAGCTAGTTTTTCACTAGGAGTTATATTTTCTTTTAGTAAAACGAATGCTTTAACAACATATCCTCTAACATCATGAGGGCTTGCTACTACTGCAGATTCTAAAACAGCATCGTGTTCAATTAAAACACTTTCTACTTCAAATGGTCCTATCCTGTAGGCAGAGGCTTTGATGACATCATCATTTCTACCAACAAACCAGATATAACCATCTTCGTCTTTATATGCTTTGTCTCCTGTATAATACAAACCGTGTTTGAATGATTTATTTGTTCGCTCTTTATCATTTAAATAACCAATAAATACACCATGATGTCTTTTCTCATCCATTTTAATACAAATAGCTCCTTCTTCTAAAGGTGGTAATTTGTTTCCGTCTTCATCAAAAATATCAATGTTGTATAAAAATGTGGGTTTCCCCATAGAACCAGGTTTGATTAATACCCCATCAATGTTACCGACTAATGCAGTAGTTTCTGTTTGCCCATAACCATCTCGTATAGTAACACCCGTTCCTTGTTTCCATTTGTCAATAATATCTGGGTTTAAGGGTTCTCCAGCTGCTACGCAAGTTCTAATTTTCAAATTGTATTTTGATAAATCTTCTTGAATAAGCATTCTCAAAACAGTAGGTGAACCACAAAAAGTAGTAATGTTGTACTTTTCCATATCGAGTAATTGTTCTTTGGGAACAAAGGCATCTACTTGATTTGCAAAAATAGTAGCTCCAGTATTCCAAGGTGCAAAAAAACTACTCCAGGCAAACTTTGCCCAACCAGGAGATGAAATATTATAATGAATATCTCCATGTGTTGTCGCTATCCAAGAAGCTGTAGACAAATGCCCAAAAGGATATGTAAAATGAGTGTGAACAACTACTTTAGGTAAGCCAGTAGTTCCAGAAGTGAAAAAGTATAAAAAAGGATCGTCTGCTTTCGTTTTTTCAGCTTCAGCTTCAATACTTTCTTTTTCAATCTCTTCTATAGATTGCCACCCTTCTTTTGTGCCATCTACCAATATTTTTAATTTAATTTTTTTATCAAATTGATTTTCTGCTTCATCTATATGTTCAGAGATCGCTTTTGTAGAAATAATGATTTCTGGAAATAAAGTTTTAAATCGATATGCAATATCTCTGGAAGTCATATTGGTAGCAGTAGGCATTAAAATAAAACCACCTTTTATAGTTGCCAAGATACTAGTCCAATTATCTGGAACTAACGGAAGGATAGTATAGATATGATCACCTTTTGCTCCTTCATTTTTTCTAATAAAATTTAGTAATTGATTTGCTCTATTATAAATTTCTTGAAAAGTATACAGTTGCTCTTGCTCTTTATATTTCCATATAAGCGCATTGCTTTTTGGAAAAGCTTCTACATTTAATGGACGAAAAATATCATCAACCCAGTTAAAATATAGAGGTTTATCAAGTTGGTACGATTGAAGTTTATCAAATTCTTGATCTGTAATTGCCTTTCTTACTTCTTTAAAAAAATCTACAATATTCATGTATGCTATTTATTTGAGATGGAGTAAATCACTTCGTATCATAAAAGAAAAATGATCAAATTCAAAAGTACTGGAAGTATCATCTTGATTATTTTCTTTAGGTTTTTTTATACCTTTTAAAACACTTTCAAAAGCTTTTTCTAATTCAAGTAATCGAATAGGTTTTGCAACAGGAGTATTATGTGCAGGGAATACTTTATTTAATTTCGAACTTAATTCTGATAATTTTTTGATACTCTGCTTATATAAGTTTAGGTCGGTTCCTTCATCAAATAACCAAATAGGACCTTCATAAAAGGTGTCTCCAGTCCAGAGGTATCCATTTCTTTCATCTAAAATGGCAATGGCATCTGGAGTATGACCAGGTACTGCAATTATTTTTATAGTTCGATTTCCTAAATCGATAGTACTACCATCACCTACAAATTTACTGATTGGGAAAGCATTTATTTGATATGAAGTAGTGTCTAATTTTGGCAATTTTTCTAAACAAAGTGCTTTTCCGGTTACTTCATGTTTTACAAAATCATGCGATAGTCCATTCTCCGATCGATTTTTAGTGAAATTAGTGTTCATCGCTAGAATATTAATAAACTCAAAATTACCACCTATATGGTCGTAATGTGTGTGTGAGTTTAAAACAGTAACAGGAAGTGTTGTTATTTCTTTTACAACCTTAGCAATAGAAGATAAGCCCATTCCAGAATCAAACAACAGTGCTTTTTCTTGACCAATGATTAAATAAGAGATTACTTCTTGAAAATTATAAGGTTCTGCAATTGCATAAGTATTTGTACCCACTTCATATATTTTAAACCAATCACTTGAGGTATTAATTTCTTTTAAGCTTGAAAACTGAGATCTAGGCGATTGATTACACCAATTAGTTTTAGTTGAGGTATTTTTAATTTTTGTAGTACAGCTTATGAATAATAAAAAAAGGATTAAAATGGTTGCAAATGATAGTTTCATAGATAAGCAATTTAACAAGATTTACGCAATAAATAAATAATGGATTGTTAAAATAAGTTATACCAAAATAGTATTTTTATTCAGTTGTATATTGAAAAATAGATCTTGCTTTCTAGAACCGTATAAAATATTCTGAAACAAACACCAACCGAAAATGAAAAATCAAATTCAAGTACTAATAAGCATTGCTTTGATTTTTTGGAGTTGTTCTCCAAAAAATGAAGAAAAAGTAACTTCTCAAGAAATTTTTACTTCTGAAATGAATCAATTAAAAGAGTACTTTCAAATACCTGGTTTAGCTATTTTAATTAAAAAAGACAATGAAACTATTTATGAAGACTATTTAGGAGTAGCAAGTATAAAAGATCAAACTCTTTTAGATCAAACAACAACGATACCAATGGCTTCCTTAACAAAAGTTTTCACTGGGATTCTTATAATGCAACTGGTAGAGGAGAAGAAATTATCACTTGATGAATCTATTAATCGTTATTTACCATCTTCAACTATTGGAGATTCTATAAAAATTGCACATGTTTTATCCCATACCTCTCAAGGTAAAGTAGGCAAAAATTTCTATTACAGTAATCGATTTGGCTGGTTAACATATGTTATTGAAAAAACAAGCGGGCAAACATTTGATGAGGCTATTCAAAAACGAATCATTGATAAACTTCAACTTAAAAACACATATTTATTAAAAGATTCAATACAATTAGTTTCTGAAAATAGAAAAATAGCCGCGCCTTATTTTTTAGGAGGCGAAATGAAAGATGGAGTTTTAGAAAAAAAAGTTCGTGATGGGTTTATTGATTATGGGTTTTCATCTTCTGCAGGGATTACATCTACGGTTTCTGATCTAGGAGTTTTAGACAGCGCTTTGAATGTAAACAGTATTATTTCAGAAAACTCTAAACAAAAAATGAGCAGTCCTTTTAATGATAAACTGCCTTATGGATTGGGTATTTTCACGCAAGAGTTTATGAATGAAAAATTAGAATGGGGGTATGGACAATATGATTGTTATTCAAGCTTATACCTTAAAGTGCCTTCTAAAAATATAACTTTTATTATAGCGGCGAATAACAATTTAATGAGTGATCCGGCTCGTTTAATTAATGGAGATGTTACTACATCAATGTTTGCTCAAAGTTTCCTTAAGAATTTTGTTTTTAATTTAACTGAAGCTCCATTATTTGAAACAGAAGAATCTTTAATTAGTATAGAAAATAGAATTGAAAATACAAGTAAAGAGTTTTATCGCAAAAAATTGATAGCACAAATATCTGCTGAGAATTATATGTCAAGATTTGATACAGCTAAAAGTGAATATAGTAAAGTATTACAGCAAGAATTATTTACATTATTCCCTGATTATGAAGATTATGGTGATTTGAATATTTTATTCAACTTACAATTCTCTAAAATAATAAGAGCTATGAGAAACGAGCCTGAACTTACAAATTTTGATGAAGCATATAAAAAGATAGCAAACAAGCTATTTTCTATTGATAAAGATAACCCATATGCAAATTATTATATGGCGAATTACTACCAAATAAAAAATGAAATAGATAGTGTTTCATTTTTTTATAATAAGATTGTAAATGCTAAAAACTTTTCGCCTTGGTGGTATACAAATGAAGCAAAACAATGGTTAGCTTCTCAAAAATGAAAACTAAGTTTTTTTAATCTTTATAATAACAGATTTAGAAGCAGGGGTATTACTTTGTTTGGCTACACTTTTTAAAGGAACCAATACATTGGCTTCTGGAAAATAAGTGGCAACACATTGTTGTGGTATGTTATAGGGAACTATTATAAAATCTTTAGCAATACGTTCAATACCTCCATGATGATTATGTAAGTCTACAATATCTTGTTTTTTAAAGCCAGACTTTTCGATATCCCTTGGATTCATCAATATAACTCTTCGCTCATTATAGATACCTCGATATCGATCGTTTAAACCATAAATAGTGGTGTTAAATTGATCGTGACTACGAATCGTCATCATTAAAAATTCATCTTCTTGTAGTGTAGGAGATTCAGCTTTAGAAACAGTAAAATTTGCATGTCCAGTTGCTGTTTTATAATCATTTTCTCTGGCTCCGTTAGGCAAGTAAAACCCTGCGCTTTGTCTCACACGTTTATTGTATTGCTCAAATCCTGGAATACAAGCTTCAATACTATCTCTAATATGATCATAATGCTGTAAATACAAATCCCAATCTATTATTGTATTGGTTAAAGTAGCTTTTGCCAATTTACATACAATAACGGGTTCACTTAATAATGTATTTGATATTGGAGTTAAAGACCCTCTGGAGCTATGAACAACTCCCATAGAGTTTTCTACACTTACAAATTGTAATTCATCGTTGATATTATCTTTATCAGTTCTTGCTAAGCAAGGTAAAATGAGTGCTTCTTCTCCATGTGTTAAATGACTTCTGTTTAATTTGGTAGAAACATGAACTGTTAATTTACAATTTTTTAATGCTTGAGTAGTATAGGCTGTATCTGGAGTTGCCGATAAAAAATTACCTCCCATGGCAAAGAATACCTTTGCTTTTCCAGTATACATGGCTTCTATACTTCCTACGGTATCATATCCATGGTTTCTAGGAACATTAAATTTAAATACATTTTCTAAACTATCTAAAAAGGTAGAAGAAGGCTTTTCATAAATCCCCATGGTACGATCTCCTTGTACGTTGCTATGCCCTCTAACTGGACATGTACCCGTGCCAGGTTTGCCAATACTCCCTTTTAATAATAGTAAATTGACAATCTCTTTAATGGTATCAACAGAGTTCTTATGTTGTGTAAGTCCCATTGCCCAACAGGCTATAATTTTTTGTTTGGAAACCAAAAGTGAAGCTACTTGTTTTATTTTTTTTAGAGGAATGCCACACATTGTAATTAGATCATTGATATCTAATTGTTTTATATACTCTATATATTCTTGAACTCCATGAGTTTTTTCTTTAATAAAATTGGAATCAAACACATTTTTATTTTTATAGTCTTCTTCAATTAATAGTTTTATGATAGCTTGTAAAAGAGCCATATCTCCATTAATTTTTACTTGAAGATAGATGTCTGTAAGTTTAGTTGATGCTCCTAATATTCCGCTTATTTTTTGTGGATTACTAAAATTGAGTAACCCAGTTTCTATGATTGGATTAATCGAAATAATAGTAACTCCATTTTTTTTTGCTTTTTCTAAAGCACTGAGCATTCTTGGATGATTTGTACCAGGGTTTTGCCCCATAATAAGAATCACTTCTGTTTGATAAAAATCTTCGAGTTTAACAGATCCTTTTCCAATTCCTAAGGTTTCACTAAGAGCAACACCACTGCTTTCATGACACATATTACTACAATCAGGCATATTGTTTGTGCCATAGGCTCTAACAAATAATTGATACAGAAAAGCCGCTTCATTACTAGTTCTACCCGAAGTATAGAAAATAGCCTCATCTGGGCTTTTGAGCTTATTTAAATGTGTGGCAGTTAGTTTAAAAGCTTCATCCCAGGAAATTCCTTGGTAATAATCTGCTCCTTTTGATAAATACATGGGTTGAGCTATTCTACCTTTTTTACCTATTTCATAATCGGTAAGTAGTTCTAAATCTGATACCTTATTTTTTGAAAAAAAGTCTGAAGTTAGCTTTTTATTCGTTGCTTCTTCTGCAATAGCTTTTGCTCCATTTTCACAATATTCTCCTATTTTACTACGTTCGTCATCAGGATCTGGCCAGGCACAACCAGGACAATCTATTCCTTCTTTTTGATTGAGTTTTAAAAGTATGTTAGTGCCTTTCTGAAGTGTCATTTCACTAAGCACATGTTTTACAGACGAGACAATAGCTGGTATACCTGCAGCCGTATTCTTAGGTTTGGCTATTTTTATTTCTTTTTTGTTTTTAGTCATCAAATCTATTATAAGAACACTGTCAAGTTATAGTTCAATTCTTTCCGCACCTGTATATATATTAAATCTAGTTTTATTCAAGAAACCAATTAATGTAATATTAAATTCTTTGGCTAGACTAACCGCAAGGCTTGAAGGTGCCCCAACTGCGCCTATAAACTTAATACCTGCCATTGATGCTTTTTGTATTAACTCAAAACTAGCACGTCCACTCAATAACAACATGTGCTTATCTAACGGTAATTTCTTTTTTTGGAATGCATAACCAATTAGTTTATCTAGCGCATTGTGCCTACCTACATCTTCTTTTAAAACCAATAAATCTCCTTTAAGATTAAAAAGAGCAGCAGCATGTAATCCTCCCGTTTTTTCAAAAACTAATTGTTTTTCTCGTAGTATGATAGGGAGTTTTTTTACTAATTCTTTTTTCACCTTAAAAATAGAATGAGTAGTTGCTAATCTACTAACTGTTTTAATAGCATCAATACTAGATTTACCACATACTCCACAACTACTACTGGTATAAAAATGACGTTCAATTTTACTTAAATCTATAGATTGAGAAGTGTTTAACTGAATTTGTATTGTGTTTTCTTCTTCTATTGAATTATCAATTTGTGACGCAGCTACTATAATTCCTTCAGTAAATAAAAACCCCAATGCTAATTCTAAGTCGTTGCCTGGAGTACGCATTGTAATAGAAATATTTTTATTAAAAATAGGTGGTTGGGCAGCTATAATACTTAAACTTATTTCTAAGGGCTCTTCTATAGCCAATACATCATTTGTATGAAGAATACCATTGCTTTCTACTTTAATAATTTCTTGAAGTTTTATGGATGGTTCTATCATGTTGTAATACGATTTTAAAATAGTAGCATCTCAAATTTAAAAAGATTATAGAAAACAATGAGTCTTTATAACATAATTAACTTTTATAGTGTTATGAAGCAATTATTGTAGTGTCATTGGGATACAATTTTGTAAAGATCCAACCAGCCATCATTGCTAGAAGAAATGAAGGCGCCAATACATCAAGCTTTTCAAAATAAATACCAACTCCATCAATTTCTTGAATGACAAACTTAAATAATGGAACACATAAAAAACCAGTTATCATAGAGGCTATTGCTCCTTTTTCTGAATATGATTTCCAAAACAATGAAAGTATTATTACGGGACAAAATGTTGCGGAAATACCAGACCAGCCAAAAATTACAAACCAAAAGATAGTTCTATCTGGAGAAAGCAGTGCTACTGTAAATGAAAGCCCTAATGCTATAAGTGCCATCATTAAAGTAACAAGTCTAGAGAGTTTTGATAATTTAACTTCGCTTATTTTTGGGTTGATAATTTTTTGATAAAAATCTCTGGTAATTGCACTAGAAGCTACTATTAATAAAGAATCTATTGTAGACATGATTGCAGATAAAACAATAGCGATATAAACACCAATGAGTGTTAATGGTAATAGATTTTCTACCATTACGATTAACACATTTTCTCCACCAATACCTAAAATAGCTTCAGGATCCTGTCCCGTTTTTGTAAATAAATATCGTCCAATGAGTCCGATAGTTACCGCTGCAGCATCTGTTAATAGGGTAAATACAATGGCAACCCATTTCCCTCTATTGATCTCTTTTTCATTTTTAATAGAAATAAACCGAACATAAATTTGAGGAGAACCTAAAAAGCCAAGCCCAATCATTGCAAAACCCAAGATGGTAAAAACATTTATCCAAGGATCTTCACTAGTTCCCCAAATATTTAACAATTTAGGATCAATACTTTCTAAGCCACTAACAAATAAATCGCCACTATCTATTGTAAACCAGGCTATTACAGGAAGTATAACCAATCCAAAGAACATCATTAAACCTTGAAAAAAGTCTGACCATACGGCTGCTAAAAAACCACCAATGAAGATATAAGCAACTACGATAAAGAAACCTACCAAGGCTCCAGTAAAGTAATTAATACCGATAAGAGATTCAAAAGCTTTTCCTGTAGTATCTATTTGGGCACTTACATAAATAATAACAAATACCGATAATGCAGTGGCAGCAATGCTTCTTAATAAGTTAGTTTTAGGTTTAAATCTACTTTCTAAATAATCAGGAATGGTAATTGATTTAAAATCATCGGTTAATTTTTTAAAAGGTTTGGCCATGAAAAACCAAGAAACAGCTACTCCTAGCACTTCTCCTAAAACTACCCAGTAAGCAGAAATACCTGCAATAGCTCCCATTCCTGTTAATCCTAATAACAACCAGCCAGATTCTCCAGTGGCCCTTGCAGAAAAAGCAGCTGCCCAAAAACCAACATTTTTACCTCCTACGTAATAATCACTTAAGTTTTTCACTTTTTTAGATGCGAAAACTCCAATTAGTATAAGGATTAAAAAATAAAACCCTAGTATAATTATTTTAGTTACCATAGATTCATGAATGAGAGTTTGTTAAAAGTATTGCTTTTAATTTTATTAATATAATATTACTGTATGTGATATGAACTTTTTATTTTTGTGATCTGAATTTTCGGGATGTAGCGCAGTCCGGTAGCGCACACGGCTGGGGGCCGTGGGGTCGCAGGTTCAAATCCTGTCTTCCCGACGAACCTACTTTTAGTAGGGTAGAGAGCATTGTTAATCGTATGATTACCAGTGCTTTTCATTTTTTATGCATTCATATGATATCATTGTTATTCATTAAAAAGGTGTACTATTCGGTGTACTCACTGGTATAATATTTGCACTAACTTCATAGGACTTATAGGGAAATTTACATGCGACTTTGCGATGTATTTAAGTTTCACTTTAAAAATGATGTATTATGAAGACAGACACGACATTCGCAGTAATTTTTTTCACTAGAAAATCAAAAACAAAAATTAATATGCTTTCTATTTACGCACGCATTACCGTAAACGGGAAACGTTCAGAAATTAGTTTAAAACGAAGCGTATCGGTTACTCATTGGGATACTTCTAAAGCTAGAGCTAGAGGAAATGTGAAAAACCTTAGAATTTTAAATAATTATTTAGATGAGGTATATGGACTTTTATTAGATGCACATAAGCAGTTATTAGAAGAAGGACAGATCATTACCTCACAGGCTGTTAAAGCCCGTTATTTGGGAGAAGATCAAAAGCATACTACTTTAAAAGAACTCATTACTCATCATAATACAAATATGCTATCGGTACTTAAACAAGGTACAATGAAGAATTATTATTCTACTGAAAAATATCTAGATCAGTTTTTAAAAGAAAAATATAAAACGAATGATATTTATTTAAAACAATTAAACTATCGCTTTATAAGTGATTTTGAACAATACATAAGAAACTACATTCCAAAGAAAACTAGAAGGACATGTTCTAATAATGGAACGATGAAACATTTAGAACGCCTTAAGAAAATGGTCAATCTAGCGGTAAATGGAAAATTCGGATAAAGTGAACCACTCGTGCCGGATTAAACTGAGCAGTG
>CAYMDH010000043.1:0-31576 GCA_964389205.1 uncultured Flavobacteriaceae bacterium
ATCAATCTATTAAAACTAATCAACTCGCTTTTTATTAATCGAACTCAGGTTAATATGTGCATCACTACGCATAACTCCAAAATTACTTCTGGTTAATGCTCCAATGCCACTTACCGTTGCAATAAATAAAAACTTTTCCCAGATATCAAGATGAATATTGTCTGAAATAGTATTCTTAAACCCTGCTTTATCAAATACTTCTTGTAGCTGCTTTACACGTTCCGTTTTGGTATTCTCTAATTCTCCAAAAATAATTTCTGGCTCATAAACAAAATGATTGATAACGCCAGGAGCTTCTATCTTACTTACAATTTTACACAATCCGGCAAGTATATTTTGTTTTTCTAAAACCGTCAATAAAGTGTCTGCATTGTTTGCTCCGTTTTGTAATGGAAGTACCGATGTGTTTTTAGTAAGTATTGTTTTTATTTGCTTTGCAGCATCTTTAACCTGCCATGATTTAACTCCCAATAAAACAAGATCGGCCTGTGGAACTTTAGTAATATCATCTGTAGCCAATGTAGGTTTCGCTATAAAATCACCATTAATACTTTTCACATGTAGGCCTTTCTCTTTTACAGCCTTTAAATGCGCTCCTCTAGCTATAAAAGTAACATCATAGCCAGCTTGAATTAGTTTTCCACCAAAATAACCTCCCACACCACCAATTCCATAAACAACAATTTTATAAGACATAATTTATAGTTACAAGATTAAAATTACTTTATTACTTTTACACAAACAATTTTCGAAGGTTTTTTAGATGAGCAACTCTTTTGAACGATATCAAAAAAGAAAATTAATTTCTTCTTATTTTTCTGTAATACTCAGTATTGCACTAGTATTATTTTTATTGGGTTCTTTAGGTTTGTTAATTTTAAATACAAAAAAAATAGCCAATCATTTTAAAGAACAAGTAACTATTAGTGTTTTTATAAAAGACAGCGCCAAAGAATTAGAAATTAATCAATTACAAAAAAGCCTTAAACTAGCCGAATATACAAAGTCTGTAGCCTTTATTTCTAAAGAAACTGCTGCAGAATCACATAGTGAAGATATAGGAGAAAACTTCATGGAATTTTTAGGATACAATCCACTCCAAAACTCTATAGATGTTCAATTAAAAGCTGATTATGTAACTTCTTATGATATGGAAGAAATTGCTGAAGAAATTAATTCAAAAAAATATGTTTCTGAAGTATCCTATGATAAACCTTTAATTACGCTTTTAAATGACAATGTTAAAAGACTAAGTTTATGGATTTTGGTAGCAAGTAGTATTTTTACGCTAATTGCAGTATTATTAATTAATAGCTCTATTAGACTTTCTATTTATTCCAGAAGGTTTATCATCAAAACAATGCAAATGGTTGGAGCCACAAAACGATTTATAAGGAAACCATTTATTTTAAAAAGTGTTCAATTAGGTATTATAGGCGCTTCAATTGCATTAATAGCAATGGCTATTGTTATTTATTATATAGATAATAGGTTTCCAGAACTTCACTTATTACAAGAACCAATCATGTTGGTATTTCTATTTGCAGGAATATTTGTAGCCGGAGTTGTTATTACTTGGATAAGTACTTATTTTGCAACCCAACGTTTCTTAAACCTAAGGACCGACGATTTATATTATTAAAAATAATTGTTTTTTAAAGCGCAATAAATTATACGATAATGAAAAAAGAGAAAAAAGAATTAAAAAACGCTCCAATTAAAAAGGGGTTTATTTTTCAGAAAAAGAATTATTTATTTATGTTTATTGGTTTAGCTTTTATAACTATTGGTTTTATTTTAATGAGTGGAGGAGGCAGCGATGATCCAGAAGTTTTTAATCCTGAAATTTTTAGTTTTAGACGTATCCGGTTAGCCCCTACCTTAGTTCTTATAGGGTTTGCAATAGAAGTGTATGCTATTTTATTAAACCCTGAAAAGGGAAAAGCTTCAAATTCTAAAAAGTAATTAAACAATTTTTTATATCTCACCTTTTCTACACCAATAAAAACACAAACGACCTATGGATACTATTGATGCTATAATTCTTGGGATCATACAAGGGCTTACTGAGTTTTTACCTGTTTCATCAAGTGGGCATTTAGAATTAGGAAAAGCAATATTAGGCGATAATTCTATTCCTGAAGAGAGCCTTTTGTTTACTATTGTATTACATTTTGCAACTGCTTTAAGTACTCTTGTGGTATTTAGAAAAGATGTTTTGGATATTTTAAAAGGCCTTTTTCAATTTAAATGGAATGAAGAAACCCAATTTTCCTTAAAAATAATTTTCTCTATGATTCCTGCTGCTTTTGTAGGTTTCTTTTTTGAGAAACAACTGGAAGCTCTTTTTGGAGAAAATATTCAACTTGTAGGTTTTATGCTTATTATTACGGCCTTGCTTCTATATCTAGCAGATAAAGCTAGTAATACTTCTAAGGAAGTAACCTTTAAAAATGCTTTTATTATAGGTGTTTCTCAAGCAATTGCTATACTTCCTGGTATTTCTAGAAGTGGCGCAACGATATCTACTTCTGTTCTTTTAGGAATTGATAAAACAAGGGCAGCCCGGTTTTCTTTTTTAATGGTGGTTCCTTTAATTTTTGGAAGTATCGCAAAAAATTTAATTGATGGAGAACTTAATTTTGAAAGTAATCAACTCACTCCTATGATTATAGGATTTGTTGCTGCTTTCTTATCTGGGCTTTTGGCTTGTACATGGATGATTAAATTAGTAAAAAATAGTAAGTTGGTATATTTTTCTATCTATTGTCTTATTGTAGGAATCATTGCAATTATATTTGCCTTTTATAATCAATAAGAAATGGGTTTTAATGCTACAGAAGAAGATTTTAAAAATGGCAAAGTTCTACTCATTGACAAACCTTTAACATGGTCATCTTTTCAAACAGTAAACAAGATAAGATGGGCTATTCGAAAACAGTTTGATCTGAAAAAAATTAAAGTTGGACATGCAGGGACTCTAGATCCTTTGGCCACTGGGTTATTAATAATTTGTACTGGAAAATACACTAAGAAAATTTCTGAATTTCAAGGGCAGTTAAAAGAATACACCGGTACTTTTACTCTTGGAGGAACAACACCCTCTTATGATTTAGAAACTGCTATTGACAAACATTTCCCTATCGATCATGTAACAGATGAACTTATTCTAGAAACTACAAAACAATTCTTAGGAACAATTAAACAATTTCCACCTGTGTTTTCTGCGCTTAAAAAAGACGGAAAGCGTTTATATGAATACGCTAGAGAAGGAAAAGAAGTAGCTATTAATGCCCGGGAAATTGAAATTTTAGAGTTTGAAATTACCGCTATTAACCTTCCAAAGGTTAATTTTAGAATAGTTTGTAGTAAAGGCACTTATATTCGTTCTCTAGCGTATGATTTTGGAAAAGCATTACATACAGGAGCGCATTTATCTGTCTTAAAAAGAACCAAGATAGGCAACTTCAACGTACTTAATGCGGTATCTCCCGAAGTATTTATCGAGGAGCTTTTTGATTAAAGAAAATTTATTTTACTATATTTAAAATAATTTTACGCCCCGAAAGTTACTATAATATGAATCTTAACGACAAACACTTATCGTTTCTGATCACATTCTTTGCCATGTCTATTGTAACACTAGTCTTGTTCAATATACACTTAGGTGGTATGAAAGAACCTGAAATTCTTTTAGAGTTAACAATGGATGATACCATTACTGAAGAAGAATTAGAACTGCTAGAACAACAAGAGCAGGAGCAACAACTTGTGAAAACACATATGGCCTATAATAAAGAAGCCAAAAGTAGGTTTGAAGAAGAGTTGGATCAATTTAAAACCCTCGACGAAATAATAGAGGAAGGAAAAGAAGCAGATTCTGAAGATGAAGAGAATACAGATGAAAAATCTAATGACGATGCAGATAATGAAAATAATAATGAGAAAGACGATTTCTTAACCTCTTCTGGCGGACAAGGATCTGTAACTTCTTCTACTAAAACAAAAAAACGAACCTTAGATTCTGATGGAAAAAACACTTCTGATGAAGTTGTAAAAAACAATGTGGCTAATAACAACAGTTCTATTTCCTATTCTTTAAAAGATAGATTACATCGAAGATTGCCAAATCCAATCTACACATGTGCTCAAAGAGGAAAAGTAGTTATTAATATTAGAGTGGATACTTCAGGTAATGTAATAGCTGCAAGTTTTAATCAAGCTAGTTCTTCAACAAAGAATGGATGTTTGGTTGATAATGCAATCGCTTATGCTAAGAAAGCGAAATTTGAAAAAAATACCTTAAAAAAGGAACAGATAGGTACTATTACCTATCTGTTCCAGCAAGATTAAATAAGATCTTTTAGATCTTGAGCTGTGTTTTGTCCTTTATCTTTATTATACCAAACTTGTAAATCTTGTTTGAATTCTGGAGTTAATCCCCCGTGTTTCTCTTTATAATCATGAACCATCTTAGTTGCTTCAGACGGTCTTGGTCCCCAACTATTAATAACCTCATTAGATTCATTGTCGATCATAATCAATTTTGGAATAGATCTCCCCCCATTTGTTAAGAACTGATCCATCAATGCTTCGTTCTCATCTCTCAATACTACTTTAAAATCAATTCCTTCGTTTAAAGCAGCAATCTTTTCCATTATTGGCATTGTTTGAGCAGCATCTCCACACCAACTTTCTGTAAGTACCAGCCAGGTAACATTACCTTTAAAGTTTGTTGCTCTTTCAGTTACATCTTCAGCCAGTTTAATTGTTTTATCTAAACGTTTCATACGCTTATCATTAAGCATAGAATAATTAGACAACGCTTCTGTTTGTGACTCTCCTGTAGACTTTCCTTCTTGAACCAAGTCTGAAACTAGTGTTCTAAAATCACTATATGAAATTGCTCTTTCTAAGCTTTCTTTTATTAAATTGTCTGTTAAAACTTCCATAATCTATTACAAAATCTAGGGTTTATTATTTATTTTATTAAACTGTTATTACATTAGTAGGGAGATTTAAAAAAACTTACATTTATACATAGTTCGTGATGTAAGCTCCTTTATCTAATAGTTATAACAAATTAAAAGCGTTCATGTATTATTAAAAATAACAAGTATCCGTTTATTATTCATAATTCTACAACAATAAAAATAGCATGGAAGAAAAACACAGATGTGGGTGGTGTATTGGTGACCCGTTATACGAAGCATATCACGATTATGAATGGGGCGTGCCTGTTTATGATGATGCCACCTTATTTGAATTTTTAATATTAGAAACTTTTCAAGCTGGGCTAAGTTGGATTACTATTTTAAGAAAAAGAGAGAATTTCAGAAAAGCTTTTGATTTTTTTGATTATAAAAAAATAGCTAATTATGATGATACTAAATTCGAAACGTTAATGAATAATGCTGGCATTATCAGGAATAAATTAAAAATTAAAGCAACAATAACGAATGCTCAAAATTTTATGAAAATTCAAGAAGAGTTTGGAAGTTTTAGTAAATACATTTGGGGTTTTGTTGATGGAAAACCTATTCAAAATGCTTTTGAAAATTATAAATTAGCTCCAGCTAATACTCCTTTATCTGATACTATTAGTAAAGACTTAAAAAAAAGAGGGTTTAAATTTGTAGGGACTACCGTTATTTATGCATATATGCAAGCTACTGGAATGGTAAACGATCATGAAGTGGGTTGTTTTAGATATCAAGAAGTTCAGATTGGATAGTTAATCGTATTAACAAAAAAACAATTTAACGATTCAACAGCTCAACAAATTTATCTCTAGGTATTTCTTCTGCTCCTAAACTAGCTAAGTGATCTGTATATATTTGGCAATCTATCAAGTTATAATTTTCTTCTTTTAGTTTTTCAACCAAATAAACAAATCCTACCTTTGAAGCATTACTAATTTTTGAAAACATACTTTCTCCACAAAAAACCGGGCAAAGATCAATTCCATATAAACCACCTATTAATTTATCATGTTCCCATACCTCTACAGATTTTGCATACCCCATTTCGTGTAATTTACAGTACGTTTTTATCATGCCTTGAGTTATCCATGTTCCATTTTGCCCTTCTCTTCTAATTATTGCACACTCTTTAATAACATCTTCAAAACAAGTATTAAAAGTGACCTTAAACCGCCCATCTTTAATTGTTTTTCTTAAACTCTTCGAGATTTTTAAATTTTCAGGATAAAGTACCATTCTAGGATCTGGACTCCACCAAACAATAACTGAATCTTCTTCAAACCATGGAAAGATCCCCTTTTGATAAGCCAATAGCACTCTTTCTGGGTTCAAATCTCCTCCTATTGCAACAATTCCTTCACTTGTCGCATTTTCTAGGGGAGGAAACTTATTTTCTGCTGTAAGACGGAACATAACATTCATTTTATTTAACCGATTCCCAAAAAATACTAAAAAAACGGAAGTTTTTTCTTTGTTATTCTAATTATTTTGTTCAACTTTGTTAAAGTCTTTACACACTTTAATTCTATTTTCATCATTGCTTTTTGAGTTAGTGTAAAGACGAAACCTAAAACCACAACATTAAGTCCTGATAGAAATATTGGGACTTTTTTATTTCCGCTAAAACAAAAACAACCCTACTAAGAAAATTAAAATTCCTAAAAGCATTAAAATTAATGTAAATGGTAAAATTTCTTTTGCTTTTAATTTTGTTATTCCCAATAAAGGAAGAGCCCAAAATGGTTGAAGCATGTTTGTGATTTGATCACCATATGCCAATGCCATAACAGCTTTAGGTAATGGAACCCCTAGTTTTAAAGCAGATTCTATAACTATAGGCCCTTGAATAGCCCATTGTCCTCCTCCACTTGGTACAAAAATATTGACTAATCCAGCACTAAAAAAAGTAAAAATAGGCAATGTAGTTTCATTAGCGATAGAAATAAAAAAGCCTGATATTTCAGAAACCATTCCGCTTTGACTCATAATGCCCATAATACCAAAATACAAAGGAAACTGTATTAAAATTCCTGTAGTATCTTTAATGGCTTCTTCAAGTGCTGCTAAAAAATTGCGAAAGTTTCCGTGAAAAAGAATCGCTAAACCTAACATAAAAAAGTTTAGCAGATTGGGCGTAAGGTTAAACAATTTTAACAAAGAACTGTATTGAAGAATAAAAGCGATAAGGATAATTACTCCAAATGTAATTGCCAAAAATTTTGAATAATCTAATCTCTCTGCTCCTTCAATAGTGTTTTTATCATTAGGTATTATTTCATATTCTTCCAATTCTATTACTGTTTTAGGGAGTTTTTTTCCTATAGTGTATAGAACTAAAGGGATTACTATTAATAAACAAGAAAAGATGATTAGGTTTGAACTACTAAAAATAGTTTCACTAGATGGGATGTATGTTGGGAGTTGTTTTAAAATAGTTGCGTTTGAAACATTTTCCATTAATTCTTTTAAATGATCTGCTTCAGATACTTTAAGCGGAGCAGAACCACTAATACCGCCATGCCAGACCATCAACCCAACATAACCAGCAGCACCAATAAGTGGGTAATTCATTGGAATATTATTCTTTTGAGCATACTCTCCAACTTTTCTTGCTAAAATTGCGCCAAAAATAAGCCCAAGACCCCAGTTAAAAAATGAAACCAACATTGTAAATACACTTACAATAGCAGCTGCATTGGCTGTATTCGTTATATGCTTTGTGATTTGTAATATAAGCCAACTCATAGGTTTACTAAGCACCAAAACATGTCCTAATACTAAGATGAGCATCATTTGATATGCAAAAATCAATAAACTAGTATTCCAGATTCCACTTTCCCAATAAGAAAGTATGTTGACAATATGATTTTCATCTGTAGGTGAGGACGTAAAAAAGTAAGTTAATATTATTGTTAGAAAAGTTAAGAAAACGGCAATCGTAAAAGGAGAAGGTAAGTATTTTTTAAAAAGAGATTCTACAACAGAAGTAAGTCTCATACGTTATTTTTTATATGAAGTGATTTAAACTTTTTGGATTGAAGCGAAAATTAAGGATTTTGTGCTCAGATGACGTCTTTTTTGAGCTTCATAGCAGCGCTACGGAGAGAGAAAAAGTCGAAATATGGGTGCAAAATAGTCATTTTATAGCCAATCATAAAAAATGTAAACCACTTCTTGAAATACACAATTCATTTAAAAAGAAAAAGAGAGGCCAAATAAGCCTCTCTTTTTAATTCTTTATATTATATTTTAAAATGGAAGGTCGTCGTGCTCTTCTTCATTAAGTTTATCTGCTGGTTCAAAAGCTTCTATAGGAGCTACAGGTGGCATTCCTTCAGATGCTGCTTCTTGTTGTACTCCTTCAATACGCCATCCTTGTATAGAGTTAAAATATTTTGTTTCTCCTTGAGGGTTTACCCATTCTCTTCCTCTTAGATTAATACTTATTTTTACTTGTTGACCTACTTGAAAATTATTTAATAAATCACATTTGTCTTGGATAAATTCCACCATAATATGCTGTGGATACTGTTCTTCTGTAGTAACTACTAACTCTCTTTTTCTAAAACCGTTAGCTCCAAAGGTTTTAGTTTCATCAATTACTTTAATTTTTCCTTGTATTTCCATAAATTATTTAGCTAAAAGTACTTTCCAAGCCGAAAGTACGTTATTTTTATTTAAAAACTCTTGTGCTTTTTGATGAATTTTTACAGAATCTCCACTACTTAAAATTGATTTAATAGCGACCGATTTATTTATAAATTCATCAACCTCATCTTTAGAAGGTATTTGTTCAATATTTCCTAATTTACCAAGATCATTTCCTGTAAGCACGCTACTCAATCTAATCTCATTAGGAATCATATCTACTCCTATCCCTAAAGTAGTTAATGGCTTTGGTACTTCAAACATTCCTTTATTGGCTCTACTATACCAATTACCTCCCATTCTACTTACCAAATCTATCTTATGTTGATCTATGGTTCCTTCCGCATCTAAAACGGCTTCTTCAATATGAATTCTAAGCACTTCACATATAACCAAGTTACCTGCACCTCCTTGATTTCCTAATTCAATAATTTTTTTCACTTTACACTCAAACTGTACCGGAGATTCTGCAACCCTAAAAGGTTTGACCAATTCTGATGGCAACATTGTAAGTCCTGCTTTTTTAAACTCATTCACCCTTTCTGGATAGGCTGTACTTGAAAGTGACATTTGTTGAACGATGTCATAATTTACAATATTTATAACTACTTCCTTTGTCTTTTTTGCATTATCATGTGTATGCTTTGTAGTATTATCTCTTCCCTTTCTACTAGGAGAAAAAATTAAGATAGGAGGATTTGCACTAAACACATTAAAAAAACTAAAGGGAGAAAGGTTAGGGTTTCCTTTTTCGTCCATTGTACTAGCAAAAGCTATAGGTCTGGGAGCAACTGCTCCTAGAAGGTAACTGTGCAATTTTGAAGTAGAAATATCATTCGGGTCTATAGTAATCATTTTTGTTTTATTTCGTCTATTTAAAAAGTTTATACTTAGATCAACCAACCGCTAGACTTTACCACAGATTAATACTACTTATTTAAGTGTTATTGAATCACGATTTCGCATACAAAAATAGCTAATACTAATTACTATTTAAATTTATCATTTCAGAAAATATCATTTTTTATTTACATAATTTTTTAGAAAGAAATTATCTCTTTAGTCTTGTTTATTTCTTGATACTGGAAGAAAAAATAAGAATATTTAGGAAATGATTTTAACTCAAGGGCAATATTTTCGTTGCTTTTCCTTTATATTTAATGTCACAACCTACAGGATAAAATGTCTTTTAGCAAACAAAAAAGTATTATACGTTGGATTTTAATCATTACTTCTTTTGTGATTGTTTCCCTTATTCTTTGGAATACGTATTCCTTTTTTCAAAAATTCAAAGAAGAAGAAAGGCGTAAAATGGAAGTTTGGGCAGCTGCGCAACAAACTTTGATTACAGCCTCTCCTGGAGTAGATGTTGAATTACCCCTCGATATTATTGCTTCTAATACTTCAAACCCTATGATACTGGTGTATACTGAAGGAAGAATAGCTACTAATAATTTTAAAAACAAAAGCGCTTTAAATAACGAATACTTACAGCGAAAGATACGGCAATTCACCTATGAGAATACGCCCATACAAGTACGTTATAGCAATGAGATTCAAGCTACTATATATTATGGAAATTCAGAATTATTAAATAAGTTAAAATACTACCCACTAGCGCTTCTTTTAATCATTTTCTTATTTGGGGCTGTTGTTTATTTTTTCTATCGGGCTTCTACAGTTATGGAACAAAACAAGCTCTGGGCAGGAATGGCAAAAGAAACTGCACATCAAATAGGCACTCCTTTATCTTCTTTATTGGGTTGGACAGAAATTTTAAAAACTGAAAACGTAGATCGGGCTATTGTAGAAGAAATTGAAAAAGATGTAGATCGCTTACAGGTTATTACAGATCGTTTCTCTAAAATAGGTTCTGCAGCTACCTTATATAAACTAGACATTATAGAGCAAACTCGTGATGCCTATGATTATCTTAAAATACGGAGTTCGCGCTTAATTCAATTTGAATTTGATGCTCCTGAAGAACCCATTTATACAGAAATAAATCCACAACTTTATAGTTGGACTATAGAAAATTTAGTGATCAACGGGATTGATGCAATGCGAGGAAAAGGAACCTTATCTGTTTCTGTTTCTACTAACAATGGGTATGCAAAAATTAGAGTGAAAGACACTGGATCGGGAATTCCTTGGAACGACCATCAAATTATTTTTGAACCTGGTTTCACTACTAAAAAGAGAGGTTGGGGATTAGGTTTGTCATTAGTAAAGCGAATTATTGAAGATTATCACACCGGAAAAGTAAAGGTGCGTTCGTCTTCTAAAAAAGGAACTATTATGCAGGTTTCTTTAAAAATTGTATCTTAAAGCTTCCAAATCAATATCAAAAATGGCTGCCTCAAAAGAAAAACATGTCCTTATAAAAGAAGCGGAACTTACTAATAACTGTCCTGTTTGTTATTCTAATACAGATTTGGTGTTAAAGTGCCATCAAAAACTTATACAAACTCAGCTTTACATTAAGGTTACTAAAAATCTAACCAAAACCATTCAATGTCAAAAATGCAGCTCTACTATTTATCCTGTAGACTGGACAGAAGATATTGAACGTGTTTTTGATTTTTATGACAAAAAAATAGAGCCTAGAAAACCTTCACTTAAGTTTACCAATCGTTTTTATGGTTTAATTATTGGTTTTGTTTTAATTATAACTGCATTAGGGGTTTTAAAGTATCAGGGGGTTATTTAAACATTACCTAAAGTTCTAAAACGTCACTTTGAGTAAACTTTATGACTGTTAAGGAATAAACTTTGTACCGAGAAGTAGTTTATATTAACACCTTGTTCTCGATACATTTCTCATTTCATTCGAAACACTCGAACTGACGTTTCTTGCTAAACTTAAAATAGGTCATTCACTAAAAAAAGATAGTTAGAAGGTAAACCTTTCTCTGTGAGTATAGTGTTTATTTTTATTTTTGGAAGGTTTTCAAGAACTAGCTGTAAAACAAGCGGAAGTGCGTCATGTGAAACATGAAAGAGCATGCAGCGATAGTTTTAGCAGCGATTTTGCAAAGCAAAAAGTTCCTAAAACCTTATTGATTTTTTTGGTTCGTTTTTTTATCAAGAAAAAAATGAATAGAATATTACTATAAATAACTCCTAATATCAACCGCTATTTGTTCAAATTCTTCAGGAGTTAATGATACTTTGTGTTGAAAGGTCATTTCTTTCATATCATTTAATGGGATAAGGTGTACATGAGTATGCGGTACTTCTAAGCCAATAACAGCAACACCTACTCTTTTACAACTCACTGCTTTTTCCAAGGCAATAGCTACCTTTCTGGAAAAACGCATTAAGTCATCATATAAGGTTTCATCTAAATCAAAAACTTTATCTACTTCTTTTTTAGGAATACAAAGGGTATGTCCTTTAGTATTGGGGTTAATATCTAAAAAAGCAAAAAAATGCTCGTCTTCTGCTATTTTATAACAAGGAATCTCTCCATTAATTATTTTGGTAAATATGCTTGCCATGAAGTTTTGATTTGTATTAGAATAACCAAAAAATTAGTCTCTGCTAATTTCTATAATTTCAAATTTTAAAGCTCCATTAGGAACACTAATTTCTGCTATATCTCCTACAGATTTTCCTAGGAGTCCTTTTCCAATAGGTGAATTTACAGATATTTTTCCTGTTTTTAAATCGGCTTCGCTTTCTGCTACCAAAGTATACTCCATTTGCATTCCATTGGTTGTATTTTTAATTTTGACCCGAGACAATACCAATACTTTTGAAGTGTCTAATTGAGACTCATCAATCAATCTTGCATTTGCATATGTTTCTTCTAATTTAGAAATTTTCATCTCTAACAGTCCCTGTGCTTCTTTTGCTGCATCGTATTCGGCATTTTCAGACAAATCTCCTTTATCTCTTGCTTCTGCTATCGCTTGCGATGCCTTTGGGCGTTCAATATCCTTTAATTGGTTTAATTCTTCTCTAAGATTTTTTAACCCTTCTACTGTATAATAAGATATTTTACTCATGACTTCATCGTTAATTAAATACAAAAAAATCCCCTCAGAGAGTGGATTCAAAACAAATATACAAATTTTTGTTCAACCTTGTTTTGTTGTACCTTGCATAAAAATTGAGAATGATGATGAAAAAAATAATTGTGATTTTAGTGATAGGTGTATTGATATCATGTAGCAGCGATTCTTCTAATCGAAATCCTTTCTTACCTGAAGTTAATTTTTCTTTTGAAGTAAATTTAAACCTTCCTTTATTTAGTGTTTTGAACACTACTGGCAATGTCGTTTTTATAAACAATCCTGGTGTTGGAGTTCGAGGAGTTTTTATTGTGAATACCGGGTTTGATAGTTTTTTAGCATGGGAAGCCAATTGTCCAAATCAAGCACCAAATGATTGCTCTACTATGGAAATAGTTGGAGGCACCAATGTAAGGTGTCTTTGTGATAATAATGAGTATAGTTTGTTTAATGGGCAATTACTTACAGAGCCTGCCGAGGGTGAACGTGTTTTTAGTTTGTTAAATTACAGAACCCGTCTAAGAGGTGATAACACGGTTGTTATTTCTAATTAATAAGAAGACAATCCTAGTTTTAGATTTATAAGATCTATATCTTTTCTGGTTTTCATTATAATTTCGATTGCTTTTTTACTTCGCAATCCTGATTGACAACAAACTACCATAGGTTTCTCATTGTTTAATTTTGAGATGTTTTCTGTTATTTGTTCTAACGGGATGTGTATTCCTCCTATATTAAATTGATTAAACTCTGCAGAAGTTCTAACATCTAATATTGTATAAATATCTTTGTTTGCTTTTAATTCCTCGACTGATATTTCTTTAAAATCTTCTGAGTGAATACCACAGAAAAAATCATAATCGTTTGCTAGATCTGTAACTTCTATAGTTTCATCTTTTTCAAAATTGATGACTTGTTGTTGTAATGTCAAACTATCTATATATACTAATTTCCCTTTTAAAATACTTCCTATTCCTGTAATCATTTTAATCGCTTCATTGGCTTGTAGGCTTCCTATAATACCGGGTAAAACTCCTAGCACTCCTATATCTGAACAATTTGGTACCGAATTAGGAGCAGGGGGTTCTGGAAATAAACATCTATAAGTAGGGCCGTCTTCAAAATTAAACACAGAAACTTGCCCTTGGAATTTAAATATTGAGCCAAAAACTAAAGGTTTATCAGCCAAAACACAGGCATCATTCACTAAATAACGTGTTGGAAAATTATCACTTCCATCTACAATTAGATCATATTCTAAAAATAAATCTACCGCATTATCTATCGTTAATTTTTCATTATAGGTTTTAAAAAAAACAAAAGGGTTTAATTGAGACAATCGCTTAGAAGCTATTTCTACTTTAGGGCTTCCAATATCATCAATGGTATATAATATTTGACGTTGTAAATTACTTTGATCTACCACATCGTCGTCTATAATACCTATGGTACCAACTCCAGCAGCTGCAAGATACTGCAATACTGGACATCCTAAACCTCCAGCACCTATTACCAATACTTTAGCAGTTTTTAATTTAACCTGCCCGGTTTCGCCTATTTCTTCAAGAATAAGATGCCTGTTGTATTGTTTTTTTTCTTCACTATTCAACATTTGTTATTCTTTTAACTCTCTTGAAAATTTTCCCAATCTTTCCATACCACTTCCAATCCTTTTTCTTTAAGCATCGCTACTACTTCTTCTGTAGACCGTTCATCAGAAATTTCAAATTGTTCTAATGATTGTGGTTCTACCACATACCCTCCTGGGTTTGTTTTAGATTCGGCACTAATAGATGTAATACCCAGTTGTGCTATATTTTCTCGAAAAACTTCACTTTCTCTGGTAGACATTGACAATTCTACATCTTCATCAAACAAACGATAGGCACATATTAATTGAACCAAATCTGAATCTGTCATTTCTACTTTGGGTTCTAAGCCTCCAGAATGAGGTCGCAACCTAGGAAAAGATATTGAATACTTTGTTTTCCAATACGTCTTTTGCAAGTACTTAAGATGCAATGCTGTGAAAAAACTATCTGCTCTCCAATCTTCTAATCCAAATAAAGCTCCTAAACCAATTTTATAAATTCCTGCTTGTCCCAAACGGTCTGGTGTTTCTAATCTATAATTAAAGTTAGATTTTTTTCCTTTCGGATGATGTTTTTTATACTCATCTTTATGATAGGTTTCCTGATATACCAGTACTGCATATAATCCACTTTCTATAAGAAGTTCATATTCTGACTTATCCATTGGTTGTACTTCCATGGTAATATTAGAAAAGTGTGATCGCATCAATTTAATGGCATTATTAATATAATCTACTCCAACCGTTTTGTTTGCTTCTCCTGTTACTAGTAAAATATGGTCGTACCCTTTTGCTTTTAAAAAGCTTACCTCTTTTAAAATCTCAGCATCTGTTAATGTTCTTCGCGGAATTTTATTTGTCATACTAAAGCCACAGTACGTACAAATATTTTGACACTCATTGCTTAAATACATTGGAGCATACATCTGAATGGTATTTCCAAAACGCTTTTTTGTAATTTGATAACTCAATTGAGCCATTTCTTCTAAATAAGGCTTTGCCGCAGGAGAAATCAAAGCTTTAAAATCTTCAAAATCTCGCTTGGAATTTTGCAATGCTTTTTTTACATCATGTTCTGTTTTAGATAAAATACTTGTTAATACCTCATCCCAAGAGTATTTTTCAAATATGTCTTTAAAGGTTTTCATTTTTTTAACTATTAGTTACTTTCCGATAAAAAGCTTGTTAAAGGGCTACTAGCCTCTGCATGTTTTTTTATCGGGGCTAGTTTGGCATTAAATGCAATTCTACCAGCTTCAACAGCCATTTTAAATGCTCTTGCCATCGCAACAGGGTTTTGCGAAACTGCAATGGCTGTGTTTACTAATACGGCATCTGCACCCATTTCCATTGCTAGTGATGCATGCGAAGGGCTTCCAATACCAGCGTCTACAATAACAGGCACCTTACTTTGATCTATTATAATTTCTAAAAAATCTAATGTTTTTAATCCTTTATTACTCCCAATAGGAGCTCCTAAGGGCATCACACATTGAGTTCCCACTTCTTCTAATCGTTTACACAAAACTGGATCTGCATGAATATAAGGCATCACCACAAAACCTAATTTCACTAATTCTTCAGCCGCCTTTAATGTTTCTATAGGATCTGGGAGTAAATATTTAGGATCTGGATGAATCTCTAATTTTACCCAATTTGTTTCCAGTGCTTCTCTGGCCAATTGTGCTGCAAAAACTGCTTCTTTTGCATTTCTAACTCCTGATGTATTAGGCAGTAAATTAATTCTTGAATGGTTTAAATGTGTTAGAATATCATCACTCTCATTATTCACATCAATTCTTTTCAATGCCACAGTTATAAGCTCGCTTTCTGATTCTAATAAAGCATCTCTCATGAGTTGAGAAGAACTAAACTTTCCTGTTCCAGTGAATAATCGAGATGAAAATTCTTTGTCTGCTATATTGAGTTTATCTGTCATTTTTTATCTTCTTTAGGAGCTTTCCAAACCTCTTCGTGTATAGAAGGTCCATTTAATACTTTATTAAATCTCGAAATGTTATTAAAATCTCTTGTTATTTCACCAGATACAGCTATGCCATGAATTCCAGTATCTACAAGATCTTTAACATTAGTAACGTTTATTCCTCCTATTGCCAAAATAGGAATGGTAGTTTTTAATTCTTCAATAATAGTTATGTACCCATTTTTTCCTAGAACTGGACTGAGGTTTTCTTTAGTTTTTGTATACTGATACGGCCCTAATCCTATATAATCTACTTTTTTATCGATGAGCATCAAACAATCATCTAATGTGTTTGCGGTTCCTCCTATAATTTGCCAAGAGAATAATTCTTTTCTTGCAATGGTTGGACACATATCTGACTTGCCTAGGTGAACACCATCTGCTTTAACTTCAATAGCTATTTTATAATGATCGTTGATAATTAGTCTTGTTTGAAAATGTGCAGTAATCTCTCTTGCTTTAATTGCAGTATTTAACATATCTTCTTCACTCATACCCTTCAAACGTAATTGCACCCAATCTGCTCCAGATACACAGGCGTTTTGTATGTTCTGAAGGTGCTCTTCTGGTGTTTCTCCTTGTGATATGTAATGCAATTTAGAAATCATTTTTATTTTTTAGTATGATAGCCTAGAAGGTTATTATTTGAACTCAATACTTTTTCTGTATAGCGTTTTCCTTTATAACAAGCTTTTAATAATGGAAAGCCTAGTGCCAGATATCCTGCAATTGCAGATGATAAAACACAACCACTACCGTGTTTTTCTGAAATATTTTTTCCTTTAGGATTAAACACAAAACTTTCTCTCTCAACCGTAAATAACTCATCAACCCCAATCGCTTCTTTTTTATGGCCTCCTTTTAAAAAAAGATTCGTCTTACTAGATATATATTCGATACTTTCTTCTAATGTTTTATTACTATAAAGTGCTGTTATTTCATTATAATTAGGGGTCACTAAGTAGGTTTTTTGTAAAACCTTATCAAATTCATTTTCAAAATTTTTAACAGACGACTTATGAAACTCAAAATGAGTACTTGAACTAATAACCGGATCTAGAATAATCTTTAATTTATTATTCTTTTCTAATAAAAAATCAATGACTATATTAAGTAATCTCCAATTTTCTATGATCCCAATCTTTACAATTTCAATCGTAAAGCGATCTAAAAGCACTTTTATCTGAGCTTTAATAAATTTCTCTTCTATCCATATGCAAGATTCAAATGACATATCATTTTGAATAGTATTTGCAGTACATACAGCCAGTCCATAACATTTTAGCATTTCTAAAGTTTTTACATCTGCTAAAATTCCTGCGCCTCCAGAAGGATCAAAACCTGCAATAGTTAACACATTAGGTCTGTTCTTCATCTCAAATCATTTAGCATCTGCCAATACTTTATTCTGAATACTATTAAAACTCTGCAAAAAGTTTGTTGAATTCCAAATAGCTCCTAAAATACCCACTCCTTTAAATCCAAGTTTAAAAGTTTTTGTCACTGTTTTTTCATTTATTCCGCCCATTCCTATTAGAAATTCATCTAAATCAGTTACATCAAAACCTTTTCCTTGATATCCTACTTTAGATATTGAATCAAAAACTGGACTCAAGAATACATAATCAAATTTAACTGCACAATCTACAATGGCTTCTTTTACATGAAATGAACTGCTTACTTTAAATCCTCTCTCCTTGTAAGCATCTACATAATTCTCAAGTTCGTTCCCTAAATCCAATCTAGATTGTTCTTGTATATGAACTCCTTTTAAAGTAAACTCTTCACACAATTCATGAAACTGATGAAGCATTATATTGCTTCGATATTTCACTTTAATTTGTTCAATGAGTTTTCTGTACCCATTAATATCAAAAGAAGTTTTTCTAAGATGAAGGCTTTTCAATCCATGATCAAACAATTGATTAATCTTATCTGCTTCATTTTCCAACGCTTCTTCTGATGTAAGTACAATAATCATCTTATCAATGTATATTCCCTAGAGGTATACTTCACTTCCCTTTTCTTTAAACTCGTCTGCTTTTTCTTGCATTCCTTCTGCCAATGCTTTTTGTTCATCAAGTTCTTTTTTAGCCGCATAATCACGTACTTCTTGCGAAATTTTCATGGAACAAAATTTAGGCCCACACATACTGCAAAAATGAGCGATTTTGGCACCTTGAGCCGGCAATGTCTCATCGTGATATTCACGTGCTCTTTCTGGATCTAATGCAAGGTTAAATTGATCTTCCCAACGAAATTCAAAACGTGCTTTACTCAATGCATCATCTCTATGTTGCGCTCCTGGATGTCCTTTTGCTAAATCTGCTGCATGTGCTGCTAGCTTATAAGTAATAACCCCAACACGTACATCTTCTTTGTTTGGAAGCCCTAAGTGTTCTTTTGGTGTTACATAACACAACATCGCTGTACCATACCATCCAATCATTGCTGCTCCAATTCCTGAAGTAATATGATCATAGCCAGGAGCAATATCTGTAGTAAGGGGTCCTAAAGTATAAAAAGGAGCTTCTCCACAAACATCCAATTGCTTTTCCATGTTTTCTTTAATCATATGCATTGGAACATGCCCAGGTCCTTCAATAAAAGTTTGTACATCATGCTTTCTTGCAATTTTAGTTAACTCTCCTAAAGTTTCCAGTTCTGCAAATTGCGCTTCGTCATTTGCATCTGCAATTGACCCTGGGCGCAAACCATCACCTAATGAAAAAGCTACATCGTACGATTTCATAATTTCACAGATATCCTCAAAATGAGTATACAAGAAACTTTCTTTATGATGTGCCAAACACCACTTAGCCATTATAGATCCTCCACGGGATACAATTCCTGTTACACGTTTTGCGGTCATTGGTACATATGCAAGGCGTACTCCTGCATGAATGGTAAAATAATCTACTCCTTGTTCTGCCTGTTCTATAAGGGTATCTCTATAGATTTCCCAAGTTAAATCTTCTGCTTTTCCATTTACCTTTTCTAAAGCTTGGTAAATTGGCACTGTACCTATAGGTACTGGAGAGTTACGTATAATCCATTCTCTGGTTTCATGAATATTTTCTCCGGTTGATAAATCCATAATATTATCTGCTCCCCAGCGGCAAGCCCATACTGCTTTTTCTACTTCTTCTTCAATAGAAGATGTCGTTGCAGAATTTCCAATATTTGCATTAATTTTTACTAGAAAATTACGCCCCAGAATCATTGGTTCTGCCTCTGGATGATTTATATTACTAGGTATGACAGCTCTTCCTCTAGCCACTTCTTCACGAACAAACTCTGCAGTGATTTTCTTTGGAATACTAGCGCCAAAACTTTGCCCTGGATGTTGTTTGGTAATACGAATGGCTTCTTCTATTTTTTGATTTTCACGAATGGCTACATATTCCATTTCTGGAGTAATAATTCCCTGCTTGGCATAGTACATTTGCGAAACGTTTTTTCCTTTCTTAGCTCTTTTTGGCATACGTAATTGGCCAAACCTAAGATGATCTAAACTACTATCATTTAATCGTTGATTGCAGTAGTCTGATGAAAACCCATTTAGTTCTTCTACATCTCCTCGGTCTAAAATCCACTGCTCACGAATACGTTCAATTCCTTCATGAACATTTGTTTCTTTAGATGGATCTGTATAAGGACCACTGGTATCATATACTGTTATAGGTTGATTTGGTGTTTTTTTCTTTGAAAAACTATCTGTTGTGTCTTCCAATTCAATTTCACGCATCGCTACTTTAATTTGCGGATGCAAAGTACCTGGTACATAAATTTTTTGAGATTTGGGAAAAGGTTTATTGCTAATTATATTTTCCTTAGGTGCAGTATCCGCTTTTTTCATACGTTTAAGTTTTTAGTAATGAGCGATTCGTTTTTTATTTATTTTTAATATTATATAAAATTGTATTGATTTATAAATATTATCCTCCCTGTGTAGCTTGAATAATAGTTACCTTATCTTTTTCTTTTAAAAAAGTGGCTTTCCAGTTTTTCTTAGAAATCACTATATCATTAAGTGCTATGGCAATTCCTTTTGGCACTATATCAATAGATTCTAATAGGTTTTCCAAAGAAGCTCTATCCTGAATGTCTGTTGGTTTATTATTTACATTTATGGTCATATCCTTGTATAAAAATTATTCCATAAACTTTAGAAAAGTGAAAGTTCTCTGCGAGAAGTTTATAATTCCAACTTTTCCCTTCGTCGGTATTAACCGCATCAGGTTCTAAGGGTATTTCTCAGACCATTCTTAATGGACACCCCTAAAGTTTACATTACAAAGATATCAAAAATATTTGTGCATTATGTAATAAAATAGTAACTGTAATTAATTTCAATGAGCTATTTCTTAAATCTTACCGTATTTATTTAAAGCATTCTAAAATGTACGTTAAAAAGACTCATATTACTTTAAAAGTATTTTTTAGCTATCTGATATTAATCTTATTAGTAATTACTGCCGCATGGTTTATTTATAACGAATCCATGATATTAAATAAGAACAGTAATTCATCTAAAGAAAATGAAAAGCTATTCGAAATTAGCTCTCTATTGGCTCATATGTATGAGAGTGAAAATTTAGCTAAAGCAACTTTACTTTCAACTAAAAAAAAGGATTTTAATTTTTACAAAAAAAAAGTTTCTGTTATTACTAAAGAAATTAATTCTTTAAAGCAGCTTATTGACAATAGTTTTCAAATACAACAATTAGACAGTCTGTCTTTTTTACTACAAAGAAAACATAAAAACATCAAAGAATTAAGGCGTATAAAAATTAATACCGAAACGGACATCTCTTTTAAGGTTGGTATTGAAGAGTTGACTAAAATGGAATCTTCTTTGAGCAAAATAACAATAGATCATCTAGTCAAAGAACCCGAAAAATTAGAAGGATATCAAAAGGAGGTCATCGACAAATTAGTTTTTGTTCTAAATGAAAATATTCCAAACAAAGCCAATAATAGTGTGAATAGAAAAGCTGTAGATTCTATTCTTACAGCATCAAAACTATTGCTCAAGGATCTGAGATCTGAAACTCAAATCGAAAGAAGTACTCTTAAAAAGAAAGAAAATGAACTTCTGATAAACGATTTTACTATTTCTGAGCAAATACGACAAATTATAACCAATATTGAGGCTGAATTATTTTTTATTTCAATTCAAAACGAAACTACAAAAGAAGCTGCTCGAGTTAAAACCTCAAATATTATAACTATTACAGGAGTTATCGGTTTCTTTTTAATTATTTTTTTCTCTTTTTTAATACTTCATGATTTTTGGAAAAGTCAATTGTATCGCAAGCAATTAGAGGCCACTAAAACGTATACTGAATCACTTCTAAGGAGCAGAGAGGAATTGATTAAAATGGTAAGTCATGATCTTAAAACTCCATTAAGTTCTATACAGAGTTACATCGATTTATTACATGACACATCTATAGATAAAAAACAAAACTCATATATTAAGCAATTAAAAAATGCTACTGTATACATCACTAATCTAGTAGATGATCTCTTAACTTTTTCAAAACTAGAATCAGGTAAATTAGATTTAAAAAAAAGGCTTTTTAATTTAAAGAAGCTTCTTGAAAATACATCAGAGTCTATCTGCAAAATATATCAAAACAAACCAATTAAATTTAAATTAGAAATAATTGGAGATTTTGAAGAGGTTGCTTTTTTAGGGGGTGATTTAAGAATCACTCAAATAATTACAAATCTTCTTAGTAACGCTTTTAAATTTACAGATAAAGGGGAAATTCTTCTCAAAGTAACAGGGAAATCTAAAAATACAAATATTCCTTTAATCACAATTTCAGTTACCGATACCGGGATAGGAATTCCTTTTGATAAACAAGAGATTATCTTTAAAGAATTTTCAAAAAACAATTATTCCAAAAAGCAAAAGTATGATGGACACGGTCTGGGGCTTTCTATATCTAAAAGATTAGCATTAGCAATGAAAGGAAGTCTTTTTTTAACCAGTGAAGAAGGAAAAGGCAGTAGTTTTATTTTCGAAATTCCTCTTAAAATAGCTGCGGGTAAAAAAAGTTCTCTTTTGCCCAGTACCAAACAAAGGTTTACTTCAAAAAGGTTAAAAGCATTGGTTATAGATGATAATCTCGCTTTACGAAAGCTAATAAAAGAAATTCTACAAAAAAACAATATTGAGGTATTAGATTTTGAAAAAGCTACGAATGTGCTAAACCAATTAGCTTCTTTAAAATTTGATATCGTTTTTACAGATTTACAAATGCCAAAAATGAATGGATATAGCTTTGCAAAAAAATTACAAGAAAGTTCCTTTTATGAAAATCAACCTATAATTGCAATTAGCGGTGCCATTAAAGAAAACATTTTGACTAATGATGTTGTTCTATTTTCTGATTTTATTAAAAAACCTTTTTCTCCATTAGATATCATTAACTGTATACAGAAATATTTTAATCATACTTCAAGTAAAAATATTATTGAGAAAACAAATCAGAAAATACAATTCAAATCAAATTACAATCTTTCGAGTTTATATGATTTTTTAGAGGACGAAAAATTAGTAAAAGAAGTAATAGACACATTTATTAAAAATTCATCAAAAGATTTAGATCGTATAAACAATGCTTTTCACAATAACGATTTAAACGCTATAAAAGATATTGCTCATAAAATTAAACCTATGTATCAACACATTAAAGCTACTCATATAGTTTTATTATTAAATAGATTACAAAATACAGGTGAGTTATCAGCAATTAAAAAAATCATTAAACAATTAAACAATTCCACAGACAAATTAAAAAAAGATTTAGCTACTGAAAATACATATTAAATATTGTATTTCTTTAATTTATTATATAATGTCTTCCTGTCTATATTTAAAAGTAATGCTGCTTTGCTTTTGTTATTATTAGTTTTTTTTAAAGCATCCATAATTAATACCCGTTCTCCTTTTTTATTGAACATTACGGAAAGTTGTTCTTTATTTTTCCAAAAACTTTCTGGTAGTACTTCCTTAGTAATTATGTTTTCATTTGAAAGTAATGTTGCTCTTTTTACTATATTTTGAAGTTCTCTTAAATTTCCAGGCCATCGGTATTTTAAAAACAATGTTTCAACGTCTATAGAAAATCCAATAATTTTTCTGTCTAATACTTTATTTGCTTGCTTTAAGAAATGATAAGCATACATCATTATATCTACTCCTCGTTCATTTAGACTAGGTAGTTTTATTGAAAACTCATTCAATCTATGATATAAATCTTCTCTAAAGTTTCCTTTTTTTACCGCTCTTTCTAAATTTTCATTTGTAGCGGCTATAACCCTTATGTCTATAGGCATTTCTAAAGCACTGCCAATAGGTTTAATTTTTCTTTCTTGAAGAACCCTAAGCAATTGTACTTGTATCCCATACGATAGGTTACCTATCTCATCAAGGAATAACGTTCCATTATTCGCTGCTTCAAAACTACCTGTTTGATTAGTCACTGCTCCAGTAAAAGATCCTTTTAGATGTCCAAAAAATTCACTTGCTGCTATTTCTTTTGGAATAGCTCCACAATCAACAGCTATAAAGTTTTCATTATGTCTATTGCTTAATTTATGAATTGTTTTAGCTACCACTTCTTTACCTGTCCCACTTTCACCAATAATTAATACAGACATATTAGTAGGGGCTACTAATTCAATATGTTTTTGCAGTTTAACCGATACTTCACTCGTTCCGATAATAAATTCTTCAGAAACAGGAATATGATCGTTATCAATATTAATCTTTTTACTTTTCCTATTGAGTGCTTTAGAAATTATATGAAGTACTTCATCTTGACAAAATGGTTTAGATATATAATCAAACGCTCCTTTTTTCATTGCTCTTACAGCTGTAGAAACATCTGCATATCCTGTCATTAAAACAACCGGAAGTTGACTATTTAACGATTTAATTTCTTCTAAAACACTAATACCATCTTTTTCAGGCAATCTCATGTCTGTAAGTACTAGGTCAAAAGAATTTTCTTTAATTAGCTTTGTAATGTTTTTAGCTGTAGAATTTGAAAAAACAATGTATCCTTTTTTCCTTAAAAAGGAAGTTAGCATTTGAGAAAATGCTATGTCATCTTCAATAAGCAAGATATTAGACATCGAGTTGCGCTTTGCCTAATATACGTTGAAAAGTATTGAGCAAGACTTTAAAGAAAACATAAAAAGAGGTCGCCATCACACAACCTCTCTTTAAAAATAATACCTTGATCAATAAATACAATTACTATTCAGCTGTAATCCATTCTCCATTTTCATTTGCATAAATCGTTTTAGATGCTCCTTCCATGCTTAAAATTAATTTATACTGCTTGTTTTCATTTACATAAGCTTTAGAAACTGATGCGCCTGTATAATCTTTAACAACAGCTTTTTTGACAGCATCTGGAAGTTCATCGACAGCTATAGCTTCAAATCCATCTTGTTGTACATAAACAACTTCATTAGTTGTCAATAGATTATTTTGAGCTACTATAAACCCTACAAAACCTAGCATAAATGCAGAAATAATAAATACTTTTTTCATAATAATACGTTTTTTAAATTTTTTAATGATTAAAATCACTTAATTAAAAGAGATTATTATACCAAGTATTCATTTTTTAATTAAAAATCTGAATATCAAATATATACAATAAAAAAATTATAAAAAAAAAATTTATTGTAGAAAATTGAGACTCTTATGTAGAAAAGTGTAGAATATTTCTACACTTATTTCACAACCTGATGAGTATCTTTTAATAAATCATTGACTGTTTTTACTGGATTAAAAGTAATAAGTGGCACTTCTACAAAAATGGTATTCCAGTATGCCATTGCTCCATTCCATAAGCCAGGCAATTCTAATGCTTTTAGGTCTCTTCCTTGGCTTGTTTTTTGAGTAATAAAGCCTTGTGTAACATCTACGAAATTGGTAAGATTATATTTTTCGCCTTTATAATTTCTAACACCACAAACTAAATCTACGGGGTTAAAATGTGTAGATTCTTTCAAAATAGTTTGTTGAAGCTTATTTTGAGTATCTATTTGCGCTGCTTCAATAATTTGCAGTGATATTTTTCCATTTTCATCTTTTACCCAAAAAGGACCTCCTCCTGGTTCTCCTTCATTTTTCACCATTCCACAAATTCGTATGGGTCTATCAATACTATCCTTTAAAATAGTTTGCTGTTGTTTTAAACTTAGGTTTATAAAACTATCATTAAAAGAAACATTTAATTGATCTTCCAGAAAGGTTTTGATTTTTGTACTTAGCTCTTTGGAGATGATAATTTGTTCATCTAGTAATTTTGCATATTTAAAAACCTCTTCTTGCACTTCTATAAGTTTTCCTGCCAGCATCTTTTTGGCATCGCAAACTTCAGTTCTATACTTTTCAACAACAACATTGTCTATATTTTTAATAAAAATAATGTCTGCATCATGTTCATTTAAATTTTCAATAAGCGCTCCATGTCCTGAAGGGCGAAACAAAAGTGATTGATCATCGTTTCTAAAAAGAGTATTATCTAGTGTTACTGCTACTGTATCTGTAGCTGTTTTTTGGTATGAAAATGATACTTTAAATTGCACCTGCGTATGTTTTTCTACACGGGTCAGTATTTGATTTAATGTCGTTTCAAATTTGGTCTGATGTGCTTCAGAAATAGTAAAATGTAATTTTGCAGCTCCCTTTGTTTCACTATACAAAGCAGCTTCGTATAAATGTTCTTCAAAAGCTGTAATTGTATTTGTTTTATACTGATGAAAAGGAAGCAGTCCTTTTGGATAATTTCCATAAGCCAACCCATATTCTAAAAGTAATTCTTTTACAAAACGATGTTTTTTTTCTTCTTCAGAGCCATTAAAATCTTTAATGTTTCTTATTATTTCTTCATAAAAAGGGAATAATTTTACAGCATTAAAAAATTCTTTTATCTCAGGTGCATTATTAGCAATACTATAAGTCTCTACTGATTGTGTTTTTGGATTAAATTCTAAAACGAAATTAAAAAGTGATTTAAACATTCTACTCGCTGCTCCTGAAGCGGGTACAAATTTTAAAAAATCCAGTGACTCCCTCTTATCTTCAAAAAGTTGTATATAATGTTGTTTTTTATCTTCAGAAAAAACACAGATTCCATTTCCTGGAGTTGCTGAAGCTACCAAATTTACATATGGAATCCCTTTTTTAAAAATAGCTACTTGCGCTTCTATTTTCTCTTTAGAAATACCTTTTGATTGTAGAAATTCATTATCCCTATCAGTAAAAATCATCTATTATTTTTTAATAATTGATCTATTTCTTTAATCGCCATTTTTAATCGCTCTTCTTTAGTTCCTTTGATGATAACGTACGGGCGGTTATTTTCGTCTAAAGCATTTTTAAAATAAGTAAACATTTTCTTTCTTTGATCGGGTTTATCTCTCAAATCATCTTTCTCCCAAGGGACATCTATATACGTTAATAAATAGAGATCATAGGTGTTTTGTAAAGCATACTTTTCTAATTCAGAATCACAACTTCCTAAATAATAGGCTTCAGAATATACTTTTGTTTCTAATAGATCTGTATCACAAATTAAAAGTTGAGTCACTTTTTCACTCAGTTTATTTTCAGAAGCTATTTGCCCCTTGGCTATTGGCAAGAGATCTTTAGGTTCGCAGGGTTTTTGTTCTCTATCCCATTTATTCTGAAGGTACTCACGTGCATATTCAGGTACCCATAGGGTATTATAATGAGTTGCCAATTGCCTTGATAAGGTAGTTTTTCCTGTAGATTCTGGACCAAATAATACTATTTTGACAAGATTGCTTGCCGCTTGTTTATAGAGTTTTTCCATGCTAAATATCCTTGAATCGCCAAGATTGTAAAAATTAAATATTGCAATGATAATATTCCTAAGCCTCGGTATGCATATAATGGAACGGTTATTAAATCACCAAGAATCCATAAGGTCCAATTCTCGATTTTTTTATTGGCCATATACCACATTGCAGTAAAAAAGATTCCTGAAGTAAAAATATCAATATAATTTTCTGGTTTTAATTCATAATCAAAAAATACGTATACTCCATAGGTAACAAACATTGTTATGATAAATAGTAAAACTCCTATTAGTTTTTCCTTATCATTTGTTATTGAAATGGGTACTACATATTGCTGATTTTTTTTACGTGACCAATTGTACCAACCATAAATACTCATTATTGAATAATAAAAGTTCATAGTCATATCACCAAAATAACTTGCTTTATACAATAAATACACCGTAATAACTGTAGCTATTATGCCGTAGGATAAACTAAGATGCTTTCTTTCTTAGCATAGAAAACACTTGCAATTCCAAAAACAAATGCAATTACTTCCAAAACAATAAGACTAATAGAGACATCTTTATATGCGTCAACAAAAAAATCTAAAATAGTGTTCATACTTTCCCTTGGTAAAATACTATAACTTCACTAATTGTTATACTCTTTTACGTTTAGTTTTTAATACTGGAGGGCCTTTTTAATTGATTAAAAAAAGAAGGCGTTTTTTCAAAAGCCGTTCCTATCACTACCATAACTGCTCCAGCTTGATATGCCGTTTCCATTTGTGTTTCATTTGAGATCCCACCTCCCACAATTACAGGAATAGATACAGCTTCACAAACCTCTTTAATCGTACTTTTGGCAACAGGATCTTTGGCGCCGCTCCCTGCTTCTAAATACAATAATTGATGACCCATAAATTGACCGGACAAGGCAGTATGAGTGATCATTTCTTTTGCATCCTTATCTAGTGGTGTAGTTTTACTTACTTTTTGAGTTGATGTTGTTGTACCTCCATCTATAAGGATGTAAGAGGTTGAAATAACCTCTAGAGTACTCTTTATAAGCTTAGGAATTGATTTTATATGTTGTCCTATTAAATATTCTGGATTTCGACCCGACAGTAAGGATAAAAATAACAACGCATCTGCTGTTTCTGTAATTTGACTTTCGTCTCCAGGGAATAAAACAACAGGTAAAATAGAATGTTTTTTTATGGCTTTTACAAGCTGTTGAGTCATCCCTTGATCAACCTTACTACCTCCTACAAAAATATGAGTTGCTATAGATTGATTTATAGTACGTACCAATTCTGGAATAGCTTCAACTAAAGTTTTATCAGGATCGATTAATACTGCTAATAATTTTTCTTTATTAACCTTCGCTTTAATGATATCTTGATAAATAGTGTTCATTTATTGTTTTAAGGCGTACGCACAACTAAAATCATCAAATTCTAAAAAATGTGTTTTATAGTTTTCTGTATTTTGATTATAGGTCACATTAGCATCTGCATAGCTATCTTTTAAAGTAAAGGGACGAATATTAATATGATTTTTAAAACTAATCCCTGCTGTTGCATATGCTTTATATAAACTTTCTTTAATACACCATACCATTGTTAACATAGCTATTTCATGTTTAGACGTAATAAAAGAGCGTTCATCATCAACAAACTTATGTGCTATTACTTTAATTTTATCTCGTTTTTTCTCAATATCTATTCCTACTACCGTATTACTAATGATAATGCCAGAATATGTAAAAGAATGTGTGATAGAAATTTTCTTTCCATCTTTAAGGTGGGGCCTTCCTTCATCATCATAGTAGAGATCTGCTGCTTCATAACCTGCTACTTTTAATAATTGTCGAACACTTAAAAAACCCCGCCGATGTATCTCAGATTTCATAGTTGTTATACGTTGCTCACATCGCGTTGTTAAGGTAATATTTTTGTGCAATAGCTGTTCTGTCTCTTCAATCCTCCATATCAGGACTTTAGTATGGCTATTAACTGTTATACTTTTGTAAAGAGGCATGTATTTTAAAAACTTATTATGTAACTTTGCAACCGAAAAATTTACAATGTAAATAGCAGTATGCTGTTTATTCAACGAAAGTAAAAATAAAAAAGGATATGAGTATAAAAACAGCTCCTTATGTAGCTTATAAAGTAAAAGATATTTCCTTAGCAGCTTGGGGAAGAAAAGAAATAGAATTGGCAGAGGCGGAAATGCCAGGATTAATGTCACTTAGAGAAGAGTATAAAAATGAGCAACCACTTAAAGGTGCTCGTATTGCGGGATGTTTACATATGACTATCCAAACTGCTGTTCTTATTGAAACTTTAATTGCTTTGGGTGCAGAGGTTACCTGGAGTTCTTGTAATATTTTCTCTACTCAAGATCAGGCTGCTGCTGCTATTGCAGATGCAGGTATTCCTGTATATGCTTGGAAAGGAATGAATGAAGAAGAGTTTGACTGGTGTATAGAAAAAACATTATTCTTTGGAGAAGATAAAAAACCTTTAAACATGATTCTTGATGATGGGGGAGATCTTACCAATATGGTATTAGATAAATATCCTGAACTAGTAGACGGAATTAACGGTTTGTCTGAAGAAACTACTACAGGAGTTCACCGTTTGTATGACAGAATGAAAAACGGAACATTGCCAATGCCTGCAATTAACGTAAACGACTCTGTTACAAAATCTAAATTTGATAACAAATACGGATGTAAAGAGAGCGCTGTAGATGCCATTAGAAGAGCTACAGATGTTATGTTGGCCGGTAAACGTGTGGTAGTTTGTGGTTATGGAGATGTTGGAAAAGGTACTGCCGCTTCTTTTAGAGGTGCTGGTTCTATTGTAACTGTTACAGAAATTGATCCAATTTGTGCTTTACAAGCTGCAATGGATGGTTTTGAAGTTAAAAAATTAGAAACTATTGTTGAAAATGCAGATGTAGTGATTACTACTACAGGAAACAAAGACATTGTTCGTCCTGAGCATTTTGAAGCAATGAAAGACAAAACTATTGTATGTAATATTGGTCATTTTGATAATGAGATTGATGTAGCATGGTTAAATGATAATCATGAAAAAATTGAAATCAAACCTCAGGTTGACAAATACAATATAAACGGAAAAGATATTCTTTTACTTGCAGAAGGACGTTTGGTAAACCTTGGTTGTGCTACAGGGCACCCTAGTTTTGTAATGAGTAATTCATTTACCAATCAAACCCTGGCGCAAATAGAACTTTGGACTAATATAGAAAACTACAAGAATGAAGTATATATGTTACCAAAACATTTAGATGAGAAAGTAGCAAAACTTCACTTAGCAAAAATAGGTGTTGAACTTACTGAGCTAAAAGAATACCAGGCAGATTATATTGGTGTTAAAGTTGAAGGGCCATTTAAGCCTGAATATTACAGATACTAATTACCCTGTTTTTTTAAATATTTTAAACCCTTGATAATTATCAAGGGTTTTTTTATTATGCTAATCTTAGGATTATAACATTCCTTAACATAATGCTACTTGCCTTCTTTTATAAAAAAGAATTATTTTTACCACAGCAATGAATCATTACTTATGAAAAAAATTACTCTAATCGTTTCTATTCTATTACTAACGAGTGCTTTTATGCAAGCGCAGAAAAAGAAAGATTTACTTATTGAAATAGCGCAACTAAAATCTGAAAAAGATTCTACGCAAACATTGTTAAATGAAGCTAAAAAAAATGAAAAGGTAGGTTTAGCAAGGTTAGAAGTCATTAAAACGCAGCTAGAAGATTTAAAGAAAACCAATGCCTCTCTTTTAAGCAATCTGAATAATTTTACTGAAGTTTCTAAGAAGAAGTCAGATAATGTTACCTCGGTATTGGAAAGCCTTAAAGAAAAAGAGAATCAGTTAAAAGTCATTAATGAAGCGCTTACCGCCAGCGATTCTACTAAATTAACTGTATTTAGCCTTTTTAAAAATGCTGTAGGTGATGCCGCTAAAATTTCTATTACCAATGGTGTTATTGTAATGGCTATACCCAATACATTTCTTTTTGGTGATAATGACAAAAACTTTGTTATTGAAGAAAAAGCAAAAGGATTGTTAGAAAAAATAGGGACTACTTTAAACAAAAATCCGAATATAAAAATTACTGTAGAGGGTAATAGCAATGCTTTAGAATTTAAAGACAAAAGTCTTATCGATAATTGGGGGTTAAGTACACAGCAAGCAGCTTCTATTGTAAGAGCTTTACAAAACGATTATATGGTAGACCCTAAACGTATGGATGCCTTAGGAAAAGGGCAATACGGTTCTGAAGAGTTAAGTATTGAAACTGCTACAAAAATTATTATTGACCCAGGTTTTGATGCTTTTTATGCGTTGATTAGAGAGGATATGAAGTCGTCTAATTAAATGCTTTTCTTTCTTTTACATGTTAGTTGGAAAATTCGGATAAAGTGAACCACTCGTGCCGGATTAAACTGAGCAGTGTAA
>CAYMDH010000044.1:0-30782 GCA_964389205.1 uncultured Flavobacteriaceae bacterium
AAACAAGATACGAATTATTTAAAAAAATTAAATTTTAGTGCAAAGGTCTCAATAATGTATATCTTCTAATGTTTAAAAGCATTTATTTTTTAGTGGAAAGTAAAGAATAAATACAGTAGATCTAATCTTTTCTAGATTATTAACATTTTTGTGAAAAACAACGGTTGTTTTATAAGATCGTTAGGTTATTCAATCACGCTATAATTTATAAAATAAAAAAGAACAAATCTTAATTTACTCGATTTATTTTAATATTCTAATAATGAGCAACTTAAATTAAAACGTAATATAAGATCACTAAATAGGTCACTAAAGTTGCTTTTATAATATGCTAAAACTGTAAGCATAAAATTTTTATTTTTTTGATGTTAAGAAATATTATTTTTAATTGAGTTAAGCTGTTATTTATTAGTTAGAGTTTTCAATTCTATTATTTAATAGATTCTATTTTTTTATGTGTATAATCCTTATAATAAAATCACCCACTTTAAAATCTCATAACATTAAACATAACTTTAATAGCATAAAATACGACCTCTAATACATTAAGGCCTACTATTACAACTAAGTCTGAATAGTTTAGCATCAGTTGAAAAAATAGAACTGATGAAATTTACAATTGAACAATTAAAAGACGTATTTGAAAATAAGGGATATGATTTTCTTGAAGAAAATAAGCCAAATTCAATAAACATTATAGGTATTAGAAGTAATGCAACAATAGCAAATTCATTTGATGATTGGTTATGTTTAATTTATAAAAACGAAGAAGGGAATAGAGAAATAAAAGAGTTCCCTATTACTACAGACCCAGGAGTTTATTGGCTCAAGAATCCAATTAATGTAAATGGAACTGCTGTTTTAGTACCAGGACATTATAAAGATGTATATACCATTGGATTGCACCAAGGAAAATATGAAGCTTTAAAACAACACGGAAAATTAAAAGTTTGGAGAGATAATAACAAAGACCTTACTATTGATCAAAATGGTAAAACTTATGAAGGTGTTTTTGGAATAAATATTCATCGTAGTAATGCAGAAACCGAATCTGTTATAGTTGAGAAATGGTCAGCTGGTTGCCAAGTTTTTAAACGAGTTAAAGATTTTAACTTTTTTATGAAGATTTGTAAAAAATCTCAACTCAAATACTTCACTTATACATTATTAGAAGAAAAAGATTTTGAAAAATAGACACTTTTACAGGTGTTACTTGGTGTTTATTTTAAATCTAACCCTTTCACCAGATTTGGCTCCCCACAAAAAACTTTAAAAACCATATAAAATTTAAAAAATCATGTCTTTAACAATTGCATCTTGGAATATTGAAAAAAATGGCCAATCATCTACATTAGATAAACAAGTTAAAGTAAATCATTTTATTGATTCTTGTGTCGAAATTAATATTCCGATCATTTTTCTTTGCGAAGTACATTCTGCTCGAGTAGATGATTATAAAACATATTTAAGCACTTTATACAAAGGATATAACGTTGACAGCTTACCAGGAGGATATAGTAATGCTTATGTTATACTAACTCGAAAAAATCTGAGTATAGAAATCTCACATAGTAATTTAAAAGGCCTTAATAGAGAAGCAATTTTAATTCAAATAGATGATTTTTCTCTGATTTTAACACATTTTAAATCGGGACAAACAAATTTAACTAAAGATCAATTGGTAAATGCTTCATTATTTTTAGAAGAAATTTCATCTGGAAGATGGGCAATTATAGGCGATATGAATTGGGACTACAGCAGATATAATGAGTTGTTTAACAACTTTAAAACATTTGCGTATAGCTGTTGGAGTGATCAAACTCAAAAACACGGTGGAATATTAGATTGGTGTTTAACTGGACAATTTATAAAAGGAACTCCTTTTGATTTAACAACATTTTTTTCAAAAGAAATTTACGATATGCAAGGACCAGACCATAAACCAGTAATATTCATTTTAGAATAATACATAGCATGTCATAGCGGTTTCTTTTTACTATCATACTACCTAAGAATTTACAAAATAGCATCAAAAAGTTTGATGCATGTTATTGGTCATAACATTTTTAATGAAAACACCATACTTATGATAAGAGCAGGCCCTAAAAGAACAACGGTTGAATTTTAAAATAGGATTCCCTATTTAGTTACTAGTAGCTAAGGCTACCAATAAAAGAATATTAATTTAAAAAATATAATTATGGCAAATGAAAAAGCATTGGTCTCTATGGCCCAACAATTTTCAGGTTTACCAATGGATTCTCTAATAGGAGGTCCTCTTAATGCCGCTGCAAAAGCAAACTCAGCAATGGCACTTACACAAACAAAATTTTTGTTAGATACTTGTTTTTCAAAGGAAAGCAATGAAAGTGGCGAATCTTACAAACCTATCATGATAGATATGAGTTTAGATAGAGGAGTTCTCATTCCAGCAGTAATAGATGATAAAGGTGCAGAAACTACTCCGGCTAAAATTGAGAATGTTACAACTTCATTCAAGCTACCTATTTTAACAATCATTCCACTAAATTCTTTAGGTGTAGATGAGGTTAGTATTGGTTTTGAAATGGAAGTTAAATCAAGTTATGGAGAAGAACAATCTTCAGATTCTGTTAAAAAAGTTGCTGCAGAGGCTAGTTTTGAAGCAAAAGTAGGTTACGGCCCTTTTTCTGCAACTGTAAAAGGATCAGCAAGCTATTCTAGTGAAGATAGAGATTCTCAAAGTTCTCATTACGAGAAAAGTAACTCAGCAAAATATACAGTTAATGTACATGCTGCTCAATTACCACTCCCTAAAGGAGTAACTACCATTATTCAAGCGTTTTCTAATGCAATTGAACCTATTGAATTGAAAGGACAACAAGCCACAGGTGGTAAAGGTTAATAGTTTAATTTAAATAGTTAAGTTTTTATGAGACTCAGCTTGTCTGAGTCTCATTTAAAAAGTAATTGAATAAATCATAAGGGTATGAGAACAAAAAAAAATAGCGCGAGCCAAGGTCTTTCTATTGATAAATTATTGGCAGCGCCATTTATAGCAGCAGCGAATGCTAATGCTGCTATGGCAAAAAAACAAACAACATTTTTAATGGATTCTTGTTTTGATATAGAAATTGATGAAGATACAGATGAGGAAATATTTCATCCTAAGATGATTACTTTATCTATGACTAAAAATATCATTTCAGAATCTAAAGGGAAAAATCAAACCCCAAAAATAGAAGAATTAAAGACTAATTTTCAATTACCGATACTTACTATTATTCCTTTTAACTCTTTATGTGTTAAAGATGTTTCTGTAAAATTTGATATGGAGATAATTTCTCAAACAGATAGTAAATCTTCGATAAATAAAAACGAAAATAGAGAAGAAAATGCTGAACTAAAAGGAGCCATAAGTTATGATTCTAATAGACAAACAGAGCATCAATATCAAAAGAGAAACACTTCAAAATTATCTGTAGAAATGAATGCCGGTACAATACCACTACCAGTTGGCTTTACTACCATTTTAGATCTCTATACTAAAAGTATACATACAACAGCATTGGATGAAAAAAAATAAAAATAATATAAAAAATTAAAAATATGTACGATCAAAATATAGCATGTCCAAATTGTAACAGTAACATTCTTTTTGATGTTAACGCATTATTACAAGGAGTTAGTTTTACTTGTAGTAATTGTAATGCAAAAATAGAATTATCAAACAAGAGTAAAGGGCTTGTAGAAAAATCTATTAATGAGTTTAATAAATTAAAAGCAAACGCCTTAAAACAATAATAAAATGATAAAGTTTAAAAAATTAGTTGAAGCAATTAATGATGCAGCAGAAATAGCAAATGCTACATTAGCTAATTCAGAAGATCAAGTAATAAATGATTTTTTTAATAAAGATGAAGAAACAGGTGATTTTACTGCAAAAACAGTTGTTATTAATTATCCTACTGTAACTCCAGAGGGCAAAACAGAAGTTATTAAAATAGATGTCCCTTTAATTACCATAGTTCCTATTTCTACAGCCACCATAGGAGAATTAAAATTCACTACAAACCTTGATATGGCTATTGAAAAAGATGAATTGTTAGTAAGCTTTAGCAAACAATCTTTTTTAGGAAAACATCTTGGGATTAACAAGAATAAAAAACAAGCATCAGCACTATTGGAATTAGTTATTAAACCACAAGATCATACAGAAGGTTTAAGTAAACTAATAGAAGGCTATGAAAGATCATTAAGAGCTCAGATACCAGGTTAATTAAGAGGTTTGAACATAATTTCATATTAAAACTCATATAAAACATGGGTTTTAATGTGTTTAAAACAACTACTGTTTTTATTAAATTAAATAGTTTTAAATAAACTAAAAATATGTTCTTTATGCGATTTACTAATTGGTATCTTATTAGATTTGAGATAAAGCATATTACCTTCAAAACCTTCAATAGCATTTTTATTAACTATATAACTTCTATGCGTTCTCAAGAATATGTTTTTAGGCAACTGCTCTTCTATTTTTTTCATTACAATAGCATATATGAATTTTTCATTTTTAGTATGAATCGTAGAATAATTATTATCGGCTTCTATAAAAAGAATTTCGTCTAAAGGAACTTTTTTAAAACTAGTATTTCTTTTTAAAAAAAGACAATTTTTAATGTGTAAAACCTTATTGTTATATTGTTTCAGGTTTTGAGAAGAATTAAAATCAAGGTTCGTATTTTTTTTTGAAAAATTTAATAATGCCAAATCTATAGCAATACTCATCTGCCTATCGTTAAAAGGTTTTAAAATATAAGCATGAGGTTGCGTTAGATGCGCTCTTTTTACCGTCTGTTTATGGGTGTTGGAGGTTAGAAAAATAAAAGGGATCTCATATTTTCTCCTAATAATACCGGCAAGTTCAATACCATCTTTATTTCCTTGAATCATAATATCTATAAGAAGTAAATCAATGGTAGGGTTTTCTTCAATAAGTTCTATAGCGCTGTTAGCAGTCATTGCAAAACCAATTACTTCATAATCCATAGTCGTTAAACGCTGGATAATATCTTGTGCTACCAGAACTTCATCTTCAACAATAAGAATTTTTATTTTCTTCTCTTTTTTTTTGTTGATTTTTTTATCAATCATCAATAATATAAACTATGATTAAACCAAAATTGATAAATTTAGAATATTGTATTGGTCAGGAGTTTAAAGATATATAAAAGCTACCTAAGCGCAAGTAATTTTAACGGTACGCAACAAAATCTATTAAAATCTAGTATTTATTTATTTTATGATAAAAATTATTCAATATTAATATTGTTTTTAAACAATTAAATTACTGTCAAACCATAATCATATTAATTTCATCCTCATTAGTATACAAATAAACTTTTTATTCAGAATAAATAATAATTTAACGATTTTGAATTTTTATTTCCCAGGTAGTACCATTATTATTAATCTTTTTAATGGTTCCTTTAAGTTGTATGATTAGTGAATTGATGATTTTTAATCCTAAAGAATTCGATTTATGTACGGAGGCTTCTTCAAAACCAATACCATTATCACTTATAGTAATATAAAGCGAATGAATGTTTTTGATATCTATTTTTATTTTAAGAGAAGGTTTTTTGATTCCTTTATAAGCATATTTAAGAGCATTGATAATGATCTCATTGATAATCAATGCCAAAGGAATAGCAGCATCTATATTCAAACTTACATCTGAAATATCCATTTCGGGCTCAAAACCAGTGTCATAACTATGAAATAACCCCAACACTAATTCACTAATGTATTCTTTAACATGAATGCGTGTATCAACACCTTCCTGATACAATTTTTGATGAACTAAAGACAAAGCTTCTACACGTTGTTTCCCTATAATTATAGCCTCTTGAGCAGGGTGACCTGTAAGTTGATTACTTTGTAGGTTTAATAAACTGGCAATCATTTGTAAATTATTTTTCACTCTATGGTTAAGTTCACTTAAAAGCAATGCTTTTTCTTGCTCTCGCTGGCTTATAATTTCTTTTTGTGCAGAGAGTTGTATGTTGTTGTTCTTTATTTTTTTTCGATTTCTAAAAAGTAAATAGAGAAGAAATATCAATATAGAAAAGCCTAGTGCCAGAGAAAGCACCCACTTTTTTTGAGTAGCATTTATTTGGTTAAGCAAGTTGATTTCATTTTCTCTTTTATCAATTTCATATGCAGATTTAACTTGCTCTATCTTTTTTATATTCTCCCTATTAACAAGGCTGTCTTGATAGATCTGAAAGCGTTTTTGATGAATAAAAGCTTTTGTATATTTTTTTTGAGATTCATAGAATTGAGCCAATAGATTACTGATATCTTTGATTTGTTCTTTTAAATTTACTTTTTGAGCAATAGATAAAGCTTCTGTAAGATACTTTTCAGCGAGTATTGATATTTCTAATTTATTATATACAACTCCAAGTTCTGCTTTATAAATTGCAAGGGAATACAAATCTTCAAATTCTTGCACAATATCAATAGCTTCTTTTAAATAAGATTCTGCTACTTTTAAATTATTTTCTGAAGCATAAACCATTCCTAAATTCCCTAAAGAATATCCTTTTAAATGCAGATAGTCTGTATCTTTTAAATCATTTTTTTGAAGAGAAGAATTAAAGTAAATTTTGGCACTATCTAACTTGTTTATTTTCCTATAGGCTTCTCCCAGGTTATTAATAATAGCTATTTTATTTAAAGGATTTGAATGATAACTATTCATTGCTTTTTTTAAATAACTAATAGCAGATCTATAATCATTATTATATATATAATTTACAGCTACTTGATCAAAAGATACTGCAAATTTATTGTCTAGTTTTAATGATTCATAGATGCTCAAAGCTTTTAAAGATGCTTCCAATGATTTTGCAGTATTCCCCAAGTCACGTTCTAACAAACTAATCTCTTCCAAGGCCTCAGCCTGAAGGGTGTCGTTTTGAATTTCTATAGCTATGCTTAGTGATTCTTTTGCAGCAAAGAGTGCTTCTTTAGAATCGGATGTAAAGATTGCGATTTTTCTTAAAATTGCTGCTTTATCCTTTAGAGTTACTTTTGTTGTTTCGATGATACTCCATAATGAATCTGCTCTATATTCTCTTTGAGCAAATAATGAAGAATAACATATAAAACATAATATAAAATAATATACTTTTATAATGATAAAGTTATGTTAAAGGTTTATTTGTTGCGTATTTTAAAGAAGGGATCTATTGAAAAACAAAAAGGTATTTTATATATATTTAATTTAAAAAGTATTCTATACGTAAAGTAATAATTAATTTCATTTTTGCTCAAAGCTTTTATTTTGATGGAACATGTATTGTCTTTTACTGGAATGCAAAATTGTCGATCGTTCATATACGAATCATCACAATCAAAAATTTTATCAAATAATTTAACAATTTCAGGTGTTGAGAGTATCGTTTCTTTTCTTCCTGATGGATAGATAAAAACACCTAATATTTCCACTTTAGTAGCAATACCGGATTTATCATTAATATCAATTAATTCAAGAGAAACCTCATTTGATATATTTTCAGGTAAGATGATAGAACTATTAGCAGCATCTAAATTAATTACAAAATAATCTGCAGCTATGGGGTTTTCATAAGTCCCCATTCCTAAGTTGCAATTTTCAATTGCTTCAACCAGACTTTTTATATCTATTTTAATTTTAATAGTTTTTACTTTTTTCTTCATAGCCTATATAAGTTGAATTTCATTTTTTTTTAAATCTATGAAAAAAGAGTCAATAATCATTTATTTTATACAGATCATACAAGAATAGTATTTTTTTCAAGAAATAATCGTTTGTATTGGTTTCCTATATTTAACTTAACCTGATTTTTTAATATAATTAAGTTGTCTTTTAAATAGATTTTTTCAATTTTATCTGTATTAATCATATGGTTTCTATGGATTCTTATAAAATTGGAAGTAGAGAAAATATTAACTAAACTTTTCAAAGATTTTTGAATTATATAATTCCCTTTAGATGTTACAAGTTCACTATACCGTCCTTCTATATTGATGTGTGAAATATCGTCTAAATATATTTTGATGAGTATGCTATTTTTTTTGACATAAAAGCTACCATCAAAACCTGTAGATGTTTTACTTATTGTACTTTCTTTAGAAGGAAAAATTTTAATGTCAGGCATCTTACTAAATGATTAGTTTGCGAATATCTTTTTGCTTTTCTACTGCGATAATACCTCTTTCTGATAACCTCTTAAAAAAATATGAGTGAGCGTATATTAATACTTAGTGAATGCCTGAAATTCTCTAGTAAAGAATTTTATTTCTACAAGATATAACATGAAAATAGATGCTCTACATGATCTTTATTTTTTCATTTATAACAGTATTCTCCAGCTTTATATCACCCGATAAGCATCTTATAACATTCAATGAATCATACTGATTAACCTACGTCTACTTTTGAAAACATAACGCCAGTGCATAATTGATATGTACTGTTAAACATAACCCCAATGAATAAATTATCGAAGTTACAAAAGTGGAGTTTAATCATTATTAGCCTTTTGATTACTTCTGGAACCTTACTACTAATTTTTACTTATAAAAATTTAGGATTAGAGAGTAAAAAAAGAGTAATAGCAATTACTGAAAAAGAAGTATTAAAAGAACTAGATAAACTAGAATATCAATTACAAAGAGATTTTAAAAATGCACAAAAGGTTTCAGATGTATATGCAAAAGCGATAACTCATTACCCTCAAAAAGCAATTGCAATTGCAGATTCTTTACCAGAATTATTCAAAACCTATAATTTTTCTGCTATAGGAATACATCCATCTAAAAGCTTAAGCAAAAAACTATTAAAATACAACTCTAATTACAAGATAAAAGAGAACATAAAATTATGGGCTCCTTTTTACAAAAAAGGACAAAAAACTACCATTCCTTTTCCTTATGATTATTCAGATACAACTACATCAGGTAAATATTGGTACTCGGAAAAGCTAAAAACTGGAAGTTGGACAACACCTTATTTAGGAGCAGCTAATAATACATTGGTAGTAAGCTACAGATCTCCTATAATAAAAGACACTATGAAAAACTTGAACGATGGTGTTGTTTGTTTAGATTATGCCCTAGGCTATATTCAAGAAGAGGTAGCTAAGCTAAATCTATACAGAAAAGGGTACGGAATTATTATCGATGAAGATTCATTAATAATATCACATCCATCATCTAAATATTTAGGAAAGAAAATAACCGAAGTCATTTCTAATGAAGCTTTTTCTAAAATTGAGGCGCTTCCTGAGAAACAATTTTTACCTATAAAAACATACAAAGACCGCATTGTAGATCGTAATTTATATTTTAAACATACACTGCATATTGTTAATACCAATGCCCCCATAGTGTATAAAGCAATAATTATATTAAAAGAGAGTGAAACACTATCTGTTTTTAATACTCAAAGTATTAATTTAATACAACGAGTAAAATCACTCCGTTTACAGATAATATGCGGTCTTACCCTAACCATTGCACTGTTTGTTTTTTGGTTCTTTCTTCTAAGTGGCAATACTCGGGCTTGGTTGTTAATTATGCTTCAATCTGCAGTTTTTATAATAGGTACATTAATTATCATCTATATACAATTAAAGACACCATCCTATTCATTTTCAAATACCGATATAGAAATTACAAATACCACCGAATTAGATGCCTATCTCAATGCTTTTAAAAGAGAACATAAAAAAAGAAAGCCATTATTAGTAAAAACCGGATTGTTTATTCAAAATGTAAAGTTTTCTTCTGCAAACGATTTGCACATATCGGGTTATTTTTGGCAAAAAGTTGATAATCCATCAATTATAAAATCTAAGTTTAGAGAAGGATCGCTTACCACTATTTTAGAACCCGATTTTCCCGAGGCTGAATATTTAGAATTAAAATTAGAAAATGAAAATAACGGTTTAATTCAATGGTATTTTTCAGCAGAAATACGTCAATCATTCGATTATTCTAATTATCCTTTTGATGAAGAAAATATATGGTTGAGAGTACGCCCTAAAAAGGCATATCAAGATCAGTTATTGTTTATTCCAGATTTTGCCTCATATTCAAAGTTTACTTCGCAGACAGATTATTATTTAGATACAGATACTAAAGAAGAAAATTTAAAAAATGGTCTAGAAGAAGACGTATTTATTGAAGGTTATAAAATTATACGAACTTTTTTTTCTGTAAGAGATCGCCTGTATTCTAATTCTTTTGGAGAGTTTGATTTAAAAGAGAGTTATAGCCATCCCGAACTTTATTTTAATATTAGTATTAAACGTCGTTTTTTAGAAGTATTTATTGTCTATTTCATTCCCATTCTAGTAACGGTGTTTTTATTGTTTACGGTATTAATGACTTATACTCGTAACTCTAAAGAGAATGAATTATATGGTTTTAATGTTTCTACAGTTTTAGCTTTTTGTGCAAGTTTATTTTTTGTAATCATTGTATCTCATATGTCGCTAAGAGACACTTTGCAAACAGAAAACATTATTTATCTAGAATACTTTTTCTTTTGCTTGTACTTTCTAATTACAGTTGTATCTATAGGAGCTTTTGCATTTTCATCATCTACAACAATTACGATATTCAAAAAAAATAACGGAGAAATTATAAAAATGATGTATTGGCCATTATTCTGCTTTATCATTTTCCTGTTAACCACACTTCATTTTTCGATAACCTAAAAAAATATCATGAAAAAATATATCACGATGGGAGGAATCTTTCTATCCCTCTTTAGCTACGGGCAAGAATCTGTATTTAAAACAATTAATCAAGAAAATATTGGTGTTTTCAGTGCAACTGGACAGTCATTTTTTATACATAGATCTGAACGACCTAATATTAATTTTGACAATATTAATTCCACTTCCTTAGCCTTTACATTAAATTATGAAAGCCCAAGGGTTAAAAACTTTTCTTTAAATTTTTCTTATATACAATCCATTCTTATACAAGAAGATGGATATACAACATCGGGAGTTCCTGCTACAGATTTGCAAAACAATTCTTTTAATACTATAAATAATGTAGCCCTTAATTATCATTTAAATGCATTAAAACTTGAAGAAAGTATAGTTTCTATAGGGCGCTTACCTCTAGATACAGAGTTTATGACTACCTATCAAATTAGGCAAAAAGAGCAAGCCTATGAAGGTGTTTTACTAGGGATTCATAATGTTAAAAACTGGAGTATTAAATTAGGATATCTCACAAAATTTAGTAGTTGGAGATCCAATCCTAGCGATTTTAGTAGCATAAGTAAAGCCTATGATTCTGTTGAAGACATAGATGATGGACAAGAATTTGTTGAAGTAGTTTATAATGCTCCAAAAGCTAATACAAGGATTGCATTGTATTATGTTTTAGCTAATAATGTATTGAATACAACAGGAGTTTACTATGGTAAAGAATTATTTTCAAACGATTCTTATAAGATAGTATTTAAAGGTAAGGGTATTGTACAATGGGGAACATTATATTCATCGTTTGGGGAAAATGCGCTGTATGGTATTCAGCCAGGAGTTTTAACAAGCTTTGATAATTTAAATGTTGAAACAGGGCTATTTTTAACAAGGGGTACAATAGGTGAAAACACTTCTCTGCAAAATCCTTTTGGAGCAAAACTTATTCCTTCAGAACCTTTAATAGGAACGTCAGCTACTCTCAATAATGGTAGTACTTCTTATTACGTAGAGAGTAGTTATCGTTTTCCTAAAGGGAGATTATATGCTTTGTATTTGCGAACCAAAGATACATCGCAAAATACTTATGATGAATGGAACCTAATTGGTTCTTTTCAAATAAATAAAAAACTTACTCCTAGTTTTAAAATAGGCTTTTTAAACGAAAATATTTCCAATAATAATTCACATATTTTGGATGTTAGGCTTGTATTAAACTATACCTTTTAATATCTAAATCTACTTATTATATTGATCAATTATGAAAAATCCAAAATCATTTTTTAAGCACGTATCTTTTTTCTTTTTTTTCTTTCTATTTCATTTCTCATTTGTTTCATCTGCACAGGTTAAAGATACCATACAAGGTGCATGGTATTCTTGGGCCCCTTATCAGTATCTAAATGATCAAAATGTAATTAATGGATTAGATTATGCCCTTATTACTCATATTTTTCAGAATGCAGGAGTAAAAATTAATTTTAATCCTGATGAGAAGCACAGTTGGAAACAAAATCAAGATGAAGTTTTTCAAGGTGTTAAAACAGCTACAGGAGGTGCTTTTTGGACTGAAGAACGCAATAAAAAATATTTAATATCAGAACCATATAGGTACGAATGGAATACACTTTATGTCTCTAAGGATGAGAAAGAATTGTCTCAAATATCTAATATAGATTCTTTATTGGCACATATAGAAAAAAACAGACTCAAGTTGGGAGTAGTTTCTGGATATCGTTACACAAGCACTCGTGTTAATGATTTTGTGGATCGTTATGGAAGAAAAGAAGAATTGATAGTTCAATCTATTAATGAAGAAGAAAATTTTGAACAATTAATAAACAATAAAGTAAATATTATTATAGCTGATAGAATTACAGGGGCACAAATTATATGGAAAAATAAAGGAAAATGGAAAATTGATGTAACAGAACATACACTTCAACTTCCTAAAAAACCTATTCATTTATTAATGTATAAAGGAAAAGATAGTATTAACATTCAAGCGAATAAAGATCTCATACGTCGTTTTAATATGAGCCTGAAAAAGTTAGAAAAAAAAGGAGAATTAAATAATTTAATTGGCGATTATTTATTTCCTGTTCTGATGAATATAACTGTACAGACTAGGTGGTTTCTCTCTATAGATTATATTGGTGCGATTTTTTTTGCGATTGCTGGATTTCTGTTAGCGCGGGAATGTAAGTTTGATATTTTTGGAACTATTGTAATGGTTACTTTATTAACCTCTGGAGGAGGAATTATAAGAGATTTATTAGTAAGTAAAACACCTTCATTTTTAAAAGATGTTACCTATGTATATATCATTTTATCAATCTCTTTAACTGGTTTTTTATTATTGAACCTTCATACTTTCTTAGCTCGGAGAAATAAAAGGTATTATCAATCTATTAATCGATATAATAAATATTCCATTTTTTTAAGAATCTTAATCGAAGCAATTGCTTTGGGAGCTTATACCATTATTGGAGTTGGGGTAGCTGTAGAGATGAACTTAAAACCGCTTTGGCTTTGGGGGCCATTATTAGGCGTTATAACTAGTTGTGGAGGTGGAATTCTGGCTAGTTGTCTTAGAAAAGATAATGCTACTTATGCTTTAAATGGGGGTATAGACCCTGAAACATCTATTATTGGAGGTGTTATATTCTCTCATTTTCTATTATGGCAAATCAATCGATTAAACCCTCAAGAGTTGTTTCTAGGAGTTTTGGTAACAATTGCTATAATGGCCATTGCAATTTGTATACTACAAATACTAAAAATAAAGTCCCCTATAATGAAATCTAATAAGCGATCTCAAAAACATCTATCATGAAAAACAATAAGAAAGCTACTTTTTTTAAAAATACGTTTATCAATAGAAAAGCTACATTCTTATCAAAAAGAATACAACAAATATTAAAATTGTACACTAAAAAAGAAAGTGTTTCTAAAAGATATGATCAAAGGGAAATGGAATCTATTTTTCCTTTTCAATCTATTCCAGAAATCAATTATTCTACCAAAGAGTATATATCAGAATTAGAGAACAAATTAATACCTTATACTATTAATGTTGCTACTCCAAAATTTGTTGGTCATATGACTTCTGCCTTGCCTAATTTTGTGCCCGAAATCTCAAGATTAATTGCTTCATTAAATCAAAATGTAGTAAAAATTGAAACATCTCAATCGGCTACTTTTTATGAAAGACAAGCAATAGCTATGTTGCATGAGTTATTTTATAATTGTGAAAAGGATTTTTACGATTCTCATATTCATGCTATGAGTAGCACATTAGGTATAATTACTTCTGGAGGAACAATTGCTAACTTAACAGCTTTGCAATGTGCACGTAATAAAGCATATCCTAATTTAGAAGAAAAAGGATTATATGACGAAAAAGAGGGAATTATAATATGTTCAGAATTAGGTCATTATTCTATAAAAAAATCAATGGGACTGCTAGGTATGGGAAGTGTTAATATCATTACTGTTCCTACAGATAATCAAAATAAGATACGCATAGACTTTTTAGAAGAAGCCATTCTTGAACATCAAAAACAAGGTCATAAAATTATTGCAATTATTGGAATTGCAGGTACTACAGAATGTGGTAGTGTAGATTCACTGGAAATATTATCAAAAATCACAAAAAAATATAATATCTATTTTCATGTAGATGCTGCATGGGGAGGGCCTATTAAATTTTCAGATACTTATTCAAGTCTCTTAAAAGGTATAGAAAATGCAGATTCTATAACTATAGATGGACATAAACAATTGTATTTGCCTATGGGCTTAGGTTTAGTACTCTTTAAAAACCCAAAAACAGCAGCATTGATTGAAAAAAAATCAGAATATATTATTCGTGAAGACTCTATAGACTTAGGCAAAAGAACCATAGAAGGCTCTAAACCTGCTAATAGTTTTTACTTACATGCTGGATTAAAGTTGTTAGGAAAACAAAAATATGGATGGCTTATAGAAAAAGGAATTGAAAACGCTAAAAAGATTGCTGCCTATATTAATTCTTTAGATGATTTTGAGTTACTAACTTTTCCAGAGACTAATATTTTTTTATATCGATATCTCTCTGAAAAAGCTAATAAGAATATTAATATAAAAGATACAAATAATCGTTTGAATATTTTTAATAAAGCGTTACAGAAAACGCAGATGAAAGCTGGGAATTCTTTTGTGTCATATACTACAGTTAGACTAGAAAAGTATGAAAGACAAAAAATAGTGGGCCTTCGAGTTGTATTAGCTAATCCTCTGGTAAGAATAGAACATATGCAAAGTATTATTGAAGAGCAACGAAGTTTGGCAAAACAAATACGTGATACTGTTTAATGTTTACAAATAGAAAACCTTTTTAACACAGTAATTAAATTTCACTTTATTAAAAAAACTGTCATCAATAAATAACAGGCTTTATGATAAAATATAAAACCCACCAATTGGTAGGTTTTGCTTTCTCTAGTGACCTGGCTGGGGCTCGAACCCAGGACCCTCTCCTTAAAAGGGAGATGCTCTACCAACTGAGCTACCAGGTCAATTAAAATTCCTTAATGCGGGTGCAAATATAATATCATTAATTTATTTTACAAGGCTATTTTTAATATAAATTTGTTTTTTTTTAAGTAATTATAAATTATAGATAATTAATATAGAATTATGATCGTCTTAGTTGGATATATGGGAAGTGGAAAAACTTCTGTAGGAAGTTTTTTGTCTGAAAAAATAAACAAATCATTTATAGATTTAGATGATTATATTGAAAGCAGTGAAAATATGAGTATCCCTGATATTTTCGAAAAGAAAGGAGAGATTTATTTTCGCAAGAAAGAATATCAGTATTTAAAAGAACTCTTAGAAAAAGAGAGTGAAAATATAATTTTATCTGTAGGAGGGGGCACCCCTTGTTATGGAGAGAATATGAAATTAATCACAGATGCTACTAAACATACATTTTATCTAAAAGCGACTATAGATACGTTACTAACAAGATTGATAAATGAAAAAGAAACACGCCCAGTGATTAGTCATTTAGAAGAGAATGATTTATCAGCGTTTATAAGAAAACACCTTTTTGAACGTAACTTTTATTATTTACAAGCAAATCATAATTTAAATATAGATGGCCTCTCTATAGCAGAAATAGGAAATGAAATAATAAATTTATTGTAGATATACAGCATCTCCAGAATCGCTAAAAACGACAGATACATGTTCCATTAATGAGGTAGATAAGGAAATTCCTTTAAAATCTGCTTTTACAGGAAAACGTTTGTGATTTCGATCTACTAAAACAGCAGTCTTAAATTTTTTAAGTGGTACATTTAAAAAGTGTTTTACAGCATATATTAATGTAGTTCCAGAATTTAAAACATCATCAACTAAAACAACAGCTTTGTTTTTGTAAATATCTTCAGAAATCGAAGTGTTTATTGCTTCATTAGGTTGTTTTTTATTCATTTGTATAGTGCATAGTGTAATTTCGATATCTGAAATTTCTTTTAAAACAGCAGCTACCTTTAAAGCAAATTGATACCCCCCTTTTTCAATACCAGCAATTATAATCTCGTCTTCATTAACAAAGGTTTCATAAATTTGATAACCAATCCTTTTTATTTTATGTTGAATTTCTAAGTGAGAAAGTATTTTGTTTTCTGAGGTTACCATATTCTTTTTTTTCAAAGATAAAAAGAGTTTTTCTTTCTGTATAGTTTGCGATCTATTCTTGCAGCATATCTGTATCATCTAAATAATCTCCAATATCTCTTCGATCTTTTTTAGTAGGTCTTCCAGTACCTTTTTTACGATAATAATCTTTAGAGTATTTCAATAATTCTGTGTGCTCAAAAGCTTCTTTTGGAGTAGTGTCTTTTCTAAACAAATCAACCAATTTTGCACCTACTCTACTAGGGGGGATATCCAAAATAGTAAATTGATAGTCTATCTGGTTTTTTCGTAAAATGACAGCATCAAGTGGATATACCTCTCTAGATGGTTTAACAATTTGATTGTTTATTCTAACATGCCCTTTTTTGCATGCCTCGGTACCCATGTTTCGAGTTTTAAAATATCGAGTGCACCAAAGGTATTTATCAATTCTCATGATAGTAATCTAAAATCTTCGTTAATAACATATGCAAAAATAAGAGAAAATTGTATCTTGCGAACTTTAAATTTTTGGAATGATGAGAATGAATAAATTAGGTTTTTTATTATTGACTAATTTCTTTTTACTACTATCTTGTGGGAACGATGATGACGGAGACGATGGAGGAGCACCCCTGGAAGAAAGAGATATAGCAGAAGTAGCAATAGAAGATGATGCCGAAATACAAGAATTTCTAAGAACACACTTTTACAACCAAGAAGATTTTATGAACCCACCTGCAGATTTTGATTTTGTTGTGGTGATAGATACTATAGCAGGTGAAAATGCAGACAGAACTCCCTTAACGAATCAAGTTAATTCTAGAGTTATAGTTATAGAAGGTAGTAATGGAGAAGATGTGCCGCATACTTTATATACACTAGAGGCTAGAGAAGGTATAGGAATCCAACCTACAGTTGCTGATTCTACGTTTCTTTCGTTTGAAGGAAATTTGCTAGATGGAAGCATCTTTGACTCTGCGTTAACACCGGTATCCTTTAATTTAGGAGCTATTAATGTTAATACAGGAGATCCAGCTTTAATACGAGGTTTTTTTGAAGGAATTAGTGAATTTAGAGCTGGAGATGGAGTTACAGAAAATGGAGATGGCACGTTTACAATCAATGGTTTTGGATCAGGCTTAATTATCATGCCATCAGGTTTAGGCTTTTTTGATGTACCTCAATTAGGAATCCCACAGTTTGCGCCGCTTATCTTTAATATTCAATTAGTATCAGCAATAAGAGCAGATCATGATGGAGATGGAATATTATCTATAGAGGAAGATTTGGATGGCGATGGGTTTATCTTTAATGATGATACAGATAATAATGGTTTACCAAATTATTTAGATTCAGATGATGATGGAGATGGAACACTCACAATAAATGAATTTGATGAAGATGGAGACGGAGAACCTGATGATTCAGATGGAGATGGAATACCTGATTATCTTGATAACGATTAATAAAAAAGGCTCCATATTTATGGAGCCTTTTTTTATTAAATTAAGTTTTTAAAACTTCAAAGATAAATTGAAAATAATTTGTGAAGGTCTTGAGTCTACTCTACCAGCCAAATCGTCATTTATGTTTCTTCCAATAAAAGCAGCTTCGTTTTCACTAAAGCCTCTTTCGTAGCGAACATCCAATCCTACATTTCCTATTTGAACTGCAGCTCCTATATTAAAGCCAAGAGAGATGTCATTTTCAACATCATCAATATCAACATCATCAATGTCTAGGTCATTATCTAATACATATTGAAAAGCTGGCCCGGCAAATATACTTAATGGTCCAACAATTCTATATCCTAATAATACAGGAAGATCAATCTTTTGAATATTATAATCTACATCATCATATTCACTAGAAGTTCTGGTATATACTAATTCAGGACGTAAATAAAAATTAGCTAATTTAATTTTACTATAAAAACCTATATTGAAACCTACTTTAGATTCTGAGCCTTCAATAATGTCTTCTCCTGCGTTAATAACATCTTGTACTGTTAAATCTCCATTAGAACTGTAATTAAGCCCTCCTTTAATTCCAAAAGAGATTCGTTCTTGTGAGTAAGCAATTGTTGTCCCAATTATGCATATAGCTATAAAAAGTTTTTTCATGGTTTTAATGTTTATTAAAGTTGTTTATGAAAAAACGTTTTTAAAGCGTAATTATTTCCTTTTCAAAACCTTTTCTACTGCATTTATTATTGCATTTTGATCCAACCCGTATTTTGCCATTAATTGTGCAGGTGTTCCACTTTCACCAAAAGTATCATTAGTTGCAACAAATTCTTGAGGTACAGGATTATTTTTTACTAATACTCTGGCAATACTTTCTCCTAATCCTCCTAGATAGTTATGCTCTTCTGCAGTTACAACACATCCTGTTTTAGCGGCAGATTTTAAAATAGCGTCATCATCAAGAGGTTTTATAGTGTGTATATTGATAACTTCAGCAGAAATACCTTTACTTTCTAACTCTTCTGCAGCTTGTAATGCCTCCCATACTAAATGACCAGTAGCCACAATAGTAACATCAGTACCTTCATTTAATACAATGGCTTTCCCTATTTCAAAAGACTGATCGGCAGGGGTAAAATTAGCAACACCGGGTCTTCCGAATCTTAGATAAACAGGGCCAACATAATCTGCAATAGCTATTGTAGCTGCCTTAGTTTGATTGTAATCACATGGATTAATAACAACCATTCCTGGAAGCATTTTCATAAGACCTATATCTTCAAGGATTTGGTGAGTAGCTCCATCTTCTCCTAGGGTTAAACCCGCATGCGAAGCACATATCTTCACATTTTTACCAGAGTATGCTATAGATTGACGTATTTGATCATATACCCTACCTGTAGAAAAATTTGCAAAAGTTCCAGTAAAAGGAATTTTTCCACCTACAGTTAAACCAGCAGCTATTCCCATCATGTTAGCTTCTGCAATTCCAATTTGAAAAAAACGTTCAGGATTTTCATCAATAAATTCATTCATCTTTAATGAACCTATTAAATCAGCACAAAGCGCTACTACATTTGGATTGGTTCTTCCAAGTTCTGCAAGACCAGCTCCAAAACCACTTCGTGTGTCCTTTTTACCGCTATTTGTATATTTTTTCATATCTATGTCCACATAAGTGGATGTCTTTTTAATTAAACTTATTTTTTAAACCTTTTAAAATATTAATAATCTCCTAAGGTTTCAGGGTTTTGTTCTAAAGCGATAGCTAATTGATCATCATTAGGAGCTTTTCCATGCCAAGCATGTGTGTTCATCATGAAATCTACGCCATTACCCATTTCTGTATATAAAAGAATACAAATTGGCTTTCCTTTGCCAGTCATACTTTTGGCTGTATTCATTCCCTTTATAATGGCATCTATGTTATTCCCTTCTTTAATTTCAAGTACATCCCAACCAAAAGCTTCAAATTTAGCTTTTATATCACCCATTGGTAATACATCATCTGTAGCACCATCTATTTGTTTTCCATTTAAATCTATGGTAGAAATCAGGTTGTCTACTTTTTTTCCAGAAGCGTACATAATGGCTTCCCAATTTTGACCTTCCTGTAATTCGCCATCTCCATGTAAACTGTATACTAGATGCTGGTCGTTATTTAACTTTTTTGATAATGCTGCTCCAATAGCAACAGACATTCCTTGCCCTAAAGAACCAGAAGCAATACGAATACCTGGTAACCCTTCATGCGTAGTTGGATGTCCTTGTAATCGAGAATCAATTAAACGAAAAGTATTTAGCTCATCAACTTTAAAATATCCTCTTCGAGCCAATGTACTGTAATACACCGGAGAGATGTGGCCATTAGATAAGAAAAATAAATCTTCTTCTTTTCCATCCATATGGAATCCTTCTTTTAATTCCATGATTTCATGGTAAAGTGTGACAAAAAATTCGGCACATCCTAGTGATCCTCCTGGGTGTCCAGAATTTACTTTGTGTACCATTCGTAAAATATCTCTACGAACTTGAATGACCATGTCATTTAGCTGCTGTGAATTAGCCATTTTTAGTAGTTAAAATTAGTTTGCGCAAAAGTAAGTTTTTATTAAAGGTTTGCAAAGCTGCTTTTTCAACAGTTTTTAACGAAAAGGAAGAAGTAATGAACAATTTAGTTTTTTATTAGCAGGCATATCTTTAACAGTTAATTATCTTTGCCAACTGTTAAATGTATTTGGATACAATACAACGATACATTATACTTCGATTAATCATGAAATTTTAAGCGAGTGAAGTTTGAATTAACAAAGAAAGATATACAATCAAAGGCGCGAGCTGCTGTTATTAAAACAGATCACGGTACTATTGAAACCCCTATCTTTATGCCTGTAGGTACAGTTGCATCAGTAAAAGGAGTACATCAACGTGAATTAAAACAAGATATAAATCCAGATATAATTTTAGGGAATACATATCATTTGTATTTAAGACCCCAAACAACCATTCTTGAAAAAGCAGGGGGATTACATAAGTTTATGAATTGGGATCGTAATATTTTGACAGATAGTGGGGGCTATCAGGTATATTCACTTTCGGCAAACAGAAAAATAAAAGAAGAAGGAGTAAAATTTAAATCACATATTGACGGTTCTTATCATATGTTCACTCCAGAAAATGTTATGGAAATACAGCGTAGTATAGGAGCAGATATCATTATGGCATTTGATGAATGTACCCCATATCCTTGTGATTATCAATATGCAAAACGATCTATGCATATGACTCATAGATGGTTGGATCGATGTGTAAACCATCTCGAAAAATTACCTTTTAAGTATGACTATAGTCAATCTTTTTTTCCTATTGTGCAAGGATCTACATATAAAGACTTGAGAATTCAATCTGCAGAATACATTGCTAATGCAGACGCAGAAGGAAATGCTATAGGTGGTTTGTCCGTTGGAGAGCCTGCAGAAGAGATGTATGCTATGACAGAAGTAGTTTGTAATGTATTACCTGAAGATAAACCCAGGTATTTAATGGGGGTTGGTACACCTATTAACATTCTAGAAAATATAGCTTTGGGAATAGATATGTTTGATTGTGTGATGCCTACAAGAAATGCGCGTAACGGAATGCTATTTACTGCTTATGGTACTATCAATATAAAGAATAAAAAATGGCAAAACGATTTCTCTCCCATTGATGAAATGGGAATAACCTTTGTTGATACAGAATATACAAAAGCATATTTAAGACATCTATTTACTGTTAACGAGTTGTTAGGTAAACAAATAGCAACTATTCATAATTTAGGTTTTTATTTATGGTTGGTTCGTGAGGCTAGAAAACATATCTTAGCGGGTGATTTTTATCAATGGAAAAACAAGATGGTAAAACAAATGGATAATAGACTGTAAAGTGAAAATTATTGATAAGTACATATTAAAGCGATATATTTTTACTTTTTTAGTAATGTTACTTCTCTTTATACCTATTGGAATTATGATAGATGTTTCTGAGAAAGTAGATAAGATGATAGAACGAGAAGCTCCTTTAAAAGAAATAGCTATTTACTACTTAGATTTTACCTTCTATTTTGCAAATTTTCTTTTTCCAATTTTCTTGTTTTTATCGGTTATATGGTTCACATCAAAATTAGCAAGTAATACAGAAATTGTTGCAATACTAAGCTCTGGAGTTTCATATCTTAGATTCTTAAGGCCTTATTTAATGGGAGCTACTATTGTTGCTATTATGACTTTTTTTATGGGAATGTTTATTGTTCCTGCTGCAAGTAAAGGGTACAATGAATTTAAATACAAATATTTAAAGAGAGGGAAACAAGATAGAACTACTACAAATCTTTTTAATCAATTAAATGATAATGATTTTATTTATGTAAGTAGCTTTAATCCATCAACTAAGATAGGTCGAGACTTTACATTAGAACATTTTGAAGCTAATGAATTGAAATATAAAATCTCTGCAAAAAATATACGCTGGTTAGAAAAAGATAGTATTTACAGGTTGTCTGCATATACTAAACGATATATAGGAGAAAGAAACGATAGTTTGATCGTAGAGAAAAAAATAGATACCTTATTTAGTTTTAACCTAGATGATCTTACTCCGGTTTCTTATATAGCTGAGACTAAAAACCTTTTTGAATTAAATGACTTTATTGAAAAAGAAATAAAAAAGGGATCTTCTAATGTGAAAACATATTTATTGGTGAAATACAGAAGATGGAGCTTGCCAATATCGGCCTTTATACTTACCATTATTGCAGTTGCAGTTTCCTCAAAAAAGAGGCGAGGAGGTATGGGGATTAACTTAGCTTTTGGAATCCTTATTGCTTTTATATTTATTTTTTTCGATAAAGTTTTTGGAACATTAGCAGAGCGTTCTGGATTTTCTACATTTTGGGCAGTAGCATTGCCTAACATTATTTTTGGCTTATTAGGTCTATATCTTTTACAGAATGCAAAACGCTAGACTTAAAAATCATTTACACTTACATTTTATTATCTTTATATATGGTTTTACAGCTGTATTGGGTGCCTTAATAAGTATTGACGCAATTCCTTTAGTATGGTATAGAATGCTCATTGCTTCTAGTGTAGCATTTCTATTTGTAAAAATCAAAAAGTATTCTTTAAGAGTACCTCAAAAAACGGTAATAAAACTAATTATTGCAGGAGTTATGATAGCTTTGCATTGGATGACTTTCTTTGCAGCTATAAAAGAGTCTAACGTGTCTATTACGTTGGCAATGATGTCTGCAGGAGCTTTTTTTACAGCTATATTAGAACCCATTTGGTATAAACGCAAAGTTATTTGGTATGAAATAGTGCTAGGAGTAGTTGTTATATTTGGATTGTATATTATTTTTAATGTAGAAGGAGATTATATTAATGGAATTGTATTGGCATTAATATCGGCATTATTGATAGCTATTTTTTCTTTGTTGAATGGAAAATTAGTTCAAGAGTATCGCCCTTCAGTAATTTCATTTTATGAATTATCATCTGGTGTAGTTTTTATCTCAATCTATTTATTAATAGATAATAAATTCACATCGAATTTCTTTATATTAAAAAGCTCAGACTGGTTTTATTTATTGGTATTAGGAGTAATATGTACTGCATATGCATTTATTACCTCCATAAAGTTATTGAAATTTATTAGCCCCTATACAGCAATGTTAAGTGTTAATATGGAACCTGTTTATGGTATTATTTTAGCTTATTTAATTTTAGGAAATTCTGAAAAAATGAGCCTTGGATTTTACGTAGGAACCATTGTTATTTTGTGTACAGTAATAATTAATGGAATATTAAAAAATATAGGGAGAAGAAAAGAGGCAACATTAAATAAGTAAATCATTTAATATTTTATATTTGTAGGCTATAAACTAAATGCAATAACCGCATGGAATATTTAGATTTTGAATTACCCATCAAAGAGTTGGAAGAACAATTAGATAAATGTATGATAATTGGTGAGGAAAGTGATGTAGATGTTACAGACACTTGTAAGCAAATTGAAAAGAAACTAATTCACACAAAAAAAGAAGTTTATAAAAGCTTAACTGCTTGGCAAAGAGTTCAATTATCTAGACATCCGTCTAGACCTTATACGTTAGATTATATTAATGCTTTAACCAATGGGACATTTTTAGAACTTCATGGAGATCGAAGTGTTAAGGATGATAAAGCGATGATTGGAGGACTTGGTAAAATAGGAGACCAAAGTTTTATGTTTATTGGTCAACAAAAAGGATATAATACTAAAACCAGACAGTATCGTAATTTTGGAATGGCTAATCCAGAAGGATATCGCAAAGCATTGCGATTAATGAAGATGGCAGAGAAATTTAACCTTCCGGTGATTAGTTTTATAGATACTCCAGGGGCATACCCAGGTATAGAAGCAGAAGAGAGAGGACAAGGAGAAGCAATTGCCAGAAATATACTGGAAATGACACGTCTAAAAGTTCCAATAATAGTTATTATTGTAGGAGAAGGGGCGTCTGGTGGAGCTTTGGGAATTGGAGTAGGCGATAAGGTGAAAATGTTAGAAAATACTTGGTATTCTGTGATTTCTCCAGAATCATGTTCTTCTATTTTATGGAGAAGTTGGGAGTATAAAGAACAAGCAGCAGCAGCACTTAAATTAACAGCTCCTGACATGAAAAAATTACACCTTGTAGATGATATTATTAAAGAACCTTTAGGAGGAGCACATTCAAATAGAGACGAAACTTATAAGGCAGTTGAAAAATCGATACTAACGTCATTTGATGAATTAAAAAAGTTATCACCAAAAGAATTAGTAAAACAACGTATGGAAAAATATTCCAATATGGGAGTCTATAAAGGATAACATACTTACATCACCATATTTAATTAAACCGAAGTATATATAGCTTCGGTTTTTTTACGTTATAAACAATAAAGACCTACTTGTTAACAGTTGTTTTGTTAATGAATGGTTAAGATTCAGAACTAGTTAAAACCAATATTTAGTATATAATTTATCTACATTCGCAGTCATGGAAAACACCAAGCCTATACCAAAACTATCCGTAGATCGAAGCAACATTATTAATTTGGAAAGGGGAAAAATACCGCCACAAGCAGTTGAATTAGAGGAGGTTGTGATAGGTGCGATGATGATAGATAAGAAAGGTGTAGATGAGGTTATTGATATTTTACATCCTGAAGTTTTTTACAAAGAAGCACATAAGTATATTTATGAAGCTATAGTTAAACTATTTGAAAATACAGAACCTGTTGATTTATTAACGCTTTCAGCACAATTAAAAAAGGACGGGAAGTTAGAATTGGTCGGAAATGATTATTATCTCATTCAATTAACTCAAAAGGTTTCATCTTCTGCGCATATAGAATTTCATGCTCGTATAATTTTGCAGAAATACATTCAGAGAAGTTTGATTAAAATTTCGAATGAAATTATAGAAGATGCATATGATGAAACTACTGATGTTTTTGATCTTCTAGACAATGCAGAAGCAAAATTATATGATGTAACTCAAGGGAATATTAAAAAATCTTCTGAAACAGCGCAAAGTTTAGTTATACAGGCTAAAAAGAAAATAGAAGAAATTTCAAATCAGGATGGACTTAGTGGTATTCCTTCTGGTTTTGATAAATTAGATAAACTTACATCGGGTTGGCAACCAAGTGATTTGGTTATTGTGGCTGCACGTCCAGGGATGGGTAAAACAGCTTTTACACTTTCTATGGCCCGAAATATGGCTGTAAATTCTAATACTCCTGTTGCATTCTTTTCATTAGAGATGTCATCTGTACAATTAATCACTAGATTAATTTCTTCTGAAACAGGTTTGTCATCAGAAAAACTAAGAACAGGAAAACTAGAAAAACATGAATGGGAACAGCTAAATGTAAAAGTTAAAACCTTAGAAACTGCTCCACTTTTTATAGATGATACTCCTTCATTATCTATTTTTGATTTACGTGCTAAAGCCAGGCGTTTATCTTCTCAGCACGGTATTAAACTTATTGTTATTGATTATTTGCAATTAATGACAGCAGGGGGAAGTCAAAAAGGAGGAAATAGAGAACAAGAAATATCTATGATCTCTAGAAATTTAAAAGCATTAGCTAAAGAATTAAATGTCCCTGTTATTGCATTATCTCAGTTGTCAAGAGCTGTAGAAACAAGAGGAGGAAGTAAACGCCCTATACTTTCAGATTTACGTGAATCTGGAGCGATTGAACAAGATGCAGATATTGTTTCTTTTATTTATCGGCCAGAATATTATAAAATAGAAGAGTGGGATGATGAAGAAAGATCACCAACAGATGGGCAAGCAGAATTCATTGTTGCCAAACATAGAAATGGTGGATTAGATAATATTAGGTTAAAATTCATTGGCCAATTAGGTAAATTTGATAATTTAGATGACTTTGATTCTCCTTTCGAGTTTCAATCGAAGATGAATGAAAATGAGAACGACCCATTTGCTACTAAAAATTTGCCCAGTGCAAAAGATGCTTTTGGAAGTTCAATGAATGATGAATTTAATCCTGAAGACGATAATGAAGTGCCTTTCTAAGAATAATATTTTTTTTAAAAAAAGCAAGGAAATAATAGTAACTCTGTTCTTATTGTTTTTCTCGACTTATAGCTTTGCGTCATATATTCTTCTCCCCATGGATGCAACTACGCAAAAAAATCATTTGAAAGCGTATGGAATTACTTATTGGATTTTAAACAAAGAACTTAAGGTTAAGTGGTTATTGAACTATAGAGGAGGTGCTTTTTTACTTCCAGATACTGAAGAAATTAGAAGAGAGTGTCAAATAAGAAGCGTTTCTTTTGAAGTATTATCTAATGGGAAAACTGAAAGTATTTTAGAGGAGATAAGTAGTCCATCTAAAAACCAAGAAGCAGTAGTCTTAGAAAAAGCACCGAAGATAGCTGTATATTCTCCTAAAGGGAAACAACCCTGGGATGATGCAGTAACATTAGTACTTACCTATGCTGAAATTCCTTATGAAACTATTTACGATGAAGAGGTATTAGCAGATGGGCTATTGTTATATGATTGGTTGCATTTGCATCACGAAGATTTTACAGGGCAATATGGGAAGTTTTATGGAGCATATAGAGCAGCTCCTTGGTATATACAAGAGAAAAAAAAGGCAGAAGCATTGGCTTCAAAATTAGGATATAGTAAAGTATCTGAAGAAAAAAGCGCAGTTGCATTAAAAATAAGAGATTATGTAGTTGGAGGAGGGTTTATGTTTGCGATGTGTTCTGCAACCGATAGTTTTGATATTGCATTAGCTGCAGAGAATGTTGATATATGCGAAGCCATGTTTGATGGAGACCCTTCAGATCCTAATTATCAAACTAAAATTGATTATAGAAAAACGTTTGCATTTACTAATTTTACTCTAGAGCGAAACCCTATTCGTTATGAATTTTCTACTATAGACATGACAGATAGGCGAAGTATACCACAACAAACAGACTATTTTACATTGATGGATTTTTCTGCTAAATGGGATCCTATACCAACAATGCTATGTCAAAATCATACAGCTTTGGTAAAGGGGTTTATGGGACAAACAACAAGCTTTTATAGAAAAGAAGTGAAGGCAAATGTATTAGTTTTAGGAGAGAATAAGAGTAATGGAGAAGCTCGTTACATACATGGCATCAAAGGACAAGGTTTCTTTACTTTTTACGGGGGTCATGATCCAGAAGATTATAGACATCGAGTAGGAGATCCTAAAACAGAATTAGAACTACACCCAACCTCACCAGGATATAGACTAATACTAAACAATGTATTGTTTCCTGCAGCAAAAAAGAAGAAACAAAAAACCTGAAGATTATTTTCTTTTAATCTTGGGTTATACGCTTTTCTTTTTTAGAAGTTAATTGCTTTTTCAGGTTATAAATATTTTGTAATATAGATAAAAGTACTTTTTCCTCTATAGGTTTTGTGAGATAATAATCAATCCCTGAATTTTTAGCACTTTCTCTAGATTCAGGAAAAACATCTGCAGAACAAGCTATGATAGGAATGTTTTTGTAATTTTCTAATTGCTTTATAAGTTGAGTGGCTTCAAAACCATCCATATAAGGCATGTGTAAATCCATCAATACAAAATCATACGTTTTTTCCTGAGCCATTTCTACAGCAGTAGAACCATTTTTAGCTATTTCAATTTCAATGCCCCATCTTTTAAAGAGTTGTTTTAAATATAGTTGATTCATTTTATTGTCTTCTGCAACTAACGCTTTTATTTCTGGAAACGATTCATTTTGACTCTTTTTTTCTTTTCTTTTTGTATTGACTACCAGTTTACTTTTATCAAAATATAATGTAAAACTAAATGTACTTCCTTTATTAACTTCACTTTTTAAATGAAGTGTGCTTTTTTGTAATTCGATTAATTTCTTACTAATTGCTAACCCAAGACCAGTGCCTTCGATTTTATCTTTACCAGGTTCATGAACCTGATAAAAACTGTCAAAAATGGAATTAAGCTGATTACTAGGAATTCCTATTCCAGTATCAGCTACTATAAAATTAATAGCGATACTGTCTTTTGTTTTTTTTATACATTCTAGTTTAAGAGTAACAGATCCTTTATGAGTAAATTTTATAGCATTACTGAGGAGGTTTAATAGAATTTGATTTAAACGATATTGATCTCCTTTTACAAATACTGGAATTTGAAAGTCAATTTCACTTTTAAATAAAATCTTTTTTTCTTCAGATTTTAATTTAAATGAATCTACGATATTGTGAAAAACCTCTACAATGTTAAAATCTGTATTCTGTATTTTAAGTTTTCCTGCTTCAATTTTTGAAAAATCTAATGTATCATTAACAATGGCTAATAAATTCTGAGCAGAAAAGCGTATGTTATCTATATTTTGCAGATCATTTTTATTTTTTATAGTATTTTTTGTGTTTAATAAATTTGTAAAACCTAAAATACTATTTAATGGAGTACGAATTTCATGACTCATATTAGATAAAAAAGTAGCTTTAGTTTTTGCAAGCTTTTCAGCAATTTCTTTCGCCTCTAAAATTTCATTTTTCACCTTATTTTGCTCTGTTACATCTTTAATAAAAGCACAAAATAAAATTCCATCTTTATGTTTAACAGGTCTAATTACAAACTCAATATCTATAAGATTTTTATCTTTAGTATTTGTTGTGAGTTGCATTTGGCTGTCTAGTTTTTTAGCTTTCCCCGTAGATTGAAAAAGAAATAATTCACTAATAAATATTTCTTGAGTTTTATCAGATTTGATAAAATCTATAATGAATTTGTCTTTTGCTTCTTCAATAGACCATCCAAAAATTTTCTCGGCTCTATAATTTAAATCTACAATCTTGAGTTGATCATTTATAAGAATAATACCTTCCTGGGAAGCTTCAAGAATATTTATTTTTAGTCGTTCACTATCGTTTAGGGTTTGTCTTATAAGTTTCCTCTCTCTAATTTCGTTGGTAAGAGAGCTGTTTTTTTGTTCTAAGCTATGTACTTGTTTTCTTAACATCTTATACATTTGCTTTTTAGTAGGAAGAGGAATGTCTTCTATTTCGAATAATTCTTCAGGGATAATACTTAAAGTAATAACAAAAGCATCTAATAAGTGATAATGATCAAAAGCTTCTTTATAAACCTCTTTGAATAAACTCAAAACCTTTTTTTTTCCTAAACTATCAGATAAAACATTAAATATTTCTAATGAAAACTGATTTATTTTTTTTCGCCTTTTTAAGTGATTGCTATACCATTCTCTTGTGTTCTGGGTTTTATTAAGTTCTTCATGAATTTTAGAAAGTTGATTGAAATTTCCTGTAATACTAGAAATTTTTTTTAGTAACTGGTTGAGTATATTTTGACATAAGATAATTTCCTGAATTTCAATAGGGCGAAAAATAATTCTAAAATTTTTAAGGTTTTTTAATTCTTTGAACTTAAGGGGAATATTTCTTCTGAAATTTAGCAAATCATTTTCCTCAAAATTATTAGTGATTGCGATGTGATTTTCAAGCTGTAAATAAATTGAAGGTAATTGGAGAATACGCTCTTTATAGGTAGATTTTTTGAAATTTTTAATACGTTTTAAAAGATCACGTTCATTTACTTTATCAGCTAAAAAATTAATTAAAGCATTAATAGAATCATTATAAAGATTCTTATTTATTTCCAAATATCTATGGAATTTAAGTTTATGTAAGAAAATGAACTTTTTCACTACTTTGGAAATTATACTTTACTCGCTTTGTATATTTTATAAAAACCTAATGCAGAAAGTGCCCATGTAATAAATAAAGCAATAAACCAAACATAGTTTCCAATGGTATTTCCTAAAAGCTCATAAAACAAATTAAAGTTAAAAAGATGATTTAATTGCATATGAAGATGACCGATAGCCATTACAACAAATCCCCAGGCTAATAATTTCATCCCAGAACCAAATTTCCCGCCTTTTAATTGTGTGGCAGTTAAGAAGCTAAAAACTAAAGCAATTAATAAGAAAGGGATTTCGAATAATCCAAAAATTTGTTGAGAACTTAATGATGATGATACAGTACGATCAATATGTTGAGCAGGAGCTGCAGTAACAACTGCTAAAAACATCATCGTTAAATAGATGCGATTAATTTTCATTGTTTGAGACTTTTGTGTAATTAACGAAAATTTAATAGAAATATGATTTTAAAACGATAAAATACCAAATTTTGGGATAACATATTCTATTTATGTTAGATAAAAATTAAACTAACAAGGAAATATATTATACCTACTAACCTGAGTTCGATTAATATTTAAGTAGATTTTATGAGTAAAAAAGATAGATT
>CAYMDH010000045.1:0-30689 GCA_964389205.1 uncultured Flavobacteriaceae bacterium
GAAACAAGATACGAATTATTTAAAAAAATTAAATTTTAGTGCAAAGGTCTCATTATGATGATTAATCTTTCTAGAATGAAAGATCATATTCAATATATAGGGAAAGATAAAATGAAAGCTTGGATTCAACCTGGGAAACCTCTAAATGAAGTGTATTCTGAATTAGAACAACAACAGCGTATAATCCCTGGCGGTGGTTGCGGGTCTGTGTGTATAGGTGGGCTTACTCTAGGTGGTGGTTGGGGGCCTTCATTGCGTAAATTAGGGCTTACATGTGATGCTCTTGAAGAAGCTAGGTTAATTGATGCTAACGGTGATTTAAAAGTAGTTAATAATAAAAAGAACTCTGATCTCTTTTGGGCAATTCGAGGTGGTGGTGGTGGTAATTTTGGAGTTGTCACAAAGCTTCTTTTCAAACTTACTGAAATAAAAAAACCTTTATTGGTAACTTCAATTTCATTTACCAGAAAACTTATGCCAATAGCATTAAAAGTCTATATAAAATTGCTGCCTAAATTAAATAACAATATAACTTCTTTTGGGAGGTTAACAGTAGTAGATAACGATGATGATAGTGCATTCCTTATTTGGGCTCAGAGTTATGGTACTGAAGAAGAATTAAAAAGAGAGTTTAAATCATTGTTAAGTCTTAATACATCTAATGAATTAAAAACTTTATCTGTTAGTCATAGCCATGCACATCAACTTTTCAATGGTATTATTCCTGCCTCGCTAAAAAATAATAAAACGATAAATTTCAAACAATTCTTATATCAGTCTGGAGCCGGAGAGGCTGAAGAAGAATTAAAAACTTGTGGAGAAACCCCGCATCCTCATAAAGTAACTTCTTGTTTTCCTAAAGGAAAAGATTATGAAAAACTTTTTAAAATCATTACTCATCGTTTTTTAAAAAACACAAAATTAAGTGATGATGTGATTACATATCTAAGCATTCATAGCATGGGTGGCATTTTAAAAAAAGTACCACATGATAAAACAGCATTTGCTTTCAGAGATAAAGAATTTATGTTGCAATTTCAGGCATGGTGGAAAAATTCAAATGACTCTCAAGGGCATGAATATATAGAATGGATAGAAGGTTTCAGAAAAGAAATTTCAGATCATATTGAAGGTGCTTTTATTAATTTTCCAGACAAAAACCTTGTTAAAGACCTTGATAAACAACGTGTAGAATTAATGAAATACTATTATAAAGACCATCTCTTAAAGTTAAGCAAAGTGAAAACTATCTATGACCCGGAGAATCTATTCTCTTTTGGAATGAGTATTCCTCTTCTGCTTGAAAAAAATCGATTATAAGATTATTTAAGTTCAAAAATAAGTTGCAGTTGTATTTTCACCTTTAACTCTCCAATTGCAATAGTTTGTGAGGTATTTTGAGTATTACTTTCTATGCTAGCACTTCTATATAATTTTTGTTCATAGGGTTGTTGTACTGGTGCATTAAATCTATTTTCCGAAATAGACAATGCTTTTCCTATTCCCTGATCGAGCACTCCTGTATATAAAACTGCTTTTTCTTTTGCATTTTTCACAGCTTTAATACGTGCTTCTCTTTCATGCATCTCCATTTTAGAAGATTTAAAAGCAACACCATCTATACGATTAATTCCAGAATTCAATAATCCTTGAATCAATTCTTCATATTTGTTTAGGTCTTTTAAGTGTATCTTTAAAGATTGATTCGCTATATAATTATATGTCTTCTTTTGATAATCGTAATTCTTATTGAGATTAATACGTGTCGTATTTATATCTTTTTTATCAATCTTTAGTTTTTCACAAAACTTAAGAACTGCATCAATTGTATTATCATTTCTTTCTTTAACTTCTAGAGCAGATTTTCCTTTGTGTTCTACACGCACACTAACCACTACTTGATCTGGAATTACAGTAACTATTCCTTCTCCCGTTATTGATACAGTGGGTTGAGTTTTTTGCCCCTCTTGCCCGTATGCAAAGCATATAGCAAATACTATTATAACTAATACTGATTTTTTCATTGGAATATATTTTATAGTAATGATAAACTACTATGATTGTTTTTAAATTTTCCCTAATTTTTCTAAGATAAAAAGAATAATTATAGGAATTGCCAATAATGCTACCATTAAAGGCTGTTCTACAAATAAAGAAGGTCTAAAAAGTAAGGTAGCTACATATCCTCCTATAGCGCCTCCAAAATGTGCAGTATGTCCAATATTTCCTAAGCTATTTTTCATTCCATAAATGGAATATAATAAATATCCTATCCCAAAAACATAGGCCGGTATACCAATAGGGATAAATAATAGATTAAGATTCATATTAGGCTGAAGTAAAATTGCCGAATACAAAATTCCAGTAACTGCACCACTAGCGCCTACCGCGCTATAATGGTATTCATCTTTATGAAAAAACAGTGCCAATAGACTACCAGCTGCTAAACTCACTAAATAAATAATTAAAAAGGAAACAGATCCAAAATCATATATTACTACGTCAGCAAAAAAGTAGAGTGTCAACATATTAAAAAACAAATGTGTTGTATCTACATGCAAAAATCCAGAAGTAAGCATTCTTATTTGTTCCCCTCTTCTAATACCTCCTATATGAAATTTATATTTTTCAAAAAAAGAAAAATCATTGAAACCTTTTAACGATACTAAAACATTGGCCGCAATAATAACAATAACTACAATACTTAAATTCATATTTATCTATAAGATTTCGTATCAAATATAGCTATATTTGATTAAATTTTTCGCCACATATGCAGCTTTTGATTTACATTTTAGCATACCCCCTCTTATGGCTTACTTCTAGGCTTCCTTTTCCATTACTTTATACTGTTTCCGATTTAGTATATTTTCTAATTTATCATATAATTGGATATCGAAAAAAGGTAGTCAAAGAGAATCTTCGCTTGGTTTTTCCAGAGAAAAAAGAAAAAGAATTAAAGCAAATTGAAAAACGTTTTTATAAACATATGTGTGATATGTTTCTCGAAATGATAAAAACATTGTCTATTTCAGAAAAAGAAATGCAAAAACGTTTTGTTTTAATAGGTATTGATGAAATTACTTCTTTAGAGCAAGAAAAAAATATTTTAATGATGTTTCCTCACTATGCGAGCTGGGAATGGGTAATTGCGATGGATAAACATATTGAATCTGGAGGACAAGCTGTTTATCAAAAAATAAAGAATAAGTATTTTGATCGTTTAATTAGAAGAATTAGAGAAAAGTTTGGTACAACACTCATAGAAACAAGAGAAACTCCTTCCATCATAAGGCACAATCAAGCAAATAATATAAAAAGTCTTTATGGTTTTTTAAGCGATCAATCTCCCACCAAAAGCAGAGCAAAATATTGGACTGAGTTTATGGGAGTAAAGGTTCCTATTCATACAGGTGCCGAAATGCTTGCAAAACGTTTTGATCTTGCTGTTATCTATCTAAAGGTACAAAAGGTAAAACGCGGGCATTATAAAGGTTCTTTTAAAACACTCGCAAAAAACCCGAAAGAGTTTAACGATTTTGAAATTACCGATTTATTTTTACGAGAAATAGAACAACAAATAAAAGAAGAACCTGCTTATTATTTCTGGACGCATAAACGATGGAAACATCGAAATGCAGTTCCTGATAAATTTAAGTAATATTTAATTCATACTTTTCCAAAACTAACAGATATTTATTCACGAGAAAGGATTGTTTTCTAAGAAGCTATTTAACTTCGACCTATTTTAGATTTTGCCAGAAAGAAAACCGAAGATTTCGTAGAAATAGTTGCAAATCAAGTGGAAGTGCGTTTTGCGAAGCAAAAAAGAGTATTAAACGACTAGGTTTGTCAATGGTTTTGTGGTTTTTTCACAAAAATTTCCTTGAAATCTTCTTGATTTTTTTGGTTCATTTTTGTGTTAAGACAAAAATGAACAAAGTAAAATCTGATTCTCGATACTTTTTCTTATAGAAAAAACCTCTCTGCCAACAAAGGCAGGCTCGAACTGACGGTTTTTGAGGTTATAATGTACATACATAATTCTCTAATATTATACTATATCAAGGAAAAATGCCACGAGTAAAAAACATCCTTTTTGCTCATCCAAAAAGAGGTGCAAAAAGGATGTTTTTTACTCGTGGCATTTTTATTTTCTATAAATAAGTATTCGTGAATGCTTCGCATTTCTTAGGTATTTTCAACCTCTTTTCAAGAGTTTAAAATTATATTTCGCCATCCACATCTTCTGGCCCATCATTCAAAACATAAATTGTTATGTTTTTCACTCTGCCCTCCAAGGTTTCAATAATTTTTAACAAGAAATAAATATTATACTCACAGAGAAAGGTTTTCCTTCTATTCAACATTCAGCAATTGGTACATTTTAATATTAACTCGAAATTTTTTTAAAAAATAAAATGAAAGTTTTCAAAAAATTAACTGTAAAACAAATGAGAGTACTTCATACTAAAAGAATTTTTTTAATTGACCTATTTTAAGTTTGGATAGAAATCAAGAATATTTTTTTGAGATGGATGAAAGAGCATTTCGCAAACGAAGTGATTCGAAATGCGGAAGCGAAAAAATATTAATAGTATTTCAAAAAACTTAAAATCAGTCTTGACTTTTTTGGTTCGTTTTTGTGTTAAGACAAAAATGAACAAAGTAAAATCTGATTCTCGATACTTTTTCTTATAGAAAAAACCTCTCTGCCAACAAAGACAGGCTCGAACTGACGGTTTTTGAGGTCATAATGTACATACATAATTCTCTAATATTATACTATATCAAGGTAAAATGAACGTAATAAAAAACTTTTCTAACTTCCCATCATCTGGCTCATCATTCAAAACACAAATCATTGTATTTTTTATTCTGCCCTGTCTCAAGACAAAATGATTATAAATAAATTTCTTTTTAATTCTTTTTCTATTGATGAAAAAAACGTTTTATTCTTTTCTTTTCTTTTGCTGATGATCCAAAAGAAAGAATCAAAGAAAAAGATCTTTCTTCTTTTTAGAGATGTATTTTTTAAAGTATCCTTTAAAAACCGTTCGCTTATAGCTAAATCATTTCCAAGGTTTCAATAATTATTAACGCTACAAGCAAACATATACTGCCTAAAAAGATTTACTTCCTATCCAGCATGTAGTAACCGACCTATTTTAAGTTTTATTTTTTTTGATCTCTTTTTAACTTTGTAGTAAATCAATGTATTTTAATATTGGAGAATGAAAGTTGCCCATAGAGCATTTTGCAAAGCAAAAGCGGCCTGGGCAATGTAGATTTAAAATACTGTAGATTTCAAAAAGTTAAAAAGCAAACTAGATTTTTTTGTTTCTTTTTTCATCAATGGAAAAAAGAAATAGGATTCACCATTCAAAACACAAATCATTATGTTTTAACCTGTCCTATCAAGAAAAAACGAACAATCTAAACCCTTGCAACCTCTTTAATCTCGCCAATAATACGATCGGCTAATGTATTTGCTTCTTCCTGTGATTGTGCTTCTGTATAAATTCTAATAATGGGTTCTGTATTTGATTTTCTCAAATGCACCCAATTTTCTGGGAAATCAATTTTTACACCATCTATAGTTGTTATTTTCTCATTAGCATATTTTGCTTCCATAGCTTTTAAAATAGCATCTACATCTAACTCTGGGGTAAGTTGTATTTTTTTCTTACTCATAAAGTAACTTGGATAGCTATCTCTTAAAGCTCTAGTTGTCATTCCAACCTCGGCCAAATGTGTTAAGAATAAAGCAACGCCAACTAGTGAATCCCTTCCATAATGAAGTTCTGGATAAATAATACCTCCGTTTCCTTCACCTCCAATAATAGCATTATTCTTTTTCATGAGCTCTACAACATTTACTTCTCCTACAGCGCTCGCTTCATAATTTCCATTATGTTTTATTGTGACATCACTCAATGCTCTTGAAGATGACATATTAGAAACTGTATTTCCTTGTGTTTTCCCTAAAACATAATCTGCACAGGCAACCAAGGTGTACTCTTCTCCAAACATTTCTCCATCATTACATATAAAAGCCAATCGATCTACATCTGGATCTACTACAATTCCTAAATCTGCTTGCTCTTTTACAACCAGATCAGAAATTGCAGTAAGATGCTCTTTTAAAGGTTCTGGATTGTGAGGGAAGTGACCTGTCGGATCACAATATAATTCTATAGTCTCTACGCCCAAAGCTTTTAAAAGTCTTGGAATAGCGATTCCTCCTGTAGAGTTCACACCATCTACAACTGCCTTAAAATTGGCTTTCTTAATTTTATCAACATCAACTAGAGACAATTTTAAAACTTCTTCTATGTGAATATCTATATATTGATCATTCTTCGTTAAGATTCCTAAATCATCAACTTCTGCAAAAGAAAAATCATCAGCTTCTGCAATTTCTAAAATCTGTACTCCATCTGCTCCATTTAAAAATTCTCCTTTATGGTTTAATAACTTTAAAGCATTCCATTGTTTAGGATTATGACTTGCAGTTAAAATAATTCCTCCATGAGCATTTTCCATAGGCACAGCAACTTCTACCGTAGGTGTTGTAGATAAGTCAAGATCTATAATATCAATTCCTAAACCTATTAGACTAGAGGCGACCAAATTCTGAATCATTTGACCAGAGAGTCTTGCATCTCTTCCAATAACTACTGTTAATTTTTTATCTGTATTTTGTCTTTTTAACCAAGTACCATAGGCAGATGCAAACTTTACTGCGTCTATTGGTGTTAAATTATCTGAAGGTTTTCCTCCGATGGTTCCTCTAATTCCAGAAATTGATTTAATAAGGGTCATGTTAATTTTATTATTTTGTGGCAAATATACAACGACTAATGTTTTTAATTTATTATGAATTCGTAAATTCGGACGATGAATTTTTTAGCTCATATTTATCTTTCTGGAGAATACGATTCTATTAAGATTGGAAATTTTATTGCCGATGGCATTCGCGGAAAAAAATATTTAGAATATCCAGAAGATATTCAAAAAGGAATTATACTTCATAGAGCAATTGACACCTTCACAGATAAACATAAAATAGTACGACAAAGTACCAAAAGACTGCATGAAAAATACGGTCATTATAGCGGCATCATTGTAGATCTATTTTATGATTATTATTTGGCTAAAAATTGGAGTGCTTATTCCAATATTCCTTTAGATACATATGTAACTAGTTTTTATACATTACTGCAAACGCATTACGATATACTGCCTGCTCGTTATAAAAAAATGCTTCCCTATATGATCAAAGACAATTGGTTATTAAATTACGGCAATATCGAAGGGATGTCTCGAGTATTAGACGGTATGAACAGGCGTACTAAAAATAAATCTAAAATGAATTTTGCCATTTTAGAACTCGAAAAATATCATGATGAGTTTGAAAATGAGTTTACTTCTTTTTTTGATGAACTTATCACCTATTCTCAACACAAATTAAAATCACTATTAGATTAACAAGAATACTTATGAAAAAGTTTTTATTTATTGTTGCATTTGTACTTAGTATTGTTGCTTGTAAAAAAGAACAAGAAAAACCAATAACTGGTGTTATTGCTGAAAAAGCAATGGTCGTGTCTGCACGAGAAGAAGCATCTAAAATTGGCGTTGCGATTTTGAAAAAAGGAGGAAATGCTTTTGACGCTATGGCAGCTACAGAATTGGCATTAGCAGTTGCGTATCCTTATGCAGGAAATCTAGGTGGTGGTGGTTTTATGGTATACCGCAAAGCAAATGGAGCTATTGGAGCCTTAGATTACCGTGAAAAAGCACCATTAGCATCATCTAAAGACATGTATCTAGATTCGTTAGGAAATGTAATTCCAGGAAAAAGTACAGAAGGAGCAACTGCAGTAGGGATACCTGGTACTGTTGCGGGTGTTTTTGAAACGCATAGAAAGTTAGGATCTTTACCTATAGAAGATATCATTGCCCCTGTTATTGCATTGGCAGAACGAGGAGTAGTTGTAACTAAAAAACAAGAAGCTTTATTAAATAATCATCGTAAAAAAATAATAGAAATTAGCGGATCAAGCACTTTGCTAGGAGCTACTTATAAAGAAGGTGATACGATAAAATATACTGTGCTTGCTTCTACACTAAAAAAATTGCAAGCCAATGGGCGTGATGAGTTTTACAAAGGTGAGACTGCCCAAAAACTAGTAGATTTCATTCAAGAAAAAGGAGGTTATTTTACGATAGAAGATATGCAGCGTTATGAAGCTAAATGGAGAACACCTGTTGTTTTTAATTATAAAGGAGTTCGAATTATATCGATGAGTCCACCTTCTAGCGGGGGCGTTTGTCTGGCACAAATCATGAAAATGATTGAGCCTCATGAATTAGCAAGTTTTGGGCATAATAGTGTAAAAAGTGTACAATTGATTACTGAAGCAGAACGTAGAGCATATGCAGATAGAAGTTATTATTTAGGAGATCCAGATTTTGTAAATATCCCACAAGAAACATTGATAGAGACTTCTTACTTAACAGAACGAATGGCTGGATTTACCTTTGATAAAGCTTCATTATCATCTAATATCAGTCATGGCTCTGTAGAGGTAGTAGAAAGTAATGAAACCACACATTATTCTATCGTAGATTCTTTTGGTAATGCTGTTTCTGTAACCACTACATTAAATGGTGCTTATGGTTCTAAATTATATAGTGATGAGCTCGGTTTCTTTTTAAACAACGAAATGGATGATTTTAGCTCAAAACCAGGAGTTCCAAATTCTTATGGTTTGGTAGGTGCCGAGGCCAATAGCATTGCTCCAGAAAAAAGAATGTTAAGCTCTATGACACCAACTATTGTTGAAAAAGATGGTGCGCTTTCTATGGTAGTTGGCACTCCAGGAGGTTCTACCATTATCACTTCTGTTTTACAAACCATTTTAAATGTTTATGAGTTTGATATGGGAATGCAACAAGCTGTAGATGCCCCTCGTTTTCATCATCAATGGCTTCCAGACGTTATTACTTTTGAACCAGATGCTTTTTCTGCAGAATTATTAGATAGTTTAAAACAAAAGGGGTATTTGATTAATGAAGAAACAACCCCTATTATTGGTAAATTAAGTGCTATTTTAGTCTTACCAAATGGAACCTTAGAAGGAGGTGCAGATAAACGAGGTGATGAGACAGCAGTAGGTTTTTAAAATCTAAAATGAAATCCATAGATATTGTAATTTTAACAGATTCTAGATATATTGATATAGCAAACCCTAATGCCTATCAAAAAAATGTACTTCTAGAAGATATGCTTGTAAAAAAGGCCTTAGAAAAAGAAGGACTTATTGTAAAAAGGAAATCCTGGGATGATCAAAGTTTTAATTGGGAAGCTGCTAAGTATTTACTTTTTAGAACTACTTGGGATTGTTTTGATCGATTTGATGAATTTTATAAATGGCTTGTCAAAGCTAGTAAACTCTCCCGTTTTATAAACTCTAGAGAAACTATTCATTGGAATTTAGATAAGCATTATTTTATAAATCTTGAAGCCAACGGAATACATTGTACTCCTACCCTTTTTATTGAAAAAGACAGCAATACAAGCTTAGCACAGCTTCATCAAGAATCAGGGTGGTCTAAAACAGTTTTAAAACCTTGTTTTTCAAGTAGTGCCAGGCATACTTATAAACTTGATTTGAAAACACTTCATACACACGAAGCATCTTTTAAAACACTAATTAAAAAAGAAGCTATGATGTTACAACCATTTCAAAATAACATTGTAGAGAAAGGAGAAATTTCTATGATGATTATGGGTGGGGTATTTACACATGCAGTTTTAAAAATTGCTAAAAAAGGAGATTTTCGAGTACAAGATGATTTTGGAGGAACGGTTCAACAATACACTCCCTCAGGTAAAGAGATTCTTTTTGCAGAAAAAGCAGTACATGCCTGTAACGAACTTCCTAGTTATGCTCGTGTAGATATTTTTGAAGATAATGAAGGGAATATAACACTGTCTGAATTAGAACTCATTGAACCTGAATTATGGTTTAGATTGTATCCAAAAGCAGCGGTACAGCTAGCATCTTATATAAAAAAAGCCTATTTTAAATAAAATAGGCTTTTAGCTTTATACTTTTTTATATTATTGATTTCCTAGAATAATAGGCAATCCTTCGTCTCCTCCTCCAATAACAATAACTTTGCTATTTGGAGATTCTGAAAGTTTAATGGTAGCTTCAATACCTTTATCTTGAAGAATCTTTTCTGTTAAAGAGGCGCTAAGAATTCTATTAGCATCTGCTTTTCCTTGGGCTTCAATGATTTGTTTTTCTGCTTCTTTCGTGGCAGTAACTAACCTAAATTCGTATTCCAGTGATTCTTGTTCTTGACGTAGTTTACGTTCAATAGCTTCTTTTATAGTATTAGGTAAGGTTACATCACGGACCAAAACCTCATTTAATTGTACGTATTGTTTGTCTAATATTTTTTTAGTTTCTGCAAAAATCTCATCTTGAATAGCATCTCTCTTACTACTGTAAAGTTGTTCTGGAGTATAACGCCCTACAACACTACGGGCTGCACTTCGAATTGCTGGTTGAATAACTCTTCCAAGATAATTTTCGCCTAGAGTTTGGTGTAATTTACCAACATCTTCATAAACTGGTTGATACCAAGCTGAAGCATCAATTTGTATTTCTAGACCATTAGATGAAAGTACTTTCATTTTTTCAAATAATTCTTGTTGCCTTACTTCGTATTCTATAACTTTATTCCAAGGAGCTACTAAATGAAAGCCTTCTCCTAAGGGTGCTTCATCTGTAACAACACCATTTCCAAATGTTTCATATAATACGCCTGCTTCTCCTGCTTTTATGGTAACAGCAGATTTTGCTACTACTATAATTCCTATAATAATTATGACAATAATAGGTATTCCAATTTTAGGTAATTTATCCATTCTATTTGTTTTTTATTTAATTATATCAATCCGTTATATTTTCTAAAAAACCATTCTGCAGCTAAAGAAAGTATCAATAATGCCAACAGGTATTTCCATTGTATCAAAGGTACAATATCTTCCTTACTTTTTTGAATAGGTTTGTATGCTTCGTTATTTAGCAACATATTTCTTATAGTTTCAAATTGGTCTGGGAAAAATAAACTTCCTCCTGTATTTTTTGCTAAAATAGTTAGATCTGTAATATTAGCATTTAAAAATTGTTTTTCAATATCAAAATCTAATACCTTAAAGCTTCCTGAGCGTGATAATCGCTCTTCTTGTACCTTGATTGTAAAGTCGTATTCTCCAGCAGGAATACCGCTTAAATCTGCTTCGTAATAATTGTTTTTTAATAATAATGGAATCGATCTACTAGTATTGGTTTCTTTATTTTTAAAATCTATAGATATATTAGCATTGGCGTCAAATTCATAGTTTTTATTAAAGTATTGTGCTGATATTTTTATTGCTGAACTCCCATTATAAAAAGCTTCAAAATTAATATCTAAACGATTTCTTTGCTTGTTGGTTGCCAAATAGAAAATAAGTTTTCCAAAAAACGCATCAAAATCTTTAAAGCTATTCGTGTCTAAATAACTTTGTGCTCTCCATTTCCACATATTTTCTCCTAATAGAACAGCTTTACGTATTCCATTGCTTTCTGTAGTAAACAATAAGGGGTTTCCAGTTTCTATACTTCGTATTCGTTGGTTTAAAATAATATCAACTGTGCCTTCAATACGCGTATCTCCTAAGAAATCTTCGAGAGGCGGGTAATTGCTAAATCCTATATCATCAATTACAAAATTTGCATATCCCTTATTTAAAACTCCTTGTACATCTTCCGCTTGTCTATTAGATTCTTTCCTAAACTCTTTTTGAATACTGTTTAAAAAACGCCAATTTGTTTTGGTTCCTGTAATTATAAACGAATTGAGTTTTCTTTTGTCTATAGCTTCAAAAATTCTATTAAAACGCGTTGTTGGTTGATATAATACTACCATTTGATAGGCGTCTAATTCATCAATATTAATTGATGATTTTTCTATCGTAACCGCTCTCAACTCATTGCTTTCTATGCTTTTTTTCAATGCTCCTAAATCTGGATGCACAATATCAGAAATAACAAGAATCTTACTTTTTTGATCAATAACTTCTAGCGCAAACTCTTTATAATTATTCACCTTATTTCGTTCTTCTTCTTTTGGGTTTATTGTTGCTTTATAAAGCTGTAAGCCAATAGTATTGGCGGGAAGTGTTGTCAAAATTACTTTAGAATTGTTTTCTTTAGAAAATGAAATATTTTCTTTGTAAACTATCGTATTTCCATTCGTGATTTCAAATTGAGTGTTAACTTTTTCATTTCCATTATAATTCAATACTATTTCAACTGGAAATTCATTTTTATAATATGCGTATTTATTAACGTTGAGTTGAGAAATAGATAAATCTAAATACGAAATAGTATCTCCTAATACAACTGGATAAACGTGTTGAGGGAAATTTATTGATTTAAAAGTATATTTTTCTCCAAAAGTTTGATTGCCATCAGTAATTAAGAGAATAGGTGCTGTTTTATTTCTATAAACTTCTGTTAATGTAGCAAGTGCCTCACTTATTTTTGTTTGACCTTCTTCAAAATTCAATTCATCAGATCCCTTAAAAGAGTTTCCTAATGTCGTATATTCTATATTAAAACGACTCTTTAAATCTTCGCTATTTACTAATTGTTCTTTTATATGTTGAACATTCTTATCTTGTTCTAAAAAAGAAATTGAAGACGAATTATCTATAGCAACCACTAAGGTTGGTTTTTCAACAAAAACCGTTGTTTTATGAAGTTTGGGATTAAACAAAAGCAATAAGATAGTTGCGATTGTAATACATCTTAAAAAAATAAAAAGTATCTTTTCTTTAAAAAAGCCTTTCTCTTTCTTATAATATTGAAAGACAGCTATTAAAAGTGAAATCAGGAATGCTAAAACAACATATAATACAGCCTCTTGCGTCATTAATAATCTCTTTTCTCAAAATCTTCTTTTCGTCTGTCTTCAATGCGTTGTACAATAAGATACACGAGTATTGCAAAAGCACCTCCGTAAACAAGTATCATTATTAGTATGGGCAAAAAGGCAAAAAATTCCATTATTTTAGTTTTACTGCGGTTCCATAAGCTAGCATTTCTGCAGCTCCCTGCATTACTTGAGAGGTGGTAAATCGAACATTTACAATAGCATCAGCACCAATTCTAGAGGCATCGTTAAGCATTCGTTGAATGGCTTGTTCTCTTGCATCTGCTAATAATTTTGTGTATTCTGATATTTCTCCTCCAACCAAGTTTTTCAATCCTGCAAATACATCTCTTCCTACACTCCTTGCTCTAACAGTACTTCCTCTAACAATTGTTATTGTTTCTGTAATCTCTCTTCCTTCAATTGTGGGAGTAGTAACGTATATCATAATTTATTAATTTTTAATTTATGTAAGCATTCCTCCGTCTACATTAAGTACTTGACCAGTTACATAGGTAGACATATCTGATGCCAAAAATAAACATGCATTGGCAACATCTTCTGGGGTTCCTCCTCGTTTTAAAGGAATCGCATTTCTCCAACCTTTCACAACTTCTTCATCTAACTTTGCCGTCATTTCTGTTTCAATAAAGCCTGGAGCAATAGCATTACATCGTATACTTCTAGATCCAATTTCTAAAGCAACAGATTTTGTAAACCCTAATATTCCTGCTTTGGAAGCTGCATAGTTGGTTTGTCCTGCATTTCCCTTAACACCTACTACACTACTCATATTAATGATAGATCCTTGTCGTTGTTTTAACATAATGCGCTGTACAGCTTTTGTCATGTTAAAAACCGATTTTAAGTTTACTTCAATCACCTTGTCAAAATCTTCTTCAGAAATACGCATCAAAAGATTATCTTTAGTAATACCTGCATTATTTATAAGTACATCAATACTTCCAAATTCTGTGTGTACCGCTTTTGCCAACTCTTGCGATTGTTCAAAGTTTGCTGCATTTGATTGATATCCCTTAGCTTTAATACCGTAAGAACTCAATTCTTTTTCAAGTTCATTAGCAGCTTCTACAGAAGAACTGTATGTAAATGCAACATTGGCTCCTTGTTTAGCAAAAACCTGTGCTATTCCTTTTCCTATTCCTCTACTACCTCCGGTTATAATAGCAGTCTTGCCTTCTAATAATTTCATATGATTAGTATAATTCTTAGTTGATTTGTTACACGATACCTATTCTAAACTTTGGTATATAAATCAAATATAATAAATCCTTATGGTAACAAAATGAAAATCCCCGCTATTTTAGCGAGGATTTATTTTATTATTTGTTATAATTTTATCGGAAGTAATTTTTCATAGTTAAATAAATAATCTATATCCATTTCTTTAACTTTACCTAAATGCTGTAATGCTTTTATATCGATATCTTTTTTATTTCCTATAACCATGATATCATAGGTTTCTCCTTTTATATTTTCATTAAAAAAGGTTTTAAGATCGTCCATAGTCATATCTTTTATAGTATTATATATTTCTTCTCGATTATCATTAGTAATTCCTCTTTTCTTTAAACCTTCATATGTCCAGAAAATATTCGTTTTATTAATGCGCTGAGAAGCAATCTTCTTTAAAGCTGATTCTTTTGCTGCTATAAATTGCTCTTCTGCTTCTGGCATATTAGTCATAAGATCCATCATAGCATCTACAGCATCTGGTAATTTATTTACTTGTGTACCTATATATGCATAGATATAATTAGGCTTGTTAGCTTCAGAGGCATTATCATAAGAAGAAAAGGCAGAATATGCTAATGATTTTGACTCTCTAATTTCCTGAAATACTATAGATGATAATCCACTTCCAAAATAAGTATTAAAAACATTTGAAACCGCTATTTTTTTTGTGTCGAAATTCTCTCCTTTTGCTAAAAATAATAACTCTGCCTGTACCATATCATAATCCACAAAATAAACATTTCCGCCCGTTTCTTTTTCGATATAGATATTTTTTGCAGGATATTCTTTTAACTCAGACGGTATACTATGCTTTTCATCTAAAGCTGTTATGGCTGCATCAATATTATGACCGTAGTAAAATACACGATGTTTATAATTACGAAGATCTTTTACTAAATCTACCAATTCTGTAGGATTCATTTCCTTTAATTCTTCGATTCCAAAAATATCTCGTAATCTAGAATTTTCACCATATTGACCATAGTTCATTAAGCCGTTCCATAGGATATTTCTCTTATTTGATTTCCCATCGTCACGTTTTTTGAGTATATTTTTGACATACTTATCATACGTTTCTTGGTCTGCAATTGCATTTGACCATAAATGTTCTAATAACTCAAGTCCTTTGGAAAGGTTTTCTTCCAAGCCTGAAACATACACATAAGATTTATCATTACCTGAACTCACACCATAGTTAATTCCTAATTTATAGAACTCTTTCTTCAAATTTTCAGGAGAATACTCATTAGTTCCCAAATATTCTAAATAGCCAATTGCATGACCTAATTTCTTATTATTATCCTTACCCATATCAAATATAATATTAATTTGAGACAGATTATTGATGTTATTTTCAATATAGGAAACTTCAAGTCCGCTTGCTGTTGTTTTTTGTTTAATCTCTGATTTATAATCAACATACTTAGGTTGAATATCTGAGACTTCAATTTCATTAAATGCTTCTATAAAAGACGACTTTTTATCCCTATTTAATTGAATTGGTGTAATTCCAGGGTTTTCAACTTTAACAATAGATGTATCTTCCCCCTGACGTTTGTATACTGTAACATAATTATCTCCGTAAAAGTCATTAGCAAAAGCAACTAGTTCTTCTTTAGTGATTTTTTTCATTTCATCCAAACGCTTTACCCTATCTTCCCAGTTTTGGAAATGAACAAAAGAATTAATATACGCATATGCTACAGAAAATGAATTTTCATAACGTCTGGTCTCATTTAATTTTAAATCGTTTACAACTGCCTGAATCATCCATTCATCAAACTCTCCTTTTTTTATTTTATTTATTTGCCCTACCAATAATTCTTTTACCTTATCTAAAGATTGTCCAGATTTTGGATATCCGTATAAGATATGCATTCCATAATCATTCAAAAATGATGCATAGGAACTTGCTTGTTGTACTTTTTGCTGCTGATTTAAATTTAAATCTATCAAGCCTGCAGTGCTATTAGCAAGAATATAATCGACTAATGTCACTAAATTTTCCTCTTCAGTACCTATCCCTTTACTTCTATATCCAAGGTATACTCTTTCTGATTCTGGTCCAAAAACTTCTTTAGACGTTGGTATTGCAATAGGATCTTCGTTAGGTCTTATCGGATGAATTACTTCTTTAGATTTCAAGCTCCCAAAAGTAGCATTTACTTTTTTTATCGTCGTTTCAAAGTCAAGATCTCCTACAAGTACCATTGCTAAATTATTAGGAACATAATAGGCGTTAAAATAATCATGAATTGCTACCATAGAGGGATTTTTAAGATGGCTTGCGACTCCAATAGTTGATTGTTGTCCATAAGGGTGTTTAGGAAACAATCCATCCATTAATGCTCTATTTGCTTTTCTCCCATCACTATCTTGACTTCTATTAAATTCTTCATAAACAGCTTCCAATTCTGTATGAAAAAGCCGTAAAACTAGTTGTGTAAATCGTTCTCCTTCAATTTTCAACCATTTATCTAATTCATTTGATGGTATTTTATTAATATAGACAGTTTCCTCATTTGATGTCCATGCATTTGTCCCTTCTGCCCCTAATGAATTGATCATTTTATCGTATTCATTAGCAATAGAAATCTTAGAAGCTTCTTGAGACACTTGGTCTATTTCTTTATATATTACTTTCTTTTTTTCGGGATCTAATTCTGACTTATGCTTCTCATACAAATCTGAGATTTGTTGTAAAATGACTTTCTCTTTTTCCCAATTGGTGGTTCCAATCTCATCAGTTCCTTTAAACATCATATGTTCTAGGTAATGAGCTAATCCTGTGTTATCTGTAGGGTCATAAACAGAGCCCGCTCTTACACCAATAAGTGTCTGGATTTTTGGTTCATCTACATTTTTACTTAAATAAACTTTAAGTCCATTTTCCAATGTATACAGCCGTAATCCTGTTGGATCATTTGTAACAGTTTCATAGTTGAACCCATTTTTATCTATATGTTGTTCAGTAACAACAATATTTTTTTCTTCTGCTTTTTTACAGCTATAAAGTCCAACTGTTAAAAAAATAATTACTAAAATTTTAAATGCTCTCATTTTTATGTTTTTTATTTTGAAAGAAAAATCCATCAGTAAATGTAATACTGATGGATTTATAATAAGTTGATTTTATTAAAATTTTAACAATTTATCCCAAAACTTCAGCTACTTTTTTACCTATCTCTGCAGGAGAGTTAACCACATGAATACCACACTCTGCCATAATTCTTTTCTTTGCCTCTGCAGTATCATCTGTACCCCCTACAATAGCACCTGCATGTCCCATTGTTCTTCCTTTAGGTGCTGTTTCACCTGCGATAAAACCTACTACTGGTTTTTTATTTCCACTATCTTTTACCCATTTAGCTGCGTCTGCTTCTAATTGACCACCTATTTCACCAATCATAACGATACATTTTGTATCATCATCATTCATTAATAATTCTACAGCTTCTTTTGTGGTAGTTCCTATAATAGGATCTCCTCCAATACCTATAGCAGTTGTAATTCCTAGGCCTTGACGTACTACTTGATCTGCAGCTTCATAAGTTAATGTTCCTGATTTAGAAACAATACCTACTTCTCCTTGTTTAAAAACAAAACCTGGCATGATACCTACTTTAGCTTCACCTGGAGTTATAACACCTGGACAGTTAGGTCCAACCAATCTACAATCTTTATCTTTAATATAATCAAACGCTTTTATCATATCTGCTACTGGAATTCCTTCTGTAATTGTTATGATTACTTTGATTCCCGCATTGGCAGCTTCCATAATAGCATCAGCTGCAAAAGCTGGTGGTACAAAAATAATAGAGGTGTCTGCTCCTACATTTTCTACAGCTTCTTTAACAGTATTAAAAACTGGTTTGTCTAAATGTTTTTGTCCTCCTTTTCCTGGAGTTACACCACCCACTACATTAGTACCGTATTCTATCATTTGTTCTGCATGAAAAGTACCTTCGCTTCCAGTGAAACCTTGGACGATTATTTTCGAATCTTTATTTACTAAAACGCTCATTTGCTTTTTTTATATTTATTGAACTCATTTAAATTTTTTCAATTGGCTAAAGAATTAATCTTTTTTGCCCACTTTTTGTCTTTTTATTCTTCCGTAGCTCAGCTATGCAACTCAAAAAAGCCTTCAATTGAACAAAAATCCTCTAATTTTCGCTTCAATCCAAAAAGTTTAAATGAGTTCATTGACTTAGACGTTGCAAAACTAGTTTTTTAACATCTATATATAAATTATTTTTAAACTTTTATTTTTAAATACGAATGCAAGCTTTCTTTATTCTCGTCAGCTGCTTGACTAATTTCATGTCCTCTGTATAATTTTTCGTCTTTTATCTCCCAAATTGTTATATAATGAGCCGTGGCTGTTTCTATTTCTGTATCTTCTATAGGAGTTACAAAAAGTGTATATCGCGTAGTAATAAAATTACCATCTTGCAATAAGTGACTCACTTGAAATCTGGCAGATTCAAATGATATTGATAAACTATTTAAAAACTCAGTAATATCATCAAAATTAAATTTTGTGTATCCTGTACTATTGTTCCAATTTAGTTCACAATCTGGATGTAAAAACTGTTTGCAAATTTCAGGTATATTCTTAGAAATATCTGATTCATAAAAAGCTCTTACTATTGTTTTTGGAGACTTACTCATTGTTATTCTTTTTTAAGATTTGTAAAACCTCTGGGATTTGTCGTATTGCTGCTATTTCCTTATATTTTTTTCTAAAATCATCTGCTGGGATTCCAAAATAACTTTTGTTTCCTTCCAAAGATTTACTAACTCCTGCTTTTGCAGAGATCACTGCTTTTTCTCCTATAGTAATGCCGCTGGTTATTCCTACTTGCCCCCATATGGTTACTTCTTTTTCAATAATCACACACCCAGCAATTCCTGTTTGAGAAGCTATCAAGCATTTTTCTCCAATAACAGTGTCATGTCCTATATGTACTTGATTATCTATTTTCGTTCCTTTTTTTATGGTAGTATCACCTGTTACTCCTCTGTCAATAGAGCACAAAGCGCCCAAATCAACATCATCTTCTACAACTACACGACCTCCTGACAATAGTTTATCAAATCCTTCTGGCCTTTTCTTATAATAAAAAGCATCGGCACCAAGCACTGTTCCAGCATGAATAGTTACATTGTTTCCAATAACAGCGTGATCATATATCATTACATTGGCATGAATAATACAGTAATCACCTATAGTTACATTATTACCAATAAAAGCTCCTGGTTGCACAACAGTTCCTTTTCCTATTTTAGCAGAAGCTGAAATAGTAGCAACTCCTTTTTCAAAAGGTTTAAAGTAATTGGTTAGTTTATTAAAATCTCTAAAAGGATCGTCTGAAATTAAAAGTGCTTTCCCTTCTGGGCAATCTACTTCCTTATTTATTAAAACAATGGTAGCTGCAGAAGACAAAGCTTTGTCATAATACTTAGGATGGTCTACAAATACAATATCGCCTGGCACTACCACATGAATCTCATTCATTCCTAAAACTTGAAAGTTTTCGTCTCCAACAAATTGGCTATCAATAATAGTTGCTATCTGTTTTAGTGTGCGTGGTTGCGAGAATTTCATATCGTATAAAATAAAGAATAACTATTCTTTAATACGCTCCATATAAGCGCCTTTTTCTGTATCTATTTTTATTTTATCTCCTTCATTGATAAATAAAGGCACATTAATTCTAGCTCCTGTTTCTACCGTTGCAGGTTTTGTTGCATTGGTTGCTGTATTTCCTTTAACACCTGGTTCTGCATGTGTTATTTCTAAAATAACATGCGCTGGCATATCTACAGATAATGGGGCTTGATCTTCAGAGTTAATTAAAATCTTTACCACTTCGCCTTCTTTTAACAAATCTGGCGCATCTAAGGTGTTTTTTTCTAATGTTATTTGTGTGTAATCATTAGTATGCATAAAATGATAGGTCTCGCCTTCATTATACAGATATTGATAACTATGCGTTTCTACACGAACATCGTCTATTTTATGACCTGCCGAAAAAGTATTATCAATTACTTTACCTGTAGTTACACTTTTCAATTTTGTACGTACAAAAGCAGGACCTTTACCTGGCTTCACATGTAAAAATTCAATAATCTTAAAAATATCATGATTGTAACGAATGCATAATCCTTTTCTAATATCTGATGTACTTGCCATATGATTTTCCTTATTTATAAGAGCTTATTAATATCCCTACTCTTTTAATTTTGTATTAAAGTATCCTTTCATGATTCCTCTTTGCGAATCTTTTATAAATTGAAGGATTTCATCTCGTTCTGGGGTAGCTTCCATTTCTGCTTCAATAATCTCTACCGCTTGTGAATTGTTATAATTCTTTTGATATAGAATTCTAAATATATTTTGTATTTCTCTTATTTTCTCTGTAGAATATCCTCTTCTTCTCAATCCAACAGAATTGATTCCTACATAAGAAAGAGGCTCTCTTGCCCCTTTTGCAAATGGAGGTACATCTTTTCTTACTAAAGATCCTCCTGTTACAAAGGCATGATTGCCTATAGAGCAAAATTGATGTACTGCTGTCATTCCTGCCAACACTACATAATTACCTACATTAATATGCCCTGCCAATGTACTATTATTTGAAAAAATACAATTATCTCCAACAATACAATCATGAGCAATATGACAATAGGCCATAATAAGGCAATTTTTACCAATAACAGTTTTCATCCTGTCTATGGTACCTCTATTAATTGTTACACACTCTCTAATAGTGGTATTATTTCCTATTTCTGTAGTAGTATCTTCATCGTTGTATTTTAAATCCTGAGGAATCGCAGAGATTACTGCTCCTGGGAAAATATTACAATTTTTTCCAATACGAGCGCCTTCCATAATAGTTACGTTAGAACCTATCCATGTACCTTCTCCAATAACTACATTGTTATGAATAGTTGCAAAGGGTTCTATAACTACATTTTTGGCAATTTTTGCTCCTGGATGTACGTATGCTAAAGGTTGGTTCATTTCTTTATTCTTTGTTCTTTACTATTTGTGCCATCAATTCTGCTTCAGTGGCTAGTTTTCCATTAACATATGCATATCCTTGCATATGGCATATTCCTCTACGGATGGGTGTCAATAATTCTAATTTAAAAACTAGTGTATCTCCTGGTACTACTTGTTGTTTAAATTTAACTTTATCAATTTTCATGAAAAAAGTCAAATAGTTTTCAGGATCTGGCACTGTACTTAACACCAAAACACCTCCTGCTTGTGCCATTGCTTCTATTTGCAAAACACCAGGCATTACCGGAGCTCCTGGAAAATGACCCACGAAAAATGGCTCATTCATGGTTACATTTTTCACCCCAACAACATGCTTGTCTGAAAGTTCAAGTATTTTATCTACCAATAAAAATGGAGGCCTGTGTGGCAACATATTCATAATTTGATTGACATCCATTAATGGAGGTTTTGTCAAATCAAATGAAGGAACCTTATTACGCTTCTCTATCTTTATGATTTTAGAAAGCTTTTTAGCAAACTGTGTGTTTACAAAATGCCCTGGTTTGTTTGCGATAACTTTTCCTCGTATTCTGGTACCTGCCAACGCTAAATCTCCAATTACATCTAGCAATTTATGTCTAGCTGCTTCATTAGGATGGTGCAAGGTCAAATTGTCAAGAATTCCGTTTTGTTTTACAGCTATATTATCTTTCTTAAAAGCTACTCTTAATTTATCCATTGTTTCTGGAGATAATTCTTTATCTACATATACAATAGCATTATTAAGATCGCCTCCTCTAATTAGACCATGTTCTAATAGCATCTCTAATTCATGTAGAAAACTAAACGTTCTAGCATTAGAAATTTCACCTTTAAAGTCTGAAATATGTTTTAAGGTTGCATTTTGAGTACCTAAAACTTTAGTTCCAAAATCTACCATGGTAGTAACTTGATATTCATCAGAAGGGATCACTGTTATTTCACTTCCTGATTCTTCATCTATATAAGATATTACATCTTTAACAATATACTCTTCTCTTTCCGCATCTTGTTCTACAATTCCTGCTTCTTCCAAAGCTTCTACAAAATATTTTGAAGACCCATCCATAATAGGCGGTTCTGATGCATCTAATTCTATAATAACATTATCAATCTCTAAGCCTACCAGTGCTGCTAGCACGTGTTCTGAAGTTTGAATTTTCACACCCATTTTCTCTAGGTTTGTGCCGCGTTGTGTATTTACCACATAATTAGCATCTGCCTCAATAACAGGGTTTCCTTCAAGATCTATTCGTACAAATGCATATCCATGGTTTTCAGGGGCAGCTTTAAAAGTCATGGTCACATCTTTTCCTGTATGAAGCCCGACTCCTTTTAAAACAACCTCTTTTGCAATAGTACGTTGCTTTTTAAGTGTATTATTAATCATTAGTGCTAATAATTTTATCCAGTTTGTTAACTGTATTTGCTAATTTTGGCAGGTTCTTAAAATACACATATGATTTATTCCAATCACTGTATGTAAAGGCTGGAGAACCTTGAAGTACTTCATCGTCTTTTACATTTCTTCCTATTCCTGATTGTGCTTGTATTTTTATATTGTTACCGATGGTAATATGTCCTGCAATGCCTACCTGACCACCAATCATACAATTCTTACCTATTTTGGTAGAACCTGCAATTCCAGTTTGAGCAGCTATTACTGTATTTTCTCCAATTTCCACATTGTGTGCAATTTGAATTTGATTGTCAAGTTTAACACCTCTTTTTATAACAGTTGATCCTAAAGTTGCTCTATCTATGGTAGTTCCAGCTCCAATATCTACATGATCTTCTATGATAACATTACCTGTTTGAGGAACTTTTTGAAATTCTCCTTTTTCGTTAGGTGCAAAACCAAATCCATCTGCTCCAACAATAGCTCCACTGTGTATAACACATGAATTTCCAATAACAGATTCTGAGTAAATTTTTGCGCCTGCAAAAACAACTACATTATCTCCTATTTGGGTATTATCTCCAATATAAACATTAGGGAAAATTTTCACATTTTCTCCTATTTTCACATTTTCTCCTAGATAAGTAAAGGCTCCTATATACACATTATCTCCATAAGAGACACTCTCTGAAATAAAGGAAGGTTGTTCAATACCTGCTTTATTTAGTTTAACCTGATTGTAATATTCTAAGAGTTTTGAAAAAGACTTATAAGCATCTTCAACCTTAATAAGAGTTGTACTTATAGGAGTTTCTGGTTCAAAATCTTTATTAACAATGGTAATAGATGCTTTGGTAGTATATATAAATGATTTGTATTTAGGATTTGCTAAGAAGGTTAACGATCCTTCAGTACCTTCTTCTATTTTGGATAATTTAGAAACTTCTACATTAGGGTCACCCACAATATCTCCTTCTAAAATTCCTGCTATTTGGCTTGCTGTAAATTTCATTCTCGCAAAAGTATAAAAAAACTGTTAGAATTCTCCCTTAGGGTAACAGCTATAATATTTCTTAACTGGTTTTGATAATGCATGTAAGTTTAATTGGTCTGAAACTTTAACAACATCTTGTATTTTTCCACTTTTCATTAAAATATTAATATTTTGATTTTCAATATTATAGGCTTGATTTTCGATAGTCCCTTTAAATACGAAATACGCAGCTTCTTCAGATGTAATGCTATGAGTTTTCATCAACTTTTCTTTCAGATTTAAAAGCTTTTCATCTTTAATAGGATTGTTTTTAATTTTAATTTTCAACAAGGTTCTATTCAATATCATCTTGCATAAATTAGACAATACAAAATCGTTATGAAACTGCCATTCTTTCATTGCAGAAATGATGTCATAATCATCTAATCTGGAAAATGTATTTAAAACTGTTTCATTAAACTCACCTCCTGATATCTTATTGTGTATAAAAAAACTCAATGCAGAGCTCGCTTGTATTTCAACACCTTTATCTACCAATTCTTTGACTCTCTTTAATACTCTAATAAGCAATTGCTCTGCCACCAAACTCGTTTTATGCAAATACACTTGCCAATACATTAAACGTCTTGCTACTAAAAATTTTTCTACGGAATAGATTCCTTTTTCTTCTACTACCAATTCCCCATTATAGACATTAAGCATAGTAATAATACGCTCTGAATTGATATTTCCTTCAGCTACGCCCGAAAAAAAGCTATCGCGCTTTAAATAATCTGCTCTGTCTATATCTAATTGACCAGAAACCAACTGATTCATAAATCTTTTGGGGTACGTTCCTTTAAAAATTTGAATTGCGAGCGTTAAACTTCCGTTAAAATTGAGGTTAAGAGTCTCCATAAAATGAAGTGAAATTTGCTCATGATGAATCTCATTAACAATACTATGTTCCATAGCATGAGAAAATGGACCGTGCCCTATATCGTGTAAAAGGATAGCGATTAACAAACCTTCTTCTTCTTCTTTAGATATCTCAACCTCCTTAAAACGAAGTACTTGTATTGTTTTTTGCATTAAATGCATGCATCCTATAGCATGATGAAATCTTGTGTGGTGCGCTCCTGGATATACCAAATAAGACAATCCCATTTGAGAGATTCTACGCAAACGCTGAAAATACGAGTGCGCAATTAGGTCAAAAATAAGCGTGTTGGGAATAGTAATAAATCCGTAAATTGGGTCATTTAAAATTTTAAGTTTATTAGTGGTACTCAAACGGATAAAAATTGTTTAGTTGAACTACAAATATACATATATGAAGGAGTCATCACAACTAAGTTTATGATAACTTAAAAATGTTTCTTTTAATAAAAAAACAGACTCATAAAAATATACAAATAGAAGTAATTATTTATACTATTTAACAAAGATGATTTTCTATTTTTGAACCAGAATAACAATGAGTTAATTTTAGTTTTTTGAATTGAAGCGAAAATTGATGGTTTTAATGTCAGGTGAGATTTTTTTTGAGTTGCTTAGCCTAAGTTAAGAAACAATAAAAAAACGAAAAATGAGAACAAAACAGCATTTTTTTAGCCGATTAGAAAAGTTAAAATCAAGTCAAAACCAAATAAACAAATACATACATGAATGCAATCAAAATATTGTGGGTAGACGATGAGATTGATCTACTAAAGCCACATATCATGTTCTTAAAAGCAAAAAACTATGAGGTAACTACTTGTCAAAGTGGTACAGAAGCTTTAGAAGAAATTGAATCCAAAAATTTTGATATTGTATTTCTAGATGAAAACATGCCTGGAATTAGCGGTTTAGAAACGCTTTCTGAAATTAAAGGAATTAGACCCGAGGTTCCTATTATCATGATTACAAAAAGTGAAGAAGAATTTATTATGGATGAGGCTATTGGATCTAAAATTGTAGATTACCTGATAAAGCCTGTTAACCCTAATCAAATACTGCTAAGCTTAAAGAAAAGCTTAGATCATTCTAGGTTAGTCACAGAAAAAACAACTTCCAACTACCAACAAGAGTTTCGTAAAATAGCTATGGACCTATCCATGGTAAATTCTTATGAAGAATGGGCAGAACTATACAACAGGCTTATTTATTGGGAAATGGAGTTAGAGAATATTGAAGATTCTAGTATGTTTGAAATTTTAGAGTCGCAAAAATCGGAAGCAAATTCGCACTTTGGGAAGTTTGTAGAGAAAAATTACACCTCTTGGTTTGAAGATGATGATGCACCAGTCATGTCTCATACGCTATTTAAAGAACGTGTAATGCCAGAACTTAAAAAAGGCACTCCCACACTGCTTGTGGTTATTGACAACCTTCGATTAGATCAATGGAAATCTTTTGAAAATACTGTAGGGATTCATTATAAGAAACAAAAAGAAGAGTTATTCTACAGCATCTTACCTACCGCAACACAGTATGCACGTAATGCTATTTTTTCTGGTTTGATGCCTTCTGATATGGAAAAAAAACATCCCAATTATTGGAAAAACGATACCGATGAAGGCGGTAAAAACATGCATGAGCATGATTTCTTAAGAGAACAAATTCGTCGTTTAGGGCTTTCTTTAAAATGGGAATACCACAAAATATCCAGTTTAAAAGCAGGTAAAAAGCTAGCAGACAACTTTAGATCTCAAAAAGACAACGACCTAACGGTACTGGTCTATAATTTTGTAGACATGCTTTCACACTCTAAAACAGAGATGGATGTAGTTAAAGAACTGGCTTCTAATGATAAAGCATACAGATCACTAACACAAAGCTGGTTTAAAAACTCCTCTCTATTAGATATTATTCAACAAGCACAACAACTTGGTTTCAAGCTAATTATCACTACAGACCACGGTACTATTAATGTAAAAAACCCATCCAAAGTGGTTGGCGATCGAGACACCAGTCTTAACTTACGCTATAAAACAGGAAGAAGCCTTACGTATCAGGATAAAGACGTACTAGCTATCAAAAACCCAAAAGAAGGACATTTGCCCAGCATTAATATGAGTAGTTCTTTTATTTTTGCCAAAGGCGATTTCTTTTTTGCATATCCTAACAATTACAATCATTATGTAAGTTATTATAGGAATACCTACCAACACGGCGGAGTTTCTCTAGAAGAAATGATTATTCCTTTTGTTGTTTTGGATCCGAAGTAGTCCTTTATTCATTTTTGTCTTGACACAAAAACGAATCAAAAAAGTCAAGGCAAGCGATAAAATCTAAGAAAATACTACGGCACCCTCAACACAATGAAAAGAACTCGCTTTGCTCAAACAACTTTTCATTTAACACCAACTCTGCTGCCTTGATTTTTAAGATTTTTGTCGAAGCCATTTGCCTTCTAAGAGAATTTTCAGAAAGTAAAATCAAGGTTTTCATGAGCTAGCTATAAAACAAGTGAAAGTGCGTCAAAAGTTTTTTAATCGACCTATTTTAAGTTTTGCTAGAAATCAAAAATGGTTTTTAGAGATGGATGAAGGAGCATTTTGCGAACGAAGTGGCTCAAAATGCGGAAGCGAAAAAACATATGCAGTATTTCAAAAAACTTAAAATAAGTCTTGATCTTTTGGTTCGTTTTACATCAAGGTAAAATGAACATAGCAAAAAAGTTTTTTGATTAAGACCTATTATTTTCCGGTCCATAATTCAAATACAGGCCATTGTATTTCTCCCTCTGTCTTATATCAAGGCAAAATGAATTTAATAAAAAAGAAAGTAATCCTTGATACTTTCCATATAATAATGGAAATTTGCATTTTCAAATACAACAATGACTACCATAACATACTCCCTAGAAGAAATAAATACCGTAGCAAAACAACTACTAGAAGGTACTTCTGCTAGTGTTTTTTTGTTTTATGGTGATATGGGTGCTGGAAAAACAACCCTTATAAAAGCCTTAGCAAAGCAATTGGGGGTAACTCATGAGACAAGCAGCCCTACTTTTAGTCTGGTAAATGAGTACCAAGGAAGTAAACATAACATTTATCACTTTGATTTTTATCGTTTAGAAAATGAAGAAGAAGCCTTAGACATTGGTTTTGAAGAATATCTTGCTTCCAACCATTATATCTTTATAGAATGGCCTGAAAAAATAGCTAGTTTTTTACCAGAAAACTATAAGAAGGTCCAAATCAGGGAAACTGACGTTAAACAGCGAATACTTACCTTTTAACGATAAAATGCTGAGAACTATTGATTTTTGTATAAATTAAATTCAGAAATTCTCGATGAAGCGCATAAAAAAATCGATAAAGGTACGACAAAAGTATTTAATGAGCGTTTTTTTTTTTGGCCTATGTTTGTACTATCGGTAACCAAAAAAAAATAACTGTCATGAATACTAAAAAAATATTTCTAGCACTCGCTTTTGTAGCAACATTCTTATTTGTATCTTGTAGCCCTAATAGCGATTTAGATGAACAACTCTACGGAGGCGACCCACAAGGAGTCACTGCAAAACAAATCAAAGACGCTCAAAAAAGACTTGCTAAAAAAGGCGAGAGAATCACGGATTAGCAGAAAAATAATATCAGATTCAATTATAGCTATAATTATAGCTATATCACCATATTTATTATACTTATATAAAAGTCTTCCTGCAGCATCTGTTTGGGAGACTTTTTTGTTTACTATAGAAAGTACTTTTTATGAAGATGTAAATTTATATGCATGGTTATTTTTAGGTAAATTTATTCCATTTTTACTATTAGTTTTATGGTTTTTCACTTGTAAACATTGGTGGTATCATATATTATTAATACCTATTAGTATGTATGCATTTCAATTATTTACAGTTTTGAATAATGAAGGTGGGTATGTTGACGAATTAGAAATTTATTACCTCATACCTCTCATGGCAATAATAATACCATTTGTTTATCTAATTCGTATTAAACTCTTCGACAAATTAGTACATGGTATTGATTTAAAAGAAATAGAACGCGAGTTGGATGAGTTTAAAGAAAAGGAGCGAGAAGAAAAAAAGCGTAAAGAAGAAGAGCGTAAAAAAAATACGTTTTTATAGTTATTAATTTCTTTTATCTTAGTAGTACTACTAACCACTATCTAAAAATAAATGAGTGAGCCATTATCTCCCTTTACCAAACAACAACTCCTCCCGCAAGAGGAAATGCTGGAAGTTTTAAAACAAAAAGGAGAATTGTTTATTGGCTTACCCAAAGAAATAGCTTTTCAAGAAAAAAGAGTATGTTTAACTCCAGATGCTGTAAATGCGCTTACTGGCAATGGGCATCGGGTACTTATAGAATCTAATGCTGGAAAAGGATCTAATTTTTCAGATAAGGATTATAGTGATGCAGGTGCAGAAATTACCACCGATACCAAAAAGGTATTCTCCTGCCCTATTTTACTCAAAGTAGAACCTGCTACTCTAGAAGAATTAGAATTGCTCAACCCGCAGACCATTATTATTTCTGCGCTTCAAATAAAAACACGCACTAAAAAATATTTTGAAATGCTCGCTAAAAAGCGAGTAACCGCTATTGGTTTTGAATATATTAAAGATGATGATGGTAATTTTCCTGCCATTCGAGCCCTTAGTGAAATTGCAGGCACAGCCGCTGTATTAATTGCTGCAGAGTTAATGGCCAACCCTAACAACGGGAATGGATTAATGTTTGGAAATATTACAGGCGTACCTCCCGTAGATGTTGTGATTATTGGAGGTGGTACGGTTGGAGAATTTGCAGCCCGTTCTGCTATTGGTCTAGGTGCCAGAGTCAAAGTTTTTGATAATTCTATTACTAAATTACGAACCATCCAAACTAATTTAGGGCGAACTATTTATACTTCTACACTACAACCTAAAACCTTATTAAAATCATTACGCCGTTGCGATGTAGTTATTGGAGCTGTACGAGGAAAAGACAGAGCACCTATTATTGTTTCAGAAACCATGATGGAAAACATGAAACAAGGTGCGGTAGCTATTGATGTTAGTATTGATATGGGCGGTTGTTTTGAAACCAGTGAAATTACTACGCATGATAATCCTACCTTTGAAAAATGTGGCGTGATTCATTATTGTGTTCCTAATATCCCGTCGCGTTATGCGCGTACTGCATCAGTATCCTTAAGCAATATTTTTACGCCTATGCTATTAAAGGTTGGTGAAGACGGTGGTTTAGAAAATTCTTTGCGTTTTGACCGTGGTTTGCGAAGTGGTTTGTATTTTTACCATGGAATTTTAACCAACAAATCGGTAGCAGAGTGGTACGGCCTCTCGTATAGCGATATCAACTTACTTATTTTTTAGACTTTCATGCCTTTACTTAAAAGAATTGGGTATTATTTAGGAGGATTTGCCCTTGGATTGATCATTTTAACGTTCTTTTTAAAGAAAAAAGACACTCAATTTTGCTATTCGCCCAATTGTAGAGTTTTAAAAGATATTCGATCTAAAAAAATAGACTACACTTCTATTTATGAAATAGATTCTATACAAATTGCCACAATTTTAGCAAAAGGAGATGTGATTTTTTCTAAAAGCGATACCAAAAGCAAGCCTTGTAAAACCTATTTTATTGAAAGTGAGGTAGATGATAAGGAAATAGAACTTAAAATACGTAATTGTACTGAGACTGCTGTTATTGAAGAGGTGTTGGTAAAGTAATTTCCTTTTATTCTTTTTTCCATTGATGAAAAAAGAAACAAAAAAATCTAGCCTGCTTTTTCACTTCTTGAAATTTACATTATTTTAAATCAGCACCACCCAGATCGCTTTTACTTTGTAAAATGCTTTATGGATGACTTCCATCATCCAATATTAAAATACTTTGATTTACTACAAAGTTAAAAAGATGACAAAACCTTCTTATCTATCAGAAAAAGTACATCACTACTTACTCTTTTAAAACTTAACTCAAAATTTTCTTAGAAAGTAAATGGCTTCGACAAAAATCTTAAAAATCAAGGCAGCAGAGTTGGTG
>CAYMDH010000046.1:0-27497 GCA_964389205.1 uncultured Flavobacteriaceae bacterium
TAAAACTAATTATTCTACTTTTAAACAGTTCGGTTTTAAGGGAAGCTTACAATTTAGTAAAACTTATTTAGTTTTAAGTATGTTAACATATACCCTCTTGATTAAATTATAATGAAATCAAGGTTTTGATGAATTATAAATAAAATAAACCGTCTCAAACCTGAGACGGTTTATTTTATTTTAACTATTTATCATCTGGAGCACAAGCAGCAGCACATATAAAACCAACACTAGTTGCACCACATCGAAGTACACCTAAAGACAGTACACAGCCATCTTCAAAAGTAGCTTGAGTACAAAAACCACTACCTATGCCAGTACCTCCTTTAATAGCACTGTCATTTAAATTAGAAATAGATTTTTTGTTAAGGTTTAATGATTTAAGATTTCTTTTTTTCATAATTGAAAAGTTTTAAAAGCTACCTACTCTATATGGTTTTCGGTTTCCCCAATACCCTAAAATTAAGTAGCTCTTTAATCCAAAAAAAAGTACACTTCTCTATTTGCTTTAAAATAGAGAAGTTGTTTTTTAATTTAGTTTCCTGTCGTAAAATCTTCAGAAGGACGACATTTTCTATCTGCGTATGAAGAGGTTTCATGAGTGGTTCTAGCTGGGCATAAAAAACAGCTTCCAGTAAAAAAACCTCCTTTTATAAGATGAGTTCTATCTTGATCTAATCTAGATATAACCATTTTATTCAAGTGTATTTTTCGTAATTCTTTTTTTTTCATGATATAAAGTTTAATTAACAAATTAGATAATCTCTAAGGTAGTATGAAGCTATTTTTCTAAAAAATATACTTGCGCTATTTTCTTTAATTTAGTGCAATTACCTACTAGATTCTTTTGTGTTTATTTTAGAGATGAATACAGAGGGGTGGATACCCGTTTGTTTTTTAAAGTGACGAGAAAAGGAGTATGGGCTTTTATATCCTATTTCCTTAGCGATATGTTGTACAGCATACGAACGGAATTTTTTATCTTCTTTTAAACGATGAATGGCATAATTGATTCTGAGATCATTTGTATATGCCTGAAACTTCATTTTTTTATGTTCATTGATAATTTTTGAAAGATAGGTTGGGTTGGTTTTTACCTTTTTGGCTAAGTTAATAAGGCTAAAATCCGGATGAAGATAAAAAGCTTTCTCCTCATACTCTTTTAGTTTGGTTAAAACAGCTAGAGTTTTTTTATCGGTAATAGATATAGTTTGATTCGGAGAGATCGCTTTCTTTTTTTCTATTTTTTTTAAAAGATCATTAAAAAGATATTTGTTTTTTCGTGATTTTTTAATACTTCTAAATAAAAAAATACCAATAATTATAAGTATTGATAAACTAATAATAATAATTGTATTTAATTGATTTTGTTGTTGTTTTCTTTTCTGAGCTATACTGGCTATTTCAGAATTTTTATTTTTAAGATCACTTTTATGAACATCTTGAATGACTTCTAAAGTATTCTTATCTAGTAAATTATCTGTAGCTACATATTTTTTATAATATTGATTAGACAAATCAATATCCCCAAGTAATTCATGCACTTTTGCATAAAGATCATATACTTTAAGTGCATCAGGTGTATTCTGATATTGATTTTTTTCAATGAGACGTTCAGCTTTACCCAGATAGGCTATGGAAGTATTGTATGCTTTCAGTTGATAGTTACTATTGGCAAGATGGTAGTGTACTTGGATAAGGCGTTTTTCATTATTGAAAGTTATAATAACTTTTTCTGCTTTTTCGAAATAACCAAGCGCATTCTTATATTCTTTCTTATTGGCGTAAGCTAAACCCAGATTTACATAAAAATAACTAGTACCATCTATATCATCAATTTCTAAACTTTTAGCAAGCCCTTTTTTACTATAAAAAATTGCAGAATCATTTTCATTAAGTTTTAGAAAGGTTTCTCCCAAATTCATAATTAAATCAACAGGAGTTGTTTTCTTTTTAAATTGAATATTTTGAGATAACTTTAAATTTTTTCGTTCAATTTCTAGAGCTTCATGTAGTTGCCCAATTTCTTTTTTTACAGATGCAATATTAACCCAACTAATGATTTCATAACGAAGATTATGTTGTTTTTTTGAAATATACTGTGCTTTGGTATAATTGGATAATGCTTTTTTTTGATCGTTGCTATATAAATAAGAATTTCCTCTAACCCAATATAATTCAATAAGCCGTAAACTATCCTTGAGCTTTTGAGCCCAATTAATCCCTATATTAAACTGCTCTATAGAAGTAGTGTAGTTTCCTTTAATTTGATTTACCATCCCTAATTGATGATAGCCATCAGAAATGTCTTCTAAATCACTCTTTTTTAAACCTCTATCAAGAAGTTCTTGAGCATAAACTTTTGCTAAATCAAGGTCAGAGTATCGAAAATTTCTACTTTTATCTTTTAGCTCTTGAGCACTAAAATTGACTAAACTATCAGTTTGTCCATAAAGATTCTTACAAAGAAAAACAGAGAACAGTATAGAAAGAAAAAGTGTATTTTTCATTAGCTAGTTAAGAGAAGCTTAGTACGATACAAGATACAAAATTTGATAAGAACTATTTATCCATGCATCGTTTCTTTGGTGCCCAAGTTGTTCATTAGTGTAGCTTCGTATTCTAAGAGAGCGTTCCATTTTTCATTTACAATCCCTTCGGTATCATACATACGTGCAAATTTTAGAAACATGGTGTAATGATTTGCTTCACTTACCATTAAATTTTTATAAAAGCTGGCTAATTCTTTATCATTTATATGTTCAGATAATAATCTAAAACGCTCGCAACTTCTCGCTTCTATAAGTGCAGCATATAATAATTTATGAATTAAATGTGTAGTTTTACTTCCTCCTTTTGGAAAAAACTTCATCAATTCTATCACATACATATCCTTTCGTTCTCTTCCTAGTACCCAACCTCTTTCAATAATTCTATCATGAACCATTTTAAAATGACTTATTTCTTCTTTTACTAAAGCAGTCATTTCTTGTACAAGTTCCGTTCTTTCTGGAAAACCAATAATTAATGAGATAGCCATTGAAGCTGCTTTTTGCTCACAATAAGCATGATCTGTTAAAATTTCTTCGATGTTCTTTTCTACAATATTTACCCATCTTGGGTCTGTTGGTAATTTTAATCCTAGCATTTTATATATCTAAATCAAATTCTTTTCTAAGTGTATCTATTAATGGGTTCTTTTCCTTAAGTTTTTCATACTTCTCTTCAGGTGTAAAAGCATATTTTTTAGCTACAACTTCATTAACTGTTATTAACAGATTAACATCATAATTATTAAGATTCTTTTTTAGATATGTTACTAATGAATGTTGTTCTCGTTCTACTTCTTTTTTCATAGTATCATTTGGTAATTCAATCCAAATAGTACTTTCATTTTTCAATTTAGGAGTATCGGCAGCTAAATTAGACGCTACTATTTTTTTTCCTTCTTCTTCAATTAACTTGATATAATCATTCCATAATTTTTGCAGCGTTTCTTCATTAAACGCATCTTTTGGTAAATTTTCAATATTAGGAACAATTTCTTGCTTGCTTAATTGGTGTTCTTTTTTAGCTTTAATACTAGATAATGATAAACCTGAAACTTTTTTCTCTAGATTTTTTAATTCAATTTTAAGAGGTGGTACTTCTTCCTTAGTAGGTTGAAATACTTCTATATTTTCAACAGCATCAGTAGTTATAGTTTCTTCTTTACTTTTATCCAGATGGTTAACTAACTGTTTTTTTTCTTTAGGTTTAAAAGTATCAGCATTAAAAAATGAAGCCGGAATTATGAAGTTTTTGTCATTTTTTTTTTCTCCATCAAAATTGATAGAGGCTAGTTGCATAAGGCATAACTCAATAAGTAAGCGTTGATTCTTACTTTGTTTATAATTTAGATCGCTATCATTTGCAATCTCTATAGCCTTTAACAAAAAAGAGAGAGAAGTTTCCCTAGACTGGGTTAAGTATTTTTGTTTTGTCGCATTACCCACTTCTAAAAGCGGAATAGTAGCTTCGTTTTTACAAACCATAAGATCTCTAAAATGAGATGCTAAACCAGAGATAAAATGATGTCCATCGAAACCTTTTGATAAAATGGTATTAAAATTTAGAAGCAGTTGAGGAATATTATTTTGTAAAATAAGATCTGTTGATTCAAAATATATTTCATAATCTAATACGTTTAGATTTTCTGTAACTGCTTGCCTAGTAAGATTAGTGCCAGAAAAACTAACCACACGATCAAAAATAGATAAGGCATCTCGCATAGCCCCATCTGCTTTTTGCGCTATAATATGTAAGGCGTCATCATCTGCAATTATATTTTGATTCTCAGCAATGTACTTTAAATACTCTTTAATATCTGAAACAGTAATTCTTTTAAAATCAAAAATCTGACAACGAGATAATATGGTTGGTATAATTTTGTGCTTTTCAGTAGTTGCTAAAATAAAAATAGCATGTTTAGGGGGCTCTTCTAAGGTTTTTAAAAAAGCATTAAAAGCAGCTTGAGAAAGCATATGTACCTCATCTATAATATAGACTTTATACTTTCCAACTTGTGGAGGTATTCTCACCTGGTCTATGAGGCTTCGAATATCATCTACAGAATTATTTGAAGCAGCATCTAACTCAAAAATGTTAAAGGCAAAATCTTCATCTGGATTTTCTGTACCGTCTTGATTTATTTTTTTTGCTAAAATACGAGCACATGTAGTTTTACCAATACCTCTAGGACCACAAAAAAGTAATGCTTGAGCCAAATGATTGTTTTCTATGGCATTGAGTAGTGTATTGGTAATGGCTTGTTGTCCAACAACATCTTTAAATGTTTGCGGACGATACTTTCTAGCTGATACTACAAAATGCTCCATATAGATTCTGTGAATAACACAAAGATAAAAATCTCTTATATAAATTAAATTTATCGTACTAGAAAATGGAATGAGTTATTAACAATAGTTGGCTTTTATTATAAAGAATTAAAAAATATTGCTATAAGTTAGTTTATAATTCGTTTAAAGGGTGGAGTATAATTTTATACAATTGTATGATTAATCAATAAGTTTTTTAAGTAATAGCATTGCGGATAAACCATAATTATCTGATTATCAATTATTTTGATTAATTTAGTGTTAATATTAATCTATTAAAAATTTAATTATGAAAAGTAAAAATCTTAAAACATTAAAGCTAAACAAAAGCTCTGTTACCAATCTCGAAGCTCTAAAAAATAAGGGAGGGCATGCTCCAGACCATACATGTTTATGCCCTTCACATTCTATATGTCCTCCAGGAATCTATTGCTTCTAATAAAAGGAAAGAGCGAACTATATAGTTCGCTCTTTCAACTATCATAAATCTTGTTTTTGAATCTTTATAGCATATTTTTCCATTTTTATAACTTCATTAGTATATTATGTATAAGGAAAAACCATACGACATTAACTTCTGAAATTAAAAACCTACTTCAATGATTAATTTCATTTTATGGAGAAACCATATTTTCCAGTTATTTTAACTTTATTGAATATAAATTACTATAAATTTGCGCTTAGCAGGCTATCTTATCGCTTTATATAAAGAGGAAAGTCCGGACACCATAGAGCAGCATAGCGGGTAACTCCCGTCAATTGAAAGATTAGGACAAGTGCAGCAGAAAGAATGTACAGGTAATGCTGTAGTGAAATCAGGTAAACTCTATGCGGTGCAACGCCATGTAAACCAACACTTGAGGGTAGCTCGCCCAATGTTGAAGGGTAGGCGGTTTGAGTTATTGAGTAATTGATAACCTAGATAAATGATAAGACTAGACAGAATCCGGCTTATAGGCCTGCTTTTTTTTTAACAATCACCAGTATCATCATCACAACAATTATCATCTTTTACTAATTTACAGCTAACTACTGCCAAAAAAGCACCTATTATGGGAGCGACGATATATAACCATAAGTATTCTAGATGACCAGAAATAAGTGCAGGACCAAGTGACCGAGCGGGGTTCATTGAAGCTTTTGTAATAGGTCCAGCAAACATAGCTTCTAATAATACAATCCCTCCTATAGCAATTCCGGCAATTACACCAATTTCTTTTGAACCTGTAGAAACATTAATAATAACCACCATTAGAAAAAAGGTAAGGAGTAATTCTAACACAAAAGCCCCGTATACATCTACAATATCTAGGGTAGGAAGTGTAGCTCCATAAAACTCGCTAGTTGGAAATAAAAACAATAATACCCCACTGGCAGCTATAGCTCCTAGACACTGTATGATGAGGTATTTAGGAACTTCTTTCCAAGGGAATTTTTTTGCATAAGCAAAAGCAATTGTTACAGCAGGGTTAAAATGAGCGCCGGAAATATCTCCAAAAGCATAAATCATTCCCATTACAATAAGCCCCCAGGTAATAGCTATACCTACATGAGACACATCTCCTCCTGTTACTTCATTAATAGTCATAGCTCCAGTTCCACAAAATACTAAGGAAAAAGTACCTATAAACTCTGCAATGTAATTCTTAGATAAATTCATTCGCGCAAAATTAGACTATTTTTTTATTATTGTGTTAAGCGAAAGTTAAGCGTTAAGACTGGGTTGTTTATAATATTGTTGAAGTTGTTTTTAATAATACTTTAACATTTATTATTGAGTTTATGGGTAATTTTGCTTTGAAAAATAACAAACACTAATTAAAATGAAAAAAGTAATACTGTTTTTAAGCTTATTTGTAGCTGCGATCACTTTGAATGCGCAGATTACAACACCACAACCTAGTCCATTGGCTAAAATGGAACAAAAAGTTGGATTGACAGATGTATCTTTAGTTTATTCTAGACCATCTATGAAAGGAAGAACTATTTTTGGAAACCTTGTCCCTTATGATAAAGTATGGCGCACAGGAGCTAATGCAAGAACAAAAATTACCTTTAGTACAGATGTTACCGTAGACGGGCAAGTATTAAAAGCTGGATCTTATGCGGTTTATACAAAACCAACTAAAACCTCATGGGAGGTGTATTTTTATACTGAAGCTGATGGAGGTGGACTTCCACAAACTTGGGATGATACAAAAGTAGCGGCAAAAACTACAGTATCTCCAATACAAATGCCAGTCAACATAGAATCATTTACTATGACATTCGATGATCTTACAAATGATTCTGCTGTCATCGGTATATTATGGGAAAAGACATATGTGGGGATACCATTTAAGACACCAACTGAAACTGCTGTTTTGGCAAGTATTAATGCTACTATGTCTGGACCAAGTGCAAATGATTTTTATCAATCTGCAGTATATTATTTAGAAAATGGTAAAGACATTAACAAGGCTAAAACATGGATTGATCAAGCAATAGCAAAAAGAGAACAACCTGCTTTTTGGATGTACCGTCAAAAATCGTTGATTTATGCTAAGTCAGGAGATAAAAAAGGAGCTATTAAGGCTGCAAAAGAATCTTTAAAATTAGCAAAAGCAGCACCAAATGCAGATTACGTAAAACTTAATGAAGATTCACTAAAAGAATGGGGAGCACTATAATTTTAGTGTAAGAATACTATAAAAAAAACCTGCTAAATGCAGGTTTTTTTTATTTTTCATATTTTATGAAGAAAGTGGTTTTTCTGTTTTTGAAAAAGTTTGTATTAATAGCGCAATTATAATAACTAGCGCACAGCCAATGAAATTAAGCCATAAATACCCTATCATTTCTTCTATATAAATATATTGATAATAGATATAAATAATAATAATTTGCGTAATCACAGCTGCCCAAAAAACAGCATGACCTCTAATCATTTTAAAGAAAAATGCTAAAAGAAAAATGCCTAGTACATTACCATAAAAAACAGATCCAATGATATTAACCAACTGAATTAAGTTGTCTACCAAAGATCCAAAATTGGCAAAGATAATAGCTATAACACCCCAAAGTAATGTGAACCACTTTGATGCATTTACATAATGTTTGTCATTGCGCTCTTTTTTTCCTTCGTGATTTCTCTTATATAGATCGATAGCAGTAATAGTACCTAATGCGTTTAACTCAGATGCTGTTGATGACATAGCAGCAGATAGTATAACGGCTAAAAGTAATCCAATAAGTCCTTTAGGAAGATTATTTAATATAAAATGAATAAAAACATAATCTTTATCATTTGTTTGTACTGAGGCATCTGTTTTTTTAATAATCTCTCTAGCTTTTTCTCGATTAATAAGCTCTTCTTGATTAATAGAAACTATACTTTTTTGAGCAGAAACAATATCATTATACTCTTTAATATCTAATGCAGAAGAATAATTTTGCTGTGCTATTATTTTCTTTTTTTCTAATTTTTCATGAGCTTCTTGCAATGTTTTGTATTCATCTGCGTATTCAGAATTTAATACTGTTTCATTGGCTACAGGATTAAAGTTAAGAGGGGAAGTATTGTATTGGTAAAATACAAAAACCATAACACCGACAAGTAAAATAAAGAACTGCATGGGTACTTTAAGAAGACCATTAAAAATTAGCCCTAACTGACTTTCTCTTATAGATTTCCCAGAGAGATATCGTTGTACTTGACTTTGATCTGTACCAAAATAGGAAAGCGCTAAAAAGAAACCTCCAGTAATACCACTCCAAAAGGTATACCTACTTTTGGGGTCAAAAGAAAAATCAAGAATATTTAATTTTTCATTGACACCAGCTATTTTTAAAGCTTTACTAAAAGTAATGTCAGAAGGTAAATAACTCAATATTAGAAAGAAGGCTGTAAACATCCCAGCCATGATTATAAACATTTGTTGTTTTTGTGTAACGCTTACTGCTTTTGTTCCTCCAGATACTGTATATATAATAACAAGAATACCAATAATTAAGTTCAATAACTTTAAATCCCATCCCAGAACTGCCGATAAAATAATAGCAGGGGCAAAAATGGTAATACCAGCTGCTAAACCTCTTTGAATTAGGAAGAGTATAGCTGCTAAGGTTCTGGTTTTTAGATCAAACCTTTTTTCTAAAAACTCATAGGCAGTAAAGACTTTTAATTTGTGGTAAATAGGTATGAAAACAATGCATATAACTACCATAGCAAGTGGGAGCCCAAAATAAAATTGAACAAAGCCCATTCCATCATGAAAAGCCTGTCCAGGTGTTGACAAAAAAGTAATAGCACTAGCTTGCGTGGCCATTACAGATAGACCAATAGTCCACCATTTTGCTTCATTATTCCCTAAAACATAATCTTTTACATTTTTGCTTCCTTTTGTTTTTAAAACGCCATAAACAACTATAAAAAGCAAGGTGCAACTTAATATAATCCAATCTATTTGCTCCATGAATTAACGGTTTCCTGTCATTATAAAATAAAAAATAAGAATGTAAATAGCATTAGCAATAAGTACTGCTGTATAGCTTTTTTTCCAAGCAAATTTTTTGAACATATATTACCCTTTGATGTCTTTTTTCTTTTCAACCTCTGCCTTTCCTATAGAGAGCATATTTGCGAATATTTTATAGGCGCCGGAAACCCCAGCAGGTAATTCTCTAAAGAAACTTAGACCAGTGTAAATATAATGCCCTTTTCCATAAGGAGCTACTAGTAAACTCCCATTCTTAGCAGTTTCACCTTTGTCATTCATAGATAATATAGGAGTAAATTCCTTTCCCCATTCATTTGGAAAATACAGCCCTCTTTCTTGTACCCAACCATCAAAATCAGTAGATTCTATTTTATTAGGGAAGTTTAAAAGAGAGTGGTTTTTGGCTAACAAACGTACTTCAGCATTTTCATCGGTTACTCGATCTCTAGATAAAGTAAGTGGGTAAGGAGCCAAGTTATCAATACCAAGCCCTCTTCTCCTAGCTGTATTATATTGTATGATAAGGTTTCCGCCACCTTTTACATAATCTAATAAAAAGCGCTGCTTAAATTTAAGTGTTTGATTTACATTATAAGCTCGTATTCCTACTACAATGGCATCAAATTTATCTAAAGTTCCTTCTTGAATTTCTTGTGGATCAATAGTTAATACATTGTAACCAATTTGTTTTAAACTTTCTGGTACAGCATCTCCAGCACCTACTATATAACCAATATTTTCTCCAGCTTTTTGAATATCTAACCGAACTACTTTTGCTTCAGAGTTTAATAAAATAGATTGTTTTGGAACATGATCATAATTGATTTCTATCAACTCTTTAGAATATGTTTTGCCGTCAATAGTTAAGATAGGAGAAATCACTCCTTCACTTTCTTTGTTAGGAGGTGTTACTGTGAAAACTACTGTTTTTTCATCTCCTTTTTGTGTAATGGTAAAATCAATAGTATTAGGAGTAACTAGCCATCCTTTAGGGTATGATAATGAAACCTGCCCATTTAAGTTCTTTTTTCCAGCTTTAATTTTAATTGGAAACTCTTTTGGAGTAGCATCTGCAAAAATAGTAACCTTATCTCCAATACTAGCTGTAACAGCGGGAAGTATTTCAAAAGGTTCATAAATTTCGCCTTTAGCTGGGTTACTGTATTTATATACTAAATCTTTTGTAAAAGGAATAGTAACTCCTGCTACCTGTATATTAAATAAAACTTTTATTGCTCTTGGTGTTTCAGGTAATCCAATGAGTTTAGCATCTTTTACTTTATAAGTTCCTAAAGACCATTTCTCACTTAACCAATAAGGAGCAGTAGTTTTTGCATTTTTATCTATGTTGAAACCTAATTGTTCTGTCCATTTTTTATTATCATTTAATGTAATTTCTGGGCTAATTTTAGAGCTATAATTTAATATTTCTATTGTTTTGAGTACAATGTTTTGAGAACTTCTATTGATAGCTTCAAAATTTATAGTCACTTGATCACCAGGAGGAGTAGAAGATTGGTTTGCAACAGCTTCTATATACAAGCCAGTTGTAGCCTCAATAATTCTTTTGATTTCTTTAGATTTTTGCTTTTTCCAATGCTCATCTTCAATATTTTGAATAAGTTGATATGCTTTTACTAAATCTTGGAGGTGAACTGTTGGATTGTTAAAATTAAAATTAGTTTCAACTTTATTTAAAATAGCACCAATTGCTTTTCCGCCTTTTACACGTGTCCAAGTTGTATTAATTCCTTGAAATAAATCTGATTTATTTTTTGGCAAATCTCCTTTTAATAACTCAACATATTCTTCTTGACTTCCTCTAAAAGAAATTCTTCCAAATCCTTGACATAAATGTTGACTACTTGCTAAAGAGGCGATTTCATTATTTGATACTCCTTTTAAAGGATAATACGTACCAACATCAACTGATAGTAAATTAGTTTTGTCTGCTTTTTCAAAGTTTTCTCTACTTCCATAAAACCACCATCCTGTATTAAAGAACAAACGTCTAGGTTGCCAAGTATTTAAATGATCTAATTGTTCAGGATATATATTTTTATTATTTGCTAGATCAAAAGCTTCTACACTTAAAATGGCAGAACTAGTATGATGTCCATGGGTAGTACCTGGAGTTCTATGATTAAACCTATTAATAATAACATCTGGTTTTAATTTTCTGATGGTTCGCACAACATCACTTAACACTTCATCTTTATTCCAGATAGCTAATGTTTCATCGGGATGCTTTGAAAATCCAAAATCATTTGCTCGTGAAAAAAACTGTTCTCCTCCATCAACTCCTCTGGCAGCTAAAAGCTCTTCTGTTCTTAAAACTCCTAAGAGTTCTCTCAATTCAGTACCTATTAAATTTTGCCCACCATCTCCTCTAGTGAGAGATAAATAAGCTGTTCTTGCTTTTACATGATTGGCTAAATAAGCAATCAATCTGGTATTTTCATCATCAGGATGCGCGGCAATATAGAGAGCAGTCCCTAGAAAGTTGAGTTTTTCAATACCTTCATAAATTTCTGTGGCAGTTAGTTTTTTTGGAGCTTGTGCTTGTAATGATAAATTAAACAGTACAATAGCAGTCAATAATAGTGCCTTTCGCATTTTAGGTGGTTTTTCAGAATCGCATCAAATATACTAAGAATCAACTTTTTTATTTTGGTTTTAAAGATTCTTTAACACCTAATATTTATTCAAATACAAATTACCATACTTAATTTTAAATTAAGTGTTTATAAATTAATAGTATATCGTAAAATCTTGAAATTAAAAAATAAAATTATAATCCTAATTCATCTCGCAAAGCTGCATCTGCATTTGAATTTTTTCTCCAATATGGGCTTTTAATAGATTTTATTCTTTTTGCAGTAGAGGTAAGTGTTTTTGCATTAGAGCCAAATCCACTTTTATGAGATTCAGACCAACCTTCAATTTCATAAGGAAAATTGCTATTAAATTCAATATTCAAAGTACGTTGTAAATCAGGGTATTTAATAGAATATGTTTTTCTATTTCCATTTTTTTTGATAGTTGTTGTTGCATTATATGCTTTTAATTCTTTATGCCGTAATCTAACGTATTCCATAGAAGGAATCATTTGTATATTCCCTATTGGTAAATCATCGGGATTGATTCTAATTTTAGACCAAATTTCATTTTCTAATAATGCTTTATCTATTTGAAAGTTTTGATCGGCTTCTCCTTGAAAGTAAGAATGAGCAGTAACTTCAAACTTGTCTCTATTGTTTAATTGAGCATATACATGACCACACCATTCTTGTACAGAATTGGAAACCTTGATAGCATGTTTATTATTAGAAACAGGATAAAAAGTACTGGTCATTATAGAATATGGATATATACCTGTAAGGTAATTTTTTGTGCTATTTAATTTCAGTACAGGAACGTTATTCGCATTTCTACCATTGGCTTTTACTTGCTCATTAGGCAAAAAATCTTCAGTTACATAAACCAAAACAGCTTTTCCTTCTCTTAACTCCCCATATCTAGCTTGTTGAAGCTCATAAGAAGTAAGTTCTGCTTCACCAGCATACCAATATTTTTTAAAATTTTCAGAAAGCTTTTCCTTCGTTTTTTCAACAGCTATTTCTTTAATAGAAACAACTTCTTTATTTATTGTATTGGAACAAGCAAATATTACAATAGTAATTAATACAATAGCAGGTAAAATATATTTAGTAAATCTCATGACTTTGTATGGTTAAAATGTTTAATCAAAAATAATTAAAACAAATTAAGAAGTCATTGTAATTAACGTTTCATAAACAAGATGTGTAGGCAATCCCATCACATTAAAATATGAGCCTTCTATTTTTGTAACCCCAATAAGACCGATCCATTCTTGTATACCATACGATCCAGCTTTGTCATAAGGTTGAAAATTTTTGACATAATAATTGATCTCTTCTTCAGTAAAAGTTTTAAAGAAAACAGTAGTAGTATCGTTTATTGTTTTTTGATCATCTTTTGTTGTAAAACTAACAGCAGTAATTACTTCATGAGATTTTCCTGAAAGTGAACGAATCATTTCTACAGCTTCTTTTTCATCTTTTGGTTTCCCTAGGGCGATATTATCAGACCAAACAATGGTGTCTGAAGTTATTAAAATTTCTTTTTCAACTAATTCTTCCTTAAAAGGAAGTGCTTTCAATTGAGATAAATAATCAGCGATAGAACTGCCAGCTAAATCATCTGAATATACTTCTTCAACAGGCTTTAATCGAATCTCAAAAGAAAGTCCTAAATCTTTAAAAAATTGTTGTCTTCTTGGAGATCCTGATGCTAAAATTATAGCGTAGTCTTTTAATTTTTTTTGCAACATTTAAAAACCTTTTAAAATGTAATAATGAATGGGTATAATAGAAAGTACACCTACTACCATAATAATTTTAAGGAGCATACTTAATTTAATAAACTCTTTCTTTTTCTTAGCTTCCCAACATAAAAAAGTAACGTATAGGATAGGGGCCAATAAAACAAAAATAAAATACATAATGACTATTTGATATGCAGCTAAATAAGTATAAATAAAATAAGACAATGCTATTGCTACAAATAAAGAAAGTATAGCAACTAATTTTGAACTGCGTTGTTTTCCTATAAGTATAGGGAGTGTTAGGATGTCATTCTTATGATCACCATTAATATCTTGAATGTCTTTTATAATTTCTCTTAAGAGATTTATAAAGAATGCAAAGATTGCATATAATAAGAGCATTTTAAAGAAGTAATTCACTAAGAAGGTATTGGTTTCTGTTTTGATAGGCAAAACATCAAAAATGCCTATAATAAGAATACTTATAGCAACCAAAAACGAAACAATGATATTACTAATTAAAATATATTTTTTTAGTGTTGTTGCATAGAAATACAATGCACCTGATATAAGAACAAAAAGAATTGCAAAACTTGTTTTTTCTATAGTGTTTGAAATATAAAAACCAATAAGAACTCCTGTAATATTTAAAATAATATATATGTAATTCGCTGGTTTTTCAGAAATGTTATTTTCTACAATTCTTTTTTTCGGTTTATTAATTTTATCAATTTCAATATCTTGTATATCGTTAATAACATAGCCAGCTGCAGCAATACAAACAGTAGCAAAAACAAGTATAAAAAATTGCCAATCTAATAAAGCAGTATCTCTAAAAAAAGCATTGATTAGAAAATATTTAAAAAGTAACTGCGTACCTCCAATGATGATGAGGTTTTTATATCTGATAAGGTTAAAAAAAGAAATCATCTATTATAATTACTAAAAATCAATCGTATTTTGCTTCAGAATTACCATCCCATTTCTCTTGTACTTTTAAAACCTGTTCAATAACATCTCTTACACATCCTTTACCACCATTTTTATGTGAAATGTATTTACTAATATTTTTAATCTCAGGAACGGCATCTTGAGGACAACAGGGCAACCCTATTAATTTCATAGGAGGCAAATCTGGAATATCATCACCCATATAGAGTACATTTTCTGGCTTAATATCATACACATCAAAATATTCATCCAATTGTTCTGTTTTATGATGCGCACCTAAATAAATATCTGTTACTCCTAATCCTTTAAGCCGTTGTCTAACACCTTCATTGCTACCTCCAGAAATGATACAAACATTATACCCTTTATCTACAGCTTGCTTTATAGCATACCCGTCTTTAATATTCATGTTTCTTAGCATTTGACCATCGCTGGTAATCATAATAGTACCATCTGTAAGTACACCATCTACGTCAAAAACAAAACTGGTAATATGTTCTAGATATTCTTTATAATTCTTCTCTTCCATAGGTCTTTAATATTGATGATGTAATTGTTTTATATATGGTTGCGTATGAAGATGGGCTATGTTCGAGCGCATCCATATGATTTTTAATAGTCTGAAAATCCCCTCGTTTAGCAGGCCCAGTTTGGGCATGTAATGGAGTTAATATTTCTAATTTTTTTACTGTTTCTTTAATAAGAGGATGTAATAGTTCAAAAGAAATGTTTTGTGATTCACATAACTCTTGCCCAATATGATATAAATGATTTGTGAAATTATTGACAAAAACAGCTGTTAGGTGTAATGATCTTCGTTGTTCCGAATTAATTTCAGATACCTTGGAAGAGATACTACTGGCTATTTTTTTTAATATCTTCATATCTGACAAAGATTCACTTTCTAAACATAAAGGAATGCTGTTAAAATCAATCTCTTTTTCTTTAGAAAAAGTTTGTATTGGGTATAAAACACCACGTCTGTTTTTTTGTGATAGTTCTTTTAAAGTAATACTTCCAGAACAATGTACCACAAGTTTATTGTTGAATGGAAGCGTATCAGAAAAACTTGCAATAGCATCATCAGAAATAGCAATTATATAGAGATCAACTTCTTTTAGGCTATGCAAACTATTAGTAATTAAGGTTTGATTACTAAAACATTGTATCGAGTCAATATTTCTACTATACCATTGTACCACCTCCACTTTTTTAGAAGCAAAGAAGGCTTTAAAAAAATGAGTAGCAACATTGCCGCTTCCAAGAATTGTTACTGTTAGCATTGGACTAAAATAAGCATATATTTAAATATAAACTTTTCGATTTATAATTGACAGTTTTTTTTGCTGCGCTAATTTTTTAATGGTTCTAATAACAGTTTCTACTCTCAAACCTGTTAATTCAGAAATCTGTAATCTAGTTAATTCTATTTCAAATGGAGTAGTTGCCTTGGCATTGGATTTAATAAAATTAAGTAAAGTTAGTATTCGATGCTCTGGAGGATAAATAGAAACCTCTTTTGCTATAGTAGCTTTATAATGCATTCTATTAGATAAAAGAGTTGTTAATTCTAAATGAACTTCTGGGTTTTCTTTTAATAAAGTTAGATAGGTCTCTTTAGAAATTATTTGTAAAACAGTTTTTTTAATAGTTATAGCATTGGCAGGATATCTAAAACTTCCAAGTAGTGGTGGTTCTCCAAAACTTTGCCCATCTTTAAAATATCCTTGTACAAACTCTTTTCCTTCAAAAGTCAAGTTGTATATTTTTACTTCTCCTTTTTTTACCTGATAATAAAAATTTGCACTGTTTCCTTCTTCAAAAATCTGTTGACCTTTTAGATATTCCTTTTCAGTAAAAGCATAGTTATTTAAAATTTCACTCGAGATCATTTCTATATGATTTGAATCATAAAAAAGCAAATATAATAGCTAGAACTTTGTATATGTAAACTAAAACAAATAATTATGAAGCTTTATAATGAATATTTAAATAGATTTAAAGAAAGTTATTTAATGATGGTACCTTTAACTATTATCTTACAGAGTTGTATAGGTTCTTTGGCTGCAATGAAAATTTTAATGAATATAGATAGACAAGGAGCACTTATACAACTTTCTTTATGTGTTTGTGTGAGTATGATGTATAATGCTGCTATTTTAGCACAAATGAAAATTAAAATAGTTTTTATATTGCTGTTATTGAGTTTGTTTTTTAATTCACTACTACTCGTACTAAATATTATATAAGGTCAAAATGAAAAAAAATATAAAGAAGAGAGAAGACGTTTATTTTTTAGTAGCTACTTTTTATGAAAAAATTAGAGAAGATGAACTCTTAGGCCCTATATTTAATGGAATAATAAAAGATTGGGATCACCATTTAGAACATCTTACTAATTTTTGGTGTAGCCAATTGTTTATAGAGCGCTCTTATAAAGGAAACCCAATAGAAGTTCATCGAAAAGTAGATGAATATGCGCATCATAAAATAGACGAACATTATTTTGGAAAATGGCTTAATTACTGGATTCAGACTATAGATACTTACTTTGAAGGAGAGCAAACCTTCATTTTGAAAAACAGAGCAAGAAAAATGGCTAGTTTTATACATATCGATATTTTCTCTAATAGAACAGTATAAATAAACTTCTATTAGGGAATAATTAACATTTGTATTATATTTTATACAATGATTATCGTTAAAAAGTCATAAAAACTAACTAATTTTGCATGCTGAAATTGCATAAGTAATTAGCTTACACAATGACTGATATTCTTAAGAAAATTTTCTTTTCTACTCGATTAACAGCTATCCTTTTTATTGTTTTTGGAACTGCGATGGCTTTTGGAACTTTTATTGAAAACGATTACGGGACACAGACTGCTCGAATCTGGATTTACAACAGTTGGTGGTTTGAAGCCATTATGGTGTTTTTTGTGATCAATTTTATAGGCAATATTTTTCGATATCGATTGTTGAGAAAAGAAAAATGGGCAGTTTTAATATTACATCTTTCATGGATTCTTATTATAGTAGGCGCTTTTGTTACTAGGTATATAAGTTATGAAGGAGTGATGCCCATTCGTGAAGGCAGTACAGAGAATGCATTTTATTCTGAAAAAACCTATATAAAAGTTTTTGTTGATGGAGAAATAAATGGAGAGGCTCTCAGAAAAGTGTTAGAAGATGAAGTAATGATTACCGAAAAAGGTATTGATGCTAGTTTCCCATGGAAATCAGATTTTAACAATCAAGACTTCACAATTTCATACGCAGGTTTTATTCAAGGAGCAGAAGAAGGACTTATTGTAAATAAAAACGGAGATAAATATCTTAAGATTGTTGAAACTTCAGGGGGGAGCAGGCATGATCATTACCTTAAGAGCGGAGAAGTTTCCAGTATACACAACATACTATTTTCTGTAGATAAAAATACCCCAGGAGCTGTTAATATCAATACGAAAGATTCTATATACACCATAACCTCTCCTTTTGAAGGAGATTTTATGCGAATGGCAGATCAATTTAGAGGAAAGTTATTAAAAGATACTTTACAACCCTTAATGTTACGGTCTTTATACAGTACTGCCGGAATGCAATTTGTGATCCCTGACTCAATAGTAACAGGAAACTATGGAGTTGTAGCACTTCCTAGAAATGAAGTAACCAAAGAATCTCAAGATGGACTTATTTTAAATGTCGCTACAAATGGGCAAACAAGAGAAATACGTTTATTAGGTAGTAAAGGAAGAACCAATGAACCAAAAAAACTAAGTTTGGGAGGATTAGATTTCTACCTTTCTTATGGGTCTAAACAATTGGAATTGCCTTTTGCTATTAAACTAAATGACTTTATTGCAGAAAAATACCCTGGCACAGAAAAAGGATATTCATCATTTATGAGTAAAATCACAGTAGATGACGAACGAGATTTTGATTATGATATTTATATGAATCATGTATTAGATCACAAAGGATTTCGATTTTTTCAAGCCTCTTTTCAACCTGATGAAAAAGGTACGGTATTATCTGTAAATCATGATTTTTGGGGTACTTGGATTACATATATTGGTTATTTCTTATTATATATAGGAATGCTAGGTATTATGTTTTATGGAAAAACACGCTTTAGAGATTTAGGTGCTGCATTAAAAAAGATAAAATCGAAAAAAGCATCTATATTATCTATTGTTATGTTGCTTTTTTCATTGCAGGGGTTTGCGCAACAAGAAGGCCATGAACAACATTCAAATAATGATATTCATACAGGAGTTCCTAATAAAAATCAAATAGATTCTATTATAAAAGCGACCGCTGTTTCTAAAGAGCATGCTGCTAAGTTTGGTAGTTTGGTAATACAAGATGAAAGAGGAAGAATGAAGCCTTTAAATACTTATGCTTCAGAGCTCATTCGAAAAATGAGTAAAACTACGGGTTATGCTGGTTTAGATGCAAATCAGGTATTCCTATCTATGATGGGCAATCCTGGTATTTGGTATAATACAGAGTTTATATACATTACGAAAAAGAATGATAGTATTCGAAAATTAATTGGCGTACCATCAAATCAAGAATATGTTAAGGTGCTTGATTTTTTTGATGAAAAAGGTGGATATAAACTAGCTCCGTATTTACAAGAAGCATATGCTACTAATACTCCCAATCAATTTCAAAAAGGATTTAGAGAATTTGATCTTAAATTAGGCTTGATGGATCAAGCATTAACAGGTAATATATTAAGAATATATCCATTACCTAATGATGAAAATAACAAATGGATTTCTGCCAAAGAATTTGCAGATGGACAATTAGAGGTTCAAGATTCTGCTTATGCAGGGTTTATAAAAAATTCACTGCCTTTGTATTTTTTAGCTTTACGAGAAGCGAAAGAAATAGGAGGCTATAAGCGTGCAGATTTGGTGTTAGATGCATTTAAAAAGAATCAAATTAGAAAAGGAGCTGAAGTAATGCCTTCAGATAAAAAAATACAAGCAGAGATTTTATACAATGAAGTCAATATTTTTGAAAAATTATTGATTTGGTATATGACGATTGGTTTGGCGATGTTCTTTTTGATAATTTTCCAGATTTTCAAGGATAATAAGTTTATGAAAACACTTATTATACTTTGCAAAATAGGAATTGTATTATTGTTTATATTTCAAACAGCAGGCCTTGTTTTTAGATGGTACATCAGCGGGCATGCCCCATGGAGTGATGCTTATGAGAGTGTGATTTATGTTTCCTGGGCTACTATGGCTATCGGGCTTGCTTTTGCTAGAAAAAGTGATTTGACACTTGCGGCTACTGCCTTTGTAACCTCTATTATTTTATTTGGAGCTCATATGAATTGGTTAGACCCTGCGATAGCCAATCTAGTACCAGTATTGAATAGTTATTGGTTAATGATACATGTTGCTGTTATTGTAGGGAGTTATGGACCGCTAACACTGGGAATGATTTTAGGAATAACTTCTTTAGTATTAATGTTATTGACGACAAAGGCGAATAAAGTTAAAATGGATTTGCATATTAAAGAGCTAACCATCATTAATGAACTGGTTCTTACTACAGGTCTAGTGATGCTAACTATAGGTAACTTTCTAGGAGGCCAATGGGCCAATGAAAGTTGGGGACGTTATTGGGGCTGGGATCCAAAAGAAACCTGGGCACTTATAAGTATTATGGTATATGCTTTTGTTATACATATGCGTATTGTACCAGGATTGAGAGGGCGTTGGCTTTTTAATTTCGCCAGTGTTATTGCTTTTGCAAGCATTATGATGACATATTTTGGAGTGAATTTTTATCTTTCCGGCTTGCATAGTTATGCAAGTGGAGATAAAGTAATCACGCCTACTTTTGTATTATACTCGGTAGCTTTTGTAATAGTTTTAGGAGGTTTTAGCTTATGGAGGTATAGAATTCATTATTCAAAAAAATAGCTTATTGATTTAAGTACAGGATTAAAAGAAGACCGTTTTTACGGTCTTTTTTTGTATATTTAAATTCTTCCCCCTTATGATAATAAAGAATAATAGGTAAGTAATTTAATACTTCCACAAAATTTTTATTAGTATTGTATGGAAACAAAACCAGAAGACACAACGAAAGAATCACCAATTTTTCAAAAATGGCAAACCTTAGCACTATTGGTAATTATTGTTATTGGGAGTACTCTTTTTTTTAGTAAGCGTTCGCAATTATTTTTTAAAGAAAAAAGTGAGAAAGCGTTTCAACCCTTAGATTCGATCTATAAATTAGATAGAAGTATTTTAGAAGAAAACTCTGTTTTAACTACTTCGCAAACAAAATTATTATTAGCAAAAACAGCTGTGATTCAACAAAATAAAGCACATCATAAGCTTATTTTCATGCAATTGTATTCCAATCATTATGCTGCAGTAACTCTTTTTCCATATTTAACTGCAATCACGGTGATACTTTCTTTTTTAATAGCACAACGAGGTTGGAGTCAATGTAAACCTTTACTCAAAACACTTTTTTTAGCTTTTGCTACGCTATCATCTTTATATGGGTTATATCCTACTATTTATAAACAAATAGAAACTTCAGAACAAAATATAGAAGGATATTTAGGATATAATAAAATCCAAAAACAAGTTTTTCATTATGGTCTTACCGCCAAGAGTATTTATAGTGATACGTTAGATTTTAAACAATTTTTAAATAAAATAAACGAGGCAGAATACAATGCAGATAATATTTATTTTGGATTAGAACAGCGTTCAATTGATAAAAAATTTATAGAAGGCATAGGAAAATAGGAAGGAAAGTAGTGTGTCAGAATAATTTTAACTATTCTTTTAGATTCTTTTTAGAAAGTTTTATTGAAGCAAAACGACGTATAACCTTAAATGCTCATTATATGTTGAAAAAATCCATCTTAAAGGCTGCCTTTGTTATAATATTGTCAATACTATATGTATCCTGCAGTTCAGAAAATGGATCAGAGCTTGAAGAAAATATACTCTCATCGACTTCTTTAATCGCAACCACAAGCCAAAATCCAATTAAAATAGATAATGTAATAGCCTGTGCGGCTGGTTCTCCAACAAATTCAGAAGAAGTAATTGCTTTTGTCTATCCAAGACCTAATGCAACAGATATTCGTTTTTATGAAACAGAAAATGTAGCTGTAGATAAAAACGATTACAATAATTACGAACAAATAGAAGTACCGGAAGAAGGTTTTATCAATGGTTATCTAAAGATGTTTAGAAGAACAACAAGTGTAGAAAAATGGGTGATTTTAAGTTTTTTTGAAAATGATACATTACACCTCTCTAATCCTATCCGATTAAAACATAAAACACTACCAACAGAGTATACGGATGCAATAGCAATTGATACTCGAGAAGAAGGAATGCCTATTTTTGAATGGGAAGATGGTACTATAAAAGAAAATGCCATTTATTTTCAAGTAATTTCAGATGCTACGAACGAATTTTTATCAGGCACCTATACCTTTGATCAAAGATTTCAATACTATATTTTAGACAATGTTGTACTTAACATAACAGAAGAAGAACCCCCTGTATTGATAGAAGGAGATACATACAATTTAACATTGATGGGAGTAAGTGAAGACAACTGGGTTAATTTATTTATTCAAAGAAGTTTTATTAATTAAAATTTATGAAATTATACTACGTATTAGCTTTCATGCTAATTTCCGCTATTTCTATTGCGCAAGAAACTTCACAACAACCAATTATTTCAGAACTCAAGATAGAAGGTCTTAAAAAGACTAAAGAATCTTTAATTAGGAAAATTGCAAGAGTAGAAGTAGGAGAAACATTAGATTCTCTAAGGCTTTCAGAAGATATAGAACGCTTAAAGAGATTATCGTCTACTGCTTTTGCAGAATATAAAGTAGTTCAAAAAAGTAATGGGACTTATGCAGTAACTTATCGATTAGAGGAAAATTTCACCATCATACCAGGTCTTAATATTTTTACCTCTAATAATGATGAAGTAGCTTTTAGATTGGCAATTTTTGAGTTTAATTTATTTGGACAAAATATAACTACAGGAGGTTTTTTTTTAAGAGATGTGTTTAATTCATTTGGAGGATATTGGGAAGCTCCTTATTTATTTAGTGATAAATTAGGATTATCATTTAACTATAAAAACAATGATACATTTGAACCTGTTTTTTTTGGAAATACTGAAGTAGATTATAGGAATAACAACATTACTGCAGAAGCGAAAGTATTATATAATTTTGATTTTCATCATAGGGCAGAATTAGGAGTTAGATACTTTAGTAATGACTTTGAGTTTTTAGAAGAAGAAGATCCGGGTATTATAATTCCTAATAGAGAAGAAGCAAACGATTTGGCATATAGAGGATTGTATGAATATACTGATGTAGATATTATTTATCAGTATATTACAGGAATACGATTTAAAAATACGGTAGAGTTTATTGTAGATCCTGATGATAATATAAACAGTGCATTTACAGGAATTTCAGAGCTTCAATATTTTGCAAAAATTGGAGATAGAGGAAATCTTGCAACAAGAACGCAATTATCATTCTCTTCTAATAATGATAATCCTTTTGCTCCTTTTGTTGTAGACAATAATATAAATATAAGAGGATCAGGGAACATTCAAGACAGAGGAACATCATCTCTAATAGTAAATACAGAATATAGGCATACGTTACATGAAAAAGGTTGGTTTGTAATACAAGGAAATGCTTTTGTAGATGCTAGTACATGGAGAAATACAGGAAGAGATTTTAGTGAGCTATTTGATGGGAGTACTCTTAGAGTAAATCCTGGGTTAGGCATTCGATTTATACATAAAAGAATATTTAATGCTGTAATTCGAATTGATTATGGATTTGATGTAACCGGAGACGGAGATAGTGGACTTGTATTTGGAATAGGTCAATTTTTTTAGAAGAAAATTACAAAAATAAAAAGCCTGAAGATTTTATCTTTGGGCTTTTTTTTATACAATTAACAGTTTTTGATTTTATAATAAACATTCAAAAGAATACGAAAAAGTAACTTTTAAAAAGGCTAATAATTTTGCTAGCTAAAAAAAATGTACCATATTTGCTTCATCATGAAGTTATGAAAATTATAAATAGCATACTGGTAATACCCGAAATAGCGGCTTAATTCCTGATTATTATCAGGGATAAATCAGTATTTATCTTCTTTTATTTATTAATATAATTTTCAAAATAATGACTCAACAATCAAGTCAACTTACTATAAAAAAACTATTTCAATACTTTAAAATTGCCATTACTGGTAAAACTCAAGAATTCACAAAAGGCAGCATTCGAAAAGCTATTTTTATGCTTTCTATCCCAATGATTCTAGAAATGCTTATGGAGTCAATATTTGCACTTGTAGATATTGCATATGTTTCTCAAGTAAGTGTAAATGCAGTAGCAACTATAGGACTTACGGAATCTGTAATTACATTGGTATATGCAGTAGCTATTGGTCTTAGTATGGCAGCTACAGCTGTAGTTGCAAGAAGGGTAGGGGAGCAAGATATTGAAGGAGCAAATAAAGCAGCGGTACAAGCCATACTTTTAGGAATTATAGTAGCAGTAGCGGTGGGCGTGATTGGTGTTCTTTTTCCCAAAGAAATATTATCTTTAATGGGAGGAGAACCAGCATTGATAGAAGAGGGATATAGATATACTCAAATTTTAATTGGAGGAAATGTAACCATTCTTTTATTGTTTCTTATCAACGCTATTTTTAGAGGGGCTGGAGACGCTTCTGTAGCAATGTGAGTATTGGTATTTTCAAATGGATTAAATATTATTTTAGACCTTATTTTCATTTTTGGATTAGGGCCTATACCAGAATATGGTGTTGCAGGAGCAGCAATAGCAACTACTATAGGAAGAGGATCTGCAGTAATTGTTCAATTACTTATTCTATTTTTTGGATGGAGCAAAATTAAGATAGGATTTAAAGACCTTGTATTTAGATCAAAAATTATGTGGAACCTCATTAAAGTTTCATTAGGAGGGATTGGTCAATTTTTAATTGGTACTTCAAGTTGGGTTTTTTTAATGCGTATTATGGCCGAATTTGGAAGTGAAGTTTTGGCTGGATACACTATTTCTATACGAATGCTTATGTTTACATTAATGCCATCTTGGGGTATGAGTAATGCAGCAGCTACTTTGGTAGGGCAAAATTTAGGAGCACAACAACCGGAAAGAGCAGAACAATCTGTTTGGAAAACTGGAAAATATAATGCAATCTTTATGGCAACAGTATTATTAATTTATTTGTTTTTTGCACATTTTATTATCGGGTTGTTTAGTGATAAACCAGATGTGATTCAATATGGAAGTCTAAGTTTGCAGATCATAACTGCAGGATACATATTTTATGCATATGGGATGGTAGTGACACAAGCTTTTAATGGAGCCGGAGACACAAAAACCCCTACAATTATTAATTTCTTTTGTTTTTGGGTATTTCAACTTCCCTTTGCTTATATGGCAGCAGTATTTTTTGAATGGGGTCCAACAGGAGTTTATTGGGGAATCACCTTAACAGAGGTATTAATTGCTGTTTTAGCCATTGTTCTTTTTAAAAGAGGAAAATGGAAAACAATTCAAGTATAAGGTCTAAAAAAATAAAAGCTCCAGGCAATTGTGTCTGGAGTTTCTATATAATAAACTTCACAATACTTTATGATAGTTAACTATAAAAAGTTAGTTTCCTATTTCGTAAATTAGAGGCGTTAAATTTAAAAAAAATGGCTAAAAATAAATTAGGACTAAATACAGTTTGCACTCACACAGGAGAAGTAGCAGATGAAAAATTTAAAGGAGCAGTTTCGCCACTTTATATGACAACTGCTTATGCTTTTGAAGAAATTGATGAGAAACGGTATCCACGTTATTTTAATACTCCCAATCAACAAGCGCTTAGTCAAAAGATAGCTGCATTAGAACATGCAGAGGCAGCGTTAATTTTTAGCAGTGGGATGGCAGCTATTAGCACTTCGCTATTAGCTTTTTTGCAAAAGGGAGATCATATTGTATTGCAAAACACACTTTATGGAGGAACTACAAACTTTATTAATGAAGAGTTTCACAAATTTGGTATCGAATATACATTTACAGAAGGGTCTAAGGTAGAAGATTTTGAAAAAGCACTACAACCAAATACAAAGGTTATTTATATAGAAACACCTTCCAATCCTTTGTTAACTATTACAGATCTTAGTGCTATATCAAAGCTGGCAAAAAAACATCAATTGGTTTCTATGATAGATAATACATTTGCAAGCCCTGTAAATCAAAATCCTATAGATTTTGATATTGATGTAGTTATCCATAGTGCGACAAAATATCTGGGCGGTCATAGCGATATTTTAGCAGGTGCTGTTGTAGCTTCAGAAGAATATATTGATCGTATTTTTCAATTGGGAAAAAATTTAGGAGGCACGCTAAGTGACTATACAGTTTGGTTATTGGAACGAAGTATTAAAACATTAGGAATACGTGTTAGAGCTCAAAATGAAAATGCAGGAAAAATAGCTTCTTATTTGGCAGCACATAAAACGATTACAAATGTATATTATCCGGGTTTAAAGTCACATCCAGATTATGAATTGGCTACAGCTCAAATGAATGGGTATGGAGGGATGCTTTCTTTTGAATTAGAAGAAGGATTAGATATTTCTGAATTTCAAAAAAACCTGCAATTAATTAAACCAGTAATGAGTTTAGCTGGTGTTGAAAGTACCATTATGTCGCCTGTTTTAACATCACATGCACTAATAAGTGAAGAAGAACGTGCTAAACAAGGAATTACAGATGGATTATTACGTTTATCTGTTGGTATAGAAGACGCAGAAGATCTCATTCAAGATATAGAAAAAGCGTTAGAAAAAACTAAATCACAAGCGAGTGTGATGAGTTAAATAGTAGAGTAACAACTCATCAAATTATTGAGACAAATATGAAATTAGATATACTAGCTATAGGAGCGCATCCAGACGATGTAGAATTAGGATGTGGAGCAACACTTGCTAAAGAAATAGCAAACGGAAAAAAAGTAGGAATCATAGATCTTACACGAGGGGAACTTGGCACCAGAGGATCTGCAGAAAAAAGGGATCAGGAAGCAGCAAAGGCGGCTGAAATTCTAGGCGTAGCGGCTAGAGAAAACCTTAGATTTTCGGATGGCTTTTTTGTAAATGATAAAAAGCATCAGTTAGAAGTTATTAAGATGATTCGCAAATACAAACCAGAAATAGTATTATGCAATGCGATACAAGATCGGCATATAGATCATGCCAAAGGAAGTGAACTGGTTAGTAATGCGTGCTTTTTGAGTGGGCTAAGACGAATAGAAACTTCTTTAGATGATACTAAAACTTTACAAGAAGCATGGCGACCAAAAAATGTATATCATTATATACAATGGGAAAATATTAAGCCAGATTTTATAGTAAATGTTTCGGGCTATATAGAAAAGAAAGTAGAAGCAGTAATGGCATATGATTCTCAATTCTATGACCCCAAAAGTAAAGACCCTGCCACAGCAATAAGTAATCCAACTTTTTTAGAAAGTGTGAGTTATAGATCAAAAGATTTAGGAATGCTTATAGGGGTTGATTATGCTGAAGGTTTTACAACAGAACGTTTTCTGGCTGTAGATAAATTGGATGATTTAATTTAATACAGATTAAAAAATTAGTAAATATTTTACTTTTTTCTTTGATGAAAAAAGCAAATAAATTACATTTGCATCCGCATTAAATGGTGGTTGTAGCTCAGCTGGTTAGAGCGTCGGTTTGTGGTACCGAAAGTCG
>CAYMDH010000047.1:0-27067 GCA_964389205.1 uncultured Flavobacteriaceae bacterium
ATCAATCTATTAAAACTAATCAACTCGCTTTTTATTAATCGAACTCAGGTTCATAAGATTGTTTTTAAAGTTTAAGGACAATCTTACGTTAGATTGATTAAAGAATCGACCGTTGTTATAACATCGAACCAAATAATTAACCTGCAAGTTTTCTTATATAACTACTTGGAGTTTCTTTCAATACAGCTTTAAATGCTTTGTTAAATGTAGATTTTGAATTAAAACCCACTTCCATAGATAATGATAGTAACGTTTTTAATTTATGTTCATCTTGTTCTAATTTCGTAACAAATTCATTTATTCTATATGTATTTATAAAATCATAAAAATTAGATTTATAAACAGTATTTAATAACCAAGATACATTGTTTGTAGAAGTATTTAATTGTTTTGAAAGTTCTACCAGAGTAAGCTCATTATCTAAATAGATTTTTTCATTGTGTATAAGTTCTGTTAGCTTCTGTTGTAATTCTTTACTACTTTGTTCACTCATTAACTCTCTTGATTTCCCTTTAGATTTATTATCTATAACTACAATTCTAAAGATTTCGGGTTGCTTTAAAGCGAAAAAAGCAATTACATAAATTAATAGAGGAAGTAGGGTCCAAATTAAATTGTAATTTATAATAGGAATCATTGTATGTATTATATAAGTACAAAAGAAACTAATTACCCATACAAATAGTATTATGCCAGAAATGATCAATATAAACTTTACAAAAGGAATCATAGATTGTTTAAAAGAAAGCTGTTCTTTTTCTTTTTTTAAAACCTTTATAAAAAAGAATGTACTTATACACCAATAATATATATTAAATAGTAAGGCTGATAATTCTGCAATAAAGAAAGCACCCTTAAAACCTCCAGAGATTAACTTTTGATTAAATTCTTCACTGGAATAAGTGTTTGCATGGAGTAAAAAAGCTAAATAAATAAATGCTGGGATGTAATGAAACCAAGGCAACTTAAATTGCTTTTGATTTTTTTCAAGAAGGCGTTTAAGATAAATATAGCCTAAAGGACCAAAAACAAAAATTAAAGCTTCTAGGGTAGCGAGCCTTTGAACAATCCATATTTCATTTGCTTTATGGATAACAATTTTATTAAATAAAGTAACACAACTTATTAATAACTGTACGGCTAAAATTTTATTAGCTGCAATGTTTTTATTGTGAATTATAATAAGTGTTATACAGAGAAAAATTCCCTGACCTATACCAAGCAACAAGAAAATATCTATAAGACTATAATTTCCCAATTTGTGTTTTTAAAATTTAATCAAAGATATCTCCTTTTGTAATTTAAAAAGTCCGAATATATATAAACGTACCATTTTTATATTTTTAATACAAAAATGGTAAGCAATCAAAATGTGTAAGCTCCTAAAACAATAAAAGAGATGATACATAATTTTAAAATTTAAAACCAACATTATGAGATTTATCACAAAACAAATACATGCTTACTTAGATTATCCTGTTGCCATTGCGTTAATAGCATTGCCATTTTTACTATCATTAGGTAGTTCTAGTGCTATGGCAGTTACATTGTCTGTAGCAACTGGTATCGCAGCATTTCTTCTAACATTATTAACAGATCATCAACTTGGAGCTATACGTGTTATACCGTATCGCTTTCATTTGATTGTAGACTTTTTAGTAGCTGTAGTATTTATTTTAGCTCCTTTTATTTTTTCTTTTGAAGGATTAGACGCCTATTACTATTGGGTTATAGGTGCTACAGTACTTTTAGTAGTTAGCTTGCATAAAGGAGAAGTAGCTGCAAAGTAAAGGAAAATTATAAAATAAAGCCCGTAGTTAATTGGGTTAATCTTAAACCTCAGGATTTATTCTGAGGTTTTATTTTTTCAGTTTGCGTTACTTTTTTACTTTTAAAAGTGCCCGGAGGGATACCTGTTTGTGCTTTAAATAGTATTGAGAAGTGAGCTGCATTCTTAAAACCAAGTTCATAAGCTATTTGCTCTGACGTTTTGTTTGAAAATAAGAGAAGTCTTTTAGCTTCAAGAATAATACGATCTGTTATTATTTGTCTAGGCAATTTACCACCTGCTTTTTTAAAGAGATTAGAAAGTGTTTTAGGAGATTTAAATAATAAGTTTGCATATTCAGAAACCTGATGTTTTTTTCTAAAATACTTTTCTACAAGTACATGATATTGCCGTATAATATCAAATTGAGTACTTGGCATTTTAGAAAATTGTAATTCTTGTTTTACAAGCCTACTAGATTTAATTAACAAACGTTTGAGCATAACACGAAGCATTTCTCCTTGAATATGATCTCTGGTTTTAAATTCATCTTGAAAAATGGTAAACATTGCTTCAAAACGTATTTTATCTTCACTGTTTAAGGTAATAATTGGCGGTTCTGATGAACCAAAAAACAAGAATCCGTTACAGGAAACTTCTGCGTCATGATCTCTAATACAATAAAACTCTCTATTAAAAACTATGGCAATTAACCCATCTTCTCTGGGTATTTCTATAATGTTTAATGGAGTACAGAAAAGAATTTGTCCAGTTTCCATAGGAATACTGTATCCGTCTATACGTATAGTTATAGCTTCGTCTCTACACCATACTATTTTATATAAATCTTTTGCTTTTAACAGTTGTTGAGATGGTTCACAATTAAAATTTGTGAGTACCATATAACTATCTTCTTTTATATTTTGATATTCTAACTTCATAACTGTGTAAAGAAACAATAAATAATATAAAAGATGATAAATGTGCATATATATTGAAAAAGTAAGATGTTGGATAGAGAAATTTAACCGGAATTAATTTTGTTTTTTCAACCTCATTGGTAAGCTGACAAACCTAAAAAACTAGAATTACTTCCACTTCTTTCTATAATCCTGAATAAACTCTCTTCTGTAAAACACAAAACCACACTTATTAAGTGTGGTTTCTTGCTTAATGTGACTTCGACAACTGGTGAAATGAAGTTTTGTATTACAAAACCAAACGTCTGGTAGACGTTTGATGGAGGCACCCGCGATAGCGGCTAGCAGGATTACCTTTGGTGATCCTGAATAAACTCCGTAGTCTAAATGAAAAGTCACAAATCAAAGATTTGCTATCTTTTTTATTTTCACTTCAATTCTTGAGTAAACTCAAATTTTGATCAAATAAAAAAGCTCACTAAAAGGTGAGCTTTTCATTCTTAAGTGACCTCGACAGGAGTGAACTTCATTTCATTCATTCTTCCTGATAAAGCTCCGCTTTGAGAATCAAAAAAACAATCTCTTCGCTTTATTCCAAAAAAGAAGCGAGCTCCTTTTTGGAACTCGCTTGATCTTGAATCTTTTTTTGATTCATTCGTGACCTCGGCAGGGTTATTACTTTTTCCATTTAGCCCACATAAATCACCAGTTTAGCAAAGGCTCTAAAATGTAGGGCTAGTAATAGGGCTAATAAATTAAAACTTAAACAATTTATCAGATTGGGATAATTCCAGTATTTTATTATTCTCTATAACGGCAGATTTTTCTGGGTTACCAGTGAATTTATCTTTCAATACCGACACTATATATTGCCCATCAACAGCATTAGCTAAATCATTAATAATCATTAGTTGATTAATAGATACATCTTCGGTACTATCGTGTAAAACAAATCTAGGAGCAGGGATATTATTATCATTACAAAATTTAATGTAGGCTAGATCAAAAGCAGCAATTTGCCCTTTCTTTTTACCTCCGCCAACATTAGCTTGAATGTTCCTTACATTAAACTTATAATTACCATTAACTTTATCATAGCTCATATAAAACTCCTCATCATATAGAGCCTTAGAGAATGCGGAAAAGTAATCATTAAAAGAGTTAACATTTCCTTCTAAGGTAGGCTCTAAGTCTTCTAGTTTCGAGTTAATGGTTTCAAGTTCTTTACTCTTCTCCTCAATAGATTTATTCAACTCTATTACTTGGCTATATCGCTCCTCTTTATTTCCTTTAAGTTCATATTTTTCATTTAGCTCCTTTATTAAATCATCATAGTCTTTTACCTTAAATATTTTATTTAAGCTAAAACTAAGCACTTTCTCTCTAGCTAATTTTACCCCCAACTCACCTTTTAGAGTAGCGATTGTAGTTGTTATTTTAGGTATATCTTTAGAAATAAACTTAATCTTATTATCTAACATCGAGTTGTGAAAATTAACTACATCCTCAAACTTCTTTTGTAGATTAGGTATATATAACTTAGCTTCATCATAAATATCTTTTATAACATTTACATCAAAAGTATTCTTTCCTTCCGTCAACTCTTCTAGAGACTCATTAATTAATTTTAATTTAATTTCATTTTTACCAATAGAAGAAGAGAGTTTGGATATTTCAAATTTCAGCAAGTTTAATTCTTCAATCTCTTTCTCTTCGTTCTGCCCTATGTTAAAGTTCTTCTTTTCGTTTTCTAATCTAGAAATTTCCTTATTTATAATATTCAAAGCCTGTTTTAGAGCACTTTCAGAATTTCCATCTTCAGTTACTCTTTTTAAAACATCTTTTTCAGATTTTAATTTAGATTCTAACCAAGCTTTTTCTTCAATTAGGTCAGAGCTTAAAGATATACCAAACAAAAATAAGTGTACAGCTTCATAATTAACATCAGTAGTGGTATTATGCAGATACCTCAAAGTATTAGACATTTTATGAGGTGTATTTCTTATAAATTTAGATATCAAATACCTTAAAGAGGGCTTGTTATTAGGATTATTAAATAATAATGTATTAAGAGTTTCCGAGAACTGATTTTTAGTTAATACTTCATTATCTATAACAAGCATTTTTTGTCTTCTAGATAAAAAATTTCTCTTAATTACAGTTTCGTTTTCTCCATTAGCATCAATCAAAGATAATTCTATAACGAAGTTATTATCTTCAAGATACGCTTTTAACTCAGTATTTTTATTATCCCGAAATTCGGTGTCAGAATAAATATCTTTTCCATCAGATCCAAAACAAAAGTCAATTAGTCTTAAAAGAGTAGTTTTACCAACATTATTTCCTGACTCAGTACCTTTAGTAAAAGGTGTGTTATCAACAATAAAGTTCGCACCTCTTTTAAAAGTTATATTCCGAACTTCCTCAGAACCTTTCCATATTTTAAGATAGTTTATAAACACTTCTTTATTGTACCATTTTTATCATTAATTATCAATTCAGACATATAAAGCCAATCTAGGGCATAAGTAAATAATACAAAATTAACTTTAACACTAGAATTTAACTCATTATATAGTTTAATTATATCAATAGGGCTGGTATATCCATTTAGAATACCTATTATTTCACTACCGATATAATATAGGTTTTTATCAGGCGATATATTATTATTAACTATCAATTATTAGGGTTTTCTAATATTTTACAATTCACAAAAGCATCTCCAACAACAATTTCCAAAGCCATCTCTAAATCTTCTAGTGGTATATCATTATTTAGGTTAGTAGACTCATATAAATGTTCTTTAAGCACTCTCAAAACATCCTCAATAATACTATCACTATTTTCTTTTATTAATTCTATTTCGGGTGTATCAGGATTTTCCTTAACTAAATAATTTTTAGAATCTAAATACTTCCGATTCACTACTTTCATTATTTTATCCTTACAGTAAGGATTAAGCTCACTAATAGCATCATAAGTCTCGCTAATTAATGTAGAATAAAAAGCATAGTCCTCTACAATTCTCTTATAAATTACTACATTATTATGTGTGATTTTATTTTCTATTTCAAAAGGTATAAGGCTAGTGTTATCTGATGAATCAGCCAAAGGGAACTTCGATATAGCGTTAATTACATCAGCTAGATAACTAGGGTTTTTAGCAATACGATTAAAGTACTGAATTCCCCCAAAATTCTTTTCTACTTTTATTTTATCAGACATTTATTTCTTACCTACGTGAATACCGCCAGTATTTTTTCTTACAGCAATTCCACCATTATCGGCAGAGTAATTTTCAGTAGTATTCTTAATATTATTAATTTCTTTTTTCAGTTTTTCTTTTCCTCTAAACTGTAATACAGCAATAACGGTAGATATTAAGGCAAATACCCAACCCGACCAAATTAAAAAATCATCCATTTCTTCAAAAAAAAGGTTAGTTATGCAAATTAACAAAAAGACACGGTAAGAAAAATTTTTAATAAAGTAAATTAGGCATTTTTAAGCACTTCTTTCATTCCGTCACACTTACTTGTTTCATAAGAGTAAAAAACGCCTTTAAATGTGGCATAATACAAGTAGAGCATCAAGTAAAGGTAAACTTGTATCTACGTGTTTTACTCGTTAGTAAATCATCATCGTCATACCTGTATTATTCCGCACCTCAAAATCACCCTTAAACTATATGGAGTCTTTAAGTTATTAACTGCTTATTCGTATCTATTCTCTTATTATTATAGATAGCTTCCATTTTTAATTTTTACAGGGTCACGAGCTTTCATCTTTTTTGCCTTTTTAGCAGTCGCACTTGCGAGTTCAGTAAAGTAGTGCCAGTTATTACCAACTTTATATCGATTATGAAGCTCATACATCTTTCTTCTTGTCTCCGCTAAACGATTTACAACCTTAGTATTTATAAAATCTCCTACATTTTCAATTCCAAACTGAATCATTCCCATAACGGCGAAGTACTCGAACATTTGAGTCGGATTTAGTGATTTATTAGGGACTATTTTTACTTTAGACAATACATCAACAGGTATTAGGCGATAGATTATCTCATTCCACTCATTAACCATAAAACCCCAATTTTTAAGAAGACCATAAGGTGTATAAATCTTCTTCTTATGCTTATATCCTGATATAGCATTTATCTTTAATTCATAGCGCAATACGAATAGTTTTTCAGAAAGAATTTTATAACATCGTTTTGATATCTCTCCATTATCAGACATTTCTAAGAGTTTATCATAGAAGATTATTGAGTACTTCTTTCCACTAAAATAAACACTCGATTTTCTACATATAAAACGCTCTAATCTTGGGTAACCAAAAATGCCTTGAATAACATTACAGGATTCAGGTCGCATTTGTACATTTCCACCAAGCTCTAAATAGGAGAATTTAAACTCTACTAAAAGTTCATAAAAACTTATCCCTAGTCTCTTAGCTATTAGTCTCAATGCTTTTTTTGTATCACCTTTATTCAAATCCTTTAATCTACTCCTACCAGCAAACCACCATTTTCTGAGGTTACCACTAATAACTACTTTTCCGTTATCCAAATTATGAGAAACTAACAGTTCATATTTACTAGGGGAAGAGTTTCTTCTTAATTTGAGAATACGAATATTTTTACCACTGTTTATTTTACCATTAAACCTTATATCTACACCATAATAGCTTGGGTTAATTTTAACAGTAAATGAGTACATTTTTAATTTATCTATCATCTTAACAAGCCTTTAAATAGTTAGACAAATCTTTTCTTCTTACTAAGATCATACTCTTAGCACCTTCTTGATGGTATTTAAGCCCTTTAGCAAGCATTCTGCGAAATGTGCTATAACTTACACTCAATTCTTCACAAACTTGCTTAGAGGTCAAGAAATCATCTTGGGACTTTTCCTTAGCAAGGTTTTCTAAAAACTCTCGTTGTTCTTTTCTAATTCTTCGGAGATAGTTAATAGTAAATACAGCTAATTTTTTTTGCTGTTCTCGATTTTGGTAGTGTTTTTTCATAATAAACGTATTTAAAAATTATACCCTTATTAACTTCGGGAAAAAATCTATCAAAAACGGTTTTACTGGGCTTAGCGGATTTTAGCCAAAAAACGATATTAACAATTTTTATTTTAAACACATAAGACGCTATTAATCATTATTTTAAATCAAAAAATATTGTTAATAACTTATGTTCATTTTTTCAATCAAAACAGAGTAATAAATCATTAAAAACAACCAAGTATTTGATTTTAAGACGCTTATCTAAAAGTTATTTCAGAGGTAATCAAGTCTAATTTTTACGAAAAACGAAGAAATTAGTCGAATTTTAGCTTAATAAAGCCTTGTTGGATTTTAGGAGCATTCTTATCAGCTTTCCATTTGTAAGTAAGAGCGTTTTTCTTCGCAGATTTAAGTAAGCAAGGAGAAACATTAGTAGTTCCTCTTACTCCTGAGATAGCATTTATTACTTTACCATTTCGGTCTACATTAATATTTACAATAACAACACCCGTTTCATCACAATCTTTATTTAGTTTCTGAGTATAAACAGGCTTTCCTCTTAAATTTAATCCATAGGTATTTTTGCCTCCATTATATCGACTCGGAGAATACCCATTATTATTAGAAACGGCGTTACCATATTCTATTCGCTCAACTACTTTTGTTTTTCTTTCAGTTTCCAAAAGTTCACTTAGAGAGTTGTTTTTTACAGGGGTCGGCTTGGGTTTGGTATTACTACCTTTATTAAATATTTCGGAGGGCTTCATTTCTTGACCTTTTCTTTCCCTTTTACGTTTTTTTAATTCCAATTCCTGTTGTTCTTTAGATACTTTTTCAAGGTAAAGCAAAGGCTCATTTACTATCAATGTAAATTTTAAAAGGTATAGTTCTCTTTCAGCGTCTACTTCTTTTGTTAATTTAAGATTAGAGTCACTACTATTTATATATTCTTCTAGGCTACTATTTTTACTTTTAGAAACATATCCATTACGTGTCAAATAGTTAGTAAACTCATTTAGTCTTTCCAAAGAAGGAAGGCTTAAGATAGTAATGTCTTCGGTATTCCCATTTAGATTATTTTTATCAGTGAAATCGATAAGTAGCCCATATTTTTTATCGCCAATAGTTTTATTAAATAACCTAAAATTATCTTGATTTTGTTTCCAATGGTTATCTCTCAATATTTCTTTTCTTATAGGCTCAGTATAACCCACAAATTCAACAAAATCTTTAGGAGTCTTGACTTGGGATAACGAAGTAAAAGACAAGAGAGATAGAGCAAAAAGTAGAATATTAGTTTTCATCAAGATTTGTGCTTTATTCGTCAGCCCCAAACGAGATTTATAAGCACAAAAAAGCGTGGAACTCAAGCCTACTGTTACTGAGGTACTGGTATACCCTACATACAAATAAACCAAGCCCACGCCAAAGCGTGAGCGAGAGTCTATTTATCTTGTATGTATTAAAAATTACCAGTTTTCAGTAACAAGAATAAATAGCTAACGCTAACTTATATTATATTTTCTACCGCTAAATTAATATAATTTAGGCACTATGAAAATTTACTTTCTTCATAACATTTTCCAAAATCTTATAGTTCGTATTTACATAACGGTTTGTCATTCTTACATCGGCATGTCCCATTAATTCCTTTATATCAAAAGGGTTCACACCATTCATCGCCAAAATAGAACCAAAAGTATGTCTAGAAGTGTGAAACGATACCCTTCGTTTTACTCTAGCCATTTTCGCTATAAGTTTTAAATCTCTATTCACGGATACATTAGTTCTAAAAGGAAATATTGTGTCTTTATTCTTTCTATATTCATACTTCTTTAATATCCCCATAGCCTCATCTGCTATAGGTATTTCAATAGTCTTTTTCGTCTTACTTACTATCATTTCAATACGTCTCCCTTTTACATTACTTCGGTTTAGGTTCATTACATCTGAGAAACGTAAACCAGTATAGGAAGCAAAGAGAAACAAGTCACGACTTAGGTTTAGTCCATAGGTCTTTAAGCCCATATTCAAGTCTAGTTTTGTAACAGCAGTTAATTCATCAGGTGTTAAAAACTCATCCCGTTCTTTCTCTTTAAATCGTGGTATCAACTTACAGTTGTTGTCGGTAATTAATTTTAGTCTTTTAAACTCCTCTAAAGTTGTTATTAGGTTCTTTCTTCTCATCGCTAAACCACTTTCTCCTATACCTTCTACAGTTTCTAAGTGATGAAAGAAATCATTAAAGAAACCATAGGTTAAATCGGTCAATTTAATATTCTTACGATAGCTCAAGAGTTGCTTTTTTAGTAAGCGATAATGATTCTGAGTACCATTACTTATTTTATTAAATTTTTTCTCCATAAATCGATCATAGTGGTAGAAGAAGTCATCTTGGTTCAAAGCACTTTTTCTTTCCATTTTAATGGCGTGATGACGTTTAATTTTCTCATAATCTACTGCCATACCTTTTATCCTTAAGTCAGCTACAAAGTTGTCAATGTTAGACTCGTATTTTTTCAGAAGCGCATTTAGGTTTTTCCACTTGTGATGATTTTTATTCACTTTATTTCCTTCTTTATCCCACTGGTCTAGCTTTACAGTCAGACTGGTAGAGAGTCTATAAGGTTTCCCATTTAAAGAAAAACTGAGATACAGAGGATAAGTATTATCCTTTCTTTTCTTGTCAGTTCTTAAAATCGTTTTTACATTTAAAATAATTTCCATGATTTATGTTTTTAGGATTACTTCTACCCATACAAATAGTTGGGAATGGAAATCCTGTCATGGTTAAATTTCGGTGGCATTGTACAATTTTCAAAGCAATCCTAGTGGCAATAATACTTCCCAGAGGTTTTAAAAGTTATGAACAAGCAAAAAGTGTATCTATCTTTTTAGCACTTTTTCCTTATTTAATACCAGTTAAGAGGAATAGGTTTTAATGCAAAATCAAACTAAAAAAATCTTTTACAAAAAAGGGGCTAAGAATAGGGCTAAGATTTTTGACCTATAATGGACAATAATGGATAGTCTAGAAAAGCAAAAACCCCACAAAAAGCGGGGTTTTCAGTTCATCATTATTCAATGATATTCGTAAGTTGTGACCTCGACAGGATTCAAACCTGTAACCTTCTGAGCCGTAATCAGATGCGCTATTCAGTTGCGCCACGAGGCCTTATGTTTTGTTTTCTCCAGCGTCTTCCCGCCGCAGATTTTAAATACTTCTCTCTACTTCTAGCTTCTATACGCGTTTCAAAGACTTCTTGATGTACCACTATCCAAGGTATACCTATGCGAGTAGATGGTGTCTTTTTGGAATTATGTTCATTCAATCTTCTAATAATATTAATAGTCATGCCTATATAATACCTATCGATTGTTGAACTATAAAGAACGTAAACATAAAACATAATTCATATATTTTATGCGCCCCGCCCGTACCGAACGGTACGTTCGGGCGGGCACGAGGCCTTATGCATAAATGCGGGTGCAAATATATTCCATTTTATAAGCTATACAAAATAAAAATGCAATATTTTATATAGATTATAATAGATGACTAAAATTGAGCAAGTGTAATTATAAAAGCAGCAAGGACAATAGCAATCGCTAAGAATGCTGCGACTATTAGAAGTGTTTCATTGGTTAGGTGATAGGTAAATCTTTTTTTGTTGGGACTGTTTTCTTCCATCGGGGTTGTTATTGAGTGCTAAGGCCTAGCAATTTATTTTTAAAATCGAGATCTTCTTCTAAAGCAATCTTTCGCTCTAAGTATACTTCTAAGATAGCAGTTTCAATAGCAGGGTTTTGATACCTGCCATTAAAAATATGACTGATCATTTTATCACTGTACGGAGTTCCTTTTTTGCTAGTAATCTTTTTTGATTTCAAATTCTTTTTTACATCAGCAATGTAGTCACCTTTAAGTAATTTTTTTAATTCAATCTTTTGTTTCGATGTTATCATTTTTCAGAGAATGATATCAATAGTTATATTATAATTATTAAATTGCGAGATAATGACGATACAAACTTATAAATTATAATCGACAAAAACAAATTTTACATCGATTAATTTAGATTTTTATGAAAATAGTTGACAGAATTAAGCTATTTATTGAGCACAAAAGTATTAGCCTAAGACGTTTTGATGAATCTATCGAGATGAGTAAAGGCTACATGAGTCGTCAGATAAAAACGAATGCTTCGGTCGGAGGTGATGTCTTAGAGAAAATAATTGATGCATATCCAGAATTAAACCCTATATGGCTATTGCAAGGTAAGGGAGAGATGTTACTTCCTACAAATGGTGTTAATGAAAAAAATAGTGTATATAAAACACCTGATGCTTTTGCTGAAGTACTACTACAATATCTAGATGATCCCAGTATCAAACAAAAGATCAACGATATAGTAAAAAATCAATCAAATAGTTCTAAATAAATTTCATTCCTTTGCGAGTGTAAATTTCCTAACAATTTTTTAATAGTATAAAAGTGATATATGAATCTTAAAGAATATATTAGAGATGTCAATGATTTTCCTCAAGAGGGTATTGTTTTTAAAGATATCACGCCTCTTTTAGGGAATTCTTCTGCATTAAAGTACACAACAAATCAACTTTTAGAGTTGGTAGGAAATCAACATATAGACAAAGTTGTTGGCATGGAGAGTCGTGGTTTTCTTTTTGCCACTTTATTGTCGGATAAACTCGATGCTGGTTTTGTGCCTGTTCGAAAAAAAGGAAAATTACCTTCAGAAAAAATCTCAGAAAACTATGGGCTAGAATATGGTACAGATACCTTAGAAATACATATAGATAGTATTAAAAAAGGAGATAAAGTACTTATTCATGATGATGTGTTAGCCACTGGTGGAACTGCAGAAGCAGTGTGTAAATTAATAGAGCGCTTAGGAGGCGAAATTGTGCAATGTAATTTTTTAATAGAACTTTCTTTCTTACAAGGAAATAATCGTTTGAAAAAATACACTGTAAAATCTGTACTTACCTACTAATTTAAAGCATTTTTTGTTACATAGTATTTCCAACCTATAAGTATAAGTTGTGCTTTTGTAGCTTTTGCTAAATCCAATCCTTTTTTTGAATATGAAGGAAGCAATATGCTGTTTAATTTAGAAAGTGTTTTAAATAGAATTTTTTTCAATTTGCTATTTGTTTTAAGATTGTTACTGGCCAGTTTTTCAATCTAGATGTTTATAGAACGTTTATCTATTTATTATAACAAAATTAATGATATAACGTTTATAATGGTGACAATTAAAATTTTGATTAATGCGATCATTCTTTTTTTTGTTTTTATGATTACTATTTAGTTATTTAGAATACTGCTTTTATATTGTAATAGCGTTTCATTTGATTAAAAAAACTAGGCACTATACTGTTGCTTTTCGTAGTATCTTTATTTAAGCTACAACATTTATGGATTACTTCCAAACACCTAGTATTTATATAGGACGGGAAGCGAAAAAACACACCGGGATTGTTTTTAGGCACTTTTTTCAATTACTAAATTGAAGGCTTTTTTATAATTAAAAACAGCATTTTTATGCACATATTTAAATAAAGAGCTCCAGATGTTCTGAAGCCCTTCTTAGTTATTCGTTTTTAGTAATCATCTTTTTTGCCAATTCTGCTCCAATTAAAGATTGTAATAAATTGCCATTATTGGATCCTTTAGACTGTTCTCCTTGAAAATAAATCTCAGGAAGCTTAAGTTCTTTTAATTCTCTTGCAACATAAACAGCAGTTTTATAATCCCATTCTGCACGCTCCTGAGGTGTTAAACCAGCATTAACTAGTTTTGCATTTTCATACGATTGTGCATCTGCCAAGGTTTTTTTAGTTTTAGCTTTAAATTGAGCAACTTCATACTTCTTCTTTTCTTCAATAAGATTGAATCCAGCTACTTTAGCTTTTGTTTCTGCAGAAATTGTTTGTTCAATTTGTTCTTTTTCTAAACGCGCACGCTCTTGAGCCTTATTAGCTTCTCCTTTTGCTTTTTCTTTTTGAGCTCTGTAAAACTCACGTTCAGCTTGTTGTTTTTCAAGTTGTGTTTGCGCAACTTCTTCTTTTTGTAAAGTTAAACGTTTGTCAAAGGTTTCTTCCCAATCAATTTCATTTACAACAGCCTGGACAACAGTTAATCCATATGATTTAAAGGAATTACCTTTTACACGTACAATATCACCATCAAGTTGTTTTATTCGATACCGTTTTTGTTTACTTTCATTATTTACAACACGTCTTATCGTAGTGCTGTCTCCAATGATTTCTGGATTCTCATTAATAATGTACTCTTCTAATACATACATTCCATTTTCTAATTGATCTTGAAAATAGCGATCAAAATCTGCTGCTTGCCCTGAAATATAATCTTGAGCAGCCATAAGCTTTGATGTATTTTTAATAGCCTGATCTATATTAGGAATGATACGTGAATAAACAAGGTTGCGTTCTGTTTTGTTTCTATCCGCCACTGAAAGAAATTGAGTTTCATCATTTGTATTTATGCTAATCACTATAGAGGTTGCAATTTTACCTTTTACAGCATCATTAAACTCCCAGTGTCTGGCTTTATCTACATATGCGTATTTACTTTGATCTCCAAGATCACCTTTTGCATTAGGAATCACATATTTTATAGGGAGCTCAAATTGTATAGGGATTAATCTTCCCCACATTTTAGTATGTATTCCTTGACGGAAAACTGCTTTTTGACCTCCCCATGGGTACTGTACGGCGTATGCGGTACCAGGTTCGGCATAAAAAAACATTCCTGAAAGAGTACTCAATAAAAAGCCCAATAGAATAGTTTGAAAACTCCTTCTTTTTGTAAACCAATTCAAAAAAGTTTGATTTTTGAAAAATGGCTTTAGAAGAAGTGTTAATAAACCTATGATGATAGTTAGAATTCCAATATATGTTAGCATAGTTATAATTTTTAAGAGTTAGACATAGAAAATAATAGACAATACGATTGTCACCAATACTTTTACAAGTGCGATCATTTTTAAATAATTTATGTTGTTAAATAGTTTTAAGATACTTTTTCGGAAGTGTAAGAATGTTCTATCGGCCGATAAAAAAAGAAAACTTTCTGTACTGCTTTTGAAGTATGTTTATATAAACTACAACATTTATGGATTACTTCCAAATGTGTAGTGTTTATATAGGGCGGGAAGCGAAAAAGTACACCTGGATTGTTTTAGGTGTGTTTTTGATATAAAAAAATAAAGATTTATAAGTGCTAAAAACGCTATTTTTTGAGTGTAATTACGATTACTCCATTTTTACCTTTTTCACCATATTTTTTTAAAGCAGTTTTGTCTTTAAAAACATCAATGCTTTCTATTAAATTTGGATCAATAGCCTTTGATTCTTCGACAGTAGCTTCTTTTCCATCAATTATATAAAGAGGATTTTTACTAGTATGAGTTGTTATTTTTAATTTTTCGGTAGAAGGCAGCTCTTTTTTAGAACGCATAGTGATTATCACAACTCCGTTTTTACCTTTTTTTCCATACTTTTTTAAAGAGGCTTTGCCTTTAAAAACATTAACACTTTTTATTAGACTTTGATCAATCTTTAAAAACTCTTCTTCTGTAATCTCTTTGTCATCTAATAAAATTAAAGGGTTTTTTAATTGTAGTGATGGTTTTTCATGTTGTTTTTCTAATAACTCAGTTAGATATTTTGCTTCATGAACTTTTTTAAGAATCTCTTCTATTTTGCGTTTTTCGAGCTTTTTTAATTCTTCAAGTTTTTCTTTTTCATGAATCTTTTCAACCTCTTCAATTTCGATAATTTCATGAACTTTTTCAATTTCTTCGATCTCTTCAATTACTTCGGTTTCAATCTCTTCAATATCTTTCTGTTTGCGTTTTCCTTTAACTTTCTTCTTATCTTTCTTTTCTTTATATTTTTTTCATTACTGGAAAATCCAAAGTTACCATCAGGATGATTGTAAAAAACAGTAAAAGATGAAATGGGTTCGTTAGATTTAGTTATATAATTTGTATTTCTATTTTTATCTTTTAGAGATGCATTAATGGCAACAATCTCTCCCTTAGAATTTCTCTTTATTTTGTTGAATTTTAAAATATACCCTTCTTTTTTAACATTTTTTATGAAGCTGTTCAATTCTTTATCAGTAGTATTTTTGGTTATTATAAAATCTAATAATTCAGAACTACTTGATATATTGACATATGCATTTTTTATGGAGTCATTCTTTGTTTTATAGATAGTTTCTGTATTAAAACTCATTATAAATGCTGCCAATAATGGAAGTATAAATACATATTTCCATGCCTTGTATTTTTGTGATTGTTGTTGATTTAACATAACGATTCGTTTTTTGATTAATGAATTAAAAAAATTACTTGTGATAGATGAATATTGATGTGTTTGTGTTGCTACTTTTAACAACATATATTGATACTCTTTAGTAGATGTAACTTCAGAGGTGGTAGCATTGTCTGCTATATATTCTAAGTTTTGAGCAATTACTTTTTTATACAGCCATGAAAAAGGGTTTATCCATAAAAAAACAGATATAAAGTGACCAGAAAGAATATCAATAGAATGTAATTGTTTTGAATGTGTTTTTTCATGTTTTATAATGACTTTGAGCTCTTCAGAGGTATGGTCATTAGGGTTGTAAACGATGTAGTTGAAAAATGAAAAAGGAGAAATATTATCAGTAGTTTTTACAAAATTAACACCTTCTTTTTTGATGATTTTACTTTTCTTAAAGAGCAGTAATAGTGAAGCGATTTGCATTACCAACTTTCCAAGAAAAAATAATAAACCAACTAAGTAGACTACTCCTGCAATAAACCACCAATCAATAGTGGCATCAACAATATCATTTTGTATTGCCTTTATAGGTAATACAGCTTGTTCGTTTATAAGTGATGGAGTAATCCAGATTACTTTTTTGAATACAGCAAAGGGAAGTAGAAGTGAAGCTATAATTCCTCCTATTAAGAATAGTCGATTGCTTTTAAAGAAAGTTTCCTTTTTTAAAAAAAGAATATAAGAAAGATAAAAAATCCCAAGAAAGCTGCTGCATTTAACTAAGTATATTAGAAATAACTCCATTATTTTTTCTTTTCAATAAGTTTAATAATTTCTTTTAACTCCTCTGTGCTAATTTTCTTTTCATTAGCAAAAGAAGAAACTAAGCTCTTATATGAGTTGTTGAAATAATCTTCAATAGCGGAAGCCATGAATTCTTTGCGATATGCTTCTTTAGTAATAATAGGAAAATATTGATGTGTATTTCCAAAAGCATTGTGCGAGACATAATTTTTTTCTTCCAAATTTCTAACAATAGTAGACAAGGTGTTATAGTGAGGCTTTTCATCTTCAAATTCGGCTAAAATTTCTTTGACAAAAGCTTTTTCTAGTTTCCAAAGCACTTTCATAACCGCTTCTTCTTTGTTAGTGATTTTTTGCATTTCTTATATTTTTATTTTGATCAAAAGTATAACTATAAAAATAGTTATGCAACTGTTTTTATAGTTATTTAACTAAATTGATAGTTTATTAAAGTAATACTTATGGTATAAAGCTGCTTTCTAAATTCGTAAAATCCCAAATCTTCCAGTATCTTCGCAAAAATTGCAAGAGATGAATATAGTATTGATAGTAGGAGGGCTTGTTTTATTGGTTCTTGGAGGAAATTGGTTGCTTAAAGCAGCTGTTGCATTGTCACTAAAATTGCAGATACCAAAAATTGTAATTGGAATGACGATTGTTTCTTTTGCAACCTCTGCTCCAGAACTTATTGTGAGTATAAAATCTGCTTTAGATGGTTTTCCAGATATAGCAATAGGAAACGTAATAGGATCTAATATTGCAAATTTAGGATTGGTTTTAGGAATTACAATTACACTTTCTAGTATTCAAGTGGAAAGAAGTTTTTATAAAACAGATTGGCCAGTAATGATTATAGCCTCTGTTTTACTTTATGGGTTTATCGCTTTTGATGGGGTATTAGAATCTTATGAAGGTATTATTCTATTTTCTTTTTTGGTGATTTTTCTTGTTTATTTATTGCGTTTTCAAAAACCTGCTGTTGTTGATGATTTCACAGAAGATGATGTGCCTTTGCCTTTGTATAAAACAGTGCTATTTTTAGTGATAGGCGGGGTTGCTTTATGGGGAGGTTCAGAGCTTTTAATAAAAGGAGCAGTTAATTTGGCTACTTCTTTAGGAGTGAGTGATCGAGTTATTGCGGTAACAGTTGTTTCAGTTGGAACGAGTATTCCTGAATTAGCAGCGTCAATCATTGCAGTTTTAAAGAAAGAGAAAGCAATCTCTTTAGGAAACCTTTTGGGATCAAATGTTTTTAATATTCTAGCAGTATTGGGTATTACTTCAATGATCACTCCTATAACAGTTAAAGATCAAGGTCTTTTAACAAATGATATTTTTTGGATGTTAGGCATCTCTTTTGTGATTTTGCCACTGGTTTTTTTGCCTAAAGGATTGAGGTTAGGTTGGAGAGATGGGATTATTCTTTTATTAGCATATATTATTTTTATATACATAACATTAGTATAAAAAAAAAGCCTGGAAATTTTTAAATTTCCAGGCTGATAAATATAATATATTTAACTGTTAGATGTTAGCAGATTTTACTGTTTTTATAATTCTACCCGCAATCTTATAAGGGTCCCCATTAGAAGCAGGACGTCTGTCTTCTAACCATCCTTTCCAACCTTTTTCTACTGTGATGATAGGAATCCTGATAGAAGCACCTCTGTCTGAAATTCCATAAGAGAAATCAGATACGTGAGCAGTTTCGTGTAATCCTGTTAAACGCTCATCATTAAACTCACCATATACATCCATATGTTTCTCAGTAACTGGTCTAAAGGATTCACATATTTTTTCATAAATTTCTTGAGAACCGCAAGTTCTTAAAGTAGTATTAGAGAAGTTAGCATGCATTCCAGATCCATTCCAATCTCCTTTTACTGGTTTTGGATGATATTCAATATAATACCCATGCTTTTCAGTTAATCTATCTAATAAGTAACGAGCTATCCAAATCTCATCGCCAGCCTTTTTTGCGCCTTTTGCAAACAATTGAAATTCCCATTGGCCTGGAGCAACTTCTTGATTGATGCCTTCGAAATTCAATCCAGCTTCAATACATAAATCTGCATGCTCTTCAACAATATCTCTACCCCAAGTATATCTACCACCTACAGAACAATAGTATTTACCTTGTGGTCCAGGGAATCCACCACGTGGAAACCCTAAAGGTAAATCTGTTTTTGTATCCATTAAGAAATATTCTTGTTCAAAACCAAACCAAAAATCATTATCATCATCATCGATTTTAGCTCTTGCGTTAGACGGGTGTGGTGTACCATCAGCACTTAAAACTTCTGCCATTATCAACCATCCGTTTTTTCTAACCGGGTCAGGATAGATGGCAACAGGTTTTAATAAACAGTCTGAAGAACCTCCTGATGCTTGTTCAGTCGATGAGCCATCAAAAGACCAAATAGGGCAGTCTTCTAATTTTCCGCTAAAGTCATTTTCAACTTTTGTTTTGCTCCTCATGTTCTGAGTTGGTTTATGGCCGTCCAACCAAATATATTCTAGTTTAGATTTACTCATAATGATGTGATTAAAAATTTTACGTTTTGTTTAAAATCAAAACAAATATAATTATATTTTTATTCATGGTTATTAAAAAAAGGGGTGTAAGGTTAATTTTATCGATAAATTTTATCAATACCCTAAAAAAAAGAGGGGTAATTGATAATTATGTAATTTTTAGAGGCAAAAATTCTATATTTGTAAAAAATGTGTGTTATGTCTACAATACGATTTAAAGCCATAGAAGAGACTTTTAGAAGAAAAACAGTGACTGTAGAAGAAAAAGAAAAACGTTCTGATCTTTATGGAGAAAATGTTTTTAATGAATATGCAATGCGAGAGCATATGTCTAAAGATGCTTTTAACAGTGTGATGAATGCTATTGAATATGGTACCAAAATGGACAGAAAGATAGCAGATCAAATTGCAGCCGGAATGAAAAATTGGGCTTTATCAAAAGGAGCTACGCATTACACACATTGGTTTCAACCTTTAACAGGAGCAACAGCAGAAAAACACGACGCTTTTTTTGAACTCATAGGCAATGGAAATGCTATGGAGAAATTTGACGGAGGTCAATTAGTACAGCAAGAACCAGACGCTTCTAGTTTTCCTAATGGGGGTATACGAAATACATTTGAAGCAAGAGGATATACAGCTTGGGATCCAACATCTCCAGCTTTTATTTATGGAACCACTTTATGCATCCCTACAGTATTTGTTGCTTATACAGGAGAGGCTTTAGATTATAAAACACCTCTTTTAAGAGCTTTGCAAGCGATAGATCATGCAGCAACTGCAGTAGCGAAATATTTTGATAAAAATGTAACAAAGGTAAATGCCACTTTGGGTTGGGAACAAGAATATTTTCTAATAGATAAAGCATTGGCCTATTCCAGGCCTGATATTGTTTTATCCGGGCGTACACTATTAGGACACTCGCCGGCTAAAGGACAACAATTAGATGATCACTATTTTGGATCAATTCCTACTCGTGTTATGAATTTTATGAGAGAGTTGGAACAAGAATGCATGCGTTTAGGAGTTCCTGTAAAAACAAGACATAATGAAGTAGCCCCTAATCAATTTGAGTTAGCTCCTATTTTTGAAGAGGCTAATCTTGCAGTAGATCATAATGCATTGTTAATGGATGTAATGGAAAAAATAGCAGATAAGCATCATTTTAAAGTGCTATTTCATGAAAAACCTTTTGCTGGAATTAATGGCTCAGGAAAACATAATAATTGGTCGTTGGCAACCAATACTGGAGTTAATTTATTGAGCCCAGATACAACACCGATGAAAAATTTGCAATTCCTCACATTTTTTATCAATACAATTAAGGCAGTGCATGAATATGAAGAATTAATACGCACATCAGTAGCTTCTGCTGGAAATGACCATAGACTGGGCGCTAATGAAGCACCTCCTGCTATTATATCTGTTTTTATTGGAGAACAATTAACTAAGGTATTGGATGAATTGGAAGGAGTGTCTACAGGAAAATTATCACCTCAAGAAAAAACAGACCTTAAATTAAATGTAGTAGGTAAAATACCAGATGTGCTTTTAGATAATACTGATAGAAATAGAACATCCCCTTTTGCCTTTACAGGAAATAAATTTGAATTAAGAGCGGTAGGGTCAAAAGCAAATTGCGCCTACCCAATGACAATTTTAAATACTATAGTAGCAAAACAGCTTCAAGAATTTAAAAAAGAGGTAGATGCACTTATAGATAAAAAGAAATTAAAAAAAGATGAAGCTATTTTTAATGTGCTTAGAGAATATATTAAAGCCTCAAGAAAAATTCGGTTTGAAGGAGATGGATATAGTCAATCTTGGGAAAAAGAAGCTTCAAAAAGAGGATTGAGTAATAATAAAACGACTCCTGAAGCATTAAAAGCGATCATTTCTAAAAAAGCAATAACACTTTTTAAAGAAATGAATGTGATGGGAAAAATAGAATTAGAAGCACGTCATGAAATAGAATTGGAAGCCTATGCAATGCGTATTCAAATAGAAGGGAGAGTATTAGGAGACATCGCAAGAAATCATGTAATTCCAACTGCTATTCAATATCAAAATACATTGATTGAAAATGTAAAAGGATTAAAAGAAGTATTTGGAACAGAATACAAGCGCTTGGCATCAGAACAAATAGATATTATAGAACATATTTCCAATCATATTGCTGAAATTAATTCAAAGATTAATGAAATGATTGAGGAGCGAAAGAAAGCCAATCAAATAGAAAATATTCAATTAAAAGCAGAAAAATACTGCAATGAAGTAAAGCCGTATTTTGAAGAAATTAGATACCATTGTGATAAATTAGAGATGCAGATAGATGATGCACTTTGGCCGTTAACAAAGTATAGAGAATTGTTATTTACAAGATAGGTTAAAATCTAAAACTTCGTACTTCAAACTTTTAATACTATTTTTGCATTTCAATAAAATATTCATGAGTTCAGATTCAAGTCAACGTTATGCACAACGAGGCGTTTCCGCTTCAAAAGAAGATGTACATAATGCTATTAAAAATGTAGATAAAGGACTATTTCCTAAAGCATTTTGCAAGATAGTTCCAGATTATCTCACTAATGATGATAACTACTGCTTAATTATGCATGCAGATGGCGCTGGTACAAAATCTTCATTGGCTTATATGTACTGGAAAGAAACAGGAGATCTTTCTGTATGGAAAGGGATCGCGCAAGATGCACTCATTATGAATATAGACGATCTTCTATGTGTAGGAGCGGTTGATAATATAATGCTATCATCTACTATTGGAAGAAATAAGAATAAAATTCCTGGAGAAGTTATTTCTGCTATTATAAATGGTACAGAAGAACTTATTAAAGAACTGGCTTCGTATGGAGTTACTATTCATTCTACAGGTGGAGAAACAGCAGATGTTGGAGATTTAGTACGTACCATTATTGTAGATTCTACAGTAACGGTAAGAATACATAAAGATAAGGTTATAGACAATGCAAACATTCGAGAAGGAGATGTTATTGTTGGATTGTCATCATCTGGGCAAGCTTCTTATGAAATTACCTATAATGGAGGTATGGGAAGTAATGGGCTCACTTCTGCAAGACACGATGTGTTTTCTAAATATTTAGCGACCAAATATCCAGAAAGTTTTGATGCTGAGGTACCAGAATCTTTAGTGTATTCTGGAGGGGTTGCGTTAACAGATGCTACAGAATCTACATTAGATGCAGGGAAATTAGTACTGTCACCTACACGTACATATGCACCTATTATAAAAAAAATACTTTCTAAATATACAGCTCAAGATATTCATGGGATGATTCATTGTAGTGGAGGAGCGCAAACTAAGATACTTCACTTTGTAGATGATCTTCATATTATAAAAGACAATCTATTTGAAGTACCACCACTTTTTAAATTAATTCAAGAGCAATCTAAAACAGATTGGAAGGAAATGTATCAAGTGTTTAATTGTGGACATCGTATGGAATTGTATGTAAATCCAGAAATTGCAGAAGATTTGATTGCTATTTCAAAATCTTTTAATGTAGATGCACAAATTGTAGGGAGAGTAGAAGCTTCAAAAACAAAAAAACTCACTATTGCTAGTGAGTTTGGAAAATTTGAATATTTATAAATCACGACTTTTCTCACTTTAAGTGATTCTTGAATTTTTTTAAAAGGATAGATAATTTAGGATTGATATAGGTTTTGCAAAAAGGCTTTTCAGGATTTTTATAATAATAGTTTTGATGCTCTTTTAATGAAGCTTTAAAGTTTGAATACGAAAGTACTTGTGTAATAATTTCTTTATCAAAATCTTTTTGCAAGATTGATAAGATATCTTTAGCTATTTTTTCTTCTCTAGAAGTGTAATAATAAATTGCAGACCGATATTTTTCTCGCATCGTATGATTAGAAGTTGATTTGTGGGTATGCAAATGAATGGTTATTAAATCTATTAAAGAAATTTTTTCAGAATCAAAAGTAACAATTACAGCTTCAGAGAAGTTTTCATTTGGAGTTTTAGAAGCTATCCATCCTTGTTGTACTTTTATAATGCCTTTTAATGATAAAAAAACAGCTTCAGTACACCAATGACATCCACCTCCAAACCCTATTTTAATTAAAGTATTCATTATGTTAAGAGACGAATGCAATATGCATACCTAACAACTTCAATAAAAACAAGAAAAATAGTACCTTAGCAGCCAACCTATAATTTTAGGGGTATAAATAAGTAGAAAGGAAGAATATGCTTGATAAATTAAATATAGTAAAACAACGTTTTGATGAGGTTTCAGATTTGATTATACAACCCGATATAATTTCAGATCAAAAGCGTTATGTTCAATTAAATAAAGAGTATAAAGATTTAAAAAATTTAGTTGATAAGCGTGAGATTTACAAAACCTTATTAGATAATATAGCAGAATCTGAAGAATTAATTTCTGATGGGAGCGATGCAGAGATGGTAGAAATGGCTAAAATGCAATTGGAAGAGGCAAAAGAAGCATTGCCAGCTTTGGAAGAAGAGATTAAATATTTATTGATTCCAAAAGACCCTGAAGATGGGAAGAATGCTGTAGTTGAGATTAGAGCAGGAGCAGGAGGTGATGAAGCTAGTATTTTTGCAGGCGACTTGTATAGAATGTATACTAAATATTGTGAAGGACAAGGATGGAAAGTAAATGTGGTAGATTTTAATGAAGGAACTTCAGGAGGGTTTAAAGAAGTGATTTTTGAGGTTTCTGGAGAAAATGTATATGGAACTTTAAAGTTTGAAGCAGGCGTACATCGTGTACAACGTGTACCACAAACGGAAACGCAAGGACGTGTGCATACCAGTGCTGCTTCTGTTATTGTATTGCCTGAAGCTGAAGAATTTGATTTAGAATTAGATATGACAGAAGTACGTATAGAGCGTACTACTTCTACAGGCCCTGGTGGGCAGAGTGTAAATACCACATATTCTGCAATAAAACTACATCATGAACCTACAGGAATGATTGTAAGCTGTCAAGATCAAAAATCATCTCATAAAAACTTAGAAAAAGCATTAAAAGTATTGCGTTCTCGTTTGTATGAAATGGAATTGGCTAAAAAGCAAGCTGCAGATTCTGAAAAACGAAAAAGCATGGTGTCTACTGGAGACAGAAGCGCTAAAATTAGAACCTATAACTACCCACAAAGTAGAGTGACAGATCATAGAATTGGACTTACATTGTATGATTTAGACAATATTATTAATGGTGATATTAGCAAAGTGATTGAAGAATTAAAACTTGCCGAGAATACTGAGAAACTTAAGGAAGCAAACGAGATTCTTTAGGTTTGTTAATTGTTAGTTTTACCTTGATTTTAATTACTATTTAAATAGTATTCTTATTGTTTTAATTAATAAGGGGTATGTTACAGATAACCACTTTTTTTGCATATTGACTCATTATAAGTAATCTTTTACTCAATTCAACTTTTACATTTCTAAATTTGATTATATTTTTAATCAATCAAAATAGATTTAAATTAATGAATAACTCATTTAGTATCATTGCTATACTCTTATTTTTTTTTCTTAAAAACATTGCTTGTTTTTCTCAAGAAGACCAAATAAAGACTATTGACTTTAAAGAAACAACTTATCAAGACCTTGTTTTGTCTTATTCTAAGGCTCATAAAATATCAGATACAATTCAAATGTATGCTGTAGCAAATTTAATTTTAGACAAAGCAAAAAAAGAAAATAAACCAGCATATTATGTGAAAGCATATCATTGCCTAAGTAGTGTAGATCGATTAACAGGAAAATATGAGGTAAGTTTGAAACATATTGATAAAGCAATCTCATATTTAACGAAAGTCAATGATTATGAAAATAGCGAACGAGTTTATATAAGCAAAGCAATACTACAACAAACTATAGGCGAATATAAAGAAGCATTAGAAACGTATTTAAATGCTTTGAAAGTAATAGAAGATAGAGAGAAAAGTGTAACTATTGTTCAAATTTTATTATACAATAACATAGCTGCACTCAAATCTTCACTAGATGATTCTGAAGGAGCAATAGAAGGTTTTTCTAAAGTTTTAAAATTTATTAAAGATGATAGACATAAGGCATATAGAAAATTTTATAAGGTGAGCGCTACATTAGGTATAGCAGAAGCATATGTAGACATAGGAAATTACTCGGAAGGCATAGAATACTGCAAAGAACTTATTAAAATAAGTAAAGAATTTGAGAATAAAGAAGGAATTATACAAGGATATATAGGTTTTGGTAGAATTTATTCCTTAACAAATGAATATGAAAAAGCTTTATCTTATTTAGAACTAGCAGAACAGGTAGAGAAGAATAGTAACAAAGATTTTTTAGATGCTAACATTCATTTATTTAAAGCGAGATCTTTTTTTTTTCTAAATAAGTATGATGAAGTTCTTAATGAATTAAAAAAGCTTGAAAATTTAATAAATAAGAATAAGTTTAAATTTTTCCACTTAGAAGAAATGCATGTACTTTACGCAAAAACGTATCAAAAACTTAAAAATATAGAAAAAGCAGTATATTATTATAATAAGAGTTTAGAAGTAGTAAAAGAAAACAATCAACGAAAAATTAGATTGGGTAATCGCCTTTTAAAGAAATATGACTTAATCACTATAGAAAAAAAACGTACTCTAGCTGAATTAGAATTAAAGAATGAGAATGAAAAGATCAAAAAGATTAGTGTATTATTCATTGGATTACTCATACTTTCAGTTGTTTTCTTTTTTTATACAAGAAAAAAAAGAAAAAGAAAGTTTAATTTACTAATGACACGATTGAATACTAATACACAAAGAGTATATGCTATCGAAATTGAAGACCAGAAAGTAAAGAGACTATTAAAAAAAATAGAACTGTTTGAGAAAAACAAAAAATACCTTCATAAAAATTTAAGTTTACCAATTGTTGCAAAACAATTGAATACCAACACTGCCTATTTATCTAAAGTCGTCAATACTCATAAAAAGAAATCTTTTAGCGCCTACATAATAGACTTAAAATTAGAAGCAGTTATAAAAAAACTAAAAGAAGAATCTAGATTCAGAGCGTATAAAATAGATGCCATAGCAGAAGAAGTAGGCTTTAATAGTGTAACTACCTTTACAAGAGTTTTTAAGAAAAAAACAGGAATCTATCCTTCTTACTTTATAAAACAATTAAAAAAAGACTCGTAATTTATAAATTGAATGAGAGAAAGCTTGTTTTTTAATCATCATAACTATTAAATTGCAAAAGAATTATAAAACCCAACAGATATGAAAAAGATTAAAAAATTATCTCTTAAAAAAATCATCATTGCTACAGTTGACAATAATAACAAGATTATAGGAGGAAAAATTCAACCAGTAAGTGAAAATTGTTCAATACATACTTGTTCAGATTTATATACTGAAGAAGATTGTAGAACCTTACCCGCTGGAGGCTGTACAGAAGCTACTACTACTCAAGGAGGAGGAGTGCCTCAAGAGTTAACCATACATTGTTAGTTAAAAAATAGTATCCTTAAAAAGATATAATAGAAAAGCAGATTTATCTTTTTGTTGAGATTAGTCTGTTTTTTTATTATATGAAGGTAGTGTCCAAAAAACTGTGTAAATAGAAAACAAGGCGGGTTTTAAATGGAAAATTCGGATAAAGTGAACCACTCGTGCCGGATTAAACTGAGCAGTG
>CAYMDH010000048.1:0-26536 GCA_964389205.1 uncultured Flavobacteriaceae bacterium
TAGAAGAAACTTTTAAAAAATTTAATCTCTACAACCAAAAACAAGATATTCATATTCTTTCCGATGGTGGGTCAGAAAATAAAGGTGAAGTATTATCGTGGGTAAAACATATTAATGCACCGCCAGTAGTTAAAAAGATAACTGCTATGACAGAAGCGTTTCCATTCTCAAATGCTATGTCTGAGATTACCCATAGGATTTACAAATCTGAATTTATGGGTGGTAAGCAATCTGAAGATGAAGCATCACATATTAAAAGTCTAGATGATTTTATGGACTATTACAATCATCACAGATATCCTTGTCGATTGTATGGAAAAACACCTATGGAGATTGTTAATGGTCAAGCCATTGATGAGTCATTATTTTTTCAAGTACTTAAACAAGCTAAAGCCAATAGGCTAGAAGTCAATAGAAACTTTAATAAATGTATTGCTAATACTTCGACAAAGCTCAGTACAGGAATAAGATGTAAAAGCTAATAGTTATTCTAATCTCAATTTTCAATAAGTCAATGAACTTTAAAAAAGATTAAGGCAGTCTAAAAAAAACTGCCTTATTTTTAACTCACTCTATTTCAATAAAGCTTCCAACTTTGGAACACTTTTATCGCGGTTTTAACGATTAGTGCCATGCTAAAGTCAAAACATTCAATAAATACGCTAATCGTATTGCTGATCTTGCTGGTATTGAAAAGAAAATTACAACTTATACAATCCGTGACACATGGACAAATATTGGTTTAGATTTAGGAATTGATATTCGCAAAATTTCATCTGGTCTTGGGCATTCAAGTGTTGAAGTCACAGAAAAACACTATGGCAAAACAATCTCTGAAAAAATCCTTGATGAGATCAACGCCAAGATTGTAAGAGGCTAAACAAAATATATCCATATACTTTATATTTATTCTCTTCCAATGATTTAATTAGCCTCTTTTTCTGACTGATTTGTATGCTTTTTCAGAAACTATATTAAATTCAGACTCAGTAATTAGTTTTCCTTTAGATGGGCGTGTTATCTCTAATTTAGAATCTGAAAAAGTAATTTTTTCACATTGAAAAAGATATTTTTCACCTATTTTAAGTTCTAAAATTAAACCCGGTAGATTCCCATATCCTATAGGGCCAAAAGGTAATGGCAATTCACTCGCGTACCATGCAGTAATTAATCTTTTAACTTTTCCTCGACTGGTATTAATTGTTTCAGTCAATATAGCTTTTCTACATTCGTATTTCCCAATGGTTCTAGTTTCATTTTGAATTTCCCATTTGTGAATGTTAGAAGATGTTTTAATGATAAATTCTTTTCCAAATGCTTCTTTTTTGTGAAGTCTAATATCTTCTGAAATGTTACCATAATATTTTCCCTTACCGTTTCCTAAAGTTAAAGCTAATTTATAACCTCGCTCATCATCAACTTCTAATTTGTCTATATGCTCAAATGAATATTCATTTCTATTAAAAACTAAAGAAAAGGATAGCTTATCGATATTTTTTTGGAGAATTGATTCATAACTATTAAATGTAGAGTTGTTTGTATTTTCTACATTCTTCAAATATTTTTGTTTGTAAATAGCTTTTCCACTAACATTGGAGTTCTGTGAGTTTGAAAGATTTACAAACAATAAAAATAAAATTGATATCCTTATGTACAGTTTCATTCTAAATATTTTTCGTAAAAAACCTCTTTGAGAAATTTTTTATTAAAGATAAAGTTAATCTTGTGAAATTCATCCTCATATTCAATGAGGGAATCATTTCCATTTAATTCAGACCCAAAATAATTGGTAAAGTCTGATAATGTCATTCCAATTACGATATCATCATTTAAACGGAATCCATCCGTTGTAACTCTAAAAAAGATAATTTCTTTAAGGTAGTGATTTTTTAATACATGTATTGTATCCTTAATAGTTGAAAACATAGATAAGGTATCTTTTTCAGATATCCCAATATTTCTATACCTATTGAAGTGGTTTGTATCGAAGGTTTTATACTTTTTTTCAAAAGCAAGGTCATTAAGATCAAAATGACCATCTTTTTTTATTACAAGGGGGGAATCCAAAAAAGCTTCGAGTCTATCGGTATAATTATTATTATTCTCTTTTGTGATTTCTTCGTTTTTCTCGCCACCATTGGACTCTTGCAATAAACTCGAATCAACTTTCTTACAAGAGGTTATCAAAATGAAAGTTGAGATTAAAAGTATTAAATTTTTCAAAATTAAATACCTTTAATTTGATAAAGGTGTAAGCCCTAGAGTACCTAAACATCCTTCATAAAAATATACCCATAAATAATATTCTTCCTCATAGCTAAGAGGCTCTCCAAAACCACTAGTAGGACCTAATATATAATCTACTTGTTGATCTGCCCAATCCCAACATGCAGGACTTGCACTCGTTGTTGAAGAATTAAAACTTGTTGTTATTACAAACAAGTTAAAAATTAAAAAAAATGATACGATGGTTGTGAGTTTTTTTTTCATGATTTGTTATTTATTCCCTCGAATTTATATAAAAAAAATCTTTTTCACAAGAAATTCAAAAAAATTTAGATGACCATTGTATAACAAATTCTTAAAGTCTATATGTGATTTTAGCTAAAGCTATTCTAGGTAAGATAAATATTGATTGTTCATTTATGGTGAAATCAGTAAAACTGTTTGAGGTTTTCACATCTGTATTTAATAAGTTTGAAGCAGTAAGTTCAAATGTCCACGCAGTATTCTCTTTTTGATAACGTATAGAAGCATTAAGGATATTGAACGTATTAGAAATTGAATTTGTTACATTATAATTTCTAAAAGATTCAAACTCTCCTTCTATTACCCAATTTTTAAGAAAATCTATTTCAAAATCTGTATTTAGCTTATCTGTTTGAAATTCAGTATTCGTTGTACTTTGAAATTCGTTAAACCCTTTTTCATAGCTAATTTTAATATGAGGAAGTCTTTTACTTTTTGTAGCTAATGAAACTCCTAATATTATATTTTCTCTTTCATTTTGATTAAAGGTCTCATTAATTGATTGAATAAATCGGCTTTTATTATATGTGCCTTTTAATCCTAGCTCAAAAAAAGAAATTTTCTTTTTTAAATTACCAATTAATGACCAATCTGTTTCTGGGTTTCGTGTGAAAACAGGACTTGTAAATTGATTAATTCCCTCTAGTTGTATGACATTTCGGATAGCTCTTGTTTTCCTATTAAAAGAAGCCGTGAGATAAAAAAATAAGTTTCTATATAGGCTAACTTTACTATATCTAAAACTAGCATTGTGAAATCGTTCGTTTTGCAAAAGACCATTACCTCTGAAAAGACGATTAAAGCTTCTAATAGAAAATCTGTCCGCAAGCAAACCCGCATTAGGAAATTCATTAACTAAACGATATGTAGCTTTAATATTTTCTGAAGAATTAAATTCGTATTCTGCATCAAATTTAGGCTCAATCAAAAATCGATTTATATTCGTGTTAATTAAACCCAGTTGTCTATTTTCAAGATCATAAAGATGAAAGAATAGTGCAGGTTTCCCAGTGAATTTTTTGCCTATTCTAAATTTATATTCTAATCCATAGTAGAGATCGAAATAATTATAATTAATATCATTCCCAAAACCTGAATCATTAAACGAATTCTCAGAATTATTATCTAATTGTTGAACATCATTTGTGAAAAGTTCTTGATTCACATAGTTCACACCAATATTAGAGTAAATATGATTGGAATTGTTTATTACCCAATAATGCTTAAACAAACCACTTAAATCATTTAATCGTTGACGTTGAACTTGATTTACAATTAAATTTTCTTGCGGGATTAAAGGCAGTTGTCCATTGAGAAATGAACCGTTAGTTACATACTGACTAAAAGGATTACTTTCTTCTAAAGTATGATTCAAAACTAATGTTGATTTATGCTTCTTATTATAAGATTTATGCCATTCTAAAAAATGTTTTAAAGAGAAATTATCTACTACTCTATTATTATCGAAAAACGTTTGATTACTGTTTACGTCTGTCAACAAGCGATTTAATTGCTCATTTTCAGCAAGTTGAATACTGGCATTATATGACCATCTACTTTTTGTGTTGGCGTTATAATCTAATTTAATATTCGCGATACCTAAAATATCATTATTAGTATTATCATTTGTTCTATTCTCTTCTGTTATAATATCATTTTGTACAAACTGAATTCTAGATTCATTAAACGCCGAATAATCTTGTTTGGAAAAGACACCATAACTATTAATATTTATTTTCTTTGATATCTCTGATGATATGTTAAATGCTGAGAAGATATTTTCACTTTCTGTAAGATCTTGATTATTCTTCGCTAAACTACTTAATGATGTGAATGTTTGCTTTTGTTTTAGAAAACTACTAATACCTCCTCCAAACCTTATAATGTCTTCAAAAGTAAATGCTGATTGTCCTATATTATTTGCATCTCCTATATAATTCACATTTGTTTTTGGAGAATAATAAAATATACCTGCATGGGCTTGATAAAAGTCTTGGTCTCCAACTCCAACTTCAATATCTCCAAATATAAAATTCTTTTTATCTTCTTTTAATTTAATATTTAAAGCGAGGTCTTCATTATCCGATAAGCCTTTTAAAAAACTAATCTCATTGTAATCATCAAGAACTTCTATCTTATCTAAAACATTTGCAGGAATGTTTTCAACAGCTAATTTTGACCCACCTCCGAAAAAAAGTTTATCTTCAATCAATACCTTAGTTACTTTTTTACCTTGAACTGTTATGTCTCCTTTTTTATCAACCTCTATTCCGGGGATTTTATTAAGTACCTCTTTTAATTTACGTTCTTTTCCTGAAGTAAAAGCGGAAACATCATAAATAGTCGTGTCCTTCTTAATGATTACTGGTTTGTATTCAAAATTAATTGTTACTTCATCTAAATCAACACTATTAGATTCTAATCTAAAGTCATATGATACAAGCGGAGTATCTCCATTAAAGGCTAAAGTTGCATTATTATACCCCAAATAGCTTGCTTTAATTGTATAATTGACTCCTTTTTGTAATGTTAGTTTGTAACGCCCTTTATAATCAGTAATCGCATATGTAAATTTAGCATTGCTATCTAAGGGCGTAGCTATTATATTAGCTGATTCTAAAGGCTTTGATAATGAATCTAGAACACGCCCTGTTAAAATATGCCTCTGTGCATTACATAGGAATACAACAAAGAAAAATAAAATTGATATGTGAATTTTGTTATTAATACAAAAGATTTTAAACGACTAAAAAACTTAATGATTCCTAGCAAAAGTATCGAATTTTTCTGATGTTTTTTTGCTCTTTTTTAAATAGAATTTTGAAGCTTATCTCGTTTTTGATATATCGATCATTTCTTGAATGAGATTATCATTGATAGCTTTCTTAAACTCAATTGATTCGAGATCAAAATCTCTTGGAACAATCATTAAATCACAGTTTAAAACATCCGCCCAACAATAGAGATGAAATGATGTAGGCGAACGGTGTCCATTTTCCCATTTAGCAACCAAGTAATCGGCAACGCCTAAATCAAAATTCAAGGTTTCTAGGGTAATATCTAACTCCTTTCTTCTTTTAATGAGTTGGGAAACAACATCTTTTAAAAAGTCATTTCTTACTTTGCTTGGGTAATCGAATTTCATATTTGACATGATATAACTCCTCTAGTTTTTTTTAGTTTTTTAGAGGTTCGTTGCCAAAATGATGATGCACTCAAAAATTATTGAAGGTTACATAAATACATATCCATATAACCAAAAAAGGTGTTGTTTTATGTGCATCTTCAATCAGTACATTAAATTTTAAACCTTCCTTTCACCCAAACCAAGCAAAGGAAATTGTATGCTTAAAACTATCGAAAATAATTCTGTTATTCTGATTGACCCTGACGAAGAAGTGAAAGTGGTTGCCGCACTCATGGAGAGCATGAATGCGTTTGTTTCCATCCAAACAGCAGAGATAATCACAACGCTCGATAAAACCACTCAATATCGTTATCGAATGGACGGGCGGTTTCCTGAGTTGATTATTTTAAATCATCATGGACGTAGGAAAGCGTATAGGTTACAGGATTTGAAAAACTGGATGCAAGACCCTGCGAATTATCAACAGGCGTTTCAACCGTCAAATTCGGAGCATTCACAGGCTGAATAATCTTATTTCTTAATGCTTCAAAATCAGGAACGCTCTCAACAGTTGAGCTATTAATAATTAATCCAATAGCTTTGTTGAGAGCGTTTAACATCATTTTCTTTTCTCTATCATAGGTATATTGATCGTAAATCCCTGTTACATCTGATGTCGTATGATTAAGTGCCAATGATGCAAAATCACGTCGACCAAACAACCCTGCAATCATTGTTGCCCCTGTCCGCCTTAAATCATAGGGGTAAAACTGTTCTTCAATACCAAACACATCAAAATGTCTGCGAACTGTTTGCGCCAAAGAGTTTATTGTTAAAGGCTTCAATTCTTTGATTCTATCGTTTTTACTTTTAGTAAGTGTCTTACACCCTGCTGACCCAAACACCAAATCATAGTCGCCTGTATAGTCTTTGACCTCCTTTAAAACCTGAATTGCTAAATCACCTAAATAAACGCGATGCAAACGTCCATTTTTTGTTGTTGGCAATGTCCATATTTTTTGATCAAGATTAATATGTGACCATTTCATTTCTCTAATTTCAATCGGTCTTGAAACTGTACATAATAAAAATTTCAACATAAGGCGTTTAACTTGACTCATAGGAACATTTTCAAGATTGTGCCAAAATAGATAAATCTCTTTAGGGCTTAAATGGCGTTGTCGATTTTTCTTGTGTATTTTAACTTTAATCTTAGAACACGGGTTATGTTCCATTAAAGTGCGATCAATGGCAAAATTGAACATCCGTCTTGTATATCTAAAAAAATGAACTGCCATACCTGATGACCCTCTGGCAATAATCTCATCAACAATCTTGGCAAGTCTTTTCGGCGGCACTTCTGATATTTTCATGTGCCTGATGTCTTTAGGAAGTTCCTTTTTTAAAGCACGTTCTTCTTCTTTATAGGTTTTCTTGTTCGTGTTTTTACAATGCTCAATATAAAGTTTGATTAGATCATCAACTGTAGGTTCACTTTTCCAAGTGTTCTGTTTTTCAAACCGTTCTTCTAAAGGGTCAATTCCATGATCTACCTTTTCTTTAGTTTGGACATAAAGCTTAGTTGCCTCACTTAAAGAGGTTTTAGGAAACCTTCCCAAAGTCATTCGGCGCGTTTTATTATCAAAACGATACTCATATATCCATGATTTAAACCCACTTGGAAATACTTTAATTCCGAAATCATCCATTCCCCTACACCAAAAAGTCACTCTTTTAGGTCTCGGTTTAAGGTTTTGGATGGTTAGATGAGTAAATTTTAAGGTATTACGAGGTTTTTGTTTCGATTTCGGGTCTAACTTTGGGTCTAACTTTTGGGTGTAATTTCGTGAATTCTTATGCATTTTAACAAAAACTCCTTTTTCAAGATTTTGAAGTCTTAAAAGAAGTTTTTCTGAAATAACATGCACTTAAAGGGTGTTTTAGGAGTGCAAGTGGTGCCGCTTGTCGGACTTGAACCAACGACCTACTGATTACAAAATAGTCACTTTATTCATTTACACTAGCCTAAAACCCTTGTATATAGCATGTTTTAAAAAACTTAACCTCTTTCAAAACTTCTCGGGTCTGACTTCAGGTCTAAGGATAACATATTCTTTATGGATTGTGAATCATTTTCTTCGCTAATAAAAAAGGAGTTTCCCTATTATTATAACCATTTGATTTTTAACATACTAAGTCAAAAAAGTTATGAACAAGAAACCCTAATAATTAAAATGACTCTTATAATATTTTTATTGATGCTTTAGATGATTTTTTGATTTAAATCTCTGATAAAAGTTGTTTTTAACTTTATCATGAAACTTCCTTAGGGATAATGGAAAAAGAAAAACACTATTTGAATAATCTAGTTATAATCCTGCACTATGAATTCATGATCATACCTATATAAAAGTGAAATAGGCAATTTATGATATCATGTTCAATACTTTGATCAGTAACGGGTTATTATTTTTTATTTACAGATTAATTGGGAGTTCGATTTTTTTTCATTAAAATTGTATTAATAATTATTTTTAAATATTTTCATTCTACATATAATTTTTCTTCCCCCTCTTTTGAGTAAATGAATTAAACATTTAATCAAGCATGAAATTCAAGCCTGCTTTTGCTGGTACTATTACTGGGTATGTATCATCCATCATTACTCTAATTTGCTTTTTCTTTGGCTTCGCCTCATTTGATAAACTGCCTCTTTGGGGGAAAATACTCATCTTAATAGCCTTGATTATTGCTGGTTTATATACTATTTATGAAATCAAAAAAGATGAGAAAAAGAGAAAAGAATATGAGAAAAAAATAAAAGAGGATGAGAAAAAATTGCATATAGAGATGCAGTCCCTAAAATCTCAAAAGCAATTTCTTTATTTGTCAATGGATACGAAACCTCAGATTTTGTTACTAATCTTCAAAAACTAATTGATGATCTTGCTGAAATTTTTACAAATATTAAAAATATTGATTGTTGCGCTACAGTGAAATATTTTGATGCTAATGGTAAAATGGTAACTAAACGAAGTTCATTAAATAGTAAAGAACGAGAAGATCGAGCTAAATTATTTAACCCAAAAAATCCAAATCAATTTCTTCTGACCGATAATAGTGATTTTAAACTCATATTTGAAAATTATAAAAAAGATAAGGTTAGAAATGTGTGTTTTTTTTCGAATGATTTAATTATTTATCCTAATTATCAAAATTCATTATTAAAACAAGATGGTTATTATAAAAAACTTAGGAATAAAGGAGGAACTAACGCTCCAAGACATATAAAGGAAACTCTTTGGCCACTTAAGTATAAGAGTACTATCGTAGTTCCGATAATTCCAATGATTGATAAAGATATGATTAAAACAGATAATGCTAAAAACGGTAACAAGCAAGACGAAGCTCCTCTTTTGGCAGGAACTTTGTGTATAGATGCTAATGAAATAGATATTTTTGATGAAATCATTGATGTCAATTTGATGCAATCTTTTAGTGAGACGATATTTCTCTACTTCAATATCGACAAAAAGAAATGGAAGATAGCACAAGAAACCAAAACAACCGATCAACAATCTGAATAACAATAAAATAATACTAAAAAACGTTTTGTGGTTATTGCCATTGACGATTTAATTTGATAAATTTGATTGTATGAGTACATCAGTTACAAAAAAAGTAGATCTGAAATTCCCAGATCCTGCGAAAATTACCGAAACAGGTTATTATGAAGTTACAAGAACAGTGGATGGCGTAGAAGATGTCATTCAAGTTTTATTTTGGTCAAATAAGGATATTGCTATTGCCGAAGAAAATGCCAAAAAGAAGGTGAAAGAAATAAATGGTAATACCCCAAAAGCTTCTTAATATCAGTTTATATTTAAATTATATTGCCATATAACTTTCTCATTCATGGCATTAACAAAACTTTTAAAATAAAAAAACTAACTTACGTTCGTAAGCGCTTTATCTATATATTCACAACAGTATCATCTATTCCTAGGCTTTCTTCCATTCAATCAAAATTGTTAAAACAAAAGGTTTGTCATCAGGGTACATATTGAGATAACGCTCATCATTTGCTCTAACGAATTTTAGTTTTTGAGTGCATAAGTGATTATACAATTCATCCAAACAATAGCCTTTGATTGTTACAAGATGAGTGGCAAAAAATATCTTGATAACACGCTCATTATTTTCACTGTCTGTATCAACTCCAAACCAAGCCGTATGATAATGTCCATAAGGAAAGCTTTGCCGTGTACCATCTTTTTTAATAAAATCAATCGTGCGAGGATTGCCTGTTTCAAAAACCGTTAAATGACTTAAATCTTCTGGCTTTATTTCTTCCTTTTTTTCTTCTGTTTGAGCTATTTGTAAGCTCTTAAACTTATATTTCTGGCTCATATTCCTTATCGTTTAAAATCGTTTTCTCTTGAATTTGGTGTTTATCTTTTTCAATCTCCAGCTCTTTTACTTGCAAAAACTGTGTCTTAACCAATTCCGTTGCACCTTGCCTGTCACCACTTTTACTAATATGGGTTAAAAGTTCTGTTTTATCATCGGTATAAATCGCAGGTTCATCACGTCCGCGTGACACCGATACATAAAACTGTTTTTGATTGGATGCTAAAAAAGTCGCCGATGGTTGCGAAATGATAATCTTATCCACCGTTTTACCCTGTGATGAATATGACGTAATCGCATAGGCATGTTCAAAATTGCCATGTTCTTTATTTAATAAAAAATCTCGTTTTTGGCTTTTCGATTCCTTTACTGTGCGAATATGCCCTTCCTTTGTAAATCCTGTTACAATTAAAGACGTTCGATTTTCAAGTCGTTTACCATTTTCATCAAATCCATTTTTATTAATAATGCGGATTTCATCGCCTTTACTTAAAGAAATTTTCCGCTTTGTATAAAGATCATAATCCTTTGCCTTATGTGTGGGCAGGATATGATCTTTACCTTGCCGATCACGGATAAAAACTTGAGATTTTTCAATATCTATAATTTCTAAAACACTTCCTTTTTTAATCCCACCATTACTTGAAGGGAGGTTTTGTTTGGCTTGGATAATGTGTCCTTTCTCATAAAACCGACTATCTTTTTTTTGCGGTTCGGTTAGATGGTGGTTGTCATAGATAATAAAGTTCTTTTCTCGTTTACCGATTAATCTTTTTTCTCTTAAACCGGTTCTAACCTTATTGTTAATCGCCTTCATTTGTTCACGCGTTGGTGTAACCACCAAAGCCGATTTTTTTGCCTCTCTTGTGCTTAAATAATCCTCTACAAGCTTTGTATCGGTTTCTTTTGGGTCACATTCTTTAACCACCCCCATTTTATCCAAAATCGCAAAACCTGTTTTTACGTTTTCATCATTAATCGCTCTAACAGCTTCTCGATATTCTTTGTTTTTCTGGCGATAAATCGTTTCCATTGACACCACAGGAATTTTGCCCACCTCTTGACACAACCGCATCGCATCACCGCGCAACACCGCAGGGTGTTGTCTTGGGTCGCCCGATAGTACAAGTTTGGCTTTTTGTTTCTTTGCAATCTCTTGAATGGATGCCATATCTTGCGTGCCTAGCATCCCTGCCTCATCAACAATAATTACCTGACCATAAATCTTTTGTTGCAGTTTTTTGTCTTTTAAAAGCTTGGCTACCGTATCAGCATTTTCAAACCCTTCCCTTTTTAAAACATCGCGTGAAGCTTCTGCCGTTGGCGCAAAGAGATAAGCTTTTTTGCCTGTTTTTTCAATCTCCGGAACAAGCGTTTTAAAAAGTGTTGTTTTGCCCGTGCCTGCCGCACCTCGTATCATTGTGAGCCGATCAGTCGAGGTCATCACATGGCGCATGGCTAATCGTTGCTCATCATTGAGATGCGTAAACCTTGATGCATCAAAAGTGGGGTTTAACGGTCTGACTTTTCCAATACCCTCACGCGCCAAATTAATCATTTTGCGCTCTTGTTCATGGACGAGCTGAGTTGTGCAAAGCCTCTGACTGCCAACATCAATTTTAAAAATGCGTTTATCTCTTTCTAAAATCGTATCAATCTCATCCATTTCAATGGCTTTATTATCAACGGCGTATTTATACGCTTCGGCTAAAATCTGCCGATCTCGGCGTACCGACTTACGCGTAAAAACTCCTTCCACAGCAAAATCCACAGATTTTTCAGCCGTATGCTGAAGATCTGTAGATTTTTTTTCTTCAGGTGTTGTTTTATCGATGCCAGCTTCATCAATTTGTTTCAACCAATCATCTTTCAAATCTGCCATTTTAAGATCAGGTTGTTTTTTCTCCCGTGTTTTTGCCCCTAGCTTATCTAATAATCTAGGGGCAGTAATGCCCTCTTCTTTTGCTACCTGCCCGATATGATTGGTGCGCTTGGAAAACAGATCAATCGCCTTTTGTGGGATAACGGCCAATTCAAAACCGTTTCTGGTTTTACGAATACCATAACCCATCTCGCTAAACTTATCTGCCAAACGTTTTTGAAACCGTGCCTGATAATAGGGCATATCCCGTTTGATATTGTGAAACTGCCCTGCTTTAATTTTATCTTCTACCTCATCATATACACAGTTCCACGTAAAAATGTGGCTATGAACGTGGCAATCCGCTACAGCATTTTTTGTTGGACGTGCCGTTAAATGGGTGAAATCCGCCCAGATAAGTTCTTGCGCAGAACGATCATCATATTGCCCTTGTGTTCTAACCCTTGTTTGCATATCGCTTTCAATTTCAAGCATTGTTTCATATACACTTTGCTCAAAAGCTTTAAGGTACTTTTGATCATCCGTAAGCCCGATTATCAAGGAAATAGACTTAGGTGCATGAAATGAAATATCATACCCAACCCTACGGTTTTCAACCGTTCTTGGCGTAAGTGAACCACCATCTTTTGGGTTAATATTGTCACAGAGCTTATTAAAGATTTCTGTATCGGCAACTTGGCCTTCCAAGCCCAATCGCTTGGCAAGCTTGCCATTAAAGTGACCTTCTAACTCCTGATCTTGGATATAATAATCTGCTTTTGATAAAGCGGTTTTGAAATAGTTTTTTGCGTGATCTGCCGTCTGGCATTGAAACATCCGTATCATAGATTTACCTCATTTAAAATGACGTGCTTATCCCTTTTCCAATCGAATGAGGATGCACTTAAAAATTTTGAGAAATCTGTGTGGAGTGTTTGCCAAATTTAGGAATTAATTTTTACATCGTTCTTTTTAAAGACGTTTTTTGTGTGCATCTTTTCTAACCACACCTTTGTTTATCTACATCATCAGATGACTAAAAAGCGATAACACCAGGATAACAATTTGCCTATCCCTGCCCGCTCCAAGAATCCGTGTTGGGGGCAAATTTATTCTCTTGGTGTTAGCCACGCTCCATCATCTGATTTTAAAATAAAGGAGACTTAAAGATGACTACTAAAACACAAAAAACTAAAAGACCTACCATTAATCTTTGTTCTACATATAGTAGCTTCGGAGAAGATACCATTTTTAATATAGGCGGTATGTGGGAAAAGAAATCCAAAAAAGGAAAACCATATTACAATATGGGCTTTCAAAATCTTTTTATCAAAGAAACACATGCTACAGGCTTAGATCAAGTGAAATTTGATGTCTTTGTTGAAACTTGGATTAATGGTCAATCAAAACTCGCTCAAATCGGTTTTATTCAACCAGAAAATGAAAATGGATTAATGGCTATGAAGCTTTTAAACCTCAAAGCATTTAAAAACCAAACATCTCAATCATAACTCATAAGGGGGCTTGCACCCCCTTATTCTTTTTTTGAAAGGATAACAAAATGCCTCATAACCACTATAAAGATTTTACTGATAATATGGAAACATTAAGCCGAAGATATGAACGCAACCGCATTTTTGATGATTTCCTTACACTAGCAATTTGTGCCTATCATCGGGTGAATATTCAAACCCAATTACAAGAAAAAGACGAAGAAAACGAAACCCTTTATTTAGAGACAATCAAAAACTACGACAAGGAAAGCATTAATAAATTTCCTAAACTATTGGGTATTCTTCAAATGAAAATATTTGATGACCCTTATTCTGATTTACTAGGACAATATTTTACTGAACACATCACACGCGGACAAAACGGGCAATTCTTTACTCCTGAACCAGTTTGTGACCTCATGGCACAGATCAACATATCATCTGAACAAGTAAATGAACGTGTACTTGACCCTACATGTGGCTCTGGTCGTATCTTACTTAAAGCGGCAAAACACAATTCTAAAAACCTATTCTTTGGCGCGGATATAAGTGCAACCTGTGCAAAGATGGCAGTTGTAAATTTCTTCCTCAACGGTTTAAGGGGTGAAGTGGCGTGGATGAATACCCTTTCGATGGAATGGTTTGGCGGATGGCATATTAATACAAACGGACTTGGCATTGTGCCAATTATGAGGGAACAATCGACAATCTGGTCAAAACCAAACATCGTTGCAAAAGAAGAAAAAAAGGAAGAAAAAAACGAGCCTCCAAACACAACAAAACAGCTTACCCTATTTTAAATAATCCCAGATTTCATAGTATTAGTTCGGTAAGGATTTTGGGATGTTTTTCTCTTAGGGATGAATAAAAAAGTGTCATTTGAAATTCATCCCTAAGCAAAACCAAATTCTACCCTAAGAAAATTTCTCTTTTAAATCAAAGCACTACACCAAACCTTGTTTAGCCTTTTTCACAGCATGCAAAGGTTAACGTGACACAGCCCCCCTCATTTATACCAAATAAGGGTAAACTCAACATGCTTACAGTGCATCTTTAATCTTATGCAATTCTATACATGTCAAAATTAAGGGAAAAACGCGCACTCTTTCAGTGCATATTTGCCCTCATTTTACAGTGCATGTTTATATCAGACATCTCCCCTTAGCAGTGCCTAAGGCTCTTTTTTAAATCCGCCCCTAAGAAAAATAACGATTGGTATGTAATAGTTAAGGTTTTGGAGTTTTGGTTTTATCCGTTGATGGGGTGTTTTTGACTTCTTCTTCAGCTTTTAGTTTTTTCCATCTAATGTAGGTGTTTCTAACTGAAGTGGGATGCCATTTTTCACCTCTAGGTGAAGGAATGTTAAATGAGTTTAGTTCTTCCGTTTTAGCCCTGATTGATTTAATCCCCATATCGTCCATAGAATCAAATAAAGGCCCTATTTGCTTTGCCATTTTATCAGCTTCTTTTGTCCTGTTTTCGCCAATTTTAGAATTCCCATATTTTTTTGCTGACACCTTATGTATTAAAGAACATATTTTTTGTGAAAGTTCTGGCTCTTTTTCCGATATGAATTTAAGTCGTAAGCTTGCAATTAAATCAACAAACTCATCATTATCAATCAAAGGTATAACGGTTGTAATAGGAACAACAGATTTATTCTCTTGCCAATATTGTGCTACTTTGTCAAACCCATTTTTATCTAAAGGATTAATGATTTGATCTTTATTGAATTTGAATAGGGAATATCTTTTTTTCTTCAACAGTCTATCCTCTGTCCACCTTCTATTATTGGCTGAACGAATATATCTACGTTTAGATGATTTCTCTTTATATTTTTTTCCATATAATATTAAAAATAGTAACTAAGTCAAGTTTTATTTTTAAGATTAGTTTTAATTAAATTAATTTAACATGTATTTTATCGGCAAATATATGTATTTTAACGAAAATAAATCTATTTTATTTTGTAAAATGGTAAATCATGTTATATTTGAGATACTCGTCAACAATTATATTACATATCAGGCTTAACAGCCATACTTAAAGAACATTGCGATCTAGTAATGCTCTCTTTTGAATATAAAATCTGCCTTATCACATAGACTTAAGTAGTAAACGATCACAGATCGTAAGCTTACTTTATCTTTAATTGTTTTGATCAATTAATTCTTATCTGGCATCTCTTTCAAAGAGTCATGCTAGAAAACCCAATGTTCATAATAAAACAATCTAAACCTTACATAAAGAGGATAACCAATTAAAGCATAAATCTTAGCAATAAGATTTTATAAAGAAGTTGACGATGCGAAAGTGTTCGGAGTATCAGAAGTGGATTAACTATGTATATAGTTAAAAAAACAAAAGGTTAGGGTTACGTTCTTTTTAATTATGACACTGATAAGGCAGTAGATTTAATTAAGGACTCAAAGCTGAGATACTCCAGATGTTTTCGTATAAAAAACTTCAATTTAAATTAATTTTTTTAACATTTTAAAACTTTACAATTATGAGTTCAATTAAGAAAAATGAAACATGGAAATCAGGAAACACATCGTATTCCAGAGGCAATGGTGGATTAGTAAAAGTAACTGACCCTCACAAATCGACGCGTTATGAGTCTGCAACAAGAACTAATTTAAGGTTTAACCAAGGGAAATAGGTTTCAATTAAAAAGAACGTATTAACCCGAATAACCCAGATATTTAATATCTGGGTTATTTTCCTAAACAGTTCATGAATGATAAAAATTACATATTAGTATTCCGCCAAATCAAACCAATTGAGATATAAAAACATCACGGTTTTATAACCGTAAAATACAAACTCAGTGAAAGTGAAAATTGAAGTTGAGTTTATAAGAGTAATCTGTGGAGGATTGCAAAGGTAATGGGAAGATGCATTTTTAAAATGTAGCGCAAGCTTAGGAATTTGGATGTAGCTACTCTGAAAGATAAAATTTCATTTTAAAAGTGCTTTCTTATTACTGAACATTTCACATATTAATCACTTTAGATCACATTAAAATTTTTGTTTAACAACTGAAAAGATAAGATGATGAAAGTAAATGATAACAACAAACAAGATAGGTCACATACCTATTACAAAGATGGTCAATCAAAAAACCCTCATGTCAAACTGGAAGAACAAAATCTTCCTAGCAATGCCATTTGGATGAAACGATCAAATTAAATGCATAAACACTTAAAAAAGATAAAATGTATAGAGATAGAAGATGTCTTAAATGTGGACGTAAAATTCCTAAACCCATACGTCAAATAGTAACTATTAATTACCAACCAAAACAACAGTGTTCAAGATGTCAATACGGTAGAAGTATTCATAGATATAATACGACTACGAGGCACTTATAAATTGACCCTTTTGCCTGCTTTTATTGAGCAGGATGAATTAAAATTATTGTTTAACCTTTTAAATTCTTGAAACTATGAGCGACCATAGACAAAAGGATTGGCCTAATAAAGACGAGTACATCTATAGAGGTGGAAACGTTTTTAAAAGGGACATGGATGGACGCAAAAGCATCCAACAAGTTCCTTCAAGCCAAGCTCCTAAGAAAAAGTAATATTACTTTTCAAACAGCAATTAAACCCCCCTCTCCTTAGTGGAGAGGGTATTTTAAAAAGTTTACCCCACACATTAGATTCTCCACACACTCCACACATTCATTTTAGTTAAAAATGGCAAAGCTTCATTTTTAAAGCTTGGCTATGCAAAAAATTATAGAACCTTATAAAACAAAACTTTATGAGCAGTAATTTAGATATCCCCCTTTTTCGGTGGACGCACAAAGATGTATTTACTTTTAGAGATGCAGCGGAGGGAACTTTTGTAAGTGGCGGAATAGGAAGTGGCAAAACTTCAGGTACTGGCGCAATGATTATCAAGAGCTTTCTTAAAAACGGGATGGGAGGTTTAGTTTTGACCGCCAAAGCTTCTGAATTGGTATTATTTCAAAAATACGCTAAAGCATATGGACGAGAAGATGATTTAATTGTTTTTGGTGAAGGATCAGATCATCAATTTAATTTCCTTGATTATGAAAGTTCAATTCGTAACGATAGCGGAAAAGGTATTGTTCAAAATATCGTTGATGTCCTTACAACAGTTATTAAAGCTAGTGATGCCGAACATGGAAAAAATGAAGAGTTTTGGTCTAAAAGTTTAAATCAACTCCTTATAAACAGCATAAATTTATGTCTTTTGGCTACCGACAAAATCCGTTTTGAAGACCTCTATAAAATTGTCAAGTCTACCCCAAGAACAGAAAAGCAAAGAGATAGCTATAAATGGCAACAACAATCTCTTTGTTATCAAATGCTCACCCATGCGGCAAATAGATTAAACAATATGTCTCAGTCGCCAGAACTCGAAAAGAAGGTTAGGAAACTGTATAAATGCGAAGATTATTTTTTAGAAAGTTGGTGCAATTTGGCAGAAAAAACTCGCTCGATTATCGAGCAAATTTTCTTTTCCTCTTTTGCCGACCTATTAATGGATGACCCTCTTTATGACTTATTCAATAAAGGAACAACGGTAACGCCAGAAGATACTATTAAAGGCAAAATTATCATCATAAATCTACCTATTCTTGTTTATGAAGGTATTGGCAAGGTAGGGCAATTGCTTTGGAAATACGTTTGGCAACGTTGTATGTTACGGCGAAGAATTAAAGAAAAGAGCCCCCCCTGTTTTCCTGTATATTGATGAATTTTCCAATTTTTTTCATTCTAATGATATTTTTTTTCAATCTGTTATGAGAGAATATCGTGTTTGTACTGTCTATCTCACGCAGAACCTACTCAATGTATATTTAAATGCAGGTGAGGGAGAAAAAGGGAAAACTCGTTTTAGAGCCTTAGCTGGTAATATGGGGACAAAAATCTTTCATGCTAATAGTGATGTCGAAACTAATGAATATGCTGCTGATCTTGTCGGTAAAGATTGGGGTTGGTCACAAAATCAGGGGTACAGCACAGGTGAAAAATCATCTTTTAGTCACGGACAGTCAGAATCCCTTAACTACAAGGTAGACCCGTCAGAGTTTACAAAATTAAAACGGGGCGGCCCTGAAAACAATTTTTATACACAAGTCATTGTGCATCGTTCAGGTGCGCCCTTTCAATTTATCGAAGGCGATAAAATCATCTATGAAAACTATGTAAATATTAATATAAAACAAACATTATTATGAGAAGAAAACAACACTTAGCATCTCCAAAATCAGGAGAACACAACATTTTTAGAGAGATGGCAGGGGCACGGGTAAATTTTGTCTTTGATTTCATCTTAAGCTTAATGAGCGCGCTATCATCATATCCGAGTAGCATTGTTGAAGTCTTTATGCGCAAATCATTTGGTAGTCGCTATTTTACCCTTGCAACGAATTTAACCGTTTTTGCTATTCTGATTTTTATAAGTTTTAAAATAAGTAACCAAGCAGGGTTTAAATATGCAGTAAGCTTATTTCTATTTGCGCTCGCTTATTTAGGTATGGCTATCAAGCACCGGTTAGAAATTAAAAAATATGGAACAGCATATAATTTTGAGCGTTTTAGTAAATCTAACGGATTAATGCATCCTCGACTACTAGGCTTAATAGATAAAGAATTTTATGGCATTAAAATTAATAAATATATTGTTTCAGTCTATTTAGAACCTGTTGTACCTTTTTTGATTGGCGCAGTTTTATCTCTATCCTTTTACACATTGACTGTAGGGATTATTTTAATGATAAGTGGGTTTCTCTTTGGGTTTAGAAACTTTGTGAAAGCTCATACTGCAAGACAATGGCTTCTTGATCAAATTGATGAGCAAATATGTGCACGACATGACCGTGGCGTACTAATGGATGAACGCCCACCCCAAGAAACCGCAGGGTTAGATTTTCCAATCACTTTACCGCCACAAATGGAATTGCGTAAGCACCTGGTCAATTCAATGAACCCCGATTATAACCCACGCGATCTTTGGGAAGATGATGACGAAACAAGCGAATTAAAACAAGCTTGATCTTTTAAACTAAATCACATTGTTCGGGGATATGGTTTTTAATCATTCCTCGAATAGTGCTGATAAACAAATCACATTGTGTGTCAAAAATTTCTTTGGTGATTTCATCATTTTCGAGTTTTTTAAAAGATTGACGAATGAGAATTTCACCATCAATTCTAGCGCGAAGATCAGGCTTAAACCCTAATCGTTCAACAACCAAATCATGGACTTTATCCTTAAATTCAACATTTTCTGTGAGATAGCGTTTTTCGATCTTTTCCCAATGAATATCTAACCGTGCAGTGTTCATGAAAACCCCCCTTGAAGCTATGAAAACAGTCTAACACAAATTTAAACAAATGGCAAAAAAAGGTGACTTTTCGCCCGCATTTTTAAGAGAGTTAGCTCTTAATTTTCCAAAGGTTCAAGAAAAACTTATTGAGCGCAGACAAATTGAACAAGATGGTCAAGTAAAGGTTAAACATACCAAACCTTCCCCTGCACCCAAACCATCTTGGGAAAAACGGTTTTCTAAAATTGAAACTTATAAAAAAGATAATATTCTCGCTCATCGTCAAGCAACCAAAGAAAGCTTAAAAGAAAACGAAAAAGAAGTCAGACAAGCTTTAAAAGAAGGTTTAGAAAAGGCTCATATCGGTGAAATTATAGAAGAATACAGCGATATGAACGATAAGGAACTTGTAACTTTCTTAGAAAAAGGTCATGAGAAAATGCTTGAACAGCGTCTTGAAAAAGAGCTTTTTCAAAAAGAAGCGCAAAACAATGATAAAGATGAAATTGCACCTATGTCGAGCGAGCGCATCGAACAGCTTTATTTTAATCGAGAGATCACAAAGGAATATGAAGAAAATTCAAAAGACATCGACAAGCCCACGCCTTCAGAGCCGTCCGATGATCTTGAATAAAAAAAAAGCTACCCAACAAAATATAGGTAGCTTTTCATATTTTTAAGAAAAACTTCAGTCACAATACTTCCAACCATCGGCAGATTTGACTAAATCAAATGTCATGGTTTTCTCATAATCTGGAGGCGGAAAACCAATAATTGAAAATGGTGTCACATCAACAGTTTTCATTTTGGCTTTTACTTGTGCCGTATTAAACGATGGTATTTCGTGAACCTCTAAGATTTCATCAATCAAATAAACATAAGTATTTACCACATGAAGTTTATTACTTGATGGCTTATTCAAATACTTCTTTGCTTTATCTACCAACTCTATTTTGTACCAATCATTACTCGTCCCAAATGAAAAATTAGGGTTGAATAATGACATTGTTACGAAACCTTGTTCTTTAAGTTTTTCAAACTGTTTTAATAAATATTGTTCGTCCTCATATCTTGTAAAAGGACGCTCTCTTTTAATAATAGCTGTTTGTTGTAATGGTTTTTCTTTTAGACATTTCGAAATGATCTTTTTTGCTTTGCTATTGGTCAACTCGTCTGATCCACAGGACACAAAAAATAATGTAAGTATAATAATATATAGTGATTTCATAGTTTAAATTTTTAAAAGATGATTATTCTAAAATGATGGAAAGAACCGCACCTTCAAAAGACAAAATTCTTAATTGGTCAATTGTTATGCCTTCGACATCAAACACAACATTATCTACACGAAACGGTGCTTGGACTTCCTCAATGACCTCTCCATTATTTAATAAGGTAACAGGTGTACTCGTTCCATTGTTGAGAATACGAGCTGTTATTTGCGATATCCCCGATACGTTTTCAAGATCAAGCTCGATTGAACTTCCTGAAAACAAACCAACAGCATTAAAATCTTCAATTTCATCATCGCTATTGAGCGTACTAAAATCTTGGGAAAGACCACCCATATTACTAAATGTAAATCCGTTGACTTCAAAAGAAGTGTCGGTTTCCATCACATTTAAACCTGAAAGATCAAGTGTAACGGTTTGAAACGGTGGTTCGGGATTTTCGGTTTCTGTTGTATCATCGCTTTCGCAAGACACAATTAAGAGGGTAAGTAAACTTAAAAATAAGGGCTTTAAAATTATTGAATATGATTTCATAAAATGAGATTTAAAAATGAATATGAATTAAATAAGATGGAGGAACCAACAGTTGGAGGGTAATTTTTAAGGAGGGCGAATGTAGTTTTTATTTTGGAGGGTCATAGGCTCGTTTTTTAATGAGTCTAATATATAAAAAAACTACTTATTAGTGGTAATTTGTTAATAGTAACAAATAAATGGATTTAAGATTTTATTTGTCTATGGCTAAAAACAACTCAAACAGTAAAAAACAACTCGAAAATCTAGCGAGAAGATTAAGAGAATTAAGAATAGAAAAAGGCTATTCAAACTACGAACAATTTGCTTTTGATAATGAAATTCCACGCGCACAATATGGTCGCTATGAGAAAGGGTCTGATTTAAGATTTAGTAGTTTGGTAAAAGTTTTAGACGCTTTAGAGATTTCATTAGAAGATTTTTTCTCTAAAGGCTTCGATTAAAGTCTTGGCGCAACAAAATTGACTGTCTGAAAATCGCTCATCGAATAATAATCATCTTGCGTTAAAATAAGATGATCTAATACCTGAACATCTAAAATCTTCCCCGCTTCAATCATTTTTTTAGTCAGATGAACATCTGATTTACTAGGTTTTAGATTTCCCGATGGATGGTTGTGGCTTAAAATCATGGCTGTCGCACGCGCCTTTAAGGCGGCAACAAAAACCAGCCGTGTATCAACCAATGTACCTGTAATACCACCTTGTGAAATCTTGACCAGACCGATACATCTGTTAGAGCGATCAAGCAAAGCAACTTTAAATTCCTCAAAAAGATTGATCGTTAGATCATCCCAATTCTGACGAAACAGAGTGTAAGCATCTTCAGAGCATGTTATTTTTGGGCGATCAACCGCTTTCACTTTCGGCTGATAGGTAAGTTTAATCTCAGAAATTTTATAGAGGTCATGTTTGGGCATGACCTATCTATAGAAGGTTTAGTAATCAGAAAACATGCACTTAAAAATCTATGTCTTTATCCTGATCTTTTGTTGGGTCTTTATCATCAATATGAATGTTTCGATCATCAAATTTATCGACATCAAAAGGCGGGATAATGTCTTTAGATTTTTCTAGCTCTTTTTCTTTTTCATGTTGTTTCATACCCTCATACATGGCTTTCATCCGATTATTACCCGATGCTAAATCTTTTAAAATATCTGGCTTTAATCCTAACTCTCTGCTTAATTCATAACCTTGATTAAAAGCTTCAATGTAATCTTTGTTCTCTACCACTATTGAAAAGGTTTTTTATAGTGTTTTTCTAAATAAGTATTAATTGAATCACGATCATAGAGAATAATTTTTTTACGAGGTTGGCTAAAACCAATATCGCCATTATCTCTTAATTCTTGTAATGTTGTTTTGGATTTAATTTTAAGCATTTGCATTGCCTCCTCATCCCCAATCAATTTAGATGTTTTTGAGCCTCGCTTTTTCTCGACATAGGCAATTGTCTTGTCGATTAGTTCATAAAAAGCTTCTTCCTGAAGGCAAATGACTTGCATATTCAATCTTAAAATATTGTGGAAAATTTAATATTCTCTAAGATCGTAAAAAAACTAGAAAAATTATCTATATTTAGAGGATAATTTCCCCCTAACATTTTAATAATTAATATTAAACTAGATAAATGCTTTAGCTTTGGTCAAGTAATTTATGTGGATAATAAAAAGCTACTTAAAATGAATTAATATAGATAGTAAATTCACTTATATAAATATTCTAAGTAAAATTAAAAAAACTGTATTTAAAATAAATGAAATTAAAAAAAACTAAAAGCTTATTAAATACAATCTATAATACTGATGCTAGAAATATTTTAGATATAATACCTTCTGACACAAAGGTATCAACTACGATTACATCGCCTCCTTATTATGACATGAAAGATTATGATTCTGATAATCAAGTTGGATATGGGCAAACTTATTCTGAATATTTAAACGACTTGCAATCAATTTTTAAAAGTGTATTGAAAATTACGGAAGAAAATGGAACTCTTTGGATAATCATCGATACTTTTAAAAGAAATAATCAAGTTGTAACATTACCATTTGATCTTTCGGACAAATTGAAAGAAATTGGCTGGCTATTGCAAGATGTGATTATCTGGAAAAAAGATAAAACAGTTCCTTGGTCAACAAATGGATTTATTCAAAAAAAATTTGAATATATTCTCTTTTTTTCAAAATCTATCGATTATAAATCTAATAAAGATAGTGTTAGAGTTTATGATACTTCTCAATTAAAGAAATGGTGGGTAAAATATCCTGAAAGATATAATCCAAAAGGGAAAGCTTTAGACGAAGTATGGGAATTTCCTATTCCCACTCAAGGTTCTTGGGGTGAAGAATATATTCGGCATTTCTGCCCATTACCCCAGAGCATGGTTGCAACCATGATTCAAATAAGCACTGATGAAAATGACAATATATTAGATCCTTTTGCAGGCAGCGGAACAGTTCTATCACAATCTGCATATATGAAACGGAATTACATTGGATTCGAATTAAATAAAAAATACATCTCGATGTTCAAAGAATATTTAGAAAAGACATTTTCAAAATATAGAAATGAGTATGAATTATTTTCTCAAAATAAAGATCAAGGAGATTTTGAAAAACGAATTCTCAATTTAAGATCCTTAAAATTTGCACGTGTCCTGATTAATAATATTGAAAAAAACACCAAACTTGGTAACTTTAAAATTTTTGTTACTCCCAAAAATACCAGTAAAATAAAACACAAATTACTTCGGGTTGATTATCAGATCATTGGGAAAATAGATGAAGAAATATTTTTAGATAAAGTAAAAGTATTGACCAACAAACCTCCTCTTTCTAAATTTGGTATTGAGCCAACATTCAAATTTTCAGATTCAAAAAAATTCAACAATAAAAAGCATTTTGGGTACACAAAAACTAACACATATTCATTTGTAAAAAACTCTGACATTAATTCCCCTAAAATAAGAGTTATAAGTGAAATTAGTGTTGATTTAAATGAAAACGACTACTTATAAACTTTTCGTATGGCTAAAAGAAAAACTAGAAAAAAAGTAACCAGAAAAAAACTTTCTCCACAAGAAAAAGCTTTAAGAAAAGAAAAAAGAGATCAAAGAAATGAAATCTCAACTATTCTAAAAAATATTGGATTTCAAAGATTAGCATATATTGATGGAAAGCATTTTGAATATGATAAACGAAAAACAGAAATGGATGATATCTTCATAAGTAAAAATGTCATCTTACTTGTGGAATATACTATTGGAGAACCTAAAGATCATTTATTTGCAAAAAAAATATTTTACGACAAAGTTAATCTTGACAAGAGAAATTTCATAGAGTTTTTATTACTAGAAGAAAAATTAAAAAGCTTTAAAAAACACTATGAAGAAAATATTAAAGGGAATTATTCAAAAAATGAATTAAGATTACAAATTCTATATTGTTCTAAAAAAATTATTTCAGAGGAACATAAAAATGTAGTAGAAAATATAATCTTTTTTGATTATCACATTGTGCAATACTTTAAAAGCCTAACCAAAGTAATAAAAAGGTCTAGTAAATATGAATTTTTAGAATTTATCAAAATCCCTATTGAAGACTATGGTTCGAATATTAAAAATTCATCGTTAGTATCTTCTAATAAATTCTCTGGGCACATTCTTCCTGAAGAAAAGAGTTCTTTTGATGAAGGTTATAAAATAGTGTCGTTTTATATTGATGCAGAATCCTTGCTTAAAAGATCATATGTTTTAAGGCAAAATGGTTGGCGAGATATTGAAAATGTTGGTCACTATCAACGTATGTTTGAAGCAAAGAAGATATCTAGCATGAGAAGATATTTAACTGATAGGAATAGAGTTTTTATAAATAATATAATTTCGACTATATCAATAGATAAAATCAAATTATATGATAAAGAAAACAAGCTTCTTTCAGTAAATGATAATGGACAATTCGTCGGAGAAAATGCAACAGAAGTTATACCTGCTTTAATTGAAATTAATGATGAATGTAACATTATTGGTCTAATAGATGGTCAACATAGAACTTATGCCTATCATGAAGGAGATGATCAATTTGAATCTAAAATCTCTAAATTAAGAACTATTCAAAATTTATTAGTAACAGGGATTCTTTTTCCCAAAAATGAAAGTAAACCAGCAAGATTAAAATTTGAAGCAAATCTATTTTTAGAGATTAATTCTAATCAAACTAATGTTAGGTCTCAATTAAAGCAAGAAATAGAATTAATGATTAGTCCATTTTCTTCAGTTGCAATTGGCAAAAGAATATTGGCAGGGCTAAATAAGAGTGGTCCACTTGGAAATTTAATAGAGCAGTATTGGTATGAAAAAGGTAAAATTAAAACTGCTTCGATTGTTAGTTTTGGACTAAGACCTCTAATAAAAATTGAGGATATAAAGGCAAGAGACAGCATTTATGTAATCTGGAATCATTCTGACAAACAGAAATTAAAGGAAAAAGACAATAAAGAGTATGAATTACTTGACGAGTATATTAATTTCTCGGTAGAAAAAATAAGAGACTTATTAATTGCCTTAAAAGCAAATTTAACAAATGAACAATGGAAAACATACAGTCCAAGCAATTCAAAAGGGTTATTAACTGTAACTTTTATTAATGGATTCTTAAATGTACTAAGATTGCTTATCGAGAATAACAAAGTTAAAACGATTAAAGATTATAAATTAAAATTGGAAAACATAGATAAGTTTGATTTTAAACAATTTAAATCTAGTCAATATCGAAAAATGGGGGAAGCTGTTTATAAAAAATTCTTTTGATAATTAAAACTGAAATTATTCAATCATCAAAAAACGATATAAAGTAATAATATTTATAATTTTATTTTGATCAATCAGTTAAGTAGATAAAATCAATTTTTATTTAGCACGCCGAAAACACGCCGAAAAGAAAAAAGCCAGATAGTTAATTTACTTAACTTTCTGGCTTTAAAGCTCCTCCTCTTGGGCTCGAACCAAGGACCCTCTGATTAACAGTCAGATGCTCTA
>CAYMDH010000049.1:0-24607 GCA_964389205.1 uncultured Flavobacteriaceae bacterium
GAAACAAGATACGAATTATTTAAAAAAATTAAATTTTAGTGCAAAGGTCTCATTAATACTTAAAAAGACTCTTCAATGATAAATAAACAATTTTATTACTAAATTTATACGTATTTTATAATTTCAAACTAAAAATAATTATTAACCAAAATGTAAATTATGCAAAACGGAAGTTTTCTTATTAGACTTGGATTTGGCCTTCTTTTTATCTGGGGAGGTTTAGAAAAATTTATTGAAGGATTTCTTGGAGGAGTTGGTCTTAAAAATATGGGGGCCTTTTTACAAAGTAGCGGTCTAGATTTTTTAGGTGAAACTGGTGCTTATGTACTTGGTGCCATTTTAGCAGCTTTAGAACTAATTGCGGGAATTGCTTTACTACTTAACAAAAAATTATTTGAAGCCTATTTAATTTTAGCGTTTTTTATGCTAATGGCATTAGTATTAGTTCACATTCCATCTGGAGTTTGGATGAATATTATGATACACTTAGCATTATTCCTATCTATGCTAGGGTTAGCATTAAACAATAAAACAGCTAAGTAAGCAGTTATACATGTAAGTTATTTAAAATGCTTTGGACTAAAATCCAAAGCATTTCTTATTAACAAAAAAAAGATATGCTATAGTTGATAATTTTAGAGTCAATCTGTTTGATTTTCCTGTTTTTTTTTGTCTATTAGCATATAACCATTAAAATTAGGTACAATTTTTGACCTCTAAAGTTGTTTTTTATTATTTTTAATGTTGAAAGTAGTTTTATATGGATGATAATTTTTCACCAAGAGTAAAAGATGTGATTGCATACAGCAAAGAAGAAGCTTTACGCCTTGGACATGATTTTATAGGTACAGAACACCTAATGCTTGGGCTACTTCGTGATGGAAATGGTAAAGCTATCAATATATTAAATGCGCTCGAAGTAGATCTAGATCATTTAAGACGTAAAGTTGAAATATTGAGCCCTGCCAATCCAAATATAGGAATTACCCCAAATGACAAGAAGAACCTTCATTTAACAAGGCAAGCAGAAAGAGCTTTAAAAACCACTTTTTTGGAAGCTAAGCTTTTTCAGAGCTCCTCTATTAATACTGCGCATTTGTTGCTTTGTATTTTGAGAAATGAAAACGATCCTACAACAAAGCTTTTGAATAAGCTTAAAGTCGATTATGATAGTGTTAAAGATCAATTTAAGTATATGATGACAAGTGATGACGATTATATGGATTCTCCTTCTGCAGAATCATATTCAGATGATCAAAGTGGTAACTCAGATGAATCTAAAGAAAATCCATTTAATAATCCTGGAAATGGAGGGAAAACTAATAAAAAATCTAAAACACCTGTATTAGATAATTTTGGTAGAGATCTTACTCAATTAGCCGAAGAAGGAAAACTAGATCCTGTGGTAGGTCGTGAAAAAGAAATTCAACGTGTTTCACAAATATTAAGTAGAAGAAAGAAAAATAATCCTTTATTAATAGGAGAGCCAGGTGTTGGAAAATCTGCTATAGCAGAAGGCTTGGCTTTGCGTATTATAAAGAAAAAAGTATCTCGAATACTATATAACAAACGTGTAGTTACTTTAGATTTGGCTAGTTTAGTTGCTGGAACAAAATATAGAGGACAGTTTGAAGAGCGTATGAAAGCTGTCATGAATGAATTAGAGAAAAATGATGATATTATCTTATTCATTGATGAAATACATACTATAGTTGGAGCTGGAGGAGCTACTGGAAGTTTAGATGCTTCTAATATGTTTAAACCTGCTTTAGCAAGAGGAGAGATTCAATGTATTGGGGCAACTACCCTTGATGAATACAGACAATATATAGAGAAAGATGGAGCGTTAGAAAGACGTTTTCAAAAAGTAATAGTAGAGCCTACTTCTGTTGAAGAAACGGTAGAGATTCTTCATAACATCAAAGAGAAATATGAAGACCATCACAATGTAACCTATACAGACGCGGCCATTGATGCATGTGTAAAACTTACTAATAGATATATGACAGATCGTTTTCTTCCAGATAAAGCTATTGATGCTTTAGATGAATCAGGTTCTAGAGTTCATATAACTAATATGCATGTTCCAAAACAGATATTAGAATTAGAAAAGCAATTGGAAGAAGTTCGTGATCTTAAAAATTCTGTAGTCAAAAAACAAAAATATGAAGAAGCTGCAAAATTACGAGATGATGAGAAACGATTAGAAAAAGAACTGGCTACTTCTCAAGAAAAATGGGAAGAAGATAGTAAACAACAAAGAGAGACAGTATCAGAAGACAATGTTGCAGATGTCGTTTCTATGATGAGTGGTATTCCAGTAAATAGAATTGCTCAAACTGAAAGTAACAAATTAGCAGAGTTGCCTACCTTAATTAAAGGAAAGGTTATTGGTCAAGATGAAGCTATTTCAAAAGTTGCTAAAGCTATACAACGTAATAGAGCTGGCCTAAAAGATCCAAATAAACCGATAGGTTCATTCATATTTTTAGGACAAACTGGGGTTGGAAAAACACAATTGGCTAAAATATTGGCTAGTGAGCTATTTGATTCTGAAGAAGCACTTATTCGTATAGATATGAGTGAATATATGGAGAAATTTGCTATTTCAAGATTAATTGGAGCGCCTCCAGGATATGTTGGATATGAAGAGGGGGGGCAACTTACAGAAAAGGTTAGAAGAAAACCTTACGCCGTAGTACTCTTAGATGAAGTTGAAAAAGCACATCCAGATGTATTTAATATGCTATTACAAGTGTTAGACGATGGGTATTTAACAGATAGCCTTGGAAGAAAAATTGATTTTAGAAATACTATAATTATAATGACTTCCAATATTGGAGCTCGTCAACTAAAAGATTTTGGACAAGGTGTTGGGTTTGGTACATCTGCTAAAAAAGCACAAGCGGATAATCATCAAAAAAGTGTTATCGAAAATGCACTCAAAAAAGCATTTGCTCCAGAATTTTTAAATAGAATTGACGATGTAATTGTATTTAATTCATTAGAGAGAGAAGATATCCATCTTATTATAGATATAGAATTACACAAATTATATAATAGAATCAAAGATTTAGGATATGATTTATCATTAAGTGATAAAGCTAAAGATTATATTGCTGATAAAGGTTTTGATAAACAATATGGAGCAAGGCCATTAAAAAGAGCTATCCAAAAGTATATTGAAGATGCCTTAGCTGAAGAAATTATAACTTCAAAATTAGAAGAAGGAGATAAGATATATATGGATTTTGACGAAAAAAATGAAGAGCTAACTATTGATATCAAAAAAGCTAAGAAATCTGCTGAGTCATAATCTTAAAAAATTATAACATTACAATAAACGCGTATATTAATTAAATTAATGTACGCGTTTATTTTTATATTAAAATACATCTACATCAAAGTATTAAGGATATTTCTTTTCTATATCAATTAACACAACGCATTGAAAGCATTCTAAATTTATTTTTAAAAATAATGTTCTTTCTAAAAAATTAGAAACGTAGTATAAATTAAGTTCTTATTACTTATAGATAATTACTTACAAAAAATAATTGTTTTTTTTAATCATTTTTTATAATACTCTCTGTATTTCAACAAGTTATATATTTAAGTTTTGGTATCTAAAAATAAGTATTATTTTAGCTTATATAACCCCCATAATGAGTAAAACCATCACATTAAGTTTTGGCCTTATCGAACTTCATGAAGATTTTGCAATAGGCATTTTAAATGAAGGGATAGATTTAAAGTCTGAAGAAAACAATTACCTCCTCAAGGTACTTAAAGACGAATATGGAAATAAACCTTTTGGGTTTATATCTAATAGGATTCATTCGTATTCTTTAGATCCAATAGTTTACAAAGAAACTACTGCATTAAAAAATTTAATGGCAATCGCTGTAGTAATGTCTAATCCTGTTCAAATAATAAGTGTAGAGATTGAAAAGTTATTTTTCAATAAACCTTTTGAATATTTTGATAATTTAGACGAAGCAGTGCTTTGGATACAAAATGCTTTAAAGTATAAAACAGATCCAAATTACTAATTTTTTCAGTGCTAACTTAAAGAAATACTGCACTTTACCGTTTTTTACTATCATTTAATCGATAATTAATATCGAAAAATACTTTATTGATTTTTTTCATGTTTTTATAAATAACATTGCACTTATTTTGTTACCCCCAACTTGACTTTACATAACAAATCATTAAATATTGTTAAGTAACATTAATGGGAAATGCTATGGAAAAAATATATTCACTAGATTTTGGTAACCTTATTTTTTATGATAATTATTTGATATCCGTAATTAATGAAGGAGTAGAATTTAAGAAAAAGGAAAATGACATACTCTTACAAATGTCTAGAGATCACTTTAAAAATATTCCTTATGGTTATATCTCTTATCGAAAATATTCATATTCAGTAGATCCTTTTGTTTATATAGAATCTTCTAAAGAAGTAAATATGAAAGCCATTTCGATTGTTTGCAATAGTGATTATAAAAAACTGTCTTTTGATATTGAAAAACTATTTATCTCTAAAGAGCTACAGCACTTTGAAAATTTAAAAGATGCTGTTAATTGGATACAAAATGTTTTACAAGTTTACACTACAAAAAAAGCGATCTAAAATAAGCCCTATAATAATTTATTCTTGATTTGTTGATGCTTGTTGTTCTGTAGCTTGTGGGATTTCTTGTTTAAATAAATCTGTAAATGCATCTCCAATATGATCTATTATTGAAGAAGCTATAAGCGATTGGTATCCTGTTTTTAAAACAGCTATATCACCTGCTTTACCATGCAAATAAACACCAAATATAGTTGCTGTCAAAGGTTCATACCCTTGGGATAATAAACCTGTTATTATACCTGTTAAAACATCTCCACTACCAGCGGTAGCCATTCCTGGGTTTCCAGTATTATTAACATAAAGATGTTCTTGATAGCTAATCATTGTATGCGCTTCTTTAATTACTATAATTAAATCGTGCTTTTTTGAAAGTTCTTTTACCTTTTTTAGTTTTTCAAAATCATCTTTCCAAGGTCCTATCAATCTCTCCAACTCTCCTGGGTGAGGTGTTACTATTGTTTTTGCAGGTAATAAATTTAATAATGAGGTGTCTTTTGACAAGATATTAATAGCATCAGCGTCTAAAACTAGTAAGGTTTTATTATTTGATAGAAATTCCTTAAAAGTTTTTACTGTTTTTAAATGTGTTCCCATTCCAATACCTATAGCAATGACAGTAGGTTCAATCTCAAAATTAATTTCACTTATGCATTCTTGATCACTATCAGTAAGCACCATAACTTCAGGCAATGATGTTTGAATTGTAGTATAGCCACATTTAGGCACAAAAGAAGTTACTAATCCTGCACCACTACTTAAACAAGCTTTACTGGTTAAATAAACAGCTCCTATTTTTCCATAACTTCCCCCTATTATTAAACCATGTCCATAGGTTCCTTTATGAGAGAATTTTGCCCTAGGTATATAATTTTGTAAAATAGTATGCTTCTCAATTAAATGTGCTTCAGCAGGTGCATTGTATAAAAATTCAGGATCTAAACCAATATCAATAGGCTCCCATTCATTTAAATAAATACCTGTTTTTGGTAAAAAGAACGCTAATTTAGGTGTTTGAAAACTCAATACATAATTGGCGTATATCACTAAATTTGGATCTTCAGGAATTTTATCCATAAACAAGCCAGAAGGTATATCGATTGCTAAAATAAAAGCTTGACTCTTATTTATATGACTAAAAAGATCTGCTGTACATCCTGTTGGGTTTCTATTTAAACCAATACCAAAAATAGCATCAACTATAATATCTTCTCTACTCAATGCTGGAAAATCATCAATACAATTAATAAGAGAAGGCCAATGTTTCAGATCTTTTACTCTATCGAGGTTTGTTAAAAAATCTTTTGATCGATTTTCGCTAAAGTTTACAATATAGGTTTCAACATTATAACCATGCGTTATTAAATGTCTAGAAATAACTAACCCATCTCCTCCATTGTTTCCTACTCCACAAAAAACATGAATCTTCACTTGCGAGCCTTGTAATCGACTATGTAACCAATTAAAAGCAACTTCTCCTGCTCTTTCCATGAGATCTATAGCAGCTATATTTTGTTTTTGTATTGTGAATTTATCAGCTTCGTATATCTGATTTGTAGAAAAAATCTTCATTCCTTAAAAAAATTATAGTAAAAATGTTAATTCATTAAAAATTGGCAAATCATTTTTTTGCATACGTAAAAATACTATTTTTGAATAGACAATGTATACTATAAAAGACATATCAAATACATTTACTTCAACTATAGGGGCACTCTCAATTTCTTATAATGAGACAACTCCTATTTCAATTATTACTAGCACCCCTTTCGGGGTATAACTTTCACATATAATCACTTTGTTGATTCGTTTAATAATAATGAATGAGTCATAATATCTTAATTTAATTATTAATAAAATAACTGATATGAAGGTTTTAAAATTTGGAGGAACTTCTGTAGCTACTGCCGCAAATATAAAATTAGTCAAAGCAATTATTGCTGCCTCTGCCAAAAAAGAAAAAATAATTGTAATAGTATCTGCATTAGGTGGAGTAACAGATTTATTAATAGAAACTTTAAAACTAGCAGCTGAACAAGACCTTTCTTATAAAGAAAAACTAGTTGTTATTAAAGAACGACATATTGAAGTTATTCAAGAATTGTTATTGTCTAATGATCATTTGGAAACTTTAAATCATGTAGAAGAATCTCTCAAAAATCTTGAGATTTTATTAGAGGGTGCTTTCTTAATTGGAGAAACTACTCCAAAATTAATGGATAAAATAATTAGCTATGGCGAATTACTCTCTGCATATATTATCAACAAATATTTTGTTTCTCAATCGTTAGACACAATATATAAAGATGCTAGGTTATTTATCAAAACAAATGAATATTATGGTAAAGCTACTGTAGGCTTTAATGAAACTAATATGATATGTGAAAATTATTTTGGCACAGTAACCTATCAAATAGTGGTAATTCCCGGCTTTGTAGCATCTTCACATAAAAAAAATACTACTACATTAGGAAGAGGTGGATCTGATTATACAGCCGCCATTATTGCAGCTGCGATTAATGCTACATCACTTGAAATATGGACTGACGTTAGTGGTATGTTTACAGCCAATCCAAAACTTGTAAAACAATCATTAACAATACCCCAAATTTCATATGAAGAAGCGATGGAGTTATCGCATTTTGGAGCAAAAGTATTATATCCCCCCACCATACAACCTGTTTTAAATAAAAATATTCCTATTCATATAAAAAATACTTTTTGCCCGAATGATCAAGGGACAAAGATTTCTAAAATTTCTAATGGGAAAAATAAAGCCGTTAGAGGGATCAGTCATGTTAGCAATATAGGACTGATCTCTATAGAAGGTATTGGAATGATTGGAGTACCTGGTATCTCAAAACGACTTTTTGAAGCATTGTCTATTGCTAATATTAATATTGTTCTTATAACGCAAGCATCATCAGAACATTCTATTTGCTTGGGGTTGGCTGAAAAAGATATAAGTATTGCAAAAAAAACAATAGACCTAGCTTTTGAATATGAGATCAATACTCAAAAAATAAAACCGTGTAGTATTGAAAAAGAGCTTGCAATTATTGCATTAGTGGGTGACAATATGAAGAGTCATCAAGGGTTAAGTGGTAAAATGTTTAGCTCGTTAGGAAAAAACAATGTGAATATAAGAGCAATTGCGCAAGGAGCTTCAGAACGTAATATCTCTGCTGTTATCAATCAAGAAGATGTAAAAAAAGCATTGAACACGTTACATGAAGAATTTTTTGAAGAACGTATAAAACAATTGAATTTGTTTGTAATGGGTGCTGGAAATGTTGGAGCTCGTTTATTAGATCAAATTGAAAAACAAAAATCATTTTTAAAAAAACAATTACAGTTAAACATTCGAGTTATAGCGCTTTCTAATTCAAGAACTATGATTTTTGATGAAGAAGGAATTTCGTTAAATAAATGGGAAGAAAAATTAAAACAAGGAGAAAAAGCAGATAAAATATCATTTATTAAAAAAATAGAAACGCTAAATTATAGGAATAGTGTTTTTGTAGACAACACTGCTAATGAAGAAATAGCAACTACTTATGGACAATATTTAAAAAATAGTATTGCAGTAGTTACCTGCAATAAAATTGCTTGTTCTTCTACTTTTGAAAAGTATAAAACTTTAAAGATTTTAGCTAGAAAATACAATGCTCCATTTTTATTTGAGACAAATGTAGGAGCTGGATTGCCTATTATAGATACTATTAAAAATTTAATAGCCTCCGGTGATAAAATTCATAAAATCCAAGCTGTCCTTTCTGGCAGTCTAAATTTTGTTTTTAATAATTTTAATAAAGACACCTCATTTTATGATGTTGTAAAACAGGCACAATCTGAAGGATATACTGAGCCTGATCCAAAAATTGATTTAAGCGGAATAGATGTGATGAGAAAGATCTTAATTTTGACTAGAGAAAGTGGGTATTCATTAGAAATAGATGATATCAAAAACGAATCTTTTCTTCCTAAAGAATGCTTAGAAACGAGCTCAATAGATGCATTTTTTAAATCTCTTGAAACACATAGCAAACATTTTAATACTTTATTTCACAATGCAATCACTAAAGATTGTCGTTTAAAATATGTTGCGCAATTTGAAAATAGTCATGCCAAAGTAGGCTTAGAAGAAGTTAAAAAAGAGCATCCTTTTTATAATTTAGAAGGAAAAGATAATATTGTATTATTGTATACAGATCGATATACAGATCAACCATTAATTATAAAAGGAGCTGGAGCTGGAGCTGATGTTACTGCTTCAGGTATCTTTGCTGATATTATTCGTATAGGGAATTTTTAAATTATGGAATACATTAAATTATTTTGCCCCGCTACTATTGCCAATGTTTCTTGTGGATTTGATGTACTGGGCCTTTGCTTAGATACAATAGGTGATGAAATGATTATTCGAAAAGTTGCTCAAAAAGGAGTTCGTATATCAAGAATAGATGGAGCTTCTCTTCCTTTTGAAACTCATAAAAATGTAGCGGGAGTTGCTGCAATGGCCTTATTAGAAAAAGAAAAAACCGCTTATGGTTTTGAAATAGAAATCATAAAAAAAATTAAACCAGGAAGTGGCATAGGAAGTAGCGCTGCAAGTGCAGCTGGAGTTGTTTTTGGAATCAATAAATTATTGGGTACCCCATATACACAAAACGAATTAGTAGCATTCGCAATGCAAGGTGAGTATATAGCTTCTAAAGCATTACATGCTGATAATGTAGGTCCTGCTATTTTAGGAGGATTTACTTTAATAAGGGGTTATGACCCAATAGATATAATTAAAATTCATTCTCCCAAATCATTATTTGCTACTGTAATACACCCACATATTGAAATTAAAACAGCACAGGCTAGAGCACTTATAAAAAAGACAGTACTTTTTGAAAAAGCAGTAAAACAATGGGGCAATTTAGGGGGATTAATTAGTGGATTATTTATGGAAGATTATGCTTTAATATCTCGTTCCCTAAAAGATGAAATCGTAGAACCTCTAAGAAGCAAACTTATTCCAGGCTTTGATAAACTCAAACAAGCTGCCATAAATACTGGAGCTCTAGGAAGCGGTATTTCTGGCTCTGGCCCTTCTGTATTTGCATTAAGCAAAGGAAAAGATATAGCATTAGATGTTGCCAAAAACATGAGTAATATATATACCGATATGGGTATTGCTCATGATGTATATGTATCTCCAATCAATATGAATGGAATAAAAATTTTAAACGAATGAACTATTATAGTCTAAACAATAATTCACAAAAAACAACTTTTAAAGGAGCTGTTATTAATGGGTTGGCACCAGATAGAGGGCTATATTTTCCTGAAAACATAATGCCCATAGAAAAAAGTTTTTTTGAAAATATAGAAAACTATAGTCATCATGATATTGCTTTTAAAGTAATTAAACAATTTGTTGGAAATGAAATTCCAGAAACCATACTAAAAGAAATCATCGAACAGACACTTTCATTCGATTTTCCTTTGGTTCAAATAGAAGATACCATCTATTCTCAAGAACTTTTTCATGGCCCCACTATGGCATTTAAAGATGTAGGCGCTAGATTTATGGCCAGATGTTTAGGGTATTTTAACACTAATTCAAATGCTTCAAAAATTACCGTTTTAGTGGCAACTTCTGGAGATACTGGAGGGGCAGTTGCCAATGGTTTTTTAGGCGTAGATGGTGTAGATGTAATTATACTCTATCCATCAGGTAAAGTAAGTGATATACAGGAAAAACAATTAACCACACTAGGTCAAAATATTACTGCCTTAGAAGTAAATAGTACTTTTGACGACTGCCAGGATATGGTGAAAACTGCATTCTTAGATACAGAATTAGATCATCTGGTTTTGACCTCTGCTAATTCTATCAACATTGCCAGATGGCTTCCTCAAATGTTTTATTTTTTCTTTGCATACAAAACATTAAAAAATAAAAATAAAGATTTGATTTTTTCTGTTCCAAGTGGAAATTTTGGCAACATATGTGCTGGGATCATGGCATACAAATTAGGGCTTCCTATAAAACATTTTATAGCTTCTACAAATGCAAACGACAGTGTTTCTAGATTTTTAGAAACAGGTATTTATGAACCAAAACCTTCTATCCAAACCATTTCAAATGCTATGGATGTGGGTGATCCAAGCAATTTTATTCGTATTCAAAAATTAATGAATAACGATATTTATAAGTTAAAATCTATTTTTACTTCTTTAAGTTTTAATGACAAGGAAACTAAAAAAGCAATAAAAGAATTATATCTCAAAACATCTTACATAAGTGAACCTCATGGAGCTATTGGATATTTAGGTTTAAAAAAAATACTTGAAAAGTATCCTAATTCTAATGGTATTTTTCTAGAAACCGCCCATCCTGCAAAATTTTTAGATATTGTTCAAAACACATTAAAAATAGAAGTTGAAATTCCTGAGCAAATAAAAACCGTATTAAATAAAGAGAAAAAAAGTATTAAAATTGACAACTACAATGAATTCAAAAAATTTCTAATAATCAATTAGTTTTTTCTATCTAAATCAGGAAGTGAAAAATTACTTAAAGGACTTTCTAGCGTCATCATCTTTTCTATTTCCTCAACTTTTCTAGGAGCTATTTCAGATAAATTTACGGGTCCATCTTTTGTAATTAAAATATCATCTTCAATACGAACAGCTATACCCCACCATTTCTTATCACAATCACTTCCTTCAGGGATGTAAATCCCTGGTTCCACTGTTATAACAGTATTTTCCTTGAAAGCACCGTATGTACCTTTATCATGAACATCTAAACCCAGATAGTGTGAAGTTCCATGAGGGAAATACTTTCTAGCATCTCTTTCATTTTTTGCAATTCCTAAGGCAATTAATCTTTTTGTAACGATACCTCTAGCTGCTCGTTCTAGAGCAAAAAAAGAAGCTCCAATCACAGAAGCTCTAATACCTGCCTCCTGTGCATCGTAAACAATATTATAGATGGTTTTTTGTGCTTCAGAAAACTTTCCGTTTGCTGGAATTGTTCTTGTTACATCAGCTGTATAGCCATGGTATTCTGCACCTAGATCCATGAGTACCAGATCTTTGTTTCCAACCTCAGGTTTATTATTATCTATATAATGCAAAATACATCCATTATGACCTCCCCCTACTATAGAAGGATATCCTTCATATTCTGCTCCGTATTTTTTATATACAAATTCATGTACTCCCTGAATTTCTGTTTCAGACATATCAGGGTGCATTGCCTTCATAATCTCTACCTGCCCTACAGCCGATATTTCAATTGCTTTTTTTAGCAGTTTTAGTTCTTCTTTGGTTTTAGTCTCTCTCATAATACTCATAATACCATTAAGAGTTTGAGAATCTAGGTTATTCGATGATAATGATAAAATGCGTTCTTTAAGTTCTTTTTTTGATGCTTCATCATTTGATGCCAAAAAGGCTTTTATATTCTCGTCAGATTTTAATTCAGGATTTAAGTCTAAAAAATTAACAACTTGTTGTTTAAGCAATTCTTCTTCATTTTCTTTTACAGAAGCAATAGCTGTATAGATAGCTTTTTTTGTAGGATTATAATCTGACGGATAATTTGTTTTTATTTTAAAACTCTTTATTAAACTAAACAAATCAGCATCATCATTGGTATCACGAACATCGCTATTAAAATCAAAAAAGAGTACGCTTTCAAAAGAAGAAAAGTCTATTTCAGCATTTTCAAAAGCTTCTCCATTAAATACATTATCAAACCCTAGAGTACTTTTTACTCCTTCTACTCCTAAACGCTTACCATTCCACTGTTCTGCACGCGGATCTCTTTTTTGCACATAAATGAGTTCATCATATTTTTCGTCTTTACTATTTGTTTGATCATCAGAAAAAACAAGTAATACAGCATTGGGTTCTCTATATCCTGTTAAATAATAAAAATCTGGATCTTGATGATAAACAAAATCAACATCATTTGCTCTATTTCGCACTGGATTTGCAAAAAAAACAGCCACTGTATTTTTGGGCATTAGATTTCGTAACTCATCTCTCTTACTTTTATGAAATTCAGATGATAAAAAATCTTGAGGTGTATCTTGACCTTTTACTGAATCAACTATACATAGTGTAGTAAACACTATAAGAAAAAAATATTTCACAATTAAAAATTTAGAATTACAAAATACTAATTAAACATTAAAAAATTAGATAATTATCTTCCTATTAACATCTTTTTATATATCTAACATTAGTAATCTACTAATTATTAGCAATTCGTTTTCTATTCATAAATTTAGCTTCTATTTAACAATTTTTTTTTTAATTTAAAAAACTGTTTTGGTTAAATGATACCGTATTTTTTCAATAAATTAGCCTCGTTTTATAAAAAAAGAATTTATGAAAAATACTGCATTAACAGAATCTCATAAAGCACTAGGTGCAAAAATGGTACCCTTTGCTGGATATAATATGCCTGTTCAATATGAAGGAGTAACTATTGAACATGAAACTGTTAGAAACCAAGTAGGTGTTTTTGATGTAAGTCATATGGGAGAGTTTTTAGTAAAAGGATCAAATGCATTATCACTTATACAAAAAGTTTGTAGTAATGACGCTAGTAAATTAACCATAGGAAAAGCACAATACAGCTGTTTTCCAAATGAAGATGATGGTATTGTAGATGATTTAATTGTTTATAAAATTAAAGAGGAGCAATATTTGTTAGTAGTAAATGCTTCTAACATTGAAAAAGATTGGAATTGGATCCAAAAATACAATGAAGATTTTGGAGCAGAATTGGTTAATATTTCTGATGATTTCTCTTTATTAGCTATTCAAGGTCCTAAAACGTCGGAAGTCATTCAACAATTAACATCTGTAGATCTAAATGCTATAAAATTTTATCATTTTGAAGTAGGAGATTTTGCAGGAATAGAACATGTTATTATTTCAGCTACTGGATATACTGGAAGTGGAGGTTTTGAAATCTACTGTCATAACAAAGATGTCCAACAAGTTTGGGATAAATTAATGGCTTTAAATATAAAACCCATTGGACTTGCTGCTAGAGATACACTTCGTTTAGAAATGGGATATTGCCTATATGGAAACGATATTGATGATACTACTTCTCCTCTAGAAGCTGGTTTAGGGTGGATTACTAAGTTTGATAAAGAGTTTGTTAACCATCAGGCGCTTAAAGAGCAAAAAGAAAATGGAGTTGAAAGAAAGTTAGTGGCTTTTGAACTTAACGAAAGAGGGATTCCTCGTCAAGGATATAATATTGTAACCAATAACGGTGAAAAAATTGGAAAAGTTACCAGTGGAACGATGTCGCCTTCTATGGGAGTAGGAATTGGTCTAGGCTATGTAACTATTGAAAATAAAGCCATAAGAAATACTATTTATATACAAATTCGAAAAAATGCTGTCCCTGCAACTATTGTTAAATTACCTTTTTATAAAAGTAAATAGTTATGGGTTTTCAGGAATTATTAAATGATATTTATAGCTCGGTAAAAAAAACTGATCACAAAGGAATCATTGCATCTTATATTCCTGAATTAAGTAAAATAGACTTGAATAAGTTTGGAATACATCTTTTGACGAAAGATCAAAAACATTTTACGGCTGGAAATCACGATGAACAGTTTTCCATACAAAGTATCTCTAAAGTTTTAGCTTTGACTCAAGCCTTAAGTTTTACAGGAGATGATTTATGGAAACGAGTAAATGTTGAACCTTCTGGAGACCCTTTTAATTTTATGTCTTTATTAGAATTGGAAAAAGGAATACCCCGTAATCCATTAATAAATGCTGGTGCTATCGTAATTTGTGATGTGCTTGTAACGCATTTAAAAAACCCAAAAAAAGATTTTTTAAATTTTGTTCGAAATTTAGCTAATGATCAAACTATATCATATAATGAAGAGGTAGCCTTATCTGAAAAAAAGACAGGTTTTAGAAATAGAGCCGCTGCCAATTTATTAAAATCATTTGGGAATATTCATAATGATATTGATGTAGTGTTAGATTTTTATTTTCACCAATGCTCACTATCTATGTCTTGCAAACAATTGGCAACTACTTTTTTTGTTTTTGCCAATCGTGGAAAATGCATTCGTCAAAATCACATATTAGATTTAAGTCAAATAAAAAGAGTTAATGCTATTATGCTTACCTGTGGGTTTTATGATGAAGCAGGAGAATTTGCTTTTAAAGTAGGCCTTCCAGGTAAAAGCGGTGTTGGTGGGGGCATTATAGCTATTTTACCTGATAGTTATTGCATTAGTACTTGGGCGCCTGGTCTTAATGCAAAAGGCAATTCAAAACTAGGAATGCATGCTTTAGAATTGTTTACTACAAAAACTGGTCACTCAATTTTTTAAAAAAAATCTCTTGATTCGTATCTTAATTCTAGGTGGTAGTGGTTTTATAGGCAATGCACTATATAAAGAATTACATTCATATTTTGATACTTACGCCACTTATTTCACTAATAAAGCATTTTCTAAAAATAAACATTTCTATAACTTCGATATTCAAAACGATGGTATTGATGAATTATTAGAAAAAGTAAAACCCACACACATCATTTCCTCACTTAGAGGAGATTTTGAATCTTTAGTAGAAGTTCATCAGGAAATAGCTACCTACATTAAAGGAAAAAAGTGCAAACTTATTTTTCTCTCTTCAGCCAATGTTTTTGATGCTTTTAGCAATTACCCTTCCTATGAATACGACAAAACACTTTCGGAAAGTATCTATGGAAGATTGAAAATAAAAATAGAAAATATTTTTCTTCGAATGCCAGAAACAAATTATGTTATTGCCAGGCTTCCTATGGTTTTTGGTTATAATTCTCCTAGAATACAGGAGTTAAAAGATATTATTTCTAGAAAAGAAGCGTATGAGGTTTTCCCAGACTTGGTGATGAATGTTACCACGGTAAATAAATTAACTCAACAAATACATTATATTATTAATAGAAATAAAAAGGGTGTTTTTCACCTAGGAAGTTTTGACTTAATACACCATGATGAGTTTATAAAAGATATCACTGAAAAATTAGCACTTATCAATCCTGTTTTTAAAAATGTTTATACATCAAACAATGATCGCTTTTTAGCTGTTTTACCTAAAGACAAATTATTGCCAAAACACCTTCGTTTAAATAACTTAGAAGCAATAGAGCAAAGTAGTATCCTTCTAAAATAAAGATGATTAAAATTATGGTAAATAGGTTTAGAATTTTATACTTTTATAGTGTTTAAAATTTAGAGAATAAATATGGAAAAATTAAGCACTTCTGAGATTGAAAATAAACTCAAAGCATTGAGTAGTTGGGAATATAATGATGATGGAATTGAAGCTACTTTAGAGTTTGAAAACTTTAAAGATGCTTTTGCAGCAATGACACGTATTTCCTTTGAAGCAGAAGCACAAAACCATCATCCTGATTGGACCAATGTTTATAATAAACTTTTTATACGTCTCTCTACACATGACGCAGGTGGTGTAACAGAAAATGATTTCTTACTTGCCCATACGATTATGAGTATTTTAGAAGGCAACTAGTTAATATTTTTATACTTTTCGATTTTATTTATTTTAGCATCAAAATTTGTATTTATGGGAAGAGCTTTTGAATTTAGAAAGGCAAGAAAGATGAAACGTTGGTCTGCAATGGCCAAAACATTTACACGTATAGGTAAAGATATTGTAATGGCCGTAAAAGAAGGCGGTCCTAATCCTGATTCTAATTCAAGATTGCGTGCAGTTATTCAAAATGCTAAGGCTGCCAATATGCCTAAAGATAATGTTGAACGTGCTATCAAAAAAGCCTCCGATAAAAGTACTGGAGATTTTAAAGAAGTACTTTTTGAAGGATATGCACCCCATGGTATTGCTATTTTAGTAGAAACAGCAACAGACAATAATAATAGAACAGTGGCCAATATACGAAGCTATTTTAATAAATGTAATGGCAATTTAGGCACTAGTGGTTCTGTAGAATTTATGTTTGATCATACTTGTAATTTTAGAATAAATCCTGAAGGTCAAGATGCTGAAGAATTAGAATTAGAGTTTATAGATTACGGAGTAGAAGAAGTATTTGTAGATGACGATGGTATTTTACTCTATGCACCCTTTAATAGTTTTGGAGCCATTCAAAAAGAATTAGAAAGTAAAGAAATTGAAATTTTATCTTCTGGTTTTGAAAGAATTCCTCAAGTAACTAAAACACTTTCTGAAGAGCAAATTGCAGATGTCGAAAAACTATTAGAAAAGATTGAAGAAGATGATGATGTACAAAATGTATATCATACGATGCAAGAAGGATAAAAAATCAATAAAACCTCCCTCAATTTTAAGGAAGGTTTCTTTTTTAATATTAATTTCCTATTATTACTACAGGTCCTCCAGGGCAATCACAAGAAGCTTCAGGACATGTCAAAGTTTCATCTGGCCCTCCATAACAACCACTGTCTGAGTTGCATCTACCTCCTCTGTCTAAAACTGAAGCACAACGTAAGTCACATGAGTCTCCACCACTAGCGGGCTCAATGCAACATACTGTAGTTAGACCGGTACCGGTAATTCCTCCATAAAGAGATTGATTTTTAAAGTTTGAGATTTTTTGTTTTCTAAGCGATAGTTTAATTTTTCGTTTTTTCATAAGTTTTAATTTAGTTATTCATTTACTATTTTAATGATGCCTAAATAAAATTATGATTATAATGTGTTCTACCCTAAGAATCTAAATCTTGATTTATAAATTAAGAGTAGTAAGTAACATAAAAAAGCCCTTATTGATTTCTTGTTTAATTTTAAGTTTTTAACGTTTTGCTTTTTCATAATTAAAGATTTTAAATGATTTATATTCTAGTTATGGTTCAATTATTAATTCGTCAAATCTATTTTTCAATAATTTAAAGAGGAATCCAAAAAAACATGATAAATAACCTATTGACCATTTAGTAGATCTAATCAACTTCAAAATATTCTATAGGCTTTTTGTATTTCATAGTTTGATTCTAAAATCAGTCCTAGTTGATATTTCAAGTATTTGCTAGCATTTTTTAATGCTCAATAGGTTATTTTTCTTAAGCGCAAAGAATCTGCGATCCTCCACCTCCAAAACAATCTCTAACTAATGAGAAACAATCTCTAATAATAGATTGTGTTATTGGACCTGTTAATGTACCCCCACTAACTTCGCTGGCTTGAAGATTACTTACTGTTTTCTTGTTGAGTTTTAAACTCTTTAAATCCTGCTTTTTCATTTTGATTTAAGTTTTAGTTAATTTTAATAGTTAATTATGATTCAATTATAATGTGCTCATGAATCAATAAATGAATCTCATAAAGGACAACTATGTAACACACTGATAAACAATAGTTTAATTTTTACCTAATCAAATTAGTTTCTACCGTTATTATTACAGAAATTATGCCCTGTAAAACATTGAACTCTAATGGAAAAAGTTATAATTGGAACACTACCTCCTCTTGTAACATTTGTTTTAAGGTTACTAATCTTTTTTTTGTTTAAGGCTAAGCCTTTTAGATCTTGTTTTTTCATTTTGATTTAAGTTTTAACGATTAATAATTTGATTAAATTTATTTGTTAATTTATCGTATTCTAACCTTGCCAAATACAAAAATTATGACCAGAAAGACATCCTCTTCTAAGAGTAAAAGTTGTGATCCCTGGAACACTACCTCCTCTGGTGACATTTGTTTTAAGGTTACTAATCTTTTTTTTGTTTAAGGCTAAGCCTTTTAGATCTTGTTTTTTCATTATTATTTAAATTTTTAGTTAATAGAATATTTTAATTACAAAATGTAATAGATGGGCAATTACCTGCAAATGATTGATTTAAACAGTTTAAATTTTCATACGTTTGAGGATCATTTGGATTTAAAATAACTCCTGTACCCCCTTTTACATTTTCTGTATTCAGGTTACTAATTGGTTTCTTGTTTAATTTTAAATTTTTAAAGTTTTGCTTTTTCATCTTGATAAAGTTTTAATGATTACAAGACAAATGTAGAAGAGTTTAATGGAAAAAACTTTGCGTTTTGGGTAGTATAAATCTATATTCTAGAATGTTACACTCTATATTCTAGAATATGGAGTTTCTATAATGAAGTTTAATTTTAGGGCAATAAAAAAGAGCTTGATTTTAAAATCAAGCTCTTAATTTAATTATTCAACCTTCTTACAAAATTAGCAAGGAAGACCTCCACATCGAGTATCAAAAGATTGGCAAGCTGGGCGAGCTGGATCATTAGTTAGGCCGCCACCACCTTCTTCACACGCTACTAAACAACCTCTTACACTAGTGTTTCCTCCTGTTCCTCCTTTTACCTTCTTACCAGTTTCTACATCTAATCTACTAACAGACCTCTTGTTTAATCTCAAGTTTTTTAAATTTTGTTTTTTCATAATTAAAAGTTTTTAAATTAATAATACCTAAAATTATATATTATTTTTCTTACAAATATCATGTTATTGATGGTCTATAGTTCATTTCATAAATTACGATTGTTCAATTTATAAATTACGACTATTCAATATAAAATACGGCTCTATTGATAAGAAAAACACGATAAAAAAACTATACTAATGGTTTAATTGAAATGTATTATTAATGATTAGTAATTCTACAATAAATATTTTTATGTAATTTGTATAAGAAATTTCTAATTATTCCGACTATATATAAAAACAATCCATGAAAAAATTTCTATTAGTATCCGCCTTACTCCTTTCTTTTTATACAAATGCTCAAGACATGACTTCTGCCAGAATTGGTGAAATCATTACTCGAGTTGCAGATAGCGTACAATCTAATGGAAATACATGGCAGTTTTTGTATAAAGATCGTCTCTTAGTATGTGTTACGGATGAAAATGCAAATAGAATGCGCATTATATCTCCTATTATTGAGCGTGAAAAGCTAAGTGAAGAACAAATATTAAATTCTTTAGTCGCTAATTTTCATACAGCATTGGATGTTAAATATGCAATTTCAGATGAAATTATATGGTCAGTTTTCACTCATCCATTAAGAGAATTGACTGAACATCAATTTGAAGATGCAGTATCGCAGGTATATTATGCGAACTTAACTTTTGGAGGCTCATATTCAAGCACTACGTTAACTTTTCCTGGAAATACTCAAAAAAAGGAAACTTCTAAAGAAGAAATAAAGAAAAATAAAACTTAGGTCTTTAAGTATAATTTATAGAGTTTTATTTTTTTGTACATAAAAAAATAAGATTTCGATAATAATAAAATTATATTCTTCTATCAAAATAAATATGTGTAGGTATAGAAATATGTTGCATTAGATTGCAGAAAGTTCAACATGATAAAATCCCGTAACCAGGCGATGGTTTTATTATGTCGTAATAATCTTAAAATCATAAAAATTACTCTTTATATGGTGTTTTCTGTATTTAATCGATATGTATATCTCTATACAAATTATGCAGAAACGAATATTGTCAAAATGATTAGATTGTTTTTTTAACTTTTAATTAAACAAATGCCTTGACATGAAAAAGTATTTAGCCTTACTACTAGTAGTTATTGGTAATTATTTTATTGCGAGCTCTCAACTTAGTGATGCACATTATCTACCTCCTTTAAAACAGGTTCGTATAAATCAAGCAATAGTTCAACAAGCGTTTTATCTATCAACACCAGAAACTACTCCATTTAATGTTTCTGTATTTCAAGGTACAAATCCTGTTGCAATAGCTACAATAAATAATTTAGCTAACACAACTCCTAGACAGTTTAATGTTGCAAATGGTGATAATAACATAACTTTAGTTCAAAATGCCAATACTGGCATTATTTTGTCTAATAGCGGGCTTCGGTTTGAATCTTCTGGAGGGCAAGAATTCTACGTAAATTATAGAGGAAGGTCTAATTCTCAAGTTACTTCATTAACTTCTAAAGGTAGACGGGCTCTAGGTACTTTATTTAAATGGGGAGGAATTCCAAATCGTGCCTCAAATGCTAATTTAACATCAACATTAGGGATTATGGCCACTCAAAACAATACGACGGTACGTATTTTTGATTATGATCCTGATTGCGAATTTAGACTAGCAGGAAATCGAGGTGGGCTTACAGATGATGTAATTACAAGAGTATTACAAGCAGGAGAAACTTTTGTATTAGAAGCATCACCTAACGAAACGCCTGCAAATATAGATGGTTGGTTAGGGCTTCCATTCAATCAGATAGACCTATTGCTATTAGCAATGGAGGATTAAATGTAGGGATTAATCCTTCATCTCAGGCTAGAGATGCTGCCATAGATCAACCTGTTCCAGAAAATGTATTGGGTAGAGAATATGTATTTGTTCGTGGAAACGGAACTAATGCAACAGAATTCCCCATCATAATAGCTACACGAAATGGAACCCAAATATTTGTTAATGGCTCTACAACACCAATAGCAACTTTAAATAATGGTGATTTTTTTGAAATTCCAGGCACAAATTATACATCTAACTCTTCTGGTGCTAATATGTTTGTAACCACATCTCAAGATGTATATGCCTATCAATCCTTAGCTGGATCTTCAGGAATTCAAACTTTAGGACTAAATTTTATCGCCCCAGTAAATTGTCTATTACCAAATGTATTAAGTAATATTTCAGATATTACCAATGTTGATGGAGGTCCTGCATTTAATGGAGGCATAACAATTGTTGCTTCCACAAGCACTCCTGTAGGCAATATAGTAGTAACAGATAGTTCTGGAAATCCTATTACTTTACCCCCGCCAACTTTTGCACCAGGCACAACAGAATGGATGTCCTTTTTTGTTCCTAATTTAGTAGGAAATGTTTCTGTAAATTCAACAGGACCTATTGCTATTGGATTTTTAGGTGTAAATAACAATGCCGGAATCGCTGGATATTTTTCTGGTTTTGATAGTGTTCCTGTAGTAGAACTTGATGTTACTGGCGGTGGATGCTTACCTGGGTCTGATGTTTTTGAAATTTCTGGTAATTTTGATGCTTATCAATGGTTTCAGAATGGTGTCTTAATTACAGGTGCTACAAATCCTATATTTACTCCAACAGAACCCGGTGACTTTTTTGTAAGAGTTACAAGAGGTAGCTGCACTTATGATTCTGCCGTATTATCTGCTTTTAATTGTGATCCCGAAATCGTAATTACAAAGGTAGCAGATACAAATAATGTTTTAGAAGGTGATACAGTCACTTTTACAGTTACAGTACAATCTTTAGGAATGAACCCGGTAACTAATTTAGTTGTAGAAGATTTATTACCATCTGAACTTTCTTTTGTGAGTGGTACACCAAGATTTGGAACTTTTACAGCACCAAACTGGAATATCGGTACTATGTTTAGCGGGCAGGTACATACACTAACAATTGAAACTTTGGTAAATAATATAACCTCTACGAGAACAGTCACTAATGAAGTAGTTCATACTCAAGATCAAGTAGATACAGATGTTGTTCCTGATGATCCTACAGAAGACCTTACTATTACAAATAGTGAAATAAATATAACGAAACAAGATAGGCCAGCTTTAGACGGAACCTATAATACTGTAGGAGAGCTTATCACTTATGATTTTGTAGTAACCAATACAGGTGATACTACATTAAACAATATTACCATTACAGATCCAAATATAGACCCCACTAGTGTTAGTCCTTCGTCTATTGCTAGTCTGGCTCCGGGAGCTTCTGCAAATTTTACAGGAACTCATGCTATCACACAATCAGATATTGAAGCAGCTCAAGTCGTTAATTCTGCAACCGTAGAAGCAACACTTTCTAATGGATTTATTATTTCTGATGTTTCCGATGATCCTGATGATTCGAATAATAATGTAGACGACCCCACAATTACCCCAATAAGTCAAGAAGGAGAACTTGTATTAGAGAAAATAGCGCAACCTTCTCCCGATGGTTTATATGATACCTTAGATGAAATAATTACGTATCAAATTACTGTAATAAATACCGGTAACGTAAGCTTAAATAATATTACAATTACAGATCCTAATGCAGACCTAGGAAGCATCAGTCCTATATCTATAGCAAATTTACCAGCTGGAGCTTCTGCTGTATTTACAGCAAGTCATACTATTGTACAACTTGATTTTGACAATGGAAATACAACCAACATTGCTACTGTATCTGGTACAGAACCTATAGAAGGCGATGTAATAATAGATACTTCAGATGATCCTACCACTATAGTTCCAGATGATGCAACTGTTGTTACTATTCCTCAGTTTGGAATTTTAAATGTAACAAAAGTTGATCAAGCTACTCCAAACCCATTAGATATGGTGGGAGATGTTATTACCTATACTATTATGGTAGAAAATACAGGTACAGTTACGTTAACACAAATAAACATTGTAGATCCCAATGCAGATACAATTGTACTTCTAAGCACTACTGGTACAGATGCTGATTTAAGCGATGGAGTTGTTGATATTATGGTTCCTAATGAAACTGCTATTTTTGAAGCAACTCATATAATAACACAAATTGATTTAGATAATGGTGAAGTAATAAATACAGCTATTGCCGGAGCATTGGATCCTCCTGGAGGAAGTGTTACTGATATTTCTGATGATCCAGACGATTTAAATAATAATGTTGATGACCCCACAATTACACCACTTATTTCTGGTCCTATACTAACTATTACCAAAGTAGCAGATGATGATACAGAAGTTATAGAAGGTCAATTAGTTACGTATACTTACATAGTAACTAATGGCGGAAACATTACTATTGATAACGTGACCGTAAGTGATTTACATTTAGGGAATGGAACATTAGGCACGATTAATTTAACAGCAACAACAGGAACGGATGATGGTTTAGATAATAATGTGGATACGCTCGCTCTTGGAGAAACAGCTACATTTGAATCAGAATATACAGTTGTCCAGACTGATATTGATAACCAAGTTGATATTATCAATACAGCTACCCCCAATGGTACACCACGTGTTGGAACGTTAACAAATCTTTCTATGCTAGAAACTATTACTGTTGTTCCAGAAAGTCCTTCTTTAGAAGCTACCAAAACACAGGTACTCACCGATAATGGAGATGGTATTGATGGCCTAGGTGATACCCTTACCTATACCATTACAGTAGAGAATACAGGAAATGTTACTTTAAGTAATGTTGCCATTACAGATACCTTTACAGATGCCAATGGAAATCCAATAAGTTTAACCACAAGCCCAGCCTTTGTATCCAATACAGGAGTAACACCTGCAAGTGCACAAGGAAGCCTAGCTCCGGGAGAGACTGCCAACTATACCGCAACCTTTATTATCGATCAACCAGCAGTAGATGCAGGAGGTGTTAGTAATAGTGTACTGGCACAAGGAGATAGCCCGGCGGGTACAGGAGTGAGTGACACTAGTGATGATGGGGATGATACCGATGGAAACACTGATGATGATACTACAGACTTTAGTATTGATCAAAACTCAAGTATTTCACTTCTTAAAGAAGTAACCACACGTACTTTCATGGAAGAAGAAGACATTATAGATTATGTTTTAACGGTTATCAATACAGGAAACGTCACATTAACCAATATAGTAGTTACTGATGCAAATGCAACTATTACAAGTGGTAATCCAATTACATCTTTAGCACCTGGTGGGTCTGCTATTATTACCGCAGAGCACATTGTAACCGCGTCAGATGTTACTGCTGAACAAGTTATTAATATAGCCCAAGTAATAGCAGATAGTCCAAATGGTCCTGTAGATGATGATTCGGATGATCCAAACAATTCAGATGATGTTGATAATAATGGTGATGGAGACCCAGATGATCCAACGGTAGTTTTCTTAGACACTGATGGCGATGGTATTCCTAATTCAGATGATATTGACGATGATAATGATGGGATTATTGATA
>CAYMDH010000050.1:0-24259 GCA_964389205.1 uncultured Flavobacteriaceae bacterium
TTACTTTTCATTACACTTATAATTTAGTGTAACGCTATTTCAGGACGAGACATAAAAATAAATAAAAAAGCTGCCTTGATAAGCAGCTTTTTTGTTAAGATAAGATAAATTTATTGGATAATCCCACCACAACTTACTCTACCTCCAGCTGCTCCTGTGGGTTGCGTGGTATAATCATCTGTACCGGCATGAACAATAATTGCCTTGCCCAATATATCTTTAGTTTCATCTCCGCATCCTATGCACCATTCATTAGTACTCATAGAAACACTTCCGTTTCCTTCACTATCTGCGGTAAAATTACCTATATCACCTTTGTGAAAACCATTTGCATCTCCCCATTTTCCATGAGGCGCATTTGTTGGATTCCAATGACCTCCTGTAGATTTACCATCCGCAGAAGAGCAATCTGCTGTTTGATGGATGTGTATTGCATGTACACCTTCTGTTAGACCAGTTAATGTTGCATTTAAAGCAATAAGACCATCTACTTCAGCAAATGTAACTTCTCCCGTAGCTGTACTTTCACTTTTAGATTCTAATGTAAAAGTGATGGCTTTAGTGGTAGGAGTTTCTATAACTTCTTCTACCTCTTCAACAACTTCTTCTATTTTCTTTTCTGTTTTTTTGCAACTATACATTCCCATAACAAGTGCTATAGCAATTATAAATGATATTTTTTTCATAATATTTTCTTTCTTTTTAATGGTTGTAACGAATTTAAGCATAGCACAAAAGATTACCAAATTAATCTTGATCAAACACTTTATGCAATTCTTTTGTACTGAGTATGGTAGCAAACTCATCTTTTAAGCTAGCAATGGCAGTATCGTGAATCAATTGAGCATTGTAAACTGTTCCATCTGCTCCTGTTTTATTAAAGGTAGCAACCGCATCTTCAATAAGTAATGTATTAAATCCAAAATTTCCTGCCATACGAGTAGTTGTAGAAACACAATGATCTGTAGTAAGCCCAACGATAACTAAGGTATCAATATTCTTATTTTTTAAATCATCTTGTAAATTAGTTCCAATAAAAGCACTGTTTACTTCCTTTTCAATAATAGGCTCATTATTTTGAGGCGTTATAAAATCTTTGAAATTATTACCTTCATTTAATTTAGACAAAGGAGAATTATTGTGGATAGAACAATGCTTAATGTGATATACAGGTAAATTATTTTGTCTCCATAAATGAAGAATTCGTTCCATATTATCTTCAGCATCTAAGTTATTTCTTTCTCCTCCCCAAAAAGGAATATTATCAAATCCTTTTTGAACATCCACCATTAATAATGCTGGTTTTTTTGATTTTAAATCGATCATTTAATTATTTTTTATTAGTAGTAAATCAAATTAATAATTCTTATTTATGAAATTAATTTAGTCTCTACTCGAACTTCGTTATGTAATGTTTTATGAACAGGGCATTTGTTTGCAATTACAGCGATTCTGCTTAATTGTTTTTCATCTAGATTTCCTGTGATTTTAATTTCTCTAGTAAAAGTGTCAATCTTAGAAACATTAGACTCACAATCATTGCAATCTTCTGCATGCTTTTTATCATAACTAATATGTACTTCTACTTTTTCTAAATCCCATTTTTTGAGGGAAGTATACATTCTAATGGTCATTGCTGTACAAGCGGCTAAACCGGCAGAGACAAATTCATAAGGATTAGGGCCAAAATTTTTGCCTCCATAACTTTCAGGTTCATCAGCAGTAAAATAATGATCACCAACTTTCATCTTAGTTGTAAAATCATCTTCAGCATCTAAAACAGCTACTACTTGATGTTTCGATTTTACAGTATCTTCTTTAGGAAATGAAATATATCTTTTTGCCCAAGAAGCAATAACTTCTCCCACATAGATTGAATCATTTTTATTCATTAAAAGGTGATCTGCCCCATCTAAAGAAACAAAACTTTTAGGGTGATGTGCTGCGATATAAATTTCTTCAGCATTCTTTATACCAACAGTATCATCTTGTGGTGAATGTGTCACTAATATTGGTTTTCGTAACTCTTTTACGGTATCTGGTAATGATTTTGTTTCTAAATCATCTATAAATTGTTTTTTGATAGTAAAATCTCTTCCACTTAATTTTACTTTTGCTAGTCCGTTTGTTTGGATTTCTTCTAAACTACTATGTAATAGATGTGTTACATGTTTTGGGTTAGAAGGAGCTCCTACGGTAGCAATAGCTTGAATACTTTCTATTTGAGCAGCGGCAAAAATAGCTGCAGCTCCTCCTAAAGAATGCCCAATAATAAGAGATGGATTTTTATGATTGCTTGCTAAAAAATCAGCTGCGGCAATCAAATCGTCTACGTTTCCAGAGAAATTTGTATCAGAAAAATCCCCTTCACTTTCTCCCAATCCTGTAAAGTCAAAACGCAAAACACCAAAACCATTGTTAGTAAGTGCTCTACTAATGTTTCTTACGGCTCCTAAATTTTTATTACAAGTGAAACAATGTGCAAATAAAGCAAAGTTATGAGGTTGTTGATTGGCAGGTAGTTCTAATCTCCCTGATAGTGTATGACCTTCTTTATTTTTAAACTTGATGGTAGTTAAACTCATGATTTCTTCACTTTTTGTTTTTTATTTCTTAAGTCGGTATTAATAAAAATAGCTAACTGTAATCGATCAAAATTTATTCCTGTAAAATGATTTTTTAAATAGCCTAATTGAACACTAAAGTCTTTACTAAATTTATACCCAACAGCTCCGTATAATCTATTTTGCCCAAAAATAGGCTCTTGAAAATTAATGAATACCTCATCATAAGCATTTAAAAACCAATGATCATCTATAGGAAATGTGACCTGTATGCGATACCTTCCACGGTGTTGCGTGTCATTACGATCTCCAAAATCTATAAAGCGTTGTTCAATTCGATATCGATGTTCAAAAGCAAATTTACCTACTTTGTTTTTTAATATGAATTGTTCAAAAATACGATGTTCATTACTGTTTTCCTCTCCAGGAAGATCATCAAAAGTACCATCTGTATTAATATAACCATATCCAAAAGTGGCAATTGCATTATCTGATATATGATAATTTAAGCCGGTTCTTAATAAGAGTTGATTAAAATTAGAGGCAGTTTCAAAAAAACGAAATTGAGCTTCAGCATGAATACTTAATTTTTCAGAGACTTTACTTGTATTAAAAACCATATACCAAGCACCTAATTCATCTTCTCCAGATTCTTGAGCAGATATTTGCATTGATATGATTAGTAAAATAATGGATAATAATTTCTTATGTGTTTTCATTTTTAAAATAATGATAGATAATAGAATAGTATTTAATTAGAGATTTCTTTAATTTCTTTTTCATTTGTTTCTAGATTTCCCTCTCCTTTTAAGTAAGTATCTAAAAACGTAAGTACTTTGCTGTAAGCTTCAATTTGATTTTCTTTTTTGACAAATCCGTGACCTTCGTCTTCAAAAAGAACATACTCAACAGGTACTCCATTTTTTTGATCCCTGCAACAATTTCATCAGATTCAATTTTAAGTACTCTGGGATCTTTAGCTCCTTGTAATACAATAAGTGGTTTAGTAACTTTTTCGGTATGAAATAAAGGAGAAATTTTCCGTAATCTTATAGAATCTGCAGAATAAGGATCTCCTAGTTCTTTATATAAGGCATCTTTAAATGATTCCCACCAAGGTGGAATACTTTTTAGTGTACGTATCCAATTAGTAACCCCAAAGAGATTTACACCTACGTCAAATTCTTCAGGAGTGTATGTAAGTGCAGCCATTGTCATATAACCTCCGTAAGAACCTCCAATGATTCCAATTTTTTCGCCATCAATTTCCGATTGTTGCGCCAACCAATTTTTACCTTCTACACAATCTTTTAAATCTTTATCTCCGTGATTTAAATCATCCATTTGAAAAAATGTTTTTCCATAACCACTACTTCCTCTATTATTCACAGCTAATACGGCATAACCATGATTTACCATGTATTGAATGAAAGCGCTGAAATTTTGTCTAGACTGCCCCCCAGGACCACCATGAACCCAAACCATTGCAGGAACTTTATTGTCTGGAGATGCTTGATGTGGTAAATAATAAATAGCAGGAATCTCTACACCATCAAATGATTTAAAGCGAATAACTTTTGCTTTTACTAAATCATCGGCATTAATTTCTTTATTCAAAACATCAGACAATTTTTTAGACGCTTTTGTTTCTAGATTATAGGTGAATAAATTTGAAGGTGAATGAGAACCTCCTAAATAATAACTTATCATTTTTTCATCTCTTGAAAATTCTATATTAGTAATATCATCACCAGAATATTGATCGATGATATTCATAGTATTTCCTGTAGAAACATCAACAATTTCAATTGTATTTTTAGCATCTTCATTAGTAGCAATTACTTTGTACTTTCCATTTTTAGTAAAATTATAATTAACAATGTCCCATGATTTTTCTAAAACCTTTTCCTTTGTTTTTGTATCAAAAGAATATTTCATTAAATAACTAAATTCACCACCATCATCAGTAGTATAGTATAAAGACGTACCTTCTGGATCAAAATCTTGAGGAGTATTTGAGCTTGCCTTCTCGTTAATCTTAGTGAGTGATTTATCATTAAAATTGTAGAGAAATAAATCAGAATCATTAGTATTGATTGATTTACTTAATGTCATATACTTTTTATCATTAGAGATACTTCCAAAGCCATAGCCTTGTTCATTTTTATAAACAAGAGTAGTTTTTAAATCATGAAGTGTGACTTCATAAACATCCATATAACGAGAATCTCTTTTATTAGAACCATAGAAAAAGCCATCCCCATCATGTGTCCAACCATAGAAAAGTGACCTTGCATCTTTTCCAGGAGTTAGTTCTTTATGAGTACCATCTATATCTTTCATATAAATATGAAATACTTCATTACCATTATCATCCATTCTAAAAAGGATGCGTTCATCTTTAGGAAAATATGAAATTGCATACACTGAAGAACTGTCGGATACAGATTCAGGCATATAATTACCATCTGATATTGATATGCTGTACATATTAAAAATACCAGAACGATTGCTCGTAACTAATAATTTAGATTTGTCTGGAGAAAAACTGCTTCCAAAAACAGCTTCGTTATCCATCATTTGTTCTATAGAATACGATTTTAAATTTTCTGGAACAGTAGTATGACTTTCTTTATGAGTCGTCTCTTTACATGCAAAAATGCTCAATACTGTAAATAAAAAAAATAGTTTTTTCATAATGATTTCATTTTAATAGGTTCTAAAATTACATTAAAAAAAGCGCCCGTTTAGAGCGCTTTTTAATAATTATTCGATATTAATTTTTTTAATTTCTTTGAATGGAGAAATTTCTAATTTTTCCATAGCATCTTTATAAGTTTTCCAATTACTATCAAAGAAATTATTTGTTTTATCCAATGCTTCTTCTAGAGCTGTTTTAGCATGTTTTATTAATGTCTCTTCTGTAGAAGTTAACCCCGTTTTTCTAGTACCAGTATAGAAGTTCGCATTTCCTATACGTTGCGTTACTGTAACCTCGGGATTTCTAATAATACCTTGTCTTTTATCTTCTTTACCTAAATATAAAGCTATAACAGAATCAATTTTTTTAATAATATCTTTAGAAGCTTTAATTTGCTCTTTATACTTTTCTTTATCTTCTTTTTTGAGCTTTGTTTGATATTCTTTAGCAACATTTTTGCTTTCTACCAATTGTCTAACTGCTTCTGAAGCTTTTTGCGTATATCCTTCTAGTATTTTACCTGCGTTGTATACCTGATCAATATTAGTTCTAGAAACATTTAATCTAGGATCACTTTCTATTTTAATAGTAGATTCAGATTTTTGATCACCAAATGAAAGAACTAATTTATAAGTGCCAGGTTTTACAGAAACACCTCCAGATTCTCTTGTGCGTTTAGGAATGGTACGTGATACTCGATCAGGTCCTTTTTCATCCATATTCCAATACATACGATGAAATCCATTTTTCTTAGGTGCTTTTTGCTTTAATGTTCTTATCAAACGATTTCCATCATAAACAGCCAATTTAATAGAATCCCATTTTACTTTATTTTTTTCTAATGCAGCATCCTTTTCATCATCGTTATCATCGTCATCGGTTTCTTTTTTCTTTTTCTTTTCTATTTTAGGCTTATTAATGTAATATGTTAACATCGCCCCAGCTTTTCTATTTTCTCCATTATATATGGCATCTGCTCCAAAACGACTTCCAGTTGGTTGTTGATATGCAGCTTGATATGCAGTAGGAGGTGAAAACAGTTCAATTTTATTTTTAAGAATAGCTTTATTTTTTACCAAAGCACGTAGGGGCCTCAAGTCATCTAATACCCATGCCGCACGACCAAAAGTACCAATGATTAAATCGTGTTCTCTAGGATGAATAACTAAATCTTTTGTTGAAACGGTTGGGAACCCCTCGGTCCATTTGGTCCATTTGTTTCCAGCATCTAAAGACACATATAAACCATCATCTGCTCCTAAAAATAAAAGATTGGGCTCTTCAATATCTTCTACAATACTCAACGTATAACTTTTTACATCGTTCTCATCTACGATACGCTCCCAAGTTTTCCCATAATTTTTTGTTCTGTATGCATATGGGGTATAGTTATATCTTCTATAATCATTTGCAATAAGCAATGCTTCTCCTTTATTTTTGTTAGATGCCTTTATTTGAGCAATCCAACTTCCTTTAGGTAAACCTTTAAGATTTTTCGATACATCTGTCCAATTTGCTCCACCATCTTGTGTAATATGTACTCTACCATCATCTGTACCTACCCATAGCATATCTTTTTCTACTGTAGAAGGTTCAATAACTAAAATAGTACAATAATTTTCTGCTCCGGTTGCATCCAATGTTAAACCACCACTGTCATGTTGCTTTTGTTTTTCCGGATCATTAGTTGTTAAATCTGGAGAAATCACTGTCCAAGTAAGTCCTTTATCTGTTGTTTTATGAACAAATTGACTTCCAAAATATACTGTAGCATTGTTAAAAGGATCTTGCCCTATTCCAGAATTCCAGTTAAAACGAAGTTTTACATCCGGATCAGCATGGGTAGGTCTAACAATGTAATTGTTTCCGGTTTTCCAATCGTATCTTGATACAAATCCTTGTTGACTCATTGCATAACCATAACGAGAATCATCTTTATCTGGCACTACATCAAACCCATCACCAAAAGCAATTTCTTGCCAATAAGAGTTTCTAATTCCTTGTACTTTCCATACATAAGAAGGACCTCTCCATGAACCGTTATCTTGCATTCCTCCATATACATTATAAGGAAATTCATTATCAATATTAATATGGTAAAATTGCGCTACAGGAAGATTTCCTATAAAACGCCAAGTTTTTCCTCCATCCTTTGTGATGTTCAAACCTCCATCATTTCCATCAATCATAAATTGCCCATTTTCCGGATGAATCCACCATGCGTGATGATCAGGATGTACACCATTATCAACACCATAGGCAGGCATCAACTGTGAAAAACTCTTTCCTCCATCTTCAGATGAATTTACATAGGTGAAAACAGAATATAGTCTATTTTCATTTTGAGGATCAACAAAGATATCGGAGTAGTAAAAAGGTCTGTTTCCAATACCTGGTTTGTCATTTATTTTTGCCCATTTAAACCCGCCATCTACAGACTTATATAGTGCATTCTTTTTTGATTCAATGAGTGCATATACAACATTAGGTTTGTTATGAGCTATAGCAATACCTATACGTCCTAAATTTCCTTTTGGCAAACCTTCTTTATCCGTTAGCTTTTTCCAGTTTTTACCACCATCATGGGTGATGTATAAACCACTTCCAGTTCCTCCTGATTTAAAAAACCAAGGATCTCTTTTATGTTCCCACATGGCAGCTATTAACTTATTTGGATTTTTTGGATCCATTACTAAATCTGCTACTCCTGTTTTGTCATTCACATACAATACTTTTTCCCATGTTTCTCCGCCATTGGTTGTTTTAAAAATACCACGTTGCGGATGGATACCCCATGGAGATCCTATAGCACCTACATATACTGTATTTGGATCTGTTGGATCAACTATAATCCTGTGAATATGCCTGGTTTGCTCTAAGCCCATAGACTTCCAGGTTTTTCCACCGTCTAATGATCGATATACTCCGTATCCACCATTTAAACTGTTTCTTGGGTTTCCTTCTCCAGTTCCAACCCAAATTACAGAAGGATTTGATTGTTGTATAGCAACAGCTCCAATGGAAGCAGTTACTTCTTTTTCGAAAATAGGCTCCCATTTAATCCCTCCAGAAGTAGATTTCCAAAGCCCTCCAGATGCAGTACCAACATACATAATATCAGGATTAGAATGTACTACATCTATAGAAGTAACACGACCACTCATACCACCAGGACCTATATTTCGTGGTTTCATATCTTGGATGAGATCCATGTTAAATTCTTGTGCAAATAAAGAACCGGAGGATACCAGTACTATTAGAAAAAGTAATAATCGTTTCATTTGTTAATGTTTATTGTTTTATAATTAATACAATTTATAATCTAGAATATTTAAATTTTTATTTGTTCTTCTAGTATCGTTAAAAAAGAAACTTCTGGAAATTTATTTTTTAAGCGATCTAATTCTTTTTTATCAATCTGAGGAGAGATATGAGTAGCGATAATACGTGCTTTTTTTAAGTGTTTTTTAATGATGCGTAGTACTTTTTTTTCTAATAACATCCAGTAAGGAAGAAATGCGATATCAATTTTTTCTTTTTCAAGCGCTAATTGATCAAACATGTTGTTTTTTAAATTCCAATTAGTATCTCCAACATGTAAAAAGTTTTTATTATCAATGGTAATGATATATCCAACATTTTCAATAGCTGCATGCCTTGTACCTACATGATCCATTTTAAATGCTTTTATTTTAATGTCTTTATAAAAATACAACTGCTTATCATAGTTTGATGTTGAAACGAGTAGCGTATTTTTAACCTCATGAATTTGTTTTGTTATTTGACTAGCTCCTATAATGAGACTTTCTTGGTTAGAAGCAATGAATTTATTGGCTAAAACGGCGCTAAAATGATCTCCATGTTTATGTGAAAAGAGTAGAATAGAAGGGGGGAAGTATTTTTTTGACCCTTTGGTAAATTCTTTTACTAATTTTTCAGGAGGATATAAATAGTCTTCACCATATTTTTCATGAATCCCGTCAACAAGTACAGAAGTAGTTTCATTAGCTATCAAAATACCCATATTTCCTGTGTAAGTAACAGTAAGTTGTGCATTTATAAGACTATATGCAAATAGAAAAAGAGAGAACAAGAAGTTCTTCATTATAAAGTAAGCGTTAGCGATCTAGTTTAGGGATAAAATTACGGAAAAGATCTTATGCATTTCTTAACAAGTTGTTAATGTAAAATATTAAAATGATAATGTGATATTTATATTTTTAAGAAAAGAATAAAAGAAAACACTTTATTTGTTTAAAATGCTAATATAGTTTGTCCACGGACCTACTTCATTTTTATATTGTTTTGCCATAACTCTTGCTATTTGTGCTATATGACCTAAATCGTGTGTAACCCAAGTTGCTAAGTGTTGTTTGAGTGTTACTTCTCCAAATTCTACATGTATTCCAGTTTTATTTAGAGTTTGATTGCTTACCTCTAATCTATTAAATATAGCAATGTTTTCTACTCTTAGCGTTTCAAACTCATCTAATAGCTCTTTTAATGATTTTTTTTTGGCATAATCCAGATGAGCAGTCATATTAAATTTTTCAAACTTCTTATTTGAAGTGTTGTTTAGGATGAGTTGACAGCGAGGAACCCAATCTGTTTTCTCTCCAAGAATAAGATGTGCAATGATTTGTTTGGGAGACCAAGTGTGTTTACCCTCAGTTGCATTGTACCATCTAGGAGAAATTCCTTCTAACATATTTTTAAGAGTACTAGGCGTGCGTTCCAGTATATCTATAGCGTCTTCTTTTGTATATTCCATATGATTACCAATTTCCTCTAGATTTTATATTCTTTTCACAGAAAGTAATAATTTCAACAATTCTTTTTGCTTTTGTTTCTTCTCTTTTGGCTTGGTTTAACCAGTAGAGATACCCCTTTTTATACGTTTTACTAAACGCCATATAATTTTGAAAAGCTTTTGGATTTTTATCAAAAGCTTTTTGAAGGTTCTCAGGAATTACTAAATTTTCAACATCGTCCAGAGTGATCCAGGAACCATCTATTTTAGCTTGTTCAATCTTTTTTAAACCACTTTCCTGCATTAAACTATTTGCTATTAGTTCTTTTATATGTTTTTTGTTTAATTTACTCCAAACACTTTTAGGTTTTCTGGGCGTAAATAACTGCTTTCTTTTTTCGTGATCTATATTTTTTACAGTAGAGTCAATCCAACCATAACATAAAGCTTCTTGAACAGCTTCTTCCCACCTCATATTATGATTAGGGCTGGCTACCTTATATAGAATTACATAAATACCTTTGGACGTGTTATGATTTTTATGCAACCATCGCCTCCATGTTTTGCGGTTTTTAAAATGTAATTCTTGTCTTTCCAATTTTTACTGAACTTTTTGTTTATTGATGTCAATAGTTTCTCTTGTAGAGAAAAGACTTCCGTCTTCTCCCATGCCTTCAATATAAAAAGAAATTCGATTAGTTAAGGTGTTTAATACTTTAAATGTTACTTCTCCTTTTTCATTTGTTATTAATTCTGAGCTCCAATGAATGGCTTCATAATTATGAAAAGATTTTCTAATGCATACTAAAAATGAGAATTGATATATCAATTCTCATTTTTAAATATTCTTTTATTTGTTGAAAAATTATTGATTTTTTTGCTTCACCAAATGAATAGTTTTTTTAGAAGAAATAAGCGTTCCATCTTCTCCTAATCCTTCTATATAAAAAGAAATATTTTTAATACCCGTATTAGGTATTTTAAAGGAGGCTGTCCCATTTCCATTTAAAATTAATTCCGGTGTCCAGTGTATTGCTCCTGTGTACTCAAAAATAGGATTTTTGTAATTGTATTTTGGCGTGTAGAATTTTTTAGTTGGTTGAAATGTATTTTTTACATTTACAAAGAATGGAGGTGTAGACGAACCATTAGAAAAATCTAAAATGTTTTTTCGCGTCCATATTTTAATCACTCCATTTGATCCTCTACTTCCATAAGTAGCACCATTTCTAATAATTTCTATCCTGTCAATTTCTGCTGTTTGTAATTCTCCAAGTATATCAAATAAGTTTCCTTCAACATTTCCTCCAATTATGGCACCATTTAGTATGATTAATGGAGTTTGAACTGCCCCTCCAAGTGATACTACTCCTCTGTTTGAGCGTAAAAATAAAGTTCCAACTCCTTCAACAACAGTAAATCCTCTAGATCGTATTAAATTAGAAAACTGAGGGTATTTTTGAGCAATTTCTGCCGTTACTTTAACATTGTTAAGCGAATTGAAATTAGGTTTTCTTATTTTTTTAGTAGTCTCGGTAAGTTCAACTTCATCTAAATATATAATGTCTTCGCTTAATTCATAATCTGAATTTGGAAGCGGCTCATAATAACTTGTTGGATATCCAAAGTATTTAGTGTTTAATTTATCAAAACGATTTTTCACATTAAAATTTGCAGAAACTTTAGGAACTACAGCTCTCCCTCTTTTTCGAACCAATGTTAACTTAATTTTTTCGTCAGTTTCAGGAAAAAGAGCAGGAATTTCAAAATTTGGTTCTTGCACTTCTAAAAAAGAAGCTTGATTGTTTCTGGAAGATGAAATATGCAATACTTTAAATTGATCTAAATTTCGCTCTTTAAATATACCATTAAGCGTTAAACCGTTTTCAAATTCGAAGTTTTCTGTTGGAGGTCCTTTAAAAATAGAATTCCACTCGTATCTACTCCATCCTTGAGTTAACAATAATAAATCCAGATCATTCTCTTTATTTCTGTTTATATTTCTAAAAAAATAAGCTGGATTTTCTACATATCCTTTTACATAAGGTGATAAAAGAAAATTAGAAGAAATATTATCAGAATGATTATAGGCTCTTGTGTTTTCAGGTAATATGGTAATGCTTATATTTTTGGTTACACTTGCATTAGAGGCAATGTTTACATTAACAGTGATAGAATCGCCTTTAATTTGAGATAATGATATAGCAGCTTTTGGGAAATCTATATCATGATTATTAAAAAATAATCGCTCTAGTAATGGAGTTTCATTTTCGTCAAATACTGTTACCGTATTAACTCCTTTAAATACATCTTTTCTGTTTAAAGGGATAATTACTTCTTTTTTATTTTTGTCAAAAGAGACAATAGTAGTTTTTGAAACACCATCTTTATGAATCAATAATTTGTATTCTTTTAACTTGATATCTTTTAAAGTAGCTTCATTTGTTCTAAGTGCTATAAGTACCTGATCAGGATTGTGATTATGAACATTTAACACCACACCTTTATCAACTACTTTAGATAATGGAGTAATTAATTCTTTACCATTATTTAAGATGACTTTTACACGATAGCTATTTGTAATGTCTGGCATAAAAAAGAAACGACTCATACCAAAAATGTTTCCTTTAAAATCCAGTAACACTTTACCAGAGCCATCTAATAAAAATGCTTGTTTAAACGATTCTCCTAAACCATTTTGATTAGTGAGTTTTAAAGCTATTGAATTTTTTATACCATTTACCAGATGCCCTCCTTCTACAAATACTTGCAAATCGTATGCTAGTTTATTAATTTTCGGTACGGTTACTTTTTTATTGATAATCTGAATTTTTTGCACATACGTATTATTTTCTGTAAAATTCTTCATCCAATTGGTAGATGCCTTGATATAATAATCACCGCTAATGAATGCAGAGTCTACAGCAATGTTTCCTTGTGTAAACCCATCGACTCCTCGGTATAAATTTTCTTTAATTTGATTTCCTTTGCTATCGTAAACCCCAACATAAATATTGGCTGTTTCTTTAAAAGACTTCCCTTGTTTTTGATCGTATATATATCCTTTAAACCAGATATTTTCTCCCAATACGTACGTACTTTTATTTAGATGTAAATAAATAGCCTCTCTAGGAGTTTCGAAATAATTTGAAAGTGCTTTTTCAGCAGTAACTTTTTCTTTCTCTTGCGCCTGTATTACAGAAAATGTAAAAAGAAAGAATAATGTGTAAAAAAATAGTGTTTTCATCATGCTTGTTATAATATAAATATTAGTAGTAAAAATAAGGTAATACTTTCAAAACACTATTTTTTTACACATTATTATAAATAATATTACTATAAGTTTTGTTTATCAATAGTAACATTTTTTTTGGTAGAGATTAGTGTACCATCCTCTCCCATTCCTTCTATGTGAAATGTAATGTTTTTTAACCCTGTATCTATCATTTTAAAAGAAATAGTATTGTTGTCATTTGTTATAAGCGATGGTTCCCAATGAATAACTCCTGTATATTCAAAACGAGGATCGTTATAAATATAACTAGGGGTATAGAATTTTTTTGAAGTACTAAAGGCGTGTTCAGTATTGATATGAATTTTTTCTCTGCTATCAATTTCTCCTCCTAATTGTAAAGGAGATTTTCGCGTCCAAATATTAATAGTACCTCCTAAACCTCTATTCAATACCGAATTTTGATTTATAACAATACGTTCTATTTCATTGGTACTTAAAAAGGCAAGAAAATTAATATCTTCATTAGATACTCTGGTATCGTTAAAATAAATTGTAGGAGTTTGCACTCCTCCTCTTCTGGAGGTTATAGAGATTCCACCAAAACTTTCTATTGTCCGAAATCCTTTTCTGCGAAGAAGATCACTTAAAAAAGGAAATTTAATAGCAATATTGTTGTCTATAACAATGTCATTTTTAAAACTGATATCAGGACTAACATACCTTCGTACTGTTTTTTGTACTTCTACTTCATCTAAAACGATGGTTTTATCTTCTACTTTATATTCTAAATCTGGGAATGCTTCTCTAGTTATATTAGTTAGATTTAAGTTAGATACATTTATCTGATCTGATATTATATTTGGAGTAGTCCAAGAATACAATTTTGGAATTACAGTAACTCCTCTTTTTCTAACAAGTTTTAATTCTATTTTTTCGCCTTTTTCATAAAAACGCTCTTTTAATTGAAATTCTGGAGAATTATCGAGTTCTACAATTGAAGTTGTATGATTTTTAGATTTACCAATTAGTAAAGCTCCAAACCTATGTAATCTAGCTTCATTAAATTTCCCTTTTACTGTGATACCATTTTGAAATTCATAAACCTTTTCAGGAGTATTGTAAAAAACATTGTTCCATTCATATCTGCTCCATCCTTGTGTAAGTAATAATAAATCCAGATCAAATAATTTCCTTCTGTTTACATTGGTAAAGTAGTAAGCAGGATTTTCTATATAACCCTTTATATAAGGTTTTAGATGAAAAGTAGAGAAAGTGTTCTCTTTTAAATTATGCGCCCTAGTGGCTTCAGGTAATACAGATACACTGAGATTTTTTATACTTTTAAGCTCAGAAAAAACTTTTATACTCACATTTAAAGAGTCTTTCTCTTTTGTGATGGTAGTTATAGAAGTTTTTGGGAAATCTATTCCGTAATCATTAAAAAATAAACGCTCTAATAATGGTTTGTTATTAGCATCAAAAACGGTAACTGTATTAATGCCTTTATAAAGATCTTTTCGATTTATAGGGATGAGTATTTCTTGCTTTCTTTTAGAAAATGTAAAAAAACTACCTGTGGAAACCCCATCTTTGCTGATGAGTAAAGTATACTTTTTATCTCCTATGCTTTTCAGAGTTTGCTTATTCGTTTTTAAAGCAATCAGAATACTATCCTTAGCATGATTGTCAATATGAAGGGCAATGCCTTTATTGTTTATTTTAGAAATTGAAGATTTAATTTCTTTATCATTCTTTAATGCTAAACGTACATGATAAGTTTGATCTGTTTTGGGAGTAAAAGTGAAGCGTCCCATTCCAAAACTATTTCCTTTAAAATTCAGTAAGATTTTATCATTTTGATCGAGAAGATACCCTTCTTTAAAAGTATTGCTTTGCCCATTATTATCGATAAGTTTAACTCCAACAGTGTTTTCAATATCTGAAATTAGATGCCCGCCTTCAGGAAGTAATTGTAAATCATATTTAACAGTTTTGTTTTTTGGGAGTACAATTTTCGTATTAATGATTTGAATTTTTTGTACAAACGCATCATCTTCAGAAAAGTTTTTCATCCAATTGGTAGATGCTTTGATATAATAATTACCACTAGCTATTGTAGAATCTATAGCGATATTTCCTTGTGTATATCCTTTAATACCTCGATATAAGTTTTTTTGTATTTGTGTTCCTTTTTCGTCATATAAACCAACATAAACATTGGCGGTTTCTTTAAATGGTTTGCCTTGTTTTCGATCATATATATATCCTTTAAACCAGATATTTTCCCCTAAAATGTAGGTGCTTTTATTAAGATGCAGGAAGATAGCTTCTCTGGGGAGTTTAAAATAAGAAGCATTTGCAGCTTCAACATTTACTTTTTTCTTAATTTCTTGTGCATTACCTATTGTGCCGGATAATAATGCGATTAAACATAAAATTTTTTTCATAATATAATGGTTTTATTTTCTTACTTTAAAAATACTATATACCTATTGTTTATAAAATGAACAATTAGTGAAAGGGTGTTTTCAGTTAGGGAAAACGTTTATCGGTTTAGTGAATTAAAATAATGAAAAGAAGAATTTTATTACAAGAAAATAATTTTAAACTTTATTTAATATGAATTGATTTAATTGCAGCAACTAAACTTCCATCTTTTCCCATTCCTTCTACATAGAAAGAAATATTTTTAAGGGCAGTATTTGCTACTTTAAAAACTACAGTCCCATCATTATTTGTAATAATTTCAGGAATCCAATGTATAGTACCATAAAATTTAAATACAGGGTTGGTATAATTAATATATTGAGGATTGTAGAATTTTTTTGATGGAGTAAAACCTTCTGAAGCATCAATCAAAGAGAGTGCTTTTTTTTTTGCAGAAGCATTTAAAGGAGTTGTTCGCCCCCATATTTTTATAACACCTCCAGCGCCTCTACTACCTTCGCCATATCCTGTTTTGTTAATCACGATTCTTTCAATCTCTTGCGTATTTAACTTATATAAAAAATCAAAATCTCTTAAAATAGTACCATTATAGAATAATGTAGGAGCTTGGGAAGAGTTGTTTCCAATAGCATTTATTACATCCTCCTCACTGCTTATAGATAATGAATTTGTTTGAGAAATACTCTGTATGTTTCTTGAAAGTATAGCCACTTTTCCTAAATCAGTATGATCATCCACTATAAAACCTTTAGACCTTATAATATCTAATACCTGCGGGAATTTTGTAACAGTTTCTTGTGTAACTACAATATCATTTCTGGAATTAAACGAAGAGTTTCTCAAAGATTTTTGATTTTCCTGTACTTCTACTTCGTTAAGAAAAATGGTATTGTCATCAGTATAAGAACTAATATCTTGTGTAAGATTATAAGTATTTGATGTAAAGATAAATGGAATTATCTGATCTTTACTTTTATTCCAAATTAATTGAGTTGCTACTTTAGATGGAATAAATTCATTGTTTTTTTTCTCTAATGCTATTTGTATTTCTTCATCTTTTTCAATAAAAAAGTTAGGCACTTCAAAAGTGGCTCCTTCTAAATTAAATAAACCTGAAGGATGGTTTCTGGATTTAGAAATATAGAATCCCAGATATTTATGTAATTTCGGATCGCTAAAGCGTCCTTTTAATGTAATTCCATTTTCAAATTCAAATCTTTTTACAGGAGGGTTGTTAAAAACTACATCCCAATTATACCTGCTCCAACCTTGGGTTAACAGAAGAAGATCCAAATCGTATTCTTTTTTTCTATCTACGTTTATAAAATAATACCCAGGATTTTCAATAAAACCTTTTAAATACGATTTTAAAAGAAATGTGGAAAAGATATTATTTCGATGAGTATATGATTTAGTATTCTCAGGTAAAACAGAAATGCTCAAATTTTTTGGTGTTTGAAGTTCAGAAAGCACCTTTAAGGTAATTTCTATAGAATCCTTAGTACTGTTTTGATAAGATGCGTATACTTTAGGAAATTCAGTTTGATAATTATTAAAAAATAAACGTTCTAATAATGGTGTTTTATTGGCATCAAATAATGTTACCGTATTAACACCTTTAAATAGGTCTTCCCGTTTTAAAGAAATAAGAACTTCGGCTTCATTAAATATAAGAGGGATTATTTTAGATTTACCTTCTTGGTGTATTAATAATTGGTAGTTTTTTTTTGAGATATCTTTTAGAGTATTTTTATTAGTTTTTAATGATATAATGGCAGAAGATCTAGAAGAGTTATTAATAGTAATGGATATACCCTTTTCTTTAATAGCAGGCATAGGAGTTTCTACTTGTCGTCCGTTTTCAAGAACAGCTCTTACTTTATATGTTGTATTTTTTTCTGGAGAAAAAGAAAAACTTCCCATACCAAATGCATTGCTCTTAAAATTTTGAATAACATTGTTATTTTGATCTATTAACAAACCTTCTTTAATAAGAATACCACGCCCCTGTTGATCAATAACTTTAAAACCAATATTATTTTCTATTTCATTAATAATATGACCTCCTTCAGGTAAGATTTGAAAATCGTATTGTACTTCTTCATTTTTTTGAAGAACCACTTTCTTATTTAATATTTGTATTTTCTGAACGAATGAATCATCTTCAAAGAAATTTCGCATCCAATTGGTAGATCCTTTTATATAGTATTCTCCACTTTTAAATGTAGAGTCGATGGCAATACTACCTTTACTATACCCATCTTTACTACGATATAAATTCTTTAATAGTTGATTGCCTTCTTTATCATATAAGCCAACGTATACGTTTGATGATGCCACAGCTGGTATTGATAGTTGTCTATTAAAAAGGTATCCTTTAAACCAAATTTCTTCCCCTACAATAAAAGTACTCTTATTTAAATGCAAAAAAAGAGATTCACGTTCAAGACTAAAATAATTTGAAATAGCATTTTCAATGTCACTGTCTTGCGAATAAACAAGATTATTTAGATTCAATAACAAAAAACATGGTACGATTACTTTTTTTATAATGAACTTAGAATTCATATTCTTATATCTCTTTTTAAACATTACTGCTCGAAGGTAATTATTAATGTTTACTAGCTATGTTAAAGGTGCTAAGAAATGAGTAAAACATATATTTTAATGAGGGAATGATTTATTTTTATTAGCGATGTAAATTTATTTCATTAATAAATCAATAATAGTTTTGATAGGAGTTAGTTCTTTTTGATTTACAGTAATAGATTCTAAAACGCTACTTCCAACAATATTAAAATTATCATGTAGTGCTTTGATACAATTTTCAGCAGCTTTTATTTTAATTCCATTGTTTACTTGATAATAAGTTTTATCATAATCAGTAGGTTCTAAAACATCAAAATCAAAATGCAAATAAAGATTTTTGAGCCCTTTCTTTTTTAAGGTTTCTATTAAAATAGGAGTATTGGTTTCTGATGAATAATAAATTTGGTCTTTATCTATTCTTGCTTGTTCAGTATCGTCAATATCTCTCAATCCAGCATAATGAATTTGTGCAGGTGTAATTTTAGAAAAAAGTAATGAATGCATACCTTCATCTGTTTCTCCAAGAAGTGTTCGTAGTGGCATTCCATGAAAGTTACAACTAGAAGATTCGTGTGGAGCATTGATATCACCATGGGCATCAAACCAAATAACTCCTAAATCGCCATTGTATTTTTTATTTAAATAAGAAACTGGAACAATTTCCAAACCACAATCACCTCCTACAATTTTTAATGTATCTGGATTCTTCTCTTGAATATGTTTTCTTAAATCACTCAACTGATCCTTAATAGTTTCATATCCATTAATACTATGTTCTTTCCTTAATTTTTTTTCTGATAAGGGCACCTCTATAAAAGAGGGATCATCTAAATATTCTAATACTGTTTTTGCTCCAGGTTCTATGCTTTTGCCAGTTCCGGATCCTTGCCATTGAGGGAAGTAAATATTCATAATGTTATCAGTCTAATAAAAACCTGTCGCTTATGTATACAACAGGTTTGATGCGTAATATTATTTTATAGCGTCTAAAAAAGGCTTCATTTCTAATAAATCGATATCATCTCGTTTGCGTAATTCTCTTAAAAACCAACCTTTATGACCAGCTCCATAGGTAATTAAAATTCGCTTTCCTTGATATCTGTGTTTTTCCAGTGCTTTTTCAATGTTCCAGTAATGAGCAATATTTATGTTTTCCCATCCACCTAAACCTAGCTCTACATTAAATCGTTTGTTATAAACTTGTAAAGCAACATCTTGAATACTGTCATATTGATCTGTATGAATAAAATAAGGATTGTTTACCTTGCCAGTAGCCTTATATAAAGAATCTGATAGTTGGTTGGCTTTTATATATGCATTCCAATCATCTGTTCGAGAAGTATCTTGACTTATTGCTCTTAATTTTTGTTGGCGCTCTATAGCCATTGGACGTGTCCATCCGGCAGTAGGAATTATTTCAAAATCCATTTCTTTTGTTAACGGAAAAACTACATCAACATATTCTGGGAATCGCATTACTCTAGGTTCAGAAATACTATCGTCTCTTTTAAAACCTTTTATAGCTTCTTCAAATCGATCAGGCGGAATTTCAGTAAGTATAATATCGGGCTTAATTTCTTTAATAAGTTTTGTCAAATAAGCTGTATTATAAATACTATCTGTAAGATGACCACTATGGATAGCTCCTAATACTAAAACTTCATTTTTAGTACGTTCTTCAGGTGCTTTTTTTTCAGTACATGATATAAAAAATACACTTAAGAATGCAATTGTTACAGCAAGATGCTTCATGATTTTATATTTAAATTATCTAAAAATACCAGATGGAAATACAACCATACTTTCATGTCCATTTTTTCCAACAGCAGCAATTCCAAAAAAGAAATTGTCAATAACAATGCCTTCTAATGTAAACTCGTTTACATTTCCAACAAATCTACTATGATCCCAAGTGGGAGAGGTCGTATCTCTCCAATAAATTTTATATCCAATAATATTATTATCTGCAGGCTTTTCCCATTTAAATTTAACGGAAGGTTGCACAATACCACCTATTCTAACATTAGACGGAGGAGGAGGAGCAAAGGCTAAACTTGCTAGATTAATTGCATTAACAGCAGTTAGTTTTTTTGCGTAATCAAAGTTTACTCCTTCAATTACATCGCCATATTTAATTCCATTTTCTTCTCTTATATCTTGATGTTGACGATTGTAGTTTTCATGAGCTTCCATAATTCTAATCCCCGCATATCCTAAATCATTAAATGGTCTGTGATGACCGCCTCTTCCAAAACGATCTAAGCGATAAATCATTTTAGGATTCATTTCTGGCATATAAGTAAGTACTTGTTTATGAATATAGCGCGCTAATTGTCTGGAAATCCCATCAACTTCACCTCCATAAAAACGCCTGGATCTACGTTGTCTCTCAGTTTCGGTTGGTGGAACAGGTTCAGAAAAAATACGAAATGTTCTATTATCTATAACACCATCTACACCTTCAATATTACCAATCATATCATTGTTTAAAACTCCTATAATATCCCAAGCTTTTTCTTTGGCATATTTTGCTAAACCAGCACCCCCAAATAATCCTTGTTCTTCACCTGATAATCCTACATATATGATGCTACTTTCAAAAGTATACTTAGAAAGTACTCTGGCAGCTTCTATAACACCTGCCATACCAGAGGCATTATCATTTGCGCCAGGAGCATCAATTTCATAATTCAGAGCATCTGACGCTCTGGAATCAATGTCTCCACTCATAATAATATATCTGTTAGGGTACTTAGTTCCTTTTTGAATAGCTAATACGTTAACAATCCAAGCATCTTTAACAATACGAGACCCTTCTCCTTTTTTTACAAAATCTTTTTGATAAAAAACATTGAGGCAATTATTGCATGCCGCAGATGTTTTGTCAAATTCACTTTTGATCCATCGTCTTGCAGCTCCTATACCTCTTGTGTTTGAAACAGTATCACTAAAAGTGTTTCTGGTTCCAAAATTTGCAAGTGTTCTAATATCAGACTCTAATCTGTCTGCAGAAACAGCATCAATAATGTCATATAAACGCTGGTCAGTTTGCGCTGTAATTGTTGATATTGAAAACAAAAATACAACGGTAAAAATATATTTTAACATGGTAATATAGTTTGTGAAATTAGTGTTCATTAATAATTAATCTTTTATTTGATTTGGCTGCCCAATGACATCAAAATTAAAAATATCAGGTCTTGAATAATGACCAATAGTGTCAAAGTCTAGTTTACTTTTAATAATATCATCTAATGCAATAGATGCGTTTAAAACTCCTTCTTCATTATATAAAGGACCTGCTATAATTTCCCCTGTTGGAGCTATAATAATACTTCCTCCAGGACACATTTCTTCAGGTTCTTCAATTACATATTTTTGATATTTTGATGGATAATCTTCTTTCTTAAAATATTGATTAGCTGCTAAAACAAAACACCTGCCTTCACAAGCGATATGTTGCATTGTAGAGGTCCAAGTGGGGCGTGCATCTGCAGTAGGAGCAAGATATATTTGTACGCCTTGTTTATACATGGAAACTCGTGCCAATGGCATATAATTTTCCCAACATATTAAACCTCCTATTTTCCCTATTTTACTATCAACCGTAATTAATGATTCTCCTGATGCTTCTGCCCAAATAAGACGTTCAATTCCTGTTGGCTTTATTTTTTTATGACTTCCTAAATATCCTTTTTCAGGAGAAAAATATAACATTGAGCAGTACAAGGACCCATGAAATTCATCCTTTTCTGTAGCTCCCATAATAACATAAGCACCGCTTTTTTTTATTATTTTTTCAAGTTTATTAAAGATTTGACTACCAATTGCTAAGCTATTGTTCCAATAGTCGAGATACAATTCTCGTCCCTCATCTTTTCTTTTTCCTACTACTGCTTCAAAGCTAAAACCCCTGGGATATCCTGGAATAAAAGATTCTGGGAATAAAATTAATTGAACTCCTTTTGCAGCTTGTTTTTCAATAATAGCTATTGCTTTTTCAATTGTTTTCTCTATATCAAAAAATATGGGAGTTGCTTGTACAACAGCTACTTTAATGCTCATAATTATTTATTTACGAATAAAGGTAAGCTTCTTTATTTTTTTATTTTCTAACTCGTAGATGGCTATTACTGTATATGACCTTTGTTCAGTTTGGATATATTCTTCATAGATGATTTTGCTTCCAAAGATAATTTTACTTTTTACCTCACAATGTAAATTTGTGTTTTCAAACCTTTTTATAAAACGTTCTTTAAATGCTTTTTTTCCTTTTAATAAAAGGGTATTTGGGTAATCAAAAAACACTACGTCATCTGTATAAAAAAACGCAAAAGCTTTTAAATCTCTATTGTTATAAGCTTCAACTTGTTTTAAGACAATTTCATCATTACTTACTACATCATAATCATCCCTATTTTGGGCATAAAAAGACATTGTTACAGAAACAAAAAGAATGATGAGGTATTTTTTTAGCATCTAAACTATTTATTGTAAGCGAATTTATAAAAAAGATTTAGCCAAGCATGTTAAACAGATAGAAAACTAAGCACCTCCAATTAATTCAATAAAAGTCCCGTCAGGATCTTGGATAAGGATAAAAAGCCTTCCGTCTGGCAATGCAGTGGGAGTTTCCCCAAGAAATGGAATGTTATTAGCCTTGCATTTTTCAATAAATGGCTTCACAGATTTAACAAATATTGTTATATACTGAACGCCATTATCATCTTGAATATAAGAAGAAGGTTTTACTTTTTTCTTATTAAAAGAAACTACTTTAAATTGATTCGCACTAGGACTATCTTCTAGTTTTAGAATTTTAACATCAAATGCTACTCCATTAGTGAGTCCAGATTTTTTACCAAAATCTTTGTCTACACTAAAACCACCAACTTCTTGCATACCGATGATATTTTTATAAAAATTGAGAGAAACATCTAAATTAGCAACGACGACTCCCATTTGTATAGTGTTCTTCTCAAAAAGACTGGTTTCTGTTTCAGCTACCACAATGGCTATTTTATCTCCTTTTGGACTTACTGTCAAGCGAGTTATTCCTTTTAGATTAAAACCTGCTAGAGAACTTATTTTAATCCAATCTTTGTCTTTTTTAGGATTGAATTTATACAAGGTATCTTCTTTTCCTATTAGAATACTTCCGTCTGGTGTCCAACTCATGTCTTCAGCACCTTCCGGAGTATTGATGATAAAATCGGTTTTTCCTGAGATAGGATCTAAGGATTTGATTTTCCATGTTTTTTCTTCTTTGCTAATAAAACTGATTAAAGAAGTACCTGGTATTTTATGTAATGAACGACCTATTTTTTTTTGAAATGTTTGATTGGTTTTCTTTTTTAAATTGGAAACTACTAAAGAAGACTCTTCACCTAAAACAAAAGAAACAATATGATTTTTATCAAACCATACATGATAGCCTATAACAAGATCTTTAACTAAAACTTCATAGGCTCCATTATCAAGATCATAAGCATATAAGAGTTGTTTTCCATCTGTATCTAGGCGAATAGAAGAAGCAGCATTTTTACCGGGTATTTTTAATGGAGAATATTCACTTCCATTATTTGTTTGTGAAATCCATCGTTCTTTTTTAGTAATTAAGTTTACCTCTTTTATATCTGTTTGTTTATTTCTAGTTGAAGAAAACAAGAGTGTGTTATGATTTGCAAACGAAGGTTGGTTATCATATGCTTCTGGGTTTTGAGAAACATTTATAGGATTGCTTATATTGAAGTTTTCATCAATATCAAATAAATAAACTTCTGTGTTTGTTTGCGCGCTAAGTATTGAAGTAACAAAAACAAATACTAAGAGGGTGTATGCTAATTTTTTCATGCTGGAATTTTTTATAAAAATAATAAAAAAGCCTTGAAAGAATTCAAAGCTTTTTTAATTATAAAATTGTCTCGTCCTGAAATAGCGTTACACTAAATTATAAGTGTAATGAAAAGTAA
>CAYMDH010000051.1:0-24140 GCA_964389205.1 uncultured Flavobacteriaceae bacterium
ATATCAATCTATTAAAACTAATCAACTCGCTTTTTATTAATCGAACTCAGGTTAGAATATGAAATGTAGTAATTCTTTATTCGCAGAATAAAAAGACAATAATGGTGAAATTCAGGAAACGAAGTGAACTCATCATTTTGGCTTTTGGTTACAGCTTTAGCTGAAAATTCCTCGAAGAAAGAAAAAAGATCTTTTTCTTTGATTCTTTAGTTCACGTACATAATTATTTTTATAAATAAGAGTTCATGAATCTTCGATTTCTTTTGGATCAGACAAATGCGTAGCATTCATGAATACCTAAATATTAAATAACTGGTACATGAATAAAAGAAAAGAATAACAAAAGCTCTTTATATATTATATGGTTCATAGATACTATTAACGTAAAACATTAAAAAAGGTGACTTTACAGTTAACATTGATAAAATAGACGTACCTTTGCACGCTTAAAACGAGAACGCATGAATGCTATTAAGAATATTGCCATTATTGCTCACGTCGACCACGGGAAAACAACTTTGGTAGATAAAATATTACATCACTGTGAGTTGTTTAGAGATAATCAAACAACGGGAGAATTAATTCTTGATAATAACGATTTAGAACGCGAAAGAGGAATTACTATTCTTTCTAAGAACGTTTCTGTAAACTATAAAGGAACAAAAATCAATATTATTGATACCCCTGGTCACGCCGATTTTGGAGGAGAAGTAGAGCGTGTATTAAATATGGCAGATGGTGTGTTACTTTTAGTAGATGCTTTTGAAGGCCCAATGCCGCAAACTCGTTTTGTATTAGAAAAAGCAGTTACTATGGGCTTAAAGCCGCTTGTAGTAATTAATAAAGTTGATAAAGAAAATTGTACTCCAGAAGAAGTTCACGAAGCTGTTTTTGATTTAATGTTTGAATTGGGTGCAGAAGAATGGCAATTAGACTTTCCAGCAGTATATGGCTCTGCCAAGCAAAATTGGATGTCTGATGACTGGCAAAACAAAACAGATACCATAGAGCCTTTACTAGATATGGTGATGGAACACGTACCTTCTCCAAAAATAGAAGAAGGAACTACACAAATGCTTATTACTTCTTTAGATTTTTCATCCTTTACAGGAAGAATCGCAATTGGAAGATTACAACGAGGTTCTTTAAAAACAGGAATGAATGTATCTCTTGTTAAAAGAGATGGAAGCATTATAAAATCTAAAATTAAAGAATTGAACTTGTTTGATGGTTTGGGAAGAACCAAAGTTGAAGAAGTACAGGCAGGAGATATTTGTGCTATTGTTGGTTTAGAAGGATTTGACATAGGCGATACCGTAGCCGATTTTGAAACACCAGAAGGTTTGCCAACTATCGCAATTGATGAGCCAACTATGAGTATGTTGTTTACTATAAATGATTCTCCTTTCTTTGGGAAAGATGGAAAGTTTGTAACCTCTCGTCATATTAAGGATCGTTTAGAACGTGAGTTAGAAAGAAACTTAGCATTGCGTGTTGATGAGACTGGAAGCGCAGATAAATTTATGGTTTTTGGTCGTGGAGTATTACACTTATCTGTTTTAATAGAAACCATGCGAAGAGAAGGATATGAGCTTCAAATAGGGCAACCACAAGTTATCATAAAAGAAATAGACGGTACAAAATGTGAACCTGTCGAAGAGTTAACGATAGACTTACCTGAAGATGTAAGTGGAAGAGCGGTAGAAATGGTAACCCAACGTAAAGGAGAGATGTTAAGCATGGAACCTAAAGGGGAGCGTATGCTAATGAAATTTTATATTCCTTCACGTGGTATTATAGGATTGAGAAATCAATTGTTAACAGCCACTGCTGGGGAAGCAATTATGAATCACCGTTTTTTAGAGTTTCAACCTTTTAAAGGAGAAATATCTGGGCGTACTGCAGGATCATTAATTTCTATGGAAAAAGGAACTGCGATACCTTATTCATTAGATAAATTACAAGAAAGAGGGAAATTTTTTATATTTCCAGGAGAAGATATTTATACAGGGCAGGTGATTGGAGAAAATAGCAGAGGAGATGATATGGTTGTTAACGTAACAAAAACCAAAAAACTATCTAATGTACGTTCTTCTGGAGCAGATGATAAAGTGAAACTTGCGCCCCCTATTAAATTTTCATTAGAAGAAGCGCTAGAGTATATCCAAAAAGATGAGTATGTTGAGGTAACTCCAAAATCATTGCGTTTACGTAAAGTGTATCTAGATGAGAATGAGCGTAAAAGAAATGAGAAGCAGTTTAAATAAATCAGAAAGAATGTATTTTCTTTTTATGTGGCAGATATAATATATTCTATATTTTCATAAAATAAGGTGTCAAAAATCTAATTATTTAAGTTCATTTTGTCTTGAAACAAAACGAACCAACCCGCCCGTACCGAACGCCAGCCCGACAAGTCATTCTGGCGGGGTACGTTCGGGCGGGAAGATCAAGACTTATTTTAAGTTTCTGGAAATACTATCAATGTTTTTTCGCTTCCGCATTTCGAGCCACTTTGTTTGCGAAATGCTCCTTCATCCATCTTCTAAAAAACATTCTTGATTTCTAACTAAACTAAAAATAGGTCGATAACTAAATGTTGGATAAGAAGTAATTCTTTATCTGTGAGTATAACATTTATTTTCATGAAAAATAAATGAGGTTTTAGGCTCTTGCAAAGAGAATAAAAATATCTAAGAGAAAGTGCCCTTTTTATGTTCCTTTTTGGGCATGCAAAAAGGAATAAAGAAAAATAATTTTATTTTCAAATCTTCAGACTAAACGTATTAAAATATTAATAAATAAAAATGTAAAGTAAAAACGATATAAAGTAATTTTGTAGTGTATGCTCTATATTTAAAACAAAAATTACTCTTGTTTAGCGAGTTTAACAGCTACAGGTTTACCGCCATATTCAGTGAGGGTGCCGTCTAGTAATTTGCCTTTTTTAGCTTCGAGTTCTAATGTTCCTGAAGTACTTTTTTTAGTTTTATGGACATCGCTATATCGTTCAATCTTGACATCAAATTTCAATAAATTAAAATCTATAAAACTTCCAATACCTGTTAATTGACCAATTAGTTTCCCTTCGGTCATATAATCAACACGAATAAAATTTTGATCTTCACTAAAAGTGATATACGCATCGCCCACTCCTTGATTATTTATATAAAATTTATAGTCTCCAGTACTATTTTCAGGAATAATAATATCGTTATAAAAATTATAAGTAGTGTGTACTCGTTTATTAATAGCCGCTTTAAGAGTGCTGTAATCTGGTAATCGGTTTATACAATAGAATACGGTATCTATAATTTTGTTTGCATTTTCTTTGTTTTTTAGGCGTGTATATTCGTCCAGAGCCCAAGCTTCATATAAGTCTATTAATTTTAAATAACGCAAATCGCCTTGTCGTAATGTTTTGGCAATGGCAATGTCTTTAATTCTATATTCTCTGCTGCGTTCTGGATTAAAACTTGAAGAAGAATTAATAGCGTATAAATTTGCTAAAGAACAGTATGAATACGCTAGTATAATACTGTCTTTAGTATGTTTAGTAATATATTCAAACAAAGGTCGTGCTTTGTCTGGGTCTCCAGTAATATCCAAATGACGGGCATAGTTGAGTAACAAATTGGCATCAAACTTATCATAATCGTCTAGAGTAATCTTCTTCCCTATGGCGTTAATAAGACTTACAGAACCTGTTTTATAAAGTATTGCAGCATCTTCTTTTAGAGATTCATCGGCTGTAGTATTGGAAGTAACCTGAAGAAAATTAGTTTCTTCTTTTATTAATTGTTCCATAGCGCGTTTTAAAGAAGCAAGACGTGCTTGTTCATCTTCAATCAACTGTTTTTTTGTTTCAGCAATTTCAATAATCTTATTTTTTTTAGAGATAATTTGAAACGCGATGATACTTCCAGTAATAATTAAAACAATTAAAAACCCAATGATAATAGTCTCTTTTTTAATTTTAGATAAAAAAGATGATGAAGTGTTTTCTATATTTTTGGTTTCTTTGGTGGTTGCTTCTTTTTTCGCCATAATGAGTTTAATAGTTTATGTCGAACTCTATGAACGCTAATATACTAAAATCATTGCCGAACTTTTAAATCTTTTAAATAAAGTGATTATAGGTAGCGCTGTTTTTTTAAGATTTTCAGCGTATCATTGTAGTAAACTATATCACTATGGATTTTTTAAGAATAAACTTTACAGAATGGATGGGTTATCTAGCATCTGCAGGGGTGTTATTATCCTTTTTAATGCGTGATATCAAAAAGCTAAGAATTGTCAATTCTATAGGTTGTGCCTTTTTTATAGTGTACGGATTTCTGTTAGGATCTATCCCGGTAATTGTAACTAATATTGCTATTATAGGAGTTAATTTTTATTATTTGTTTATTAAAAAGTAATTCTTATTCATTTTGCCTTGACCCAAAACGAACCAAAAAAATCTAGATTACTTTTTAACTTCTTGAAATCTACAATATTTTAAAGCTGCACCACCCAGATCGCTTTTGCTTAGCAAAATGCTTTATGGATGGCTTCCTCCACCCACTTTTAAACTACCTTGATTTGCTACAAAACTAAAAATAGGTCGAATTACCTTAAATTTTAATATTATGGAGTTCTTTATTCACAGGAGATAGAATAGAGAATACAATGCTTATATTTTGAATAAAATCTTAAATTATCTATTTATTATAGAATTTTCTGAGGAAGTAAACCTTTATCTGTGAGTATAGGATTTATTTCTCGTTAAGAATCATTGAAACCATGGAAATGATTTAGAGAAATAAATAAGGTTTTAAACTCTTTTTTAGAGTTTAAAAATACCTAAGAGAAAGTGCCCTTTTTACAATCCTTTTTGGGCAAACAAAAAGGATGAAAATAGAAAAACATTTTATTTTATTTTATTTTATTTCATTTTGGCTTGATCCAAAACGAACCAAAAAATCAAGAAGATTTTAAGGAAATTTTTGTGATTTAATCACAAAACCGTTGATAAATCTAACGTTTCATGCTCTTTTTTGCTTTGCAAAACGCATTTCCACTTGATTTGCAACTATTCCTGAGAAATCTTCGGTTTACTTTCTAAGATAATTTTGAATTATAATTAAGATAAATAGTCTATTAATTTTCATTGGAAGAGAACCTTTCTCTGTGAATATATTCTTTGTTTTTATAAAAACACCTATGAAATGCGAAGCATTGACTTTGTTGAATTTAAATTTTGCAAGCAAGTTTTTCATTTCACAAATACCAAAATATATAATAATTAATACATAAATAAAGAAGAAAACGATAGATTTATTATAGCGTACTAATACTAATTTTAAGAAAACTTAGAAGAAAGTTAATTAATAAATTAAACACTCTTCTGTACAACTTCAAAAACTTTACTTCCATCGCATTTTAAAGTTTTAGAAGGGAATTTTAATAATAAAGCATAGTCATGCGTAGCCATTAAAATGGTTCTTCCTGTTTTGTTTATTTCTTGAAGTACATTCATAACCTCTACACTGGTTTGAGGGTCTAGATTTCCTGTAGGTTCATCTGCTAAAATAAGTTCTGGATCGTTTAACAGTGCTCTTGCAATGGCTATACGTTGTTGTTCTCCACCCGATAGTTGATGCGGAAATTTAAAACCTTTTACTTTCATGCCTACTTTGTCTAGTACTTCTTCAATTTTCGCTTTCATTTTTTCTACATCAGTCCAACCAGTAGCCTTTAATACAAAGAGCATATTATCATTAACTGTTCTATCAGGGAGTAGTTTAAAATCTTGAAAAACAATCCCTAGTTTTCTTCTCAAAAAAGGGATTTCTTTTTCCTTCAATGTTTTTAAATCAAAGCCAACTATAGATCCCGAGCCTTGTGTAAGAGGAAGATCTCCATAGAGCGTTTTCATAAAACTACTTTTACCACTTCCAGTCTTCCCGATAAGATATACAAATTCTCCTTTTTCTACTTGAAGATTAATTTCACTTAAGACAAGGTTTTCTTTTTGAAAGATGGCAACATCTCTAAGCTCTAGTATTGTGGTGTTCATGTATCAAAAATAGAAATAAAACTGGAAAATAAGATGTTTACAGTAAAAGAAAAATTTAAATAGGTTCTTCGGTATAATTAAGAGCAAAAAGCTTCGTTATTATAATAACCAGTACATTTAATTTTGACGTTCAAACAACCTGAGATTATGCGAAATTTTTTTCCAACTCGTCTTATTGCGATTGCAATATTATTACTTTCATTTTCTATTAAGGCACAACAAACCAACGTTTATACACACGCAAACAAAGAGTATCAAGAAGCACTTAATCTATACAATAATAAACAATATCAGGCTGCACAAAGTATTTTTTCTAAAGTAAAGGAAACTACAAATGATTATGAAGTAGAAGCAAATTGTACCTATTATGTTGCCAATGCGGCAATACGCCTTAATCAATTAGGGGCAGACAAATTAATGGAAGATTTTGTTGAATACTATCCAACTAGCACACGTAGAAACGATGCTTTTGTAGATGTAGCTAATTACTATTTTGAAAGCGGGAAATACGCTTATGCTTTAAAATGGTATGATAAAGTTGAAGGGCAGAGCATGGGTAATAAGCAACGTGAAACTTTTAATTTTAGAAAAGGATATTCGCTTTTTACAGCAAGAAAATATAAAGATGCAGAGAGGTATTTAAACAAAGTTGAAACGTCAAAAGAGTATGGGTCACAAGCCAAGTATTACATAGGCTATATGGCCTATCAAAGGGATAATTATGATCAAGCAAATAAATACTTTAATCAAATAACTACAGACCAAGAATTTAACAAAAAGCTTTCGTATTATCAGGCAGATCTCAATTTTAAATTAGGAAACTTTCAAAAGGCGATTAACCTTGCTAAAAAGCAATTGCCAAAATCTGACCGAAAAGAAATTTCAGAATTAAATAAAATTATAGGAGAAAGTTATTTTAACTTAAAAGAATATGAAGCTTCAATTCCATACCTAAAGGCATACAAAGGTAGAAGAGCTCGTTGGAATAATACAGATTTTTATCAATTGGGATACGCCTATTATAAACAAAAAGATTATGACAATGCAATTGATCAATTTAATAAAATTGTAGATGGAAATAATAGTGTAAGTCAAAATGCCTATTATCATTTGGCAGAATGTTATTTAAAAACGGATAAGAAACAACAATCTTTAAATGCCTTTAGAAATGCGTCTCAAATGAATTTTGAAGAACAAATTCAAAAAGATGCCTGGCTTAATTATGCAAGGCTAAGTTATGATATAGGAAATCCTTATGAGAGTGTTCCAGAAGTATTGACTTCTTATTTAAAAAAATACCCAGACTCTGGATACCGTGCAGAAATTGAAGAGCTATTAGTAGATTCATACATTACTTCTAAAAATTATGAAGCAGCCTTAGAGGTATTGGATAAAAACAAAAGCTTCGCTAGTAAAGAAGCTTATCAAAAAGTAGCTTTTTATCGTGGGTTAGAATTATATACAGAAAGCGATTATGCGCAAGCAAACGATTATTTAGATAAATCATTAAAAGAATCTCAATCTCCTACTTATACAGCAAGAGCTATTTATTGGAAAGCAGAATCAGATTATTCACTAAATAATTTTGAAGAAGCATTGGTAGGGTATAAATTATTTGCTCAAAATAGTGAGGCATCACAAACTGAAGAATTTGAAAATTTAAATTATAATCTGGCATATGCATATTTTAAACAAAAAGAATATGCACAGGCAATTACTTATTTCAATTTATATGCAGAGAATAACACAAGTGATGCAGTACGTCTTAATGATAGTTACTTAAGATTAGGCGATAGTCATTTTGTTTCTGCTAAATATTGGCCAGCTATAGAATCATATAATAAATCAATCGCATTAAAAGGTGCAGATATAGATTATGCTCAGTTTCAAAAAGCGATCAGTTATGGTTTTGTAGATAGAAATGAGAAAAAAATAGAAGCCCTTAATTCGTTTATCACCTCGTATAGAAAATCACCTTTACGAGATGATGCGATGTATGAGTTAGGGAACTCTTATGTAAAAGCAAATAGAACAGAAGAAGGGCTTGAGGTATATGATCAACTCATCAATACTTATAAGAGAAGAAGCTCTTATGTTTCTAAAGCACTTTTAAAACAAGGATTGATATATTACAACGCCGGTAGCAATAACAGTGCATTATCTAAATTTAAAACAGTAGTACGAGATTTTCCAGATACACAAGAAGCATTGCAAGCAGTTTCTACTGCCAAATTAATTTATGTAGATACAGGTAGGGTTGATGAATATGCAGCATGGGTTAAAGATTTAGATTTTGTAGAAGTATCAGATGCAGAATTAGATAATGCATCTTTTGAAGCAGGAGAACGTCAATTTGCACAAAATAGAATAGATGCCTCTATCAAAGCATTTAATAGCTATTTAAAGCAATTTCCAAATGGCTTACATGCATTAAAAGCCAATTTTTATTTAGCACAGAGTTATTTTATAAAAGGAAATAAAACAGCAGCAGTTGCACCGTATGTTTATGTTGTTTCTAAAGAACGAAATGAATTTACAGAGCAAGCATTAGCGCGTTTAGGAGAAATTTATTTGGAACAAAAGAATTATGGAGAAGCAATCCCTATTCTTAAAAGATTAGAATTAGAAGCAGATTTCCCTCAAAACATCACTTTTGCGCAATCTAATATAATGAAAGCGAGCTATGAATTAAGAAACTATACGGAAACAGTAGCATATGCAGAAAAAGTATTGAATACTGCAAAAATTGATAATAGAATTAAAAGTGATGCGCAAATAATGATTGCGAGATCTGCCATAAAAACAGGTGATGAGGATAGAGCAAAAACTGCCTATGCAGAAGTTCAAAAAATAGCCACAGGAAGTCTTGCTGCAGAAGCACTTTATTATGATGGATATTTTAAGAATAAAGAAAACGATTATGAAGCATCCAATGTAGCTGTTCAAAAATTAGCTAAAGATTATTCTGCTTATAAAGAATATGGAGCGAAAGGCCTTGTAATTATGGCCAAAAACTTCTATGCGTTAGACGATGCATTTCAAGCTACGTACATTTTAGAGAATGTCATTCAAAACTTCACAGATTATCCTGAGATTGTAGAAGAAGCCAAGATAGAATTAAACACTATTAAAACAGAAGAAGCAAAACGCAATTCATCTGTAGATCCAAATACTAAAAATTAAACACACCTAACGATATAAGGACAATGAATAAAAGGAACTTTAGAGCCATGCGACAATCGCTTTTATGCTTGCTGTTTTTTATGATAATAACACCATCGGTTATTCATTCGCAAGAGAAAAAAGAAGAAAAAGATAAAAATATTGGAACAGAAGTAGTGAATGTTGTAAAAGCATACACGCCAACAATTTCAGATGCTTTTAAAGTAAAACAACTACCAAAATTAAATGATTCTGTAACGACAAATAAGAAAAAGGTTACCTACAGTATATTTTCTGTGCCTGTAGCTTCCACGTTTGTACCAGCAAAAGGAAAAGCTAGTGGAGTTAAAAAAACAAAGAAAGAAGTATTATACAATAGTTATGTATCTGTAGGGTTAGGGAACTTTACAAATGCATTGGTTGATTTTTATACCAGTAGAGCACTTAATAGAGATGAAACAATAGATATATCATTTAATCATCATTCATCACAAGGAGGTATAGATGATGTGATTTTAGACGATCAATTTTTTAATACAAAACTAGAAGGCACTTATAGAAAAAATACAAGAGATTTAAATTGGGGGATTAATGCAGGGCTTCAACATCAAGCGTATAATTGGTATGGTCTTCCAGACTTAGTAACATTTGATGATGCTACTATTAATAGTATAGATGAAGGACAATCTTATTTTACAGCATTTGCAGGTGCAAACCTGAGTTTGAAAGATTCTTATTTTAAGAAGGGTGAATTTTTATTGAGAGGGTTTGTAGATGGAGAAAGTTCTAGTGAAATACGAGCGTTGTTAAAACCAACCTTTGAAATTCCAATTTCAGATGAATTAATTACTACAAACTTTACTATAGATTATTTAGGAGGTAGCTTTGATCGAAGTTTTCTTGTAGATCAGGAGCTTAACTATACATCATTATTATTGGGTGTTACACCAAACCTTGTCATATTGAGAGATGACCTCACCGTAAATCTTGGAGCTTCTATTTTTTATGCAGTAGATACAGAAAACAACGATAATGATTTCTTTATATACCCGCAAGTAACTGCTTCATATAGATTGGTTGATGAATTTGTGATTGCTTATGGAGGGGTAGAAGGTAAAATTATTCAAAACTCATACTATGACTTTGTAGAAGAAAATCAATTTGTTTCTCCTACCTTAAATGTAGCGCCTACAGACCAACAATACGACGCATATATTGGATTAAAAGGAAAACTTAGTAATAATATAGGATATAATATTAGAGGGTCTTATATCTCTGAAAATAATAAGCCTCTTTTTCGTTTAAATCAAATAAATGCAATAGGTAATCCTGAAGGTGGTTTTGCTTTTGGAAACTCTTTTAATGTAGTTTATGACGATGTAAATACTATTTCTGTATTTGGGGAGTTAAACATTAATGTAAATAGAAACTTTACGTTAGGAATTAATGCAGAAGTTTTTGATTACACAACAGATATTGAAGAAGAAGCTTGGAATTTGCCTACTATAAAAGGATCTCTTTTTGGTGACTATCAAATTGATGAGCATTGGTTTGCAGGAGCAAATATTTTTTATATAGGAGAACGTAATGATCTTTTTATTCCAGAAGGTTTTATAGTAGACCCTATAGGATCTCAATCAGAAGTATTAACACTGGATAGTTATTTTGATGTGAATTTTCATGCAGGATATAGATTTGATAATCAATTGACAGCTTTTTTAAAGCTAAACAATATAACAGGAAATGAATTTGCACGCTGGGCCAATTATAATGTACAAGGTTTTCAAGTATTGGCAGGTGTAACCTATAAATTTGATTTTTAAAAATTTAACCACATTTTCAATAAGACGAAAATGAAAGCATCCAATCATAGCGTTGGGTGCTTTTTGCTTTTATAAACTTTTTAAATTGATAGTTTTTGTGGAAAATGAAACTTCAACGGTTCAATAAATACCTTATTTTTACGCAAACTATCAACTCATGAAAAAAATCGTCCCTTTTACTGTACATTGCTGTATTGTCTGTTTCTTGTATAAAGAAAGAAGCAGCAGATATTATTGTTCTTAATGCGAATATATATACCGTTGATGAAGCTTTTAACAAAGCTGAGGCACTCGTTGTAAAAGATGGGAGATTTTTAGATGTAGGAACCTCTAAAGATATTCAACAAAAAATACGCAGGTGATATTGTAGATGCGACAGGAAAGACCATTATTCCTGGTCTGATAGATGCCCATTGTCATTTCTATAGACTTGGATTATCTGCTCAAAATGTAGATTTAGTAGGCACTAAGAGTTATGATGAGGTATTAGAAAAAACACAAGCTTTTCAAAAAGAAAAAAAAGCAGCATTTATTACAGGAAGAGGATGGGATCAAAATGATTGGGATGTTAAAGAATTTCCAACAAAAGAAAAGTTAGATGCATTATTTCCAGATACTCCTGTGGCGTTAAGAAGAGTAGATGGTCATGCGTATTTGGTAAATCAAAAAGCACTAGATTTAGCAGGAATTACTGTTGATACAAATGCTGAGGGAGGTGCTATAGAAATTATAAATGGTAAACTTACTGGTATCCTGGTTGATAAACCAATGAGATTAGTAGATGCTGTAATACCGCCACCTAATAAAGAAACACAAATAAGAGCCTTGCTAGATGCTCAAAAAGTATGTTTTGATTATGGGTTAACAACAGTAAATGATGCAGGTTTACATAGAAACACTATTGAATTAATAGATAGTTTGCAAAATGCAGGTGCTCTAGATATGCGATTATATGCTATGGTTAGTAATACTAAAGAAAACCTCGATTTTTACCTGTCAGAAGGTATTGTAAAAACAGACAAGTTAAATGTGCGATCTATAAAAGTATATGCAGATGGAGCTCTAGGATCTAGAGGGGCGGCTTTGAAAGATCCCTATTCAGATCACGAAAACCATTTTGGAGCCATGATTACTCCCGCATCAGAAATAGAAAAACTAGCCAGCCGAATTGCAGCTTCAGAATATCAAATGAATACACATGCTATAGGAGACTCTGCAAATGTTGTTGTATTAAAAGCATATGTAAATGCTTTAAAAGATAAAGCAGATAGAAGGTGGAAAATTGAACATGCGCAAGTAGTAGGATTGGATGATTTTGATTATTTTAAAAATGGTATTATTCCTTCTGTACAACCAACACATGCCACTAGTGATATGTATTGGGCAGAAGATAGAGTAGGAGCAGAACGAATTAAAGGGGCATATGCTTATAAAACACTTTTAGAAAAAGCAGGAACAGTAGTATTAGGGACAGACTTTCCAGTAGAAAGTGTGAGTCCATTTTATACATTTTACGCATCGGTAGCTAGAAAAGATTTAGAAAACTATCCAGATAATGGTTTTCAGCCTCAAGAAAAGCTAAGCAGAGAAGAAACCTTACGCGGGATGACTATTTGGGCAGCGCATTCAAATTTTGAAGAAGTAGAAAAAGGGAGTATAGAAATAGGGAAATTTGCAGATTTTATTATTCTTGAAAAAGATATAATGACAATACCCGAAAACGAACTTCCTCATCTAAAAGTAGAACAAACTTTTGTAGGTGGTAAAAAAGTGAAATAAATCTTTTTAATTAGTTCTTCATTTCTTAAAGTGTCATGATTTAAGTAAAAATGTGGGTAAGAAAGTAAGTGTTAAGGCACATATGGTTATAACTATAAATTTATAATCATGAAAAAAAAGAACTTAAAAGGATTAAGATTAAAAAAAGAAAAGATTTCAAGCTTTAGAATTAGCTTTATAAAAGGCGGGACTCTTGGTATTTCAAGGTTCGGAGAAGTTTGTACAAAGGCAGGAGATATTTGTTTTAGATCAGGTGATATCGAATGTGATTGGTCATTGGGACAAGATGATTGGGATAATCACCCTACTCTTGGTCTTTGTCAATAGTAGGTGTATAACTATTTTCAAAGCTGCTTTTTGAAAAGATGTTTTTATTATTCTTGAAAAAGATTTAATGAACATATTTGAGAATGAGCTTCCTTACTCAAGTAGAGCGAATTTTTGCAGGAGATTAAAAGGTAAAATAAGTTAAATTAGAAATAAATGTAGCAAGCAGATAAAAAAACAATCATTTAACTGCTTGCTATTTAAAACAATACATTTATTATAAATTCTGATAAACAGGAATAATAAGTGATAATTCTTGACAAATACGATCTTTTGTGAGTATTGATTCACACCTTTCTAATGTTCTCATTGAAGGATTATGATTGCATTTCAATGCCTCTGTTTATTCTAACTTAATCTAGAAACTGTTTTTTGCTTAAATTAAGCTTACTTAATTTTTTTTTCTTCATAATAAGTATTTTGTGTTAAATATATTTTATGCAAAACATTTTAGCGTAGGTTGATTGGTATTTGTAGTTGGGCAAATATCACAACCTGAAGGCCCTGTAATAATGGTGCCCGAAGCAGCAATACCTCCACCGTTTATTTTGCTTTCAAATTTTGAAATTGTTTTTTTACTTAGTTTTAACTTGTTGAGGTCATTTCTTTCTTTTTTCATTTTGAATAAAATTTAAAGTTATATTAATAGGTTATAAATAATTTGTTTTCTTACTTTTTTTATATCAGATTAAAAACATCATATAGAGTTTTATTATAAAAAATAATGCAAAACAAGCTCTTTGTTATGCTGTAAGTAGCAAAAAATTACTTTATAACTGTAGGGCAAATAACAGTACAATGTTCATTACAAGTCTCACCACCATTACAACTCGGGCCAACAAGAATACAAGTTATTCTGGTTCCTGCTAATTCAAAACCGCCCCCTTTAATCTGATCTTCAAGTTTCGCTACTGTTTTTTTGCTTAAACGTAATTTTTTCAAATCTTTTTTCATAATTAAATTGTTTATATTATATATAAATAAAAGTAAGAAATTTACAACAAATATTGTATTGATAATTATATAAATTAAGAAAAAAAATATCATTTTTATAATGAAATAACTTCATATTAAAAGATAGTTATTACATTTAATAGATAAATAAACTTAAAAATATAAGCCATGAAAAAAAAGAATGTAAAGTCGCTGCGTTTAAAAAAAGAGAAAATTTCCAGCTTTGATAGTGCATCCATTCGAGGAGGATCAGGTAATTGCGGTTTTCAATTTCCATCGTTTGATAACGAATGTGATTGGTCACAAGGATTTGATGATTTAAAAAATGTAGCTAAGACTAGTGATGAATGTTATTAGTGACTTAAAAACAATTTTAATTAAATAGAGTCTTGGTTTGTAAGCCAAGACTCTATTTAATTGTTTCAAAGCGATTAATGATATAGATTTAATACAGCTTAACATAAATTAAAGAGTTAAGTTCTAATCTTTAAATATTATAAATCATAAAAAAAAGAATTTAAAATCACTGAGTTTAAAAAAAGAAATGATTTCTAAGTTTACTAGTTCATCTGTTAGGGGAGGTAGTGACAATTGTAATTGGTCTGATCTGTGTTCTAAGTTAATTTGTTTTGTATCTGGAGATCTTGAATGCGAATGGTCAATGGGATCTATTGATCATCAGAATTCTCAAAGCGCTTGTCCATGGCTTGATTAAATATTGTAATGATCTTTATTAGATAAAGAAGGAAGAATAAATAATTTCTAAAGAAGAACTTAATCATCAGATAGGAAAACAGAATATATTCGATAACAAGTAGGCATAAGAATGTCGATATTTATAAATATAGAAATGTAATAATTGTTATGAGATTAACGATTGGTTAAATTCGTACGGATTTATATTTTTTGACTGCAGCAAAAAATGTTTAATAAATAAATGTTTAACTGTAAAATTTCTTAAAATGAAAAAAAAGAATTTAAAAAATTTGAGTTTAAAAAAAGAAATGGTTTCTAAACTTGACGGTAAGTTTGTTACTGGTGGTGTAGTTCCCATAGCTGGTGATTCAACTAAAGGATATTGGGTTTGTGCTCCAGAAGTATCACTTATCTTTGAATGTGGGTGGTCGCACGGATGGGATGATTATAAGGCAACTCATGGCCCATGTTAAGCAAGGTAATAACATAAATATTGATTTTAATATAATAGCATAAAGACACTGTGATTGTATTTCTGCCAAATAATAATAGAATGTCTACAGTGTCATTATGCTAATTTTGAATATTATTTTCAAAAGCATGAAAAAAAATGTTTAAGATATAATAGACAAAAGGAGTATTGTTTTTAATTTGTATTTTTTTCAAAATTATCATGAGTAATACAATAGTTTCAAAAGAAGGTTTCGATCATCAAATAGGGATTTTAGTTTCTGAAATGGAGTATGTTAGAAATGAAACCTATAGATTGATAAGCGCTAAAAAGTTAACAATTAAAGATTTAGATTTTAATTTTGATGCGTTGAGTAATAGTATAGGAACAATACTACTACATATAGCTACTCATGAATTTAAATTCCAATTGAATCACTTTTATAAAAGAGGTATCACAGAAGCAGAATATGAAAAGTATTTAGGGGGGATGCCGTTTATGATGCATAAACGATTAATCTCTGGAAATGACCTTGCTTTTTATATAGAAGAATTAAAAACAATTAGAGAAAATACACTAGCTAACTTAAAAAAGATGAAAGATGATTGGTTGTTTGAAGATGTGATTACTTCTAGTGGTAAAAACATCGGGAATAATTATTACTTGTTTAGACATGTAGTTGATGATGAAATAAATCATCAAGGACAAATTAAAATGATTTTAAAAAGAATAAGTAACAATTTATAGAATGCAGCGATTTTAATTTAGATTCTACTCATTTTAGTTTTCAATAATTTAAAAGATAACGAAATGAAGAAAAAGAATTTAAAATTTAAAGCTTTGCATTTAAAAAAGCAATCAATCTCTAAATTAAAAAGCGATAATATTGTTGGTGGTACTTGGGATAGAGGGAGATGTACTGTTTGGTATACTCAACTAGAACATTATTGTGACACATTTCCTTCTTATTTTATTGATTGCAATTGGTCTAATCAAACAGTAGATCCTAATGATGTACCACGCTTTGCTTAAATGAGTTTGTGATTAAAGGATTGATTATCAATTTTAAAAAAATAAACACTATTTACAGTAAGTGTTTTAAAACTTTCTTTTTATGTAGGATTATTATATTTGGTTGTAAACCAATATTTAAAATAGTATAAATCATGAAAAAAAGAAATTAAAATCACTGAGTTTGAAAAAAGAGGCAGTTTCTAAATTTACTAGTAAATCTGTAATGGGCGAGCTATAATTGGAGGCGTGTCTGAAGAACCAGATTGTCCTTATTCTGATTGGATTTGTTTTGTTGTATTTGAATCTTTTATTCTAGAATGTGGATGGTCTAATCAAGAAGTAGATCCTAATGATCATCCTTTTTAGATAGCATCATTAAATTAATATCATTTAAGCAAAAGCGATATAATTTTATAACGCTTTTATTTTAAAATACAAATAATATAATGTAAGACAATATTTGTATGTATAATTTTAAAGAGGTTATAAATCTGTCGTAATTTATAAATCAGGAATATAGTTCATTGTTTTTGGATGTTTATGTATATAGATTTGATCTGGCTCAATATTCTAAGAGCATATGTTTAATCTTAAATACTGTAAAAATGAAAAAAAGTAATTTTAAAAGCTTGAAATTAAACAAGCAATCAGTCTCTGATTTATCATCGGGAAAATTAAAAGGGGGAACTATTATTATTGCAGAGCCTTCAAATGGATGTACAGATGGTTGTGATCAAACTTTTTCTTGTCCACAATGGTCATGTAATTGTCCTTGTTAATAGAGAAATGATTTTTTTGAAAATTTGATTATGAGAATACTTTCTCTCAAAAAAACAAACCCTGACTTTAAAATAAAGCCAGGGTTTGTTATAATTAAAATAATTCTTAAAAGATTACATCTTCACAGGAATAGCAACTCTGGTTGTATCCCATCCAAGTACCATATGTACAGCACCATCAACTGTTTGGTAAGCTATAGAAAAATTTTCTAAAGATTCTGCTCCCTTACTAGAAGGAACTGTAAATTTTGCTACATCTTTAGAAGCATCATGTTGATAAGCTCCCCAAACATTAAGATTGCTATTTAAAATAACAGTCCACTCTTTTTCTCCTGGAATAGTGTGCAATACGTATGTACCAGCTTTTACTTGTTTTCCACCAACAGTAGCATCTTTATAAAAAGTTACTTCAGTAGCTTCATCTGCTCCAGTTCTCCATATTTGTCCATATGTAGCAAGCTCAGTTCCTACTTTTCTTCCTTTTAAAAAAGGTCTTCCATAAACAGTTTTTATAAGTACAGGTGCATTTCTATCTGTTCTGTATAGAGCAATGTCGTGAGGGCTTTTATCAAGTCCTCTAAATTTCAATTCTTGCGCAGTAATTTCATTAGAAAAAGTGAATATTAATGCTAGTGTAAGTAATGTAATGATTTTTTTCATTTTGTTTTATTTTAAGGCTGTAAAGCTATGAAATCAAGTTCTTATGCTTTTGTTAAAATTTAACAACTAAGTGTTAAAATAAATACAGGCTTACATATTGAATAAAACAGAGCATCAATATTTATTTTTAAATAACAAATTATATTTTTATTTAATCATTATATTTTAAAATGAAAGTATAAATGATTGATATGTTTTATAAATGAAACTTTTTATAAAGATTTGCCTTATAATATAAAATTTAAAATTATGTGCGGAATTGTATGTGCATTTGATCTAAAAGAAAAAAGCGAGGCATTACGACCCAAATTGTTGGAGATGTCTAAAAAGATAAGACATAGAGGGCCAGACTGGAATGGAGTTTATACTACTAAGAAAGCAATCTTGACACATGAGCGATTAGCAATTGTTGATCCTGCATCTGGAAAACAACCGCTGTTTAGTAAAGATGAGAAATTAATATTAGCAGCCAATGGAGAAATATATAACCATAGAGAATTGCGTGAACAGTTTGAAGGAAGGTATGATTTTCAAACTGCATCAGATTGCGAAGTGATATTAGCACTGTATAAAGAAAAAGGAGAACATTTTTTAGATGAATTGAATGGTATTTTTTCATTTGCTATTTATGACAAGGAAAAAGATGAATATTTAATAGCACGAGACCATATGGGTATTATCCCACTTTATATGGGATGGGATAAAAATGGAACATTTTATGTAGCCTCAGAGCTAAAAGCTTTGGAAGGGGTATGTACAAAGATAGAATTATTCCCTCCCGGTCATTATTTATCAAGTAAAACAGGTGAATTAGTAAAATGGTATACCAGAGACTGGATGGATTATGATGTTGTTAAAGATAATGAAACCAGTATTGCAGCATTAAAAGATGCTTTAGAAGCAGCCGTGCACAGACAGTTAATGTCTGATGTCCCTTATGGAGTGTTATTATCTGGGGGGTTAGACTCTTCTATTACATCAGCAATCGCTAAAAAGTATGCAGAAAAAAGAATAGAGTCTGGAGATAAAACAGAGGCTTGGTGGCCAAGACTGCATTCATTTTCAATAGGTTTAGAGGGTTCTCCAGATTTGGCAGCTGCGCAAAAAGTAGCAGATCATATAGGTACCGTACATCATGAAATAAAATTTACGATTCAAGAAGGGTTGGATGCATTGCGAGATGTTATTTATCACTTAGAAACCTATGATGTTACCACTATTAGAGCTTCTACTCCTATGTATTTGATGGCTAGAGTAATTAAATCTATGGGGGTTAAAATGGTATTGTCTGGAGAAGGAGCTGATGAGATTTTTGGCGGGTATCTGTATTTTCATAAGGCGCCTACGGCCAAAGATTTTCATGAAGAAACAGTACGAAAACTAGACAAACTCCATATGTATGATTGTTTAAGAGCTAATAAATCTTTGGCTGCATGGGGTGTAGAAGGAAGAGTGCCATTTCTTGATAAAGAATTCATGGATGTAGCAATGAGAATTAATCCAGATGATAAGATGATTAATGGAGAACGTATGGAGAAATGGGCCATTCGGAAAGCCTTTGAATCATATTTGCCAGAAAGCGTAGCATGGAGACAAAAAGAACAATTTTCAGATGGAGTAGGGTATAACTGGATAGATACCTTAAAAGAAATGGTAGCAATTGAAGTAACCGATGAGCAAATAGCAAATGCTCATTTTAGATTTCCAATACAAACACCACAAAACAAAGAAGAATATTACTATCGAACTATTTTTGAGGAGCATTTTCCAAGTGATGCTGCAGCCAAAAGTGTTCCGCAAGAGCCAAGTGTAGCCTGTAGTACAAAAATAGCACTAGAGTGGGATGAGGATTTTAAAAATATGAATGACCCGAGCGGTAGAGCGGTAGCGAAAGTACATGAAGATGCTTATTAATTGTCAATCTGAAAACTGCATATAGCTGTAGCAAATCAAGAAGTGCATTTAATTATAAAGACCAACATTTGTGTTGGTCTTTTCTTTTGAAAAAAAGTACCTTTAGCTGCTAAATAAAAAAACAGATGTTAAAATCTATAGTTTATGCGTATCGAGGTATTGTTCTAAAAACAGGAGCTTTGTTTTGTTTCTTTTTAATTTTTTCATGTACAAATTCAAACAAAGAATCAGATAAGGGCAAAGTTGTCAAAGAAGAAACGACTTTAAAAAGAAATATTATAGACTTAACACATACTTTTTCTGATGAAACTGTATATTGGGTAACTGCTAAAGAGTTTACCTTAGATGTAGTCGCAAAAGGTGATACAGATAAAGGGTTTTTTTATGCTGCTAATAATTTTGAAACTGCAGAGCACGGAGGGACTCATATAGACGCGCCAATACATTTTTCTAAAGGGAAGCAGTCTGTAGAAGAGATACCATTAGAAAGACTCATAGGGAAAGCAATTAAGATAGATGTATCTGATAAAGCACTTCTAGATGTAGATTATTTAATAACAGTCCAAGATTTTTTAGATTGGGAAGAGGTAAATGGGAAAATAGAAGAAGGAAGTATAGTTCTCTTACAAACGGGACATTCTAAGTACTATCCAGATAAAGAAAAATATTTGGGCACAAATGAGCGAGGTGCAGATGCTATCAAATTATTACATTTTCCAGGCCTATCATCAGAAGCTGCTACTTGGTTAATTGAGAATAGAATCATTAATGCGATTGGTATAGATACCCCTAGTATAGATTATGGGCAATCAGAGTATTTTAAAAGTCATGTAATTTTGCTTTCAGAAGATATTCCTGCTTTTGAAAATGTAGCCAACCTAGATAAGCTTCCCAATAAAGGATTTGAAGTTATAGCGCTTCCAATGAAGATTAAAGATGGTAGTGGCGGCCCTCTACGTATCATAGCGATTTTAGAGTAAGCTTTTTTCGATTTATAAACACCTTTTTATCGCTTTTAAGCGTTTTTGTATTTTTTTAACTTTGAATATAGATCAAAATGTATTAATATTTGATTTAAGATGCTTTAGAGGCGTTTTAATGGATTTTTAAGTAATTAACAAATGTTGATAATTTAAAATTATATGCGCTAAAATCCTTTTAAAAGGCATGATAATTTCGTATATTTGTTTGTACAGAGAAATGATGCGTACAGCATCTTTTTTTATGATCTAAATTTAAATTAAAGAGATATATTTTATGAGTGAAGAAGCTAAGAACAACAATTATTCGGCAGATAATATTCAGGCTTTAGAAGGGATGGAGCATGTGCGTATGCGACCATCAATGTATATAGGGGATGTAGGAACACGAGGGCTTCACCATTTAGTTTATGAAGTAGTAGATAATTCAATAGATGAAGCGTTAGCAGGTCATTGCAATAATATAACGGTTATTATCAATGAAGATAACTCCATTACAACAGAAGATGATGGTCGTGGAATTCCAGTAGGGATTCATAAAAAAGAAGGTATTTCTGCACTAGAAGTTGTAATGACTAAAATTGGAGCGGGAGGTAAGTTTGATAAAGATTCTTATAAAGTATCAGGTGGATTACATGGTGTTGGTGTAAGTTGTGTGAATGCATTATCTGAACATTTAAAAGCAACAGTTTATAGAGAAGGAAAAGTTTGGGAGCAAGAATATGAACGCGGAAAATCATTGCATCCTGTTAAAGCAATAGGCGATACAGATAGAAGAGGTACCACGGTTACTTTTAAACCAGATTCTACTATTTTCACACAAACACTAGAGTATAGCTATGATACACTAGCAAGTAGAATGCGTGAATTGGCGTATCTAAATAAAGGAATTACTGTTCATCTAGTAGATAGAAGAAATAAGAAAGAAGATGGAGAATTTGAAGGAGAAACTTTTCATTCTGAAAACGGATTGCCAGAATTTGTCCAGTTTTTAGACGGTAATAGAGAACCGTTAATGAAAGATGTTATTGCCTTTGAAGGAGAGAAAAATGGTGTTCCGGTTGAGGTTGCGATGATTTATAATACTTCATATGCCGAGAATCTACATTCTTATGTGAATAATATTAATACACATGAAGGAGGAACACATTTATCTGGATTTCGTCGTGGACTAACACATACATTGAAGAAGTATGCAGAAGAATCCGGGATGTTAGACAAACTAAAATTTGATATTGCAGGAGATGATTTTAGAGAAGGATTAACAGCCATTGTGTCTGTAAAAGTTCAAGAACCTCAATTTGAAGGACAAACAAAAACAAAATTAGGAAATAGAGAGGTTTCAGCATCTGTAAGTCAAGCAGTTTCTGAAATGCTTACAGATTATTTGGAAGAACATCCAGATGATGCCAAAACAATTGTACAGAAAGTAATTCTCGCGGCTCAAGCCAGACATGCAGCACAAAAAGCACGTGAAATGGTGCAGCGCAAAACAGTAATGAGTATTGGAGGACTGCCTGGGAAACTATCAGATTGTTCTGAGCAAGATCCTGCTAAATGTGAAGTTTTTCTGGTAGAGGGAGATTCTGCAGGTGGAACCGCTAAACAAGGTAGGGATCGAAATTTTCAAGCAATCTTACCGTTAAGAGGTAAAATTCTTAATGTAGAGAAAGCAATGCAACACAAAGTTTTTGAAAACGAAGAAATTAAAAATATTTTTACAGCACTAGGAGTTACTATTGGTACAGAAGAAGATAGTAAGGCGCTGAATCTTTCAAAATTGAGATATCATAAAATAGTGATTATGTGTGATGCCGATATTGATGGAAGTCACATAGAAACATTAATTTTGACGTTCTTCTTTAGATATATGAAAGAACTTATTGAAAATGGACATGTGTACATAGCAACTCCTCCTCTATATTTAGTGAAGAAAGGAGCTAAAAAAGAATATGCATGGAATGATGATGAACGAACTCAAATTATGGAAAACTTTGGCGATGGTAGCAAAATACAACGTTACAAAGGTTTGGGTGAAATGAATGCAGAACAACTTTGGGATACTACTATGAATCCAGATTTTAGAACTCTAAGACAGATAAATATAGATAATGGTATTGAGGCAGATAGAGTTTTTTCAATGTTAATGGGTGATGAAGTACCTCCTCGTAGAGAGTTTATTGAAAAAAATGCAGTGTATGCAAATATTGATGCCTAAATAATAATAGAAAATAACTTAAATAAGAAAGTCTGTCATTTTATGGCAGGCTTTTTGTTAAATAAAGCTTAAAATAACTAAACATAGAACATACTAATAACTCATTTTGTACGTTCTAATCTAAAAAAACAAACCAATGAATAAAAAATTCTACCTTTAATCTTAATGATCTGTACGCTTCAAGTATTTGCACAAAGAGAAGGAGATAAAACAATAGATTTTAATGAAAATATTAGCGACTTCTTTTTTCATGAAATATCAGGGGTTCCTATGGTTTCAACTTCAAAGGCAGTTAACGGAATAGATCCAGTTACAGGAGAAGTTATTTGGAGTTTAAAAGCAAATAGCTTTAAAGGAGCATTAAATGCACTTGGGCAAGATGTTGAAATTTATAAATCAGTGCCACTTACGCCATTTGGAATTGTAGCACAAACATTAATAGATACAAGAAATGGAAATATATTACTAAGTAAAGATACCCATGGTTATACTAGAATAGTAGATAATAAAATTGTTTTAGAAACTGGAGATGTGTTGGTTAGTACAAAAAATAAAGAAACCAAACAGGAGAGTTTTCACCTTGTGGATGTTTTAAATAGTAAAGTAAAATGGAGTAAAGAAATTCCAGTAGGTAATGGTAAAATTAAAAATGTGATCAATATTAAAGATCGCCTTATATTTTCTGTAAATAAAAACTTAGTAATACTGGATGCTTCATCTGGAGATATTGTTTTAAATGAAAAAGAGAATATTGGAAACTTTTTTATTGATGATGTCGCTGGAAATTTAATAGCTGTTGAAGCTAAGAGCACAGGCTTAATAGGAAAAGCATTAAAAGCTGGTTTTTCACCTTTTAGTGATGAACCTCTTGGAAAGAAAATAATAGCATATAATATAGCTACTGGCGCCAAGGTTTGGAAAAAAGATATTAAATTATCAGAAGGATATCAATGGTCTAGTACATTAGATGGTAAGTTATTAGTTAAACACGAGAAAGGCGCTAATATTTATGATTATACTACAGGATTAGCGCAATGGAAAAAAGACTATGGTAAAAAAAGTATAAAAAACGTAGAGAAAACGGCTGAGGGTTATATGGTTTATTATGGTTCTAAGCGTATCCTAGTAGATAATTCAGGGAAAAAAATCTGGAAAAAACCAGAGCGTGTTAGAAAAGATATAGAATACGACGTAAATGACGATGAAGAAGATGTTGCTGATATAGAATACTCTAAAGGTTTTGTTGTTATTACGGGTACTAGAATCATATATTGAGACCTTTGAAAAATGTCATAAATTTTAAGTTTCCCTTGAATTTTGCATTC
>CAYMDH010000052.1:0-23094 GCA_964389205.1 uncultured Flavobacteriaceae bacterium
ATCTATTAGATACACTAACACTACTGGGAGTGTTTGGGTTTGCACTTACCGTATAATTAGCCGTTCTTGCCGGACCCCAACAAGAATTAAAAATATTATAAGCCCTCACATATCTTCTAGTACCACTGGTGACTGTTAAACTTGTCCCTGGATTTGAAAAACTAGTACCATTACTACTGGTCTGCCAGTAGTGAAATACATCCGGCTGGTTATCATTGGCTGTTAATAAGGTGGCGCCACAACTATTACTTACTGAGACAGAACTCGGAGGACTCGGAGGACAAGCCGTCGCTCCGCCTCCGCCTCCAAAACCACCAAATTGTGCATTTACTGCGCTCGTTATAAAAAGTAATAACACTCCTAAAAGGAGCTTTCGTTGTTGTATATCTATAGATCGTGTTTTCATAGTTGTAAGGTTAGAGTTTGTTAAAATGCCACTGAGTGATCATGCTCTTGGTATCTGCCGCCACTATTGGTATGAGCGTTAGAGTAGTAGCACTTAAATTCGATAATTGATACTCGAATACAGTCCCGGCTTGATCTATGATCTTTAAAAGAGTACCTTGCAATTGCCAAGTGCCACTGGTGGCTCTTCCATCGGAAAGGGTCGTTCTATAATTTCCACCCGCCTGAAAATGCATCTGCCTACCACTATATACTGCTACCAGTTTGGAGCGAAGGGCCGGAATCGTATCTATCTGTTTTTGAAACATCGGATCAATACTGGTAAAGGATACCCCGTCATTAAATACCCAATCGCCTATTAGGTTGTCTACACTTGTTTGGGCCTGTAATTTATCTTGTGAAAGTCCTACTAGTAATAACATTACTAGCATAAGCAAACCTCTTGCTGTTTTGATATCTATTTTCATTGGTGTCTTTTTTGTTTTAGTTAGTGCCTTTGTAGTGATACTCGTTTTCTGAGACAATGTTCCCATCTTGATCTTTTACCCGTTTTAATCGATTGTACTGATCATACTCATAGCTCATGGTATACCCGCTTGGATCTGTCATACTGGTTACTCCCACTAGTGGGTTGTACACATAGGTGCTGATCATCGCTGTTGGTAGACTACTTCTAAGGGTTTCAATGGCAGTTAGATTGCTTTCATTGTAGGTTTTTAGTATCGCGACTGAGATACCAAGGGCGGTTGCTATCGCTGCATAACTAGCATTCTCGATCTTAGCGATCGGGAATTTCTTATTATACCCCCAGATATAAGAAATCCTTGCTCCATCTGCTCTGGATACTTCTAATGGGTTGCCATTATCGTCATAACTATGATAAGTAAGCCTGTCTTCTAAGGTATTGGTGGTCCCTTTTTGCGTATGTACCTGTTCTGGAAGTACTACATTATTCCCCCAATCTTTAAAGAGTGTTCTCTGGGTACTAAGCAGCACCCCATCTCTATAGGTTTCACTTTGAATGGGCTGTGCTAATCGATGTTGACTTGTCAAACCTAACTTTTCTATGGCTGCTTTTTGTGGGATACTTAGTCCAGCTAGATCAGCTACATCATCTGGATAATAGACCTTAGAAACAAGCGTGCCAGTTCTACTATCAGTAACTTCGGTTCTGGTTACCTGCAAATGAAGTGGATTGTCATAATAATACTTCGTGATTTTTTCTACAGGGTTTAAACCGTCTTCATCGTAGAATCGCTCCGTACTCTCTTCCATATAATACCGCTCCGAAACATGGTCGTATTGTAACATATCTACATATTCTACAATGGGCTGCTGATCAAACTCTGATAGTACAGTACCTGTAGATCTACCGTAACAAGGATGATTTACATACACCGTTTGATTGTTGTGACCGTCTGCTATGCATTCTACAGTAGTATCTCCTTGAGTCTTCCAAAAATGATCATGATTAGCCATACATCTTCTATAAGGATAGCGTTTGGAGGTATCTGAAACGCTGCACACATAATCTGGTGTTAATTGTTGAGAGCCTGCAATATTCAGGATTCTACTAGCTACATAATTTGGTATTTGATACCTAAAACCAGTATCTTCTACATAGACGTTTTCCTTTTCATAAAGACGCGTAAAACTACCTCCCGTTTCCTTTTTAAAAGAAGTCATCTTCTTTTCCATTCCATTATTGGCAGCATCCTGATTGGTAACAAAAATGGGTTGACTATACTCTCCACTGCCCCATATGGCTCTATTGGTGCTTAGCTGGTTGATGATATATTCATATTCCATAGCTCCAGCTTCAAAATTATCGCCACCAATACTGGTAGTTACATATGGGTAATAAATCATAGAGCCGCGCTGATCTACAATAGAGGTGGCCGTATTAGAACTTAAGTTGGAGTAATAACAAAACTTAAATGAAGTACCTATACCGTTTACACCTACACCACAAGATACATATTGACGTGACTCATTTAAGTAATCTGGATCTAACCATTTTCTACCCGAAGACTGTGATAGATTATCCATCTTAGCATAATAGTATCGCATCGTAGTGGTCTGCCCGCTTATAGGATCTAAAGCTTCTGTTTTCTGTACGCGCATTCCTGGACCCGGATGATTGGCCTGTACACTTACCATATCATAATACCGTAGCTGTGCCAGGTAATGAAGCCCTCCGCCGTTAGTGGTAATAGTAAGCCGATAGCTATGGTTCTTTTCTAAAGTGACATCATGGTTTACCGATCCCTTCTCGGTTACTCCAAGGGTAACAACTGTCTGATTCGTGGTAAGATCGGTAAGTGTTATAGTACCTGTGCCTGTACAACCATTACAATTAAAATTCCCTAGATCGCTATACCCTGTGATGGTGGTGGAATAATTATTAGAAGCCTGATAATTAGTACTGGTAGTAAAAGTGACACTATTACTAAAACCAGTAGTTCCATCTGTATTTACCTGATGGGTGGTATCTGTATAACTGGGTTTTTCTCCATAATACGTATTTGGCTCATAAATAAGATTGGTATGCCCTCCCGTAGGGTAGGTCACCTTTTCTAAGAGTCCATAACCTGTATAGGTTGAATTAATTTCTCTATCAGCTCCTAACACACCAGAGACATTGTTCCATAGCTCATGATTAGGACGTATCAGTAAGTTACTATTATTAGTAACCCCATTGTAAAAACCCCAATGATCCTGACCATAGGTGAGCCTTGCTGGGAAACTATTTCTGTTTTTATACTCAAATTCATAGCGTTGATTTGGGTCTTTATGCCTTACTGATTGTAAAAAGCTGCGATCATTAGCTGTAAAATTATACGAAAGATCAAAGCGTTCTATAATAGTATTAGATTGATCTTTTACTTGAATGTTCTGTAATAGTTTATAGCCTGTTACTTCTGGATGTGACAAGTTGGATTGTAAACTCACTACTCCATCATGAGGGTTGTTGGAACTAATTCCACTAAGGCGAAGCCCTGTTACAGTCATTACCTGATCGCAATTACTATAGCTATCAGCTGGACAAGAACAATCGCCTGTACCCTCTTCTCCGGTTAAATTGGCAAGGCTTTGGGTCTTGCCAACAGTATACCGATAACTATAGTTGGTATAGTTAAAGGTAATCTGATCGCCAAAGGGATGCGTAATGGTTTTTAAATACCAAGCTGTGATTGGGCTCAGTGGTGGATTTGAAGCATTCCCTCCGGCGCAACTATTCTCATTACGGGTGATCTCTACAGCAGAAAACTCATACGCCACCCCATCAGGTGCCGTAATGGTAAACACCTTACTACTAGCAGCACCTGTAGAGGTAATCTTTACCGGAGCACTATGGTTTAAAAGTGCAATCTTTCCGCGTCCATCAATGACAAAGCGGCCACTGGCACCTTGAAAATTAAAATTATAAATATCGTGCTCGCCATCTATGGTACCATCGGCCTGATTAAATATAAAACTTGAAACCACAGGAGGTACATTGGATAGACTATTAGAAGTTATATAATCATCGATTTGTTTGTCTGGAAAATCTTGAGGACTCCCATTAAACTCATCAGCACTCCCACGAGTCGTTCTAGTAATAACACCGCCTATATTTAAGTTCCAACCCAGTCCTACCCAACTAGAGAGCTGATCTACTCGTATTCCACTATTGCTATAGCTTAACGATATAGGTACTGATAAGTATTTGGTACTATAGGTATATAAGGGAATATTCATATTAGGGCTGCCGTTAAACATCCCTACTGGAATCTCTCCAAACTTACCCAGTTCAAAAGCCGTAGGAGATGGGGGTGTGATAGCTGGTAATTGACTTGGGTCTTGGGCCTTGGCTCCTTGATTAAAAAATAGCAATAGAAAGCCTATTACCAATAAATATGCTCTTTTCATTGGTGTGTGTATTTTAAATTAATTTTGATTAGTATGAAGGTTTGAGGGAATAATCCTCATGTTTATTGAGTAAATATATAAAATATTATACGTAAAAGATGTATTATCTTATAAAATATTTTAATTTAATTTTGTAAGTTATTGTAAGATTAATCGTCTAACGTAGGATTGACAATACTTAAGGTGGGTTTATAACTCCCGAAATTTTATTGTTTTTATTTCCATTTTTTCTAACTTTTTTATCTTTTTGAAGATTGTTTTTTATCTTACTATTAATAAATCGTACCCTTATCATCTAGTTTACTTAAAAGCAGTCCATATTCTACGATGGATATACTACGAGAGTCTCCCCATAATTTTGTTTTAAAAAGCACCATTTCAGTAGTGTCTTTTGCATATTTTTTTATACTGAATATCACATTATTTGATCTATATAATTTCTCAAAAGATGCATCGTATAGTTTACATGCTTTTTTTCCATAGAGTACATATATTGTTTCCATTTCATTACTTTTTAGTGCCATGGGGGAATCGTTAAATAAATGATCATGAACTTCTGGATATAAAGGTATTGGAGTATTATTAGTATTTATAGGGGTAAACAATATTCGTGTTTTTAAAGCGTAACTAAAAGTGCCTGCGCTTAAGGTTTCAAATATCGTTTGTACTTCAGCTTTACTACTACCAATCACATGAATACAAATAAGCCCGTTTTTACGAGCTAAGAACGGATCTATTTCTATAGGAAGGTTCCATCCTTTTAATACCCATACATTAAAGGCTGGGTAAACAGGTAAAAATAGTGTATGAGAATAATTGGAAGCCATACAAAAATAACCTTTGTCACTTATATCATATACAGCATATTCTTTGGATTCCATAAGCATGGTTTTTTCGCAAAGCGTACATACTGTGATGTAATCCCATTTAATTAAATTTATATTCTGCATACAATCTTCAAAACAAGATGTTATCGTTTTCATAGATAAAATCATTATTATTTATAGTATCTTGAGTTAGACAATTGTTTTTATATAATCTTTATTAGTACTCTTCTTTTAAAATACAGCGCAACCTTCTTATTATTGGCGGGGGGCATTCCAACGAGTTGCGCTATATTTCACCATTAACAGTAACTATGAAAAAAAATTAAAGCGTATAAAAAGACAACTATAGTTTTTTAAGACTAGTGTACTATCGGTTTATACCCAATCTTCTTTTTAACTATACGGGCGTTGCCTTTTTTAATCGCCCATTATCAACTTAAAAAAACTGTGAAAATTCATTTACTCTTTTTTATCATCTAATGTTTTCTTTAGCATTCCGTACTCTGGTGCTGTTATTTTTCTGGAACCTCCCCATAGATTCATTTTATTTACCATTTCAAGTGCATTATCTTTCCTGTACATTGTTATATCAAAATCTATATCTCTAGCTGTATAAAGTTTCTTAAAACTTTCATCGTATAACTCACAGGCTTTTTTACCATACAGCACATAGATAGTTTTCATTTTAATTATAACTACCTATTGTATTTGTATCACTAATCTCTTTGTACTCCAACAATTTGTTATGATGCAAATCAGGATATAGAGGCTTTAAAACATGGGCTGTGTCCTTAATAGTATATAGCATGACAGATTTTAATAAAGTATCAAATTGTCCTGCGCCTAAGTTTTCTAAAGCATCTTTTATAATTACTTTGCTCTCTCCAAAAAGATTGACATATAGTTTTCCATTCTTTTTATAAGGTATAGTGTCTATAACAAAAGGAAGCTCCCAATCTTTTAATACCCATGTATGAAATGCGGTATCTATAGGAAGAAAATAAGTATGCGTATGATCTGCCGCCACTAGATAAAAACCATCGCCACTCATATCATACACAGTATATTCTACAGCTTGCATTTTTAAGGTTTTCTCACAGAGTGAATACACGGTTATAAAATCTAATACGTCTAACTCAATATCTTTCATACTTTTTAAATAATAATTTATTTTTCACCATTCTTTATAAACAAAATCATCTATACTTTTTAATACAGGTTTCCATACCTTCCATTTTAATCTGTAATACAGCAGTAAGGAAACTAATGGGTTTTCATATAATATCATACCCGTTATAAAAAATAGTAGGTGTAAATAAGTTGATAAAAGGGTAACAAGTGGGGCTTGTTCAATCATAATTTTGTTTTTAATCATATTCGACATCATCAAATCTTTTATACATACCCATTCCCAAAAACAATTGATAAAGTATCTCTATTTCATCATCAGAAAATTTCCTATTCTTGGTACGATACCTATAAAAAACATCATTTTTCATTTTATTTTTTTTGATTATAAGATTCCATCGGATGTACTTATAATTCTTATCAATAAACTCTAACACTAACTTCCGTTTTTCATCTATTGAAACATGGTCATACATAGGTTTTGTTCTTTTTACTACAATCCTTAATAGGGGGAAATAATTGGATGTGCATAATTAAGATTTGATTTTATTATGAAATATGTATTTTTACTAAGTTCAGCAATCAAATATAGCAATTATTGCAATTTATTGCAACTTTTAAATTAAAAAATTGCAAATATAGCAATATATATCAGAGTTATGAGTAAAATGGATAAAGATGAATTTCTTAAGATCAAGGCATCAATCGGCTTCAGTTATGAAGAACTTGCAGGAGAGATTGGTAAAAGTATAAGTTCTCTTCAAAGTTATGGCTCTGGTTCTAAAATTCCTGATTCCGTAGCTATCATGATGCGTAATTTAGCTCATGACAGCCCTAAACCTATTAAGAAGTCTACAGGAATTAATGTAAGAGACCATAAAACATTGACTTTATCCGAAATAGCCAATATTTGTTTGAGTCAAGAAAACATTGAAGAGTTTTTGGAATTACCTGTAGTAAAAGCTGTTATTGAACTTAAGGTGATGGAATCTAAACTAAAATCTAAAGAGGAAGAATTTCTAAAAAACCTTAAAAGCGAAAAATAGATACTTCTTTTAAGATAGCTTTAGCCTCCATTTTACTGTATTGGCTAACTTTTAATCGTTCCTGAAAAATTAATAAATTTAATCGTTTGTTATATTCTGATAATAGTTTTTTTTGATCTCTTAATAGATCTAACATTTCTTTTTCTATTTCTATACTATACAATTCTTTATTTAGCCCGAAAACTTCGGCTTCATATGAGCTTAGTAAGGCTGCATATTTTTCAGCTACAGCTTTTTTTGATAAACTATCGTTATTAAGTTCTGCTAAGAACCTATCCACTTCATCATTCAATAATTCAAGTGCTTTACTCATATTTTTTCTTTCATATATTTTTCCTCAACCAAATCAAATGTCTCCCTCAATTTCTTTGCGATATCTACACTTAGTTGATTATTATCAACTACTTCTTGTACTTTTTTTAAAGCAGTCTTTAAAGAAAGAAAAACAATTAAAGCACTACCGATTGCTATGATAAGACCTATCAAAATATATAACCATAAACCTAAGTCTTCATCATGAGTATAGAAGATCCATAAAAAGTAAAATGAATTGGAAACAAGAAAATTAAAAAGAGCCACCTTAAAAGCAATTTGAAGACCTTTAGGCTTCTGTTTAATAAAGATAGCCGCGAACAATACTAAAATAGATAGTAAAAAAGATATTTGAATACCTAGATTAAAAGCAAAAATATTGTAAGAATAAAACCCAAATGTATTATTTTTCTCACGCAATTCTAAGGATTGAGAAAAGAAATCATCTGAAGAAGTCTTGTATTCTAAATAATCTTTTTCTTTTTGCTCTGCCTGTCTCAGAAATGATTCAAGGCTAATAGTGCCTTCCCTTAAATCTTTAGTTAGAGGAAACATTGAGGTAGCAGTATTGTTTCGTAATCTTTTTACCTTTTTTAATTGCTCATCAGCTTCTAGTATCTCCTTTGGTTCATATTCAAACGCTAAATGATGATAAACCGCAATCCAAAGTAGGATTGCGGTTGAATAAACAATACATTTTAGAAATCTATATTTTTTATAGGTTGTCGGGTTCGGTATGCCCTCCTTTTCCTCCGGTTGATCCTTGACCACTTTTCCCTGATGCTGATTTTTCGATTTCATAAAGTTCCTCGTCCGTACTATTTGGTGAACAACTAGTAAACATTGTTACAGATAAAAATAATAAAAGAATTGAGAAGAAAAATGATTTAGTTTTCATAATGAATATATTTTAATTTTTAATAAATTTCAATAAGTGAATTGTTAATTATAACTTACTGATTAACAGATTAAAACTATTCATTATTAGTCAAAAAAAATATAGTAAATACCAACTATTTTAACAGTATTTTTGCTCGATTTTGGCAAAAAAACAACGACCTAGTGTGGAAGCAATTCCCTGATTTTTAGCTAAAAACGCCAGAAAGAGGAAAAACAATGACAAAAATCAACTTATGTATCTTAAAATCAATAAGTTAAAACCTTATTTTGATTACGGTTTTACCGTAATTTTATATATTTGTTTTTACTAAAAAATTAGGCTTATAAGTTTTTTAGATTATTTCACTTAAGAACTCGGTTTTAATGAATCATATATACTCTTAAATAACTCTTTTAAAATCTTCACAAGTGTTAAAAATATTTCCTTCATAATTTCAAATTTTAAGGTTTAATAATATGGCTAAGGCTAGTGCATTTATCTTTTCGTGCTTTTCTAAATAATCAGATTCATCTGCATTGGATAAAAAACCCATTTCAACAAGAATAGAGGGGCATGTATTTCTAGTTTCTCTTAGTACTTGGAAATTCCCTTGTTTAATCCCTCTATTTTCAAAGCCTAGTTTTTTATCAAGTCCTTTTATAATATTTTCTGCTGTTTTTATAGAAATCTCTTTATAAGGATTTGTTTTGTTTACTGTTGGCACTGGTATAAATACTTCTATTCCTCTTGCTTTTGTATTATTAGCATGGTTACAATGTAGTGACACAAATAAATCAGGTTGTAAGCTTCTGGCTAGTTTAGTTCTATGGCTAAGTGAAATAAGCGTGTCTTTATAACGAGTCATATAGATATCATACTGATTATCAAGTAAGGTTTTATTCCACGCTAGCATTGCATTAGCTATTTTTAAAACAATGTCTTTTTCTTTTTTACCCTCTTTACTTATTGCTCCTGAGTCTATCCCTCCATGTCCTGCATCTATAATAATGACTTTCCTTTCTTTTAACTGACCCTTACTTATATATGGAGTAGTTAAAAATACCAGTAATACTATAATAATTCTCTTTTTCATGATTCCTATAGTTTTATTATTTTTTCCATTACGAATTATTCAACGTTTTTTATAATTTACTGATAATTATTCAATAATTAATGTTTTTGTGTGTTAAATTTTGTGTTTTATTTATTTTATTAACTATTTCTTTATAGATTATTTAAAGTTTAATATTCATCAGCGGTCTAATCAGCCGCATCAAAAAAAGAACAGTTATGAAAAAAACATTCTCACTATTGTGGGCTAGTCTCTTATTGAGTTTACCCACCTTCGCACAAGTAGGCGGTATCGAAGATTCAGTTAATGATATTTCCGATACTATTAGAGCCATTTTTCCACTCCTTTTAGGAGTGGTCTTTTTAGTAGGTTTCCTGTTTAATGCAGGTCACTTTTTTGGAGAAAACGCCGATCTTAAAAAAGGGATTACCAGAGTTTTAGTTTTTGTCCTTATTGCTGGGGCAGTAGTAGGCATCTTTACCTATCTAATCACTTTAGTTGTGTAATGAAAAGGTACGAGGTCTATAAGAACATTCGTAAAAGGGCGGTGATATGGGGGCTTCCCATATCCCTGTTTGCCCTTTTTATGTTATCCATTATCGCATCCCTACTAGTAGTTATCTTTTCTTTTAGTCTGCTAGCCATTTTCGGGATCTTTAGTTGGAACATAAAGCTCTATATCGTGCTTTTAAAAATCACGAAACACCCTACGCTCTTTCAAATAGGGAGCGCATTTCCAAGAATTATCAGTACTAAAAAAGATACCCTTTTAGATTATGAAAGCATCAAAAATTAATATCGCTACCCATTACCCTATAGTAGCTAATAAAGATCATTTGGTTTTTGCTAACAATGGTAATGTAGTAGCATGCTATAAAGTAGATTTACCAGAAATCTATAGTTTATCAGAAACCGATTTTGAAGATTTACATAGTACTTGGCTACAAGCCGTAAAATCGCTTCCCGTAGGTACTGTTATACACAAACAAGATATCTATCTAAAAAGCGAGTTTACCGCTAGCGATTTGCCAAATGATACTTTTTTAGCGCGTGCTACTTACAACCATTTTAAAGGACGAGAATGTATACAGCATACTTCTTATTTGTTTTTTACACTCACCAAAAGCAAAGCGCTCAATAGTGCTAAATATATCAACCCTTTTAGAAATACTTCAAAAAGTATTGTACGAGAACTTGATCATAATGTACAAAGTTTTATAACCAGTGTTTCTGATGCAGTCTCTTTTTTAAACAATAGTAAAAAAGTGGTCGTTTTGCCACTAACAGAAAAAGAAATTATAGGCTATACTAATGATTATTTTAATGGTCAGGTAAAAGGCTTTGATACCGATATCCTTTTAAATAAAAAAGGGATTACTATAGGCGATCAGCATTTTGATGTATTGGCTATCAATAACGAGACTTGTTTTGAAGGGGGCGTACAAAGCAGTAAAACCAATGATCGTTTTACCTCCGATGATTTTGTATTTCATCAGGGGTTTATTGATGGGCTCGGATTAACGCTCAATGAAAATCACATCGTTAATCAAATTATCTATGTAGATGACAAACATAAATGGAGAAAGCTACTAGATAAAAAAGTGGAAGAACTTAAAAAAAGCTCCAATTTCGGATCACAAAATAAAGTAGTGCTTAAAAAGATTGAGCATATTTTAAGCCAGATCAATAACGATGATAGTGCCAGAATAATAAGAGGGCATCTAAATATTATGTATTGGTCTTCTGAAGTCCAAGAGCTAGATACTATTGCTTCAAAAATAAAAGCAGAGTTTAAAGAGCTTGATATACGCCCCTACTATCCAAAAGGAGAAGCTCGCAAATCTTATTTTTTAAATAGTTATGGGCTATTTTCTTCTAACTTTTCCAATGAAGACTTATATGTAACCGATTTAAAACATGCACTTTGTTTGCTTATTAATAATACCAATTACAAAAGTGATAAAACGGGCATCATCTTTAATGATAGAGAACATAATACCCCAGTACTCAAAGATGTATGGGACGAAGATAAAAAGCGTATCAAGGCTCGAAACTTTGCCATTTTTGCACCTACAGGAGAAGGAAAATCGTTTTTAGCGAATAATATTCTTCGGCAATACTTTGAAAGCGGAGTACGTCTTGTCATTATCGATCTTGGAGGCTCCTATACCAAGTTTGCTTCACTTTATCCAGAGCAGTACACTATATTACGCTATGAAAAAGGCAAAAGCCTAGGGATCAATCCATTTTTTATACTAAATCTCAACGATGCAGGCACAGAACATTTAGAAGATTTATCAGTATTTCTATTTGAACTTATGGGGCTAGGTAAAAAACCAAGCAAAGCGGAGTCAGTAGCACTCAAAAAAATACTTAAAACGTATTATGATGGTACTACTACCGATCATTCTTTAGAGAGTTTTTACAATTACATACAATCTTCTAAAGAAAGTTTACTAGAAGATTTACAGATACAGTCAACCTATTTTAATATAGATAGCTTTTTACATATTATGTCTGAGTATGTAGGTAGTGGCATTTACAGTTTTCTTTTTAAAGAAAGTAAAAACGCATCGTTTCGTATAGAGGATAAACGCCTTATTGTTTTTGAACTGGACGAGGTAAAAGACAATAAAGAGATACTATCTGTCATGTTAAAGCTGATTAAAACAGCGATTCAACGTACTATTTGGAGAAATAAAAATGAAAAAGGGATTATTCTCTTTGATGAATTTGCCAAACAGTTAAAGTTTGATAATGTACTGGAATCTGTAGAGTTTTACTATCAAGCCATTCGCAAACAAGAAGGTGCTATCGGGATTATTTTACAATCTATTAATCAGCTTCCTGATAATGCTACTTCGGCAAGTATCTTGGAAAACACACAAGTCATTTATAGCCTTAATAATGAAAAAGGGTATGGCGAACTTGTAAAAAGACTGAACCTATCCTCGCATGATCTCAATCAATTAAAATCCATTAAAAACAATCTCTCAGGAGATCGAAAATACACCGAGATTTTTATAAAGATTGGAAAAGAGAGTAACATTTTTCGCCTCGAAGTATCTAAAGAAGTTTTTGCTGCTTATCTCACCGATGGTAATGAAAACGAAGCCATAATGGCTATTTATGAAAAGGTCGGAGATATGGAAACTGCTATAAAGCAGTACCTACAAGAAAATCATTCATCAAAAGCAGTTTAATCACCTGCACAAATTAATGTCAAATCGGGGCTACGGCTCCATAAAAACGAACAGTTATGAAAAAGATACTATTAACATTCACGCTTATTTTAATAATAAACGCACGCGGTGCGTGTCAGGGTTGGCCAGTATTCGATAATACCAACTTTATTACACTCGGTAAGAGTATTATCGAATCTGCCAAGCAGACCGCCGAACTATTAAAAACCGTTAAGTTCTTAAAAGAACAAAAAGAAAATATTGAGAAAGTTAGCTCGGTAGTAAAACAGTTAAAATCTGCTAGAGAAATAACCAGAAATCATCAAGAACTATTTAACCTAGTACGGGATGATTTAAAGGATATTTTAAACTCTCCGTATGTAAAGCCTAATGAAGTTGGGCGCATATCTCAGTCATTTAATATCATTATTGAAGCCTCTATTGAAGATTTAGACTTTGTAAACAAGGTACTCTCTAGTGATTTTTTAAATATGACTGATAGCGAACGTACTGCGGTTTTAAAAGAAGCTGAAAAAAGATCACGGGAAACCATTGTAGAAATCAATAGAAAGAAAAGACAGTATGTAGATATTATCTCTTTTAGAGAATTGCAAGACAAGTTAAATAGTAGAACTACTAATTTTTAAGATCATGGCAATATTCTCTTTAAATATCGGTCTTGAATATGTAGATGCTATCTTTCAAACCATTAAGGATAGTGATTTTGCTGGATATACCATTGTTGGAGTAAAAGCATTGGCGGTACTGTTTTTTCTTATCAATATCTTAAAAAAGTACAATGAAGGTATCGCAGATAAACACGGGTACAGTTGGGGGTTATCTCCTAATGAACTGGCTAAGAATTTTGCAGTTGTCTTGCTTGTGATTTTTTCAACTCAGATACTTGGTTTTTTCGATGGAGTGCTGGTAGCTATTGAAAATAGTTATAGAGATGTTGCACCGAGTCTTATACCGCTTCAATTATTAGATATTGATTTTGAAGATGGACAAGGCGGGGCGTTAAGTATAGCTACCCAAGCATTTTCAGCAATTATCGATGCCGTTAACAATCCTCTATTTGGACTTCGAATCATCGCCTTTATTGGTGGGGTGATCCTTTGGATGCTTGACCTTTTTATCTATCCGCTATTTCTGGCAGAACGCTACTTTTTACTAGGAATTATGCAAGCTTTTTTTCCGCTTATCATCTCTTTAGCAGTTTTTGAAAAGTTTAGAGATATGGCGTATAATTTCTTTAAGCTGTATGCAGCAGTATATATGATTGTACCCGCATTTTTTTTAGTCAATGTATTTGTAAATGCTCTTTATACAGAAATTAATGGTAGTTTTTGGGATAATCTTATAGGGGGTGGTTTATCACAATCTCGCCCAATTATAGCAATTATTGAAGTAGCTACTATCGGGTTTATTTTCTTTTTAAAATTCAAACTCTATAAAAGAGCGGTCACTTTTACTTTCAAGCTTTTTAGTGCCTAAGGCACTTTTAATTATAAAACATAAAAACTAGAAAAATGAAAACACCTTATAAAAATATATACGAGGTTCTAAAGCTCAATCGCTTTATTACTATTTCGGTAATTATCGCATCACTTTTAAGTTCGCTTTTCTTTGGAATGGTGACTTATAAAATGCATGATAAAGTGACTGGCGGACAGTTCGCTATCGGTACAGACGGATCTATTATTCCCCTTAAATGGCAATCGGAAAAAGAGAACCTAGAGGTAGAAGTATTAACCCATCTTAAGCTTTTTCATGAGTATTTCTATGGACTTGATGCGAATAATTACGAGCAGAATATTGAAAAAGCACTCTGGCTTGGTAATAGTAGCGTTGATAATGTCTACCGTCAAAAAAAAGCGGATGGAGTCTATAACAGGCTTTTACAATACTCCCTAGTTCAAAAAGTATTAAGCACTACCTCTGAGATAAACTTAGAAACAGCACCCTATAGTTTTCACACTCGTACTGTTTTTGAGATCAATAGAGGGTCGATAATCGACAGTTATGAACTCATCACCACTGGGAAAATCAAAAAGCTAGAGAAACGACACTTTCCACAGAATCCGCATGGACTCTGGATTACAGATTATTTTGAAAACTCACTTAAAAAAATCAGTCCTTAAAAGGGCTTTTAAAAATATAGAAAAATGAAAATAGATAAAAGAAAAATAGGTATTGGAGCTGTTATTGGGATCGTTATTATTTTTATGATTGTTTACGGGATGTCTGCCTTTGGTAAACAGGAAAACGAAGTAGACGAGCTATTAAATCCGCTAGTGCCTGAAATTGAATCAGAAGCTATGCAGTATGCTAATAAGTTAGAAGCGGTTGATAATTTAAAAGAAGTAAAACAAAAGAGTGTACCTAGTATCTACAATGAGGATTATTTTAATAAAGATGGAAGTTTTGATCCTGACTTTATAGAGAAAGAAAAACAAAGATTGGTAGATAGCGTGTATAATTCAGGGCGTATTAATTACGCTAGCGGTACGTATCGCAAAAAAGAAGTAGATAAAGCTATTAACTCTATTGTGCATAAAGCACCTAAAAAAGTAAATATCGATTCTATCAAAAAAGTAGAAGTGATACAGGCAAAAGAAATCGGTTTTAATCATCAGCTCTTTTTTGCTGTTGCGCCGTCTATTATAGAAGGTATAAAAAAAGGTATTCCAATACTTAAAGTAGTTGTTGACGGTGAGCAGATTCTTAAAGCAAATGATAGGGTACTACTTAGAACGTTAGAAAGTGTTGTTATTGATGGTGTTAGCTTACCTAAAAACACACCCGTCTATGGAATCGTAAGTTTCGCCCCTAACAGGGTGTTTATAGATATTCAGGGTATTGGAGGTATTACTCTTTCTTTTAAAGCCTATGACTTTGAAGATCATAGAGAAGGTATTTATATAGAAAATACTTTTAGAGCCGAAGCCACCAGAGAAGTAGTAGACGACGTTATAGGTGATATTAGTGTTCCAGGCATTCCACAAGTAAACGGATTTAAACGCATCTTTCAGCGGTCCAACCGCAGTGTGAAAGTACTGGCACATCACAATTACAAACTTATTTTAAAAGTAGATAGCAGAGAATAATTTAAAAAATAAATAGTTATGAAAACGATATATATAACACTTCTAAGCCTAGTAGTTACTTTTACAGGCTATTCAAAAAACAGTAAAACATTAGATACCATTTACGCCAATGATAAAATGAATATGGCGGTTTTTTTTCCTTCCAATATCAAACAAGGGATTACTGGAGCGAATCATTTTGTATTTACCTATAACAGGGAGAAAGCACAAAATTTAGGGCTTTTAAAAGCCATTAAAGGAGAAGCTAGTAATTTACTGGTTATTACCACAGATGGTAATATCTACTCGTATATTATTAAGTACAAAGAACATTTAGAAAACCCGAATCATTTTGTTACCCTAAATGAGCGTATCGGAAATGAAAATCGCGCATTGCCTGTTTTGGATAACAAAACTGATACAATTAAAGTAGACCCTAATGTTACAGTTAAAACAGCTACTAAAAAAGTTTCTATTTTTAAAATGTCAAGTGAAAAACTATTAAAATTACCAGAGCGTACTCATATTACAAAAGCTAAAAAAGGGATCAGAATAGGAATTAAAAATGTAGTCTATAAAAATGATAAAGTATATATGCAGTTGGAGATTAAAAATAGTTCAGGAATTAATTTTGATGTAGATTTTTTAAATGTGTATAGGGTTAACGGGAATAAAAAAAGAAAAACATCCTATCAGAAATTATCGCTTAATCCGATTTATAAACATGATCTACCTGAAACAGTTCGACATGGAGAAACAGTACGGTTTGTTTATGTGTTTGACAAGTTTACTTTAGGAGATAATGAGAAAATACTTTTAAAACTTCAGGAAGAAAATGGGAGTAGGTATGTGGAGATGAAAAGAGATTTATAGGTGTTTAATCTGGTTCATTAAATAATTTGAATTTCTAAGAAATTGAGTTAGAAGTACTTTTTTGAACGGAGTTCTTCCTAAGTTTATATTCTATTATTTTATTCTTATAGGCTAAAAACTATTTTTAGCCTATAAGAATAAAATGTGAGATTTTTCATCAAAATTTCATATTGAACAAAATAAAAAGTAGTATTTTAGTGATTATTTGCGTATTCCTGTGAAGTTGACCCACCTATTCCTATTTAAACTGAGCAGTCTAAAACAAGTGTAAAAGAGGTGTGTGTTTATATCAAGCATTTGTATTATCTTTATCTTAGGTAGAGAAAAATTTGTAATTTTTCAAAAGTATTAAAACATAAAATTAAAAAAAAGTTAACCTAGTTAGAAAATTTAAGATAGGCCTTTCAGAAAGAAAACATGATGAATCATATTCTGGTATTTTCATCAAGGATAAGTATGGCAGATTTTTATTCCAACAAAGAGATAACAAGCTAACAATTGCGAACCCTGGAAAGTTATCTGTATTTGGTGGTAGGAGTCTAAAATTTGAGGATCCAATAGACTGTGCAATTAGAGAATTACAAGAGGAATTATGTTTAAAAACAAATCGACTAAATCTTAAAAAAATTGTTGAAGTGTCATATCCTATAGAACAAAACAAATGGATGAGTTGCCATTATTTTCTATTAGTAAATGTTGATATGAAAAACCTGATTCAGTTAGAAGGTTCTGGAATTTTAGCTTTAACAAAAGGAGAAGTTCCCAAAAAGGAAAATATAACTAATGTTGTAAAAGCAATGTTTTTGAATTACTTATTAAAATAGTTAAAATGAGACCAGATTTTATTACGTCACTTCTTTTTGATGAAGTTCCAAATCTTAATTTTAGTAAGAGTTGGATGAGTCTTATTGGAGATTTTAAAAACTACCGGAAATCAGAAAAATGGAAGAAGTCAGCCATGACAAAAATGATTGGAACTTCAAAAGTTATAAATTCAATTATTCATGAAGATGCAATTATCGGAGATTTCGCATTAATTCGTAATTCAATCATCTCTAAAGATGTATTAATTGGAGCACATTGTCAAATTAACTCTAGTATAGTCATGGAGAATTCTAACTTTCCCCATTTCAATAATGTTGGATACAGTTTTATTGGTAAGAATGTACTTTTTGGAGCAAGTACAGTAACTACAAGTATTAGGTTGGACGGAAAACAACCCAGTATTCTGATAGAAAAGGATAAGTTAGAAGCTTTATCAGATAAATTCGGTGTTTTAATCGGAGACAACGTAAAAATAGGCAGTCTGGTTGTGTTAAATCCCATGACAATTCTTGAAAAAGAGATAAAGATAAAACCTAACGTCAGTGTTTCTGGTGTCGTAAGGAAAGGAGATAGGTGCTGCATCCCTGTTTGAGAGTAGCTAATTGTGACACTATTTTGAATTTAACAAAATAGTGCTTGATTTAACTTGCTCTGTAGTTTTTGCAATATTTTTAAAAGATTAGTTGTCATTGTTATATAAGGTCTTTTTGGTTTTTACCTATAAGAATCACTTATTTTTCATCAAAAGTAAAATTCTAGCGTTCTACGCTAAGTCTATATGGGAGCAAAAATGAAACAAAAATTAATATGGAACTTCATGGTTCTGGTAATACTTTTAATAGCCGCTTTATGGGCTAATAGTTTCCCTGACAAAAAGCCCTCATTCATAATTACTGCTATTTCTCTTGGTGTCGCAGCAAATGTGGTTACAGTTTCTTTGAGTTGGCTAAATGATAGGTTCAGTGGTTGGTTTTTAACCAGCAATCAATACTCAAAATCGATATTAGAGTCCATTATATCTGAGATTAAATTTATCGAAGATTCTCAACATGATATAGGTAGGTACGAATACAGCTATGAGCATGCAATATTTTCACCTAATATTATGAAGAGAGTAGATTATTACATAAAACGTTTCTCAAAAAAGGTCAAAAGGCTAGAAGTCGATGAGATTACTTCAGCAGAGGCATCTTTACTGACACTGTTTGCAGGTTATAATAAGTCTGTTATCAATACACTAGAATCAAAGTTTGTAAACACTTCTTTGCCTGAATTTACTCGTCTAGCAGAAAAAGCAGGAAGTAACAAAAGCTTTCAAAAAATAGTTTTAACACTTGCATTGGGGAGGTATTTTCCAGGAGAAGCGTCAAGCATCGTAGATCAAATTTTTTCATCTGATCATCGAATACATTTAGGTGACTGGATTTCGCATTCTAGGATAAACTTCGAAAAGGCAATACTTTATGCTAACAAGGATGAAGTTTTGATTACTTATCACATTGGAAATTCTTATAAACCCTTTGACATTTTTTCGAAGCTGACCAATCGTATGGAGCGAATTGACTTTTATTTAATACATCCCTGTATTCTGTCAAGACAAGGACTAAAAGAACTAGCATCTGAATTAGACGCTTCCAATATACTTAAAAAAGAGGTTAACTTTCTGAGTACAAAAAGCGGAGACTTCAAAATTGACTACATAAGAAAAATATTTCAACTGTTATCCAACATACATGAGATTAGTGAATATAATAAACAAAGAAATGAACAAAAGATACGGTTGTTTTTTTATACTAAAGAAATACCCTCTGTTTGTGTTCAAATAGTCAAAAATTTTGGCTATCTATTCTTAATTCCTGCAGCATTTGACAATGCAAAATTCCTGAGTAGATTTTCCATTGAAGTCAAAGATCAACGTCTTTGTGAAACCTTTGCAAGTATAGTCGATAGAGACTTATCAATAAAGCAGAATTATTTAGCAAATACTGTTAAAAACGCTTCTAGAAATATGAACTCAGAGAGATATGGGGGTGAAATTGAGGAATTTAAATTTTCAGAGAAAGAATTTAAGAATCTATATTCGGAATCTTTGTATGAATTAGCCGTCTATCTTCAGTCAAATAATATTTCAAAACAAGATTTGGTAGAAATCGAATCCGAACTATTAATTAGACTACCCAGTGATATTGCTTTCATCAAAGAATGTTACAAAATATTGTTGAATTATATGATAGAACTAGAGAATGAATGATATACAGATTTTTAATAAAATGGCAATCTCTTATGATAGTTTAAGACCAGTCGATAATTTAGTTCTAAAAAGACTTTTGTCTAAGGTTCCGATAAATATCACAAAGGGGGCGATATTAGACTTATGTTGCGGTACTGGAAGATATTCAATTGAAATTGCTAAACAATTTAGCTTTGATTTAGTGGGTATTGATCAATCGGCTGAAATGATTGAAAGTGCCATTGCTAAATACCCAAAAGGTAAATGGATTAATGAAGATATATTTGATGCATTGGCAAGATTTAAACCATTATCTTTTGATATTCTGATATTTTCCTATTGTTTTCATTTATTGGATTGGAAGAAAGCTTTAATGCTTAGCAAGGACATTCTTAAGAAGAAAGGAACAATCTTAATCCTTACATATTCTCCTCAAGTTTTTTCAGATACACTTTATCATTCCAATATTCCAGAGCTTAGAAAAATTGACGAAAATCGGTTTCCAAATATTAAGGATGTTGGTACCTCATTGGGAGCATTAGGATACCAAGTAGATTTTGACGAAATAAAAGAAAATATAGTTGTACAAAATGAAGATGATGTAAATTTTGTGATAAAAAAGGCAAATTCTAAGTATTGCTCTACTTTGTGGGCTATTGAGGATAGTGTTATTCAGAAGCAAATAAAAAAAATGAAGACTAAGCTACTAAGAGATGTGAAGATCAAGGAAGTTACTTTTATTCATAAGCATACACTAATAACATGCATGAAAAATGATTGAATTATGCATTTAAATTTGAATAATAACGATGTTCCTGAATACACAATTGTGGCTTTTTTTAACGATGTGGATTCATTGAAATTCCTTAACAAGTCGGCAAACTTCCCTCAATCTAATTTGGAACAATTACCTCCACATTTAACAATTTTGAATATGATATTCACCACATATTCACCAAGAAAAATCATTGACGAAATAAGAGCTTCTATGATGTATCTTAAAATGGAAAGTTTAGAGATTGATTCTCATGATGTCCTTATTTGGTACAATAAAAAATACAAGGGTTTCACAATCGCGACTGCTGCGGACTGTAAACCACAGATTTTTCAATTAAGAGAGGAAATGATAAGAAAAGTTAAACATATTACTACCAATGTCCAGAAAAATATATGGGAGAAATATGAACCGCATATAACAATAAGCCTTAGTGTTGAAAAGAATGCTGCTGATAAAGCTAGAGAGTTTCCATCACCATCAAAAATGAAAATACCCATCACAGAATTACAAATCCTTAAACATGGAGGAGATTTCTTTGGATATAAAAAGATTGCTAAAATTGAATTGGATTTTCCATATAATGGTAGAATATTTAATCTATAACTTGCTTAAGTATTACATTGATAGAGTAGCATTTTTTTTGGCTTATTGAATTCTAAAATAAGTTATTATAGTTGGATGCAAAAATACCAATAATGCTATAATTATACGTTTTTTTATAATTTTTAAAATCAATAATAAATGTAATGATTCCAATAGGTATAGCTAAATCAATTATTGTATTTCTAAAAATATTGATCTGCCAAATCATTAAAATTAACCCAAGAAAGAATACAGTTGGATAGAATATTTTCCGTTGATTTTTCTTCATTCCCTACTTTGTGGTAACAGATTTAATTATGCTATGTCATGACATAGCATATTGCTACAAACATAAATCTAACAAAAAGACTTAAATTTTTAATGATCTTTGTTTGCAAATATTAATTATTTGAGAAGTAATAATCATAATTTTTTTCTGTTCGATCTTTAATGATTTCAGAAGCTTCGTTTTTACTTATTTTGCGATATGTTATATTAGTGTCCTTAGAGAGTTCAAGTTTAAATCTTCTGCTATTATTACTTTTAAGCTTTACCTTTATTTCTTCATCTGGCTCAAAAAAATCGACATTATCCATTTTTAAAACTCCAGTAATTTCGCCTATATCTGGACTTACTTCAATATCGTATCTACCATAGCCTATATATTGAAATCTTAATACTTTTGGAGTTTTTGGTTTTAAAATTTTACCAAATATTAATCCATCAAAATCTGATTGCCAACCAATTTCAGTATCTAAAAGATTACAGATAACTCCTGGCAATGGATAATCCGAATATTTTTCACCAACTCTGATATTAATTACAAGAGAATCTGAACTTGTTTTATTGAATTTTATACCATCTTTTTTTAAAAAAGGTTTTTCACTAAACTTTAAATAAAGACTATCTCGGATAACTTTATATGTTCCAGATCCAAAACTTGACCCCGTACAACCAAATAATGAATAGTTAAATTTGTTTTGTTCTTTGAATTCAAATATTTCAGATGTGAATCCAATATCTTTCTTTACTGTATAATAGATAGCATTTTCCATAGATTGAGATTGAACATACAAACTAGGTAATATTATAAAAAGCAAAAATGTCTTTTTCATTTCATTCAAATTAATAAATCAAAATTACGTAATATTCAAAATGAAAAAACAAGAAATTAGTGTATGATACTTTTGATTGAGTAATCTAAACATCGAAAGATTTTTAAAATCATTGGAATCGTTCACCCTATTTCAAAAAACAAAATAGGGTGGGTGCTTGCCATTTGGCAATAACTTTTTAGAGATTTAGAAATAGTCCATTGAGGAGGTTGTACAGGAAAAATATAGTTTCTATTAAGTCCGCTCTCTTTAACATTTTCAAACAGGTTAGAAGAAAGTAACATATAATCTCTCTGTTTTAGATTCACACCCATTTTATATCCTTGCATACTTCCATAATCCCCATCTTTTCCTTTATCTAAAGTTACACTAAAAGTAAGATGTTTTGTGATCTGTTTTAAATCTTTATGATCTATTAAAGGTGCAATAGAACTATCAAAAGATGGCATATTAAAACTACCTAAGACAACTATATTTCTGTGTTTCTTTTTAACATGATCGTTGTACATTTCAATAATCTTTTCTGTTTGTAACTTTCTAATAAATTTAGATTTCTTTTCTGGATTTAACTCTTCTCTTAAATGAGTAGCCAATACCCAAACGATATTCCCTGAAGGAGTAGCTATTTCATATTCTTGTAAATCAAAATTAAAAAGGTATTTCCCTCTATGATCTAAATCATTTGTATGTGATTTGACAGATAAAATAGCATAACCATCTTTTAAAAGCACTCCTAAATGTCTGCCTTGTTTATCATTAGTTTCTATACAATAGCTTTGAGTATATGCAAAATTCGGACATAGTATACCACTAATTTCGGGTGAAACTGAACCACCCA
>CAYMDH010000053.1:0-21970 GCA_964389205.1 uncultured Flavobacteriaceae bacterium
GAATGCAAAATTCAAGGGAAACTTAAAATTTATGACATTTTTCAAAGGTCTCATATGATCTAGAATACCTACGTTTATGATTGTAATCATTTACATAACCTTCAAGATTTGAAATATGCCCCCATCTATTATAATAAATATATAAATTTCCAACACTAGAAACACGATTTCTTCTATTATAACCTACATATACACTCCCTATATGTTGTACATTCCCATATCTATCGTAGTTAACAGGAACACCTCCAACAGTACATATTCTACCCAAATAATCATATCCAACCGAGATTGATCTATATGGACTTTTCCTAATTGATCTATAATATAAACTACTATTACCAGAATTATAATTTATATTAACGCCATTTCTGCCTCTATGTGAAATTCTTCTTCTGTTATAATCAAATTTACCATTTGGAAAAACATAGAATTCAACACCTCGTTCTACAAACTTGATTGATTTTGTGTAACGATAACGTTTTGTTAACCCTTCTATTTTTTCTCCCTTATTAAGAGGGTTTTCGTTTGCAAAAGCAAATCCACTCACTAAAAATAGACTTACTATTAAAAGTATATTTCTTTTCATAATGTATATATTTTGGGTTATGCCTACTCTTTAGCTTTTCGGCTCACGCTATTTTCAATATATAATCCAAACAGTGTGCCAAAAAATTAAAATGCTGGTTAGCAGTAGTTTTTTATGTATTTGTTTTGATTTAAAATTGATTGAAAAATACAATGATTTGTGTTTAGAATGATAAACTAGATAATGTATTAGTAGAAATATTGAGATTCAAGAAGTAAAACGAACTTGATATTTTATAATTGGTTTTAGCAAGTATTGCAAAAATTCTTCGAAGAAAGAAAAAAAATATCTTTCTTTGATTTGTTTACCCGCGTGATTTTATTTTAAGTATTTGAGTAAGTTAACTTTCAATTTCTTTTATACCAGACAAATGCGAATCATTCATGAATGTTACTATAGATAAATATAATTTATATGAATAAAAGAAATGGATAATAAGGATTACTAACATAATTCACTCTCGTTTGCTTCCCAGTTAATTTTAGTGCAGATTTAGAGAATTAATAGTTCGTTTATAGGTTAATCTAGTTTTTAGTATTATAAAGTAAGGCATCAGGGTTGTAAAGGATAATTTGTTTGTCTTGTTAACATGAAAGCTTCTCTCTATATTTTTAGATTTAAAAGTAAATTACCTCATATTTTAAAACAGGGTGATATTTTACGTTATTAGGTTTTATATTCAATTATGATTTTAAAATTAAACAAAAAATAGACAGGTTTTAAAACCCGCCTATTTTTTAATTACACAGTTTATTAGAAGCAACCTTAACATCCAGTTGAACAGACTATTCGTATACTTGGTGTATCTATTACACCGCCTCCGCCACATCCAGTATGTTCAAAAGATTTGCAATTAATTTTATCTTTAGTTATGCAATCAGCATTAAAAGGAGCTGTTGGTCCACATAAACGTCTTCCAGAAACGCCTCCAGTAATACTTCCTTGTTCAAAGTTTGAAATTTTTTGTTTGTTTAAAATTAGTTTCACTAACTTTTTTTTCATGATATTATGTTTTTATAAAATTAATAATGAAGTAAAGCTAGAGTTACAATTAGTTTAAAACAACAAGTTCGTCAGTCGATTTATAAATTGAAGCCCATCTTTTAATCGGATGAATTATGGACAATAACTTTTTGAGAATCGTTTTCTGTTCTGGTTACCACAGTTGTACATATTTGTTGGATACTTTTACATTCTTCTCGATGGCTAATATTCTTATCAGCAGGAACTCCTCCTTGAATTCTATTGAGATTAGAAATAGTTATTTTTTTAACGTATAGTTTGTAAACATCTTTTTTTTTCATGATCTTATTTTAAGATTAGTTTTATAAAATTATGTATATACTGGATAATAACTGTAAAATAGAAACCTCTAATTTATAAATTAGAGGTTATTTTTTTAATATAAAAAGAAGGGTATATTCCTGTTTGTTTTTTAAAGGCTCTTGAAAAAGAACCTTCGCTTTTAAACCCTAAATCTTTAGCTATAGCTTTAATGCTGTATGATCTAAAAATAGAATCTTGTTTTAATTGCAACAAAGCATAGTTTATTCTTAATTCTGTTATGTAATTAGAAAAAGTTTGTCCTTTAAAATCATTTATTATTTTGGATAAGTATGATGTATTTGTTTTTAGTTTTTTTGCAACAGATGCTAAACTAGTTTTTGTATTTAAATAATGTTTTTCAGTTTCAAACCTGTTAAGTCGATTAATAAGAATAATTAATTTTTCATCTGATATAGAAACATTTTGTTTGGATTTTAAATTATTTTGGATAGTTGTTTTTTCAAGATCTTTTAATTTAGTTAAAACTGAAACGAACTTTAATTTGTTTTGTTTGCTTCTTCTTTTGCCTATTATTAGAACAGAACAGATTATCAATGACAAAATAATAGAAATAAGAACAAGACGTTTATTACTTGCTTCTTTTTTGATATATATTGTGGTTAATTTAGAAATCTTAGTTTCCAGTTTATTTATACTGTATTGTTGTAAAATTTCATTCTTTATCTCAGATTTTAGTTTTTCATTCTTTTTAGCCAAGTCTAAAGACTTATTAAAGTTTGTAATCGCATCATCTATATTTCCTGTTTTTTCATAGCTATTGGCTAGTAAATATGCTATCTCTTGTAATTCTATGCGATGAAATTTTAGACGTTTTTGTAATTCATTTATTTTTTCAAACTTTTTGATAGCTTTTTTATATTGTCCTTGATCAAAATAGCATTTTCCTTGAAATCTATAAATTGAGAATAGCCTTCCTTTTACAGAGAGATTCATTGTTAAGCTATCTGCATCTTCAAGAAATAAAAGGGCTTTGTCATATTCTTTTTGTTTATAATGTGTTATTCCTTGTAAAGTATAATAATAATTCAAGCCATCTAAATCGTTATTTTCGAGACTAATTGTTTTAATTTTTTCAATATAGTATTTAGAAGAATCTACATTAAATCTTAAATAAGATGAAGCTAAAGCAATTAACGTATTTGTATAAGACGTATTATTTTTTAATGAGGTAATTTTTTTTAATTTTTTCTTAAAAATTGAAACAGCTTCTTTATGCTCACCAATTTCTATTTTTAACAAACCAATATTGTGTTCTGCTTTTATCTGAAAATCATAATTATTAGTAGCTATTGCAATAGAATCCATTTTTAGATAGTGAGGAAGCGCATCTTTATAATTTCCATGGTCAAAATTAATTTTCCCACTTTCATTTAGTACTTCTAATAATAATTGTATGTTTTTTTCTCGTTCTGCATATCGAATGGTTTTATCAATATAATTCATAGAGATTCTATGATTTCCTAAATAACTTTCAACAGCACCTAACGATAAATAAGCTTTGTGTTCTTCAATTAGATTATTTTCTAACAAAGCTTTTTTGAGTAATTTCTCAGCTTGTAATTTAGCTAGTCTAGGGTTGCTATATCGTAATTTTAAATAGCTATTTTGTAGTTCTTCATATGAAGTACCTTTAGAATTAATTGTCTGTATTCCATAAGTATAATTACTAATTACAAATACTATATAAATTAAAATAAATAATAAATAATGCCGAATGATCATTATAAACTCTCAATAATACTTAAAACAAATATACATTTTCTTTATAAAAATTGTTTTAGAAGCATATTTCTATGAAATTAGCTTTACTAAAATTAAGTATTCATAAAAAAGAATACACTTTTTTATATGCAACTTAATCAAACCATTCTCTACACCTTTTCTGTTTATATTTATAGCCTTTTACCGGAGTATACATAATGTTTTGACGTATCTACACTTGTAATCATTCACATACTTTCTATAAATATGACTCTTTCATTATAATCTAATGTATATACTTTATATTTTCGTGTCGATTGTGGCTAATAAGTATATATAGCTTAAATAATTGTTACCAACTTCAATAGATTTGTAAGCCTTTCTTTTGCCAAATACTATGTTATTTATAGGTCTTTTAAAACATTTACAACTTCAGATGGTTCTGCTCTTTTTGTATAATCTTCTTGAATAAAATCATAAATAATTTCTCCATTTTTATTAACGACATAAGTAGCAGGCATTGGCAATTCTGCACTGTTATCTCCATTTGCTTGATCTAAATGAATATTGAAGTCATTTTTATAAACTTCTTGTAAATCTTGAGGCATTTTGAAAACCAGCCCAAAGTTTTTAGCTACTGTATTATTTATATCACTTAATACTTCAAATGAAAGTTCATTTTTCTCTGTTGTTGATAACGCAGTTGTTGGAAGTTCTGGAGAAATAGCAATGAGTTGTGCATTATTCTCTTGAATTTGTGGAAGCACACTTTGTAATGCTTGTAATTCCATATTGCAATACGGGCACCATCCACCTCTGTAAAATGATACAACCGCGTTTTTTTCTTTTAATAGATCATAAAATGTAACTTCTTGACCTGTAGCATTTGATAATGTAAAATTAGGAACTTTATCGCCTGTTTTTAGAGCACTTTTAGACATTTCCTTTGATAGTAATGCGTTTGTAGCATTTTCCATGATGGTTCTTTTATCTGCAGGTATTCTATCTTTAGAAGTATTTACTCTAGCATCTAATTGTTCTTTTAAACTCATAACTTTTTTAAATTTTATTGATATTATATTCTTAGCCGTAATATAGTAAATAGCTTTACAAATTATATGATTAATTTTTTACCTTATAATTAAGGTTTAGCTAGCCTATCAATATATAAATTGTGAGGCTGCTTTTATTTTCATACTTTTAAAATATTAAACCAACCTATACCAGTATTGAAAGAAGTTGAAGAAGTGTGTCAAAATTGTGGAACACCTATAGATAAAGAGTTTTCTTATTGTCCGAATTGTGGTCAAAAAACAGAAGACGACTTAACAATAGGCGTTCTTTTTAGTAATACAATTAGTAATTATTTTTCATATGATGCACGTTTTTTAAAAAGTTTTATTCCCTTAACACTTAAGCCTGGTTTTGTAGCCAAAGAATTTGTGAAAGGAAAACGATTAAAGTACTTACATCCTGCCCAATACTATCTTTTTATATCAGTTATTTTTTTCTTTTTATTTTCTGTTAGTACCAGAACAGGGCAAGAAAGTGTAGATCAAATGTTGCAGAAAAGTTTTGAAGAGGGCAAAACTATTATAGATACAGTACGTGTAAAAAAATTAGATTCTACAGCTTTAAAAGAAACTGTAGATATGCTAAAAAATTCTAAAATACCTATCCCTAAAAAAGATTTAAAACTTTTGGAGGAGAAAATTCAAAACCTAGACTCTGTACAAGATGCAAGTGATTTTAATTTAGACTCTAACTTTTCAACTATAGATGGTACATCGCTTGGTAAGAATGAATTAAAGAAATTAGATTCTTTAATAAAAGTAGAAGCACCAGAAAAAGAAAAATTAGCAGTTTTTGGTGTTACAGATAGTACAAATACAATCAGGAAATTTCTAGCCAAACAAGGATTAAAAATGTATCAAAATAGTGGACAAGGGATTTTGGGAGCATTTTATGATACCATTCCAGTTTCTATGTTCTTTTTAATACCAATTTTTGCATTAATTTTAAAGTTATTGTATTATAGAAGAGCAAGTTTTGCGCATAGTATGGTATTTAGTTTTTATTATTTCACCTTCCTGTTTATTGTATTGAGTCTTATTTTATTGGCAAATTTTATAGTAGCAATACCTAATTGGATAGATATATTAATAGGTTTATCTACAATATTTTACTTATTGGTAAGTATGAAACGTTTTTACGAACAACCTTATTTTTTAACCTGTATAAAAATGGGAATATTAAGCTTTACTTATATTATGTTTATTATTCCTTTTTCTATAGCTGTTATGTTGGTTATAGCATTGTTAACCTACTAATTTTTCTTTAAGATATTTTGCTGTAAATGATTCTTTATGAGTAATAAGATCTTCAGGAGTACCCTGAGCTATTAAATTACCCCCATTCTCACCACCTTCATGACCCAAATCAATAATATGATCTGCACACCTGATAAGGTCTATATTGTGTTCTACTACAATAATAGAATGTCCTTTGGCAATTAAAGCATTAAATGAAGTAAGCAATTTTTGTATATCGTGAAAATGAAGCCCTGTAGTAGGCTCATCAAAAATAAATAAAGCTTTTTCTTTAGAGGTTCCTTTTACAAGAAAAGAAGCAAGTTTTATACGCTGTGCTTCTCCTCCAGATAATGTAGAAGAAGATTGTCCTAAAGTAACATACCCCAATCCTACATCTTGTAAAGGTTTAATTTTATTAATGATCTTAGTTTGTTTATGTTTTTCAAAGAATGTAATAGCTTCGTCAATAGTCATATTGAGAATATTATCGATATTGGTATTTTCAAATTTAACCTCTAGAACATCTTTTTTAAATCGTTTTCCATTACAAGTTTCACAAAGTAGATGCACATCTGCCATAAATTGCATTTCTATGGTAACTTCTCCTTCTCCTTTACAAGTCTCGCAACGACCTCCATCTACATTAAAAGAAAAGTGTTTTGCTTTATATCCTCTTATTTTAGATAAGTGTTGTGATGCAAAAAGATTTCGTATATCATCGTATGCTTTTATATAGGTTACAGGATTTGACCTTGAAGAACGACCAATAGGGTTTTGATCTACAAACTCAACAGTTTTTACGGTGTCAAACTTTCCTTTAATAGCCGTAAATTGACCAGCCTTTTCTCCATACCCTCCTGTTTCTTTTAAAATTGCAGGATATAATATTTTTTTTACCAATGTACTTTTTCCACTGCCGGATACTCCAGTTATAATGGTAAGCATATTTAAAGGAAAGATTACATCAATATTTTTTAAATTATTTTCACGAGCGCCAAGAATTTCAATAAAGTTTGGAGATGTTCTGCGTTTGTCAGGGACTGCAATTTCCATAGCTCCGTTTAGGTAATTTGCAGTTAGTGTTTTAGTTTTGATAATAGCATTATAAGTGCCATTAGCAACAACATTCCCTCCATTAGTACCTGCTTCTGGGCCAATATCTATGATTACATCTGCTGCTTTCATAATATCTTCATCATGTTCAACAACAATAACTGTATTTCCTAAATCTCGTAATGATTTTAATACTACAATAAGTTTTTCAGTATCTTTTGGGTGCAATCCAATACTAGGCTCATCTAGTATATACATAGATCCTACTAAGCTACTTCCTAAAGACGTTGCTAAGTTTATTCGTTGTGATTCTCCTCCAGATAATGTGTTTGATTTTCTATTTAATGTCAAGTAATCTAAATCAACATTTGATAAAAACAACAAGCGATTATTGATTTCTTTAAGCAAACGTTTTGCAATTTTTTCATCGTGTTCGCTAAACTGAAGCTGCTCAAAAAACACTTTTAATTTTTTAAGAGGCATTTCAACTAAGTCTGTAATAGTACTTTCCCCAATCTTTACATAATTTGCCTCTGGTCGTAACCGTTTTCCTTTACAAAGATCACATTTTGTCTTTCCTCTATATCTAGAAAGCATGACTCTATTTTGAATTTTATAACTTTTTTCCTCCAGAAAGGAGAAAAAAGCATGAAGGCCTTCAAAGTATTTGTTTCCATCCCAAACCAATTGCTTTTGCTTTTCTGTAAGCTCAAACCAAGGTTTATGTATAGGGAAATCAAATTTATATGCATTATTAACCAATTGATCTCGATACCAACTCATACTTTCTCCTCTCCATGAAAAAATAGCGTTTTCATATACAGAAAGCGATGTGTTTGGTATAACAAGGTCTACATCAATACCTATAACGTCTCCATATCCTTCACATTTAGGGCAAGCACCGTAAGGATTATTAAAGCTAAATAAATGCACATTAGGTTCTAGAAATTGTATGTCGTCTAACTCAAACTTATTATTAAAAACAGTTTGGGAAGAGGTACTTATCTCTTCGATAATTGTAGTTCCTTTTCCTTCAAATAATGCAGTGTCTATTGCATCTGCTAAACGATTGAAAAAATCTTCATCGTTTTTGACAACGATACGATCTACAACAAGGTGAAAATTTCGATCTATTTCTGAATCGATTTCATCAATTCTTAAAATAGCATCCTTATATTTTATTCTTGCATAACCTTGCTGAGAAAACATTTTTAATGATTGCGCAACATCTTTACCTTCTGCAATATGTATAGGAGATAAAAGTAAAAGTTTTGTGTTTTCTTGAAACGATTTCACAAAATCAATGATATCTGAAACTGTATGTTTTTTTACTTCATTACCAGAAACAGGGGAGTAGGTCTTACCAATTCTTGCAAAAAGCAACTTTAGATAATCATAAATTTCTGTGGTAGTTCCTACTGTAGATCTTGGGTTTGTAGAGTTTACTTTTTGTTCAATAGCAATTGCAGGAGCTATTCCTTTTATATAATCTACTTTGGGTTTGTCAAGCCTCCCAAGAAATTGCCTTGCATAAGAAGAGAGACTTTCTACATATCTTCGTTGCCCTTCTGCATAGAGTGTGTCAAAGGCTAAACTGGATTTTCCAGAGCCTGAAAGCCCTGTAATTACTACTAATTTGTTTCTAGGTATGGCAACATCAATGTTTTTTAAATTGTGCAGCTTGGCACCTTTTATAAGTATGTTTTCCTTTGGATTAAGTAGTGAAATGTCAGTCATAGCAATAAACAAAAGCCAAAGATAATGATCTGATTTCTTACAGTAAAATACTGCGTAAAAAGATTTTTAGTTAAAAAAAACCAAAAAAAATTTGGAATTTCCATCTGATTAATAGTATATTTGGAACATTAACAAAATAAAACCGAGAAGCTTATACAATAAAATTACTTTTTTAATCAACCAAATTTATTGAGATCACTTTATTGTGATTTCATACATATTAACCTATTTAAAAGTAATTTTATGAATCCACTTCATCAAGATTCGGCTTTATTGGAGCTTTACCTTAAAGGAGACGAAAACGCTCTAGAAACTCTAATCAACAGACATTCTCAAAGAATTTACAGTTTTATCTTTTCAAAAGTTTTTGATAAAGATGTAGCAGAAGATATCTTTCAAGATACCTTTATTAAAGTAATTAAAACTCTCAAACGCGGTACTTATAATGAAGAAGGCAAGTTTTTGCCATGGGTGATGCGTATTGCACACAACTTAGTGATTGATCATTTTAGAAAGAACAATCGTATGCCTAAGTTTGAAGGGAATGACGATTTTAATATCTTTTCATTGATTAGTGACTCTGCACTTAATGTAGAAAAACAAATTGTTAAAGATCAGGTAGAGTCTGATTTAAGAAAACTTATCAGCGAATTACCAGATGATCAAAGAGAAGTACTTATGATGCGTATCTATAAAGATATGAGCTTCAAAGAAATTTCTGAAATCACAGGAGTTAGTATAAATACTGCATTAGGAAGAATGCGTTACGCAATTATTAATTTACGTAAAATTATAAGTAAGCATAATATTGTTTTAACAAACTAATGCAATAAAGTATTTTTAAGTGCGTTATACAACTGTAATCACAATAAGACAAATTGTATGACAAAACTTTACACTGAGTATTCATCCGATGAGATGAAAAACTTAAAACCAAAAAAAGAAACAATAATTTTTTTATTAAATTATTCAAAAGCTTTAAATGTTACTAGCTATAAGAATATGAAATTTGATAGAATTTTAAATTGAAAATCTTAAAATAATAAAAAAGACCTGCTTTTAGCGGGTCTTTTTATTTTTGTTATATTCATCTAGTACTGTCTTTCTCCCAATAGTATGCGTAATTATATCTTTTTCTAAATCCCATCCTCTGGCTGGAGAATATTCTCTACCATACCATATAATCTGTAAGTGTAAGTTGTTCCACTTTTCTTTCGGGAAAAGCCTTTTAGCATCTTTTTCAGTTTGAACTACATTTTTGCCATTACTAAACCCCCATCGATACATTAATCTATGAATATGAGTATCTACAGGAAAAGCAGGTACGCCAAAAGCTTGAGACATAACAACGCTTGCCGTTTTGTGACCTACGGCAGGAAAAGATTCTAAGGCCTCAAAACTAGCAGGTACTTCTCCATTATATTTATCAATAAGAATATGAGATAATTCATAAATCCCTTTAGATTTCATTGGAGACAATCCTACAGGTCTAATAATATCTCTAATTTCTTCTTGAGAAAGCTTTACCATTCTATAAGGGTTGTCAGCCTTTTCAAATAATAGTGGTGTAATTTTATTAACTCTTACATCAGTACTTTGAGCAGACAACAATACAGCAATTAATAAAGTATATGGATCTTTATGGTCTAAAGGAATGGGTATTTTCGGATATAATTCTTCCAATGTTTTTATAGTGAAATCTATCTTTTCAGCTTTGGTCATTTTAGCATATTTTTGTGCAAAATAACAAAATTAAAAATTGATTATGAACACACTTAAAGAAGGCGATAAAGTACCTGGTTTTAGCTCGAAAGATCAAGATGGGAATACAATATCATTATCAGATTATAATGGTAAAAAACTAGTTGTGTTTTTTTACCCAAAGGCAAATACACCAGGATGTACTGCAGAGGCATGTAATTTAAGAGATCATTATACTGAGTTACAAGATGCGGGCTATGAGCTTTTAGGAGTAAGTGCAGATTCTGAAAAAAAACAAAGCAATTTTAAGAATAAATTTGATTTTCCTTTTCCGTTGCTTGCAGACGAAGATAAAACGGTAATAAACGCTTTTGGTGTTTGGGGTTTAAAAAAGTTTATGGGAAAAGAATATGATGGAATTCATCGTAAAACATTTCTAATTAATGAAGAAGGGGTTGTTGTACGTGTTATTGACAAAGTGAAAACAAAAGATCACGCTGCACAAATTTTAGAATAAAATGAAAAGGCAATCTGTATTTATTAAACTATTTAAGACAGGTTGCTTTTTATTTTTTTTGAATGTTTCGCCTTCTTGAATACCCAAATAAGCGATGTTCTTTAATAAGTTCTGCAATACCATTGGGTAACATTTCTTCCCAGCCATCTTCCTCATTGGCTATCATAGCCAATACTTTTCTTGAGAAAATATCAAGAATACTATCATCATAATTTTCTATATCAACTACTTTTCCGTTGTATTTAAAGAATTTATAAAGTTCTTTTATACGAGGATGCACTTTTAAATTTTCACTGGTCATCACCTCATTAGTATCCTGATTGGTAAGTGGATACAGATAGATTTTCATATCTCTATAGAATAACTTTCCAAAAGCTTCTAAAATACCGCCACTTAGGTCTCTATAATATTTCTCGTCAAAGATATCTACCAAGTTGTTAACCCCCATTGCAATACCCATTCTGCTTTTTGTAAATCTGGAGAAATAATCAACTACTTTATAATATTCTTGAAAATTAGAAATCATTACTATTTGACCTAATGAACATAATAGTTCTGCTCTATCTAAGAAGTCTCGTTCATCAATTTTTCCTTCTGCACGTAAATTAGAAAGTGTGATTTCAAAGATTACTTGTGTATTTTCTTCTTCTACTTTTTTCTCTTCTGTAAACATTTGGTAGGAACGTTCTAACATATCCATATTCACCTTTGTAACAGGTCTAAAACTTCCACGTAACGCAAGAATATTCTTTTTGTAGAGTACTTGAGCAGGAAGTACATTAAATCCATCTGCTCCAAACATTACAGCATCTGTCATCCCGTTTTTAACCAATTGCAAACTCATCAGGCGGTTGTCTACATACATAAAACGAGGACCAGAGAAATTGATCATATCAATCTCTATCTGATATTGATCTAAATGATCATAAAGAGACTTTAATAACTCTTTAGGTTGATCATACATATAAAAAGCTCCATAAATAAGATTTACACCCAATGTTCCTAGCGTTTCTTGTTGAAGCTTAGGATCATTTTGATGAAATCGTATATGAAGTATGATTTCATTATAATCTTCTAAAGAATCTAATTGATAGCGTATTCCTACCCAACCATGTCCTTTAAACTTTTTAGCAAAATCTATCGTTGCTACTGTATTTGCATAACTAAAGAATAGCTTTTCAGGATGCTTTTTTCTACTTAACCGATCTTCAATAAGTTCTACTTCATGACGAAGCATACGTTGAAGGCGAGATTCTGTAACATAGCGTTGATCATCTTCTATTCCATAAATCGCATCGCTAAAATCTTTATCATAGGCAGACATTGCTTTTGCGATAGTTCCAGAAGCACCTCCTGCTCTAAAAAAGTTACGAACCGTTTCTTGTCCAGCACCTATTTCTGCAAAAGTTCCATAAATATGTTCATTAAGATTTACACGTAGTGTTTTTCTTCTAATGGAGGGGACATGTTCAATATCTTTGTCTCCTTTCAATGTAACGCTCATTTTAGATAAGATTTTAGTGGTTGTTACCGTAAACAAATGTAGTAAAACAGAACGGTAAACAAAAAATAAGATTTATTTTTGTTTAAACAAAAATTTCATTTGAAAGTCACTTTTTTAGGTACTGGCACTTCACAAGGAATTCCTATTATAGGAAGCGATCATCCTGTTTGTTTAAGTAAAGATCCAAAAGATAAACGTTTACGAGTTTCTGTTTTAATTAAATGGGACTCTTATACATATGTTATAGATTGTGGTCCAGATTTTAGACAACAGATGCTTCAAAATGATGTACGTAAAGTAGATGGTATACTTTTTACGCATGAACATGCAGATCATACTGCTGGCTTAGATGATATACGCCCTTTCTTTTTTAGACAAGGAGATATCCCTATCTATGCGCATAAGCGTGTTCTAGAAGCACTTAAAAGGAGATTTGACTATATATTTGCAAACGAGAATAGGTACCCTGGAGCTCCGGCTGTAAGTGAATGCGAGGTTAAAAATGATACTCCTTTTAGATTAGGAGATATGTCTATTGTGCCTGTAGAAGTGATGCACAATAGATTACAGGTTTTTGGATATCGCTTTAATAAATTTGCATACTTGACAGATGTAAAATATATAGAAGAACAAGAAATTAAAAAACTAAACGAGTTAGACGTTTTAGTTATTAGTGCACTGCGAATAGAAGCTCACCATTCTCATCTCAATTTAGAAGAGGCATTATTATTTGTAGAAAAGATAAACCCCAAAAAGGCTTATTTTACCCATATAAGTCATATGCTAGGATTTCATGAGGAAGTACAAAAAATGTTACCAGAGAATGTGTTTTTAGCATATGATAATTTAACTATTAACGTCTAAACATAACCAAATTAAAATCACAACAATGCGAAGTAGAGTCTTTTTATATCTTTTTATTTTTTCACTATTATTTATATTGTACCAGTATACTACTGCTAAAAATTATTTTAGAACTGTAGAAACAGATCTAAATGTAAAGAACAAAAAAATAGAAAGGTTGAATGATTCTATTCAACAATTATCTATAGACGCATTAGACCTTCAGTACTTTGATTTAGAAAATAATGATGATGCGTTGGTTTATTTTGAAGAGTTTGATATAGAAGATATGACATTATATATTTCTGATAAACTTTTAGAAACTAATGAAACAAAAGGGGATAATCCTTTAGTACCTTATGCAGGCGTAGCTGGAAACTCTGTAAAAATAAATAAAATAAAAATATTAAATCATCGATGGATCATTGCAGATTTTACAGACGGTAAGTATTGGGGAGAATTATTTTTGACCTATGAAGTTAATGAAGATAAGAGTGTAGCATTTACTTTAAAAGAGCATTTATTATATACTAGGAGTAGTTATTAATATAGTATAAGAGTAATTTGTATTTCCAAGTATTAATATAATAAATATAAAAGAAATCATTTTAGGGCTTGTAAAATTAACAGTGACTATCTTTTTATAGTAGATTTTCTTTTATTTCATTATTACCTTTATCTAAAAGACTAATTTTTGATTAAAATAAATAATATATGAAATTTCCAATACTTTTATTTTTTTCTTTAACCTGTTTATCCTTACAAAGCCAAGACAAACTTACTGATATATTACCCTTTGAAAACGAGAGAGTAGTTTATTCTGAAGTTATTAGTATAGATAACACCTCTAAAATAGATTTGTACAATAGAGCTAAAGAGTGGATAACTATTAATTATAAATCCATTAATGATGTTATTCAATTAGATGATGAAGAGAATATATATATTATTGGGAAAGGGGTCATTAAGATTCCTTATTATACTAGTCCTAATATAGATCATACTATTTTATTAGAATTTAAAGAAGGCTTTTACAAATACTCAATTTCTCAATTCCATTATTATGATTCTCAAAATAATGCCTTTAATATCGAAAACTTTCCGAGACGTTGGACTGGTAGAAAGAAATTGTATAGAGTTTTAAATGAAAAAGTACAGAACCTCATAACTAGTTTGAAGGCTTCAATGCAAGAGTAGATAGAAACCTTTAAGAATAGAGGAGATACTAACGTAGCTTATCATAAATAGAAACATTCATCTTAAAAGAGTGTTATTAGAAACCTAAAGCGAGTAGTAAAATAGTTGAGAATATCCTTTCTCTATAATTAAAAACCAGTCAGTTCGAGTTTTCCATTGAGAAAGCATAGAGAACAAGGTTTTTTATTGTTCATTTTATTTTTTTGTATCTATGAAATGAAAAATTTGTTTTGATGTAAAAGAACTAAAAGATCAAGATTAAAATAAGCCTAGCATTAAAAAACTGCATAGAAGTAAAATTTATAAAAAACTACGTAAACAATTAATAAATCATACTTGTTTTTAAAATCGAGTAATGATCTTATCAGCTTCTAACAACCCTTTAAAATGAAATAACCTTTTGATCTTAATAGTATTAAGTCATTTTAGATGTCCTGAGTCTTAAAATGATACGGTTAAAACTATCTTTTAAATATTGAACTTGATAATTATGTATTTTGTCTAATTTTTTTAGGAGTCTATGAACAAATCATCAGTTTTGTTAAAAATAATCAAAATTGATATTCATGAGAAAAAACATTACTATTTATTTTATTCTAGCTGTTATCTTTATCGGTTGCCAAACAGAAGATATTTCTACAGCTGATGAGACTTCAATAGATTTGGGAACAAATGTTGACGATCGTTTGTCTTCAGAAATTGAAAACCTTGATTTTGAAGAAATCCAACAATCAATTCTTGACGAAGTAGAAGGTCAATTATATGACAAAATCGTCGAAATCTCAAAACTCTAAATCCTTTTCTCTAACCAATTCCTAAAAGAATTAAAATTGTCAAGAGATACTGTATGCCCAACAGGAAATTCTTCATATACATGCTCAATATTTCTGTTTTTAAGAAAACCCGGAGTTTTTCTTGCTTGATCTACAGGGATCACTTCATCTACAGAACCGTGAGAGCAGTAAATGTGCAAATTTGAATGATCCTTTTCTGTATAGTCTTCTGCTAAAATACGCTCATTTAAATACCCACTAATAGCTATTACATTGGTTACTTTTTCAGGATAGGAGAGTGCTATAGAAAGACTTAAAATGGTTCCTTGGCTAAACCCTAATAAGGTTACATTAGATGCATCTAATTGATAGGCTTCTATAGCTTCATCAATAAACGTAGCAATGGCATCTCTAGATGTCTTTGCTTGTTCATCATCACTCCATTTTCCTTTAACTTCATCAAATTGAATAGCATACCATGCATAGCCCGTAGGCATTAAAGTATAAGGAGCACGTACAGATATTACAAAAAGTGAATCTGGTAATTCTGCAGCAAATGAAAATAAGTCTTTTTCATTGCTTCCATACCCATGCAATAAAATAAGAACAGGAGGTTTTCCATTACTTTTTGCAGGTTCTTTGATAATATGATGTAGAGAAAGATTTTGTGTATCCATTATTTTATAAAACTAAACCATTTTTGAAATTGATTTCCCAACAAAGGAATGATTGTTTTGCGTTCTTGAATGGCACCAGCAATACCGTAAATCCAAAGAACAACAATAAAAATATAAAAGCCTATAGATACAAACCAACTATCAAATTGACTTATTAAAAGCCCTATAATATAGAAGCTTATATTAATACCAAACGCTTGTCTAATATGAAAACGTGCAAAATTGTTTTTAGGTGCTGCATTCATAGACATGGCAATAATAGTGCCTATAATAGTTATATAACTTATTATAGCCATGTTTTTTCCTTCTTTGGCGGTTAGGTTTTCCATAATCTTAATCGTTTAAAATTAATTGATTATTTGACACTATTCCGTATGCTTTTCCTTTAAGAGAAGTTTCTAAGAAGGCAGCATTTTTAGAAGTAGATATAATATGCTCTTCATTAAATGTATAGCTTATAGCTGGATTAAATAAGCTAAGGTTTGCTTTTTCTCCTACTTGAATTGTATTAGAAGTTATGCCAAATCGCTCCCCATTTGAAGTTAGAATTTCTATCGTTTTATTTAAGTCAAAAATAGTATGCAAAGCGCCAAAGAAACTCTCTAATCCAATAGAACCATATAGTGCATGATCAAATTCTACTTTTTTATGCTCAATATCTATAGGATTATGGTCGCTAGTCACAAAGTCTATAGTGCCATCATTTACCCCTTCTATAAGTGCTTTACTATCTTTTTTTGTTCGTAATGGTGGAAGTATTTTAAAATTTGTATTAAACATTTTTAACTCATCATCATTAAAAACTAAATTATGTATGGCTACACTACAACTAACATCCAGTCCCTTTTGTTTTGCCTCTCTAATTAGTGCGACTGATTTTTCTGTAGAAATGGTTGGAATGTGTAATTTTCCTTCAGTATATTCTAAAATAAATAAATCTCTGGCAACTTGTAACTCTTCTGCTAATGCTGGTGATCCTTTAAGACCTAAATGTGTAGCATTGACACCTTCGTTTACAATTCCTTTACCTGCAATCTGATTTTCTTGTGGAAATGAAAAAACTAATCCGTCAAAACCTTGCGCATATTGGAGTGCTATTTTTAGCAAATTAGGGTTAGTAATTGGTTTTTGATAATCTCCAAAAGCGCTCGCTCCTGCATTTTTCATATCAAATAACTCTGCCAAATCTTTCCCTGCTCCCTTGGCTGTTAAAGCTCCTATAGGATAAATAGTTACTGCATTTTTTGCAGCTTTCGATGTTAAGAAAGCAATGGTAGCGCTGGTATCTATTATTGGATTTGTATTAGGGTTTATTGCGATGGAGGTGAAGCCACTTTTTGCAGCAGTTAACAGACCATTTTGTAGCGTCTCTCTTTCTTCATAACCAGGTTCTCCAAAAGAAACACTACTATCAAACCATCCTTTAGAAACATGAAGATTGTCTAACGCTACAATCGTATCTGCTTCTTTGGGTTTTATTTTTTTGGCAATTTCAACGATATACCCATTTTCAATACGGATATCATGAGTAATTTGAGAAGTACTTTGATATGATGAATCAATTATTTTGGCTGATTTAATAAGGATATTCATTCGTAGGATATCATTTTAAAAATTTTAATAAAAGCATCTCCACTATCAAAAATATTAGTGCAAAAGTAACAAACCATTTCCAAAGCTCATTAATATTATTGTCTTTCGTTAATTTCTCAAAGAAAAGACGTACTGAATCTGTTGTTTTTTCAATGTTTATTTCTGAAGTATTTAAATATTGTAAATCACTTTCATTTCTTATATAATTAAAACTCAGATTTTGCAATTCAACATCATTATTTTTCACACTATAAATACCTGATTTTTTAGGATTGTCTGTAAAGCTTACAGAAACTTTATTAGGAAATGACTGCTGCAAGGGTATAAACTGAGAATCTTCATTAACAACATTTAAGATGGCATCGTTTTCAATAGAAGTTTTAATATCTACTTGATTGGTTACTCCTAATGAATAATATAGTTTTGGTAATTGAAGACTCTTTTTTGCAATACTATAAAAAGTAGGTACAATTAATGGAGAGTTCTTAAAGTTTGAACGCAACTTGTTTAAAGGACTAGTAAATACAAATACTTTGTTTTTTTCAAATAGAAAAGGACTCCCGTCTTCAAAGAGTAAAAGATTAGAGGAACGCCCGTTAAAATGATAGCTTTTTTCAGTTTTAGGATATTGGAAGTTTTGCACTTCTTTATCAAAAACATCTTGATAAACAGGGTGCGAAAATTGAATTTTAGTAATTTTTTTTTCTCGATTACTGATTGTATCTGGCTGCGCGATTGTAAACAATTGATAAAATTGATTATAATTTGAAATACGAGCTACTTCACTAGGAATATGTATAATGCTCCCACCATTTTGATGAAACACCTTAAGTGCAGTAGTTAAGGAGTTTGGAATGTTGTTTAGTTCATTTAATACAATGAGGTTTTGATTTTCTATACTACTGTAATTAAGCTCATTGAATTTAAAACTTGTTAAGTTAAATTCATCGTTAGTAAAGATACGAGTCAAGAAATTATCATCAGCCTCATTAATGGCTAGTACATTAATTTTTCCTGAGGCATTAAAATTAAAATATAATGTATTATCATACATAAGCCCTTCGTCTTCAACAACCAACTTACCATTGATAATAGTATTGGCAGGAATAGTGAAAATAATTGTAGCTTCGGTAGTTTCTTGAAAATTAGCACTTACTTTGGCAATTAACTTATCACCATTAAATAATGAAACAGGGTAGCTTGCAGTTGTTTTTTCTGAAACACTTGTAAGCGCCGAAAGTTCAATATTAGAAGGAGTTGTTTTAGAAATGTAAATACTGTCTAGTGAAATGTTATCAATTTTAATAGGAGATAGTTTCACAGCCTCCATGCTAACTAAAGAATCTGGAGTAAAAGTATTTGTACCTTGTTGACGTTGAAAATCAGATATGAGAATAAGTTTTTTTAGACTATTTTCAGTACGATTAAAAGTACTCTGTCCTTTTAATACTATTTGATCTAAGGTTAATTGTGTATCTGTATAAGGGAGTTGTAATAATTGATTTTGAATTGCTTTGATGTTGCTTTTAGGAAAACTCTGATTATTAGTAAAAAGTGTTATTTCTTCTTTTTCAGGAATGCTAGAAATTAATTCTTGTATAGCTCTATTTAATAAAGGGCCTTTGGCGCCTTTTAATTGCATGCTAAAAGAGTTGTCTAAATAAATAACAGTTTCTTTAGCAGTAGTAGCAATGTTTCTATTCGCAAAATAAGGCTGTGCAAATGCAATAATAGCAGCAGCCAATGCTAAAAGACGGCTTAAGAGGACTAACCATTTTTTTAGCTCAGAACTTTTTCGTGTCTGAATGGTTATTTCTTTTAAAAAGTGCACATTGGTAAAAGGTACTTTTTGAAATTTTCGAAGCTGAAAAAGATGAATAAGTATTGGGATTATCAGCGTAGTAAGAGCCCAAAGAATTTCCGGATATTTAAACTGCATTCACCTTAAAAATTTCTCAAAGATAAATGATTCGTAAATAAATGCCCATCAATTAAGATTTTTTTAAATAATAAAAATTTCACACCTTAATTTTTAACTTAATACTTAGCAGGGTTATTTCCTGGATTAGTATTTTTTATAAAATCTCTAATGTCTTGATTAGCATTAATTAAATCTTCATTTCTTAAATACATCATATGCCCACTTCTATATCCTTTAAAACTTAACCTGTCTTTCATTTTTCCACTAGGATCTAATTGCCACATAGAATATTTTGCATTAAAATAAGTAGTCGCTCCATCGTAATATCCAGATTGTACCATTACTTTTAAATAAGGATTTTGAGCCATTGCCTGTCTCAAATCTTCCCTAGTAGTATTATTGCTATTATCCCACGGACGTACATTTCCAAACATATTGTATTTAATGTCTGTTTTAAAGTTTAGATGTTCTCTCAAATAGTAATTAATAGCAGGTGTAAAAGAATGTAACCAGGAAGTAATCTCAGAATTATAGCTTGGTTGATCTCCAGCGTCTATCTTATCAATCCCTAAATATCTGGAATCCAATCTACCAATGGTATATCCCTTATCTCTTAACAATTCTTTCCAAAAGAAGCGATTAGGAACATCCAGATTGTGTTGTAAAATCACCTTTTCTGAAATACCAGAATAATAAGCCATTTTTTTAGCCACCTCTATTCGTTCTTTTTCATTTATAAAACCTCCTTTAGCCAAAGCTGGAATTAAGTTGTTTATAGTATAATTTTCTACTTCAGGTAAAATTTCTAAAAGGTCTTTCTGTTGTATATCTGCGGGTAGCATTTTATGATGCCAAGCTGCTGCAGTAAAATATGGTAGATTGATACCAGAAGAGACTGGACCACCCACTCTTAAAACTTTGTAGTCTGCAGGTGATACTAAAATAACACCATTTAAATACATCCATTGTGCATTTTGTAATTCGAGTGCTAAACCAGACACACGGGTGGTACCATAACTTTCACCAATAAGGTATTTAGGAGATCTCCATCTGTTTTTGCGAGTTACAAAGGTATTTACCCATTCTGCCAAGTATTTAATATCTGCATTGATACCAAAAAAATTAGTTTGATCCATTTTCATTCCCTTAGAGGCTACTATTCTGGAATAGCCTGTATTGACAGGATTTACAAATACAATATCTGCAACATCTATAATAGAATTAGGATTGTCTTTGACTCCATAAGGTTGGATAGGATACCCTTCATCGTCTATTTTTAAAATTTTAGGACCCGTATATGCCAAATGCATCCAAACAGAAGCAGAGCCTGGCCCTCCGTTAAAAGAAATAACCAAAGGTCTGTTTGCATTGTTTTTTACATCAGAACGTTCGTAATAGGTATAGAATAGGGTAGCGGTTACTGTTCCGTCTTTATCCCATACAGGTTGTGTTCCTGTGGTTGCTCTGTAAGGAATCTTTTTTCCATTAATGATAGTCTCATGGTTGGTAATGGCCATGGTATCTATTGGTATTTTACGATTTTGGGCAGTTAATTCTATAAGAGTAATTAATAGTAGCGCAAGTAGAAGAAAATTCTTTTTCATTTTAGTCAGATTTAAAACAATGAATCAGTGTCATTTTTAAATTCTGTATAAAAATAAATATATATTCTAGATATGAAACTTCTTTTTAATTATATCCGATTAAATCATCATTTAAAGTATTAATAAAGGCTATAAGGTCTCTAATTTCAGTTTCACTCAAATTTAAATTATCAAAAGGCAATGTTTGATTATCTAATTCAATACCACTACCACTACCGCCACCACGGTTATAAAAATCTATAACTTCTTCTAATGAATCATACACACCATTGTGCATATACGGAAATGTTACGGCAGTATTACGCACCGTAGGAGTTTTAAATGCAAACTTTTTTAGTGGAGCACCATATACATAATAAACCCCTTTATCTGGATCTACAATTGCATTAATAGTATCTTTTTTTGAAGGTACTCCAATGACTTCAGATTCTGTTTCTTGATAAATAGGAGGGACACTGCCATTAAAAACAGGGTAGAAATGACAAATGGCGCATTTTGCTTTTCCCATAAAAAGATTGAATCCATTAATCTCAGATTCATTTAAAGTTTCTTTGTTGCGTAATGCATTGTCAAATTTTGACGAAAACGAAGGTAAATCTCTTATATAACTAGCCATTACATATAAAAAATTCTTTTCGGTAATTCCGTTTTTAAAAATACGCTCAAATAACTCATTATAGGTATCATTTTGTTGTATACGATTTAATGCAGCTCCAAAGCTACCATGCATTTCGTCTTTGTTATTTAATACAGATTTGGCTTGATCTTCCAGAAAAGGAATTCGCCCATCATTAAAATAACTGTTTTGATAAGCAGCAGTGAGTAAAGAAGGAGTATTTCTGTTTACTTCTAACCTGAGTTCGATTAATATTTAAGTAGATTTTATGAGTAAAAAAGATAGATT
>CAYMDH010000054.1:0-21964 GCA_964389205.1 uncultured Flavobacteriaceae bacterium
AATCTATTAAAACTAATCAACTCGCTTTTTATTAATCGAACTCAGGTTAATAGGTAGGCTTTGAGATTTAAAGTTTAAAAATATACACTACAAAAATAGCATAAATCGTTTTTAGTCGACATTGTAAAGTTTAATTTAAATAGATTCTAGACATTTAGTAGCAAACTCATAAACCTATATATAATTAAAAACTGCCATAAGAATTTCTTATTTTTGTTGCCTTCTTACAATCACTCAGTATTTAAAAAATGGCAAAGAAAAAAGTTAATATTGGTCATGCTTTTAAAACCATTATCTGGCCCAGAAGAAAAGTAGTTTCCGTAGGGCTATTATTAATTGTAATTAGTAAAGCAGCAGGGCTTGTACTGCCAGGGGCTACAAAATATTTAGTAGACGACGTTTTTATAAATAAAGACGCCGCGCTATTAAATTTAATTTTAATTGTAGTAATGGTGGCCATTATTGTGCAGGCATCTACCTCCTTTTTATTAACCCGTATTTTAAGTGTAGAAGCGCAGCATATGATTTCTGTTTTGAGAACACAAGTACAACGAAAAATACTCTCCCTTCCCATTAGTTTTTTTGACAATACAAAATCGGGTGAGTTGGTATCCCGTATCATGACTGATGTAGAAGGTGTCAGAAATCTTATTGGCACTGGTTTAGTGCAAATGATTGGTGGAACCATTACAGCTGTTTTTTCATTAATCATTCTTATAGGAATAAGCCCTTCAATGACGGCATTTGTCTTAATACCTGTTTCTGTTTTTGCCTTAATTGCCCTAAAAGCATTTAAATATATTCGCCCTATTTTCAAAAAAAGAAGAGTTATCAATGCAGAAGTTACGGGAAGATTAACTGAAACTTTAAATGGTGTTCGTGTTATTAAAGGATTTAATGCTGAAGAACAAGAAAATAAAATATTTGAAAATGGTGTTGAAAAACTTTTTTTAAATGTAAAAAAAACATTGACTTCTACAGCGCTGATAACTAGTTCTTCTACTTTCTTATTAGGGTTGGCCTCCACAGGAATCATGGGAATAAGTGGTTATAAAATCATTAATGATGAGTTAACTACTGGAGAGTTTGTTTCGTTCACTCTATATTTAGGTTTCATGATAGCTCCTATTGTACAAATGAGCAATATAGGGAGTCAACTTACAGAGGCGCTTGCTGGTTTAGATCGCACAGAAGAATTAATGAATTTAGAACCAGAAGATGACATCTCTAACAGAACAGAAAGATTACCCAGTATTCAAGGTAACATTAGTTTCAACAATGTATCTTTTTCTTATGAAAAAGGCAAAGAAGTAATTCACAACATAAGTTTTGAAGCAAAATCAGGATCTATTACTGCGTTAGTGGGTTCTTCAGGTTCTGGTAAGTCTACCATTGCAGGATTAGCTGCTTCTTTTCTTACGCCAAAATCAGGAACCGTAACTATTGATCAAAAAGACTTATCAAAGATCAATCTTAGTAGTTACCGTCAATATCTGGGAGTAGTACTACAAGATGAATTTTTATTTGAAGGAAGCATACGTGAAAATATTCTTTTCCCTCGTCCTGATGCTACAGAAGCAGCATTAAATAATGCTGTAAAGGCTGCCTATGTAAATGAATTTACAGATCGTTTTGAAGAAGGTTTAGATACCTTAATTGGAGAAAGAGGCGTTAAACTTTCTGGAGGGCAACGACAACGTATTGCTATAGCAAGAGCTGTACTGGCAGACCCAAAAATTATTATTCTAGATGAAGCAACCTCTAATTTAGATACCGAAAGTGAAGCGCTTATTCAAAAAAGTTTAGCAAAACTTATGGAAGGAAGAACCACCTTTGTCATTGCACACCGTTTGAGTACCATTCGAAAAGCAGATCAAATTTTAGTGATAGAAAAAGGAGAGATTGCAGAAGAAGGCACACACGATGAGTTAATTACTAAAGAAGGTAGGTATTTTGATTTGTATACCTATCAGGCGAGGATATAGTTTTTATTTCTCTAGATTTTAATACTTAAAAAAATAGTATGGTATTTAATAACTCATTTTTTAAAATAGTACTTATAAACTTCCTTTTATTTTTAACTTCTCATAATTTAACTTCTCAAGAAAAAAGATTTTTTATGTCTGTCTCTGGTTTAAAATCAGTTTCAGAAATGGGAATAACACTGACTCATGAACATATACTGGTCGATTTTATTGGAGCTAAAGAAACCAACTCTTCGCGTTGGGATATTGATAGTGTTATTAGAAAATCGATACCCTTTTTAAAAGAAGTTAAACAAACAGGAGCAAATACTTTTTTTGAAGCATCAATAGCTTTTCAAGGAAGAGATCCTTTAGTTACAAAATTAGCAGCTGAAAAATCTGGATTAAACATCGTATTAAATACAGGTTATTACGGAGCTGATGGAAATAAATATCTCCCAACGCATGCATATACAGAGACTGCAAAACAATTAGCCAATAGATGGGTCGATGAATATAAAAACGGAATCGGTGATACCAATATTAAACCAGGGTTTATTAAAATAAGTGTTCCTCCCAACACATTAGAAGAGATTCATAAAAAATTAACATATGCAGCTGCTTTAACTCATATAGAAACGGGTTTGACCATTACTTCTCATACAGGACCTGCTATTCCTGCTTTCGAACAAATGGAAATTATTCAAAAAGCAGGTGTCAATTTAAATGCTTTTGTTTGGGTACATGCACAATTTGAAAAAGATAAAACAAAATATATTGAAGCTGCAAAACAAGGAGTATGGATTAGCTTAGATGGGGTAAATGAAAAGAATTATAAAGATTATGTAACACTTATTTCTTATATGAAAGCCAAAGGATATCTTCATAAAATATTGATATCACAAGATTCTGGCTGGTATACTGTTGGTCAAAAAAACGGAGGGAATTATAAAGGATATACTGCTATTTTTAATTATTTAGTCCCATTTCTAAAAGAAAGTGGCTTTACTCAAAAAGAAATAAATATACTATTAATTAAAAACCCTGCTGAAGCTTTTTATATTCGCAAACAATTGAAACAATAAACCAAAATAGTCCTAAAAAAACCTCAATTAAGATGAGGTTTTTTTAGGACTATTTATTCTTTTTATATATGCAATGCTCTATCTTCTGTAGCAGCTAATGCGGCTTCTTTTACCGCTTCAGCATAGGTTGGATGTGCATGACTCATACGCGCTATATCTTCTGCAGAAGCTCTAAACTCCATTGCAGTAACTGCTTCAGAAATTAAATCGGCTACACGTGCTCCTACCATATGTACTCCTAAAACCTCATCGGTTTCTGCATCAGCTAAAATCTTTACAAAACCATCAATATCTGTACTTGCTCTGGCTCTACCCAGAGCACGCATTGGGAATTGTCCTGCTTTGTACTTTACACCTGCTTCTTTTAATTGTTCTTCCGTTTTACCAACTGCTGCAACTTCCGGCCAGGTATACACTACGCCAGGTATTAAATTATAATCTATGTGCGGTTTTTGTCCTGCTAAAATCTCAGCTACCAATACACCTTCTTCTTCTGCTTTATGTGCAAGCATAGCACCTCGTACTACATCTCCTATGGCATAAATATTTGAGACATTAGTTTGCAAATGATCATTTACTTCAATCTGTCCTCTGTCTGTAAGTTTTACCCCTGCAGCTTCTGCATTTAAACCATCTGTATAAGGGCGTCTGCCTACAGATACTAAACAATAATCTCCTTTAAATTCTACTTCCTCTCCTTTTTTATTATCTGCTTTTACAATTACTTCATCCCCTACTCTTTCTACAGATTTTACTTTATGAGAAACATTCATCTTGAATTTTTGCTTCTTTAAAACCTTATTGAGTTCTTTAGACAGGCTCGCATCCATCGTTGGGATAATACGATCCATAAATTCAACTACAGAAACCTCTGCGCCTAAACGTTTGTATACCTGTCCTAATTCTAATCCTATTACTCCCCCACCTATAACAATTAAATGCTTAGGAATTTCTTTAAGTTTCAAAGCTTCTGTAGAAGTAATTATACGCTCTTTATCTATTTTAATAAAAGGCAACGTTGAAGGTTTAGAACCTGTCGCAATAATAGTATTTTTTGCTTCTATCTCTGTGGTCTCTTCTCCAGAAATTGTAATACGAGTTGCATCTTTAAAGCTTCCTAAGCCCTGATAGACATCAATCTTGTTTTTTTTCATTAGAAAATCAATCCCGCCTGTAGTTTGATCTACCACAGATTGCTTACGAGCTACCATTTTTTCTAAATTCACTTTAACTTCACCTGGAATTTCAATCCCGTGATCTTCAAAATGTTTTACTGCATCTTCATAATGATGAGAAGAATCTAAAAGTGCTTTAGAAGGAATACATCCTACATTTAAACAAGTACCTCCTAAAGTTGCGTATTTTTCGATGATTGCGGTTTTCATTCCTAGTTGTGCACAGCGTATTGCTGCTACATATCCACCAGGTCCTGAGCCTATGACAGCTACATCATATTGAGTCATATGTATATTTTTTGAAGTGTTTTTCTTTTTAGTCGTACAAAAGTACAAATGTTTATCTGAAAAGATCGATAAAATTAATATCTGAAAAAACAGGAAATATATTTTAACTGTTTTTAATTAGTTTCTTAAAGGGTGTTGATTGCCGTTGTACTTTTTACTTCTCCAATCATAAAGGTACTTTGCGTACTCCCTATATGTTGTAAAGCAGTTAATTTGGTAATCATAAACTCTCTATAAGCAGTCATATCTTCAACCAAAACTTTTAATATGTAATCATAATCTCCACTTACATGATAACATTCTAATACTTCGTCAAGTTTTGTTACCTGATATTCAAATTTGGTCAGAAATTCTTTGCTATGTTGAATCAATTTAATATGACAAAATACCATAAAAGCCTTTTCAAGCTTATTTCTATCTATCAACGCTACATATTTAGTGATGACATTTTCTTTTTCTAGTCGTTTAATTCTCTCATAAACAGCAGTAACAGATAGCCCTAAATGATTAGACAATTCTTTATTTGTTCGCTTACTATCATCTTGGAGTAATTTCAATAATTGTCTATCTGTTTTATCTAATTTATTCATATTCCCGCTAGGTGTTTAATATCATGATTAATGTTTAAGAAAAATTTTCTCTTTTTTTGAAGTTGCAATCAACTTAAATAGAATTTTATTCTATTTATCATATAAATATAGTTTTATTTTCTAATAAATGTGATTAAACATGATTTTTAATCTTATTTAAAGTTATTTTGATTAAAAATAAAACAAAGATTATGTCATATAAGCCAGCAAATAGCATACAGGATTTACAGTATTTTGGAGAGTTTGGAGGTATTAACCCTTCTATTTCAGATTCATCAACCTATACATTCTTATCTGCAAAAACAATGTTCGATACTTTTGAAGGAAACACCGAAGGTTGCTATCTATATTCTCGTCATTCATCACCTTCTAATCTTTATTTGGGAGAGGCCTTAGCTGCTATGGAAGGAACTGAAACTGCTACAGTAACAGCCTCTGGAATGGGTGCCATTACTGCTGTTATCATGCAATATTGTGAAGCAGATTCGCATATCGTTTCTAGTAGAACTATTTATGGAGGCACCTATGCTTTTATGAAAAACTTTTTACCAAAATTAAACATTCAAACTTCCTTTGTTGATATCGTAGACCTGGAAAAAGTAGAAGCTGCTATTACTCCAAAAACTAAGATGTTATATTGTGAGGCTGTAAGTAATCCTCTTTTAGAAGTTGCCAATATTAAAGCTTTAGCTGTTATCGCCAAAAAACATAACATTCCATTGGTTGTAGATAATACTTTTTCTCCATTATCTATTTCTCCTGTAAAATTAGGGGCCGATGTTGTTATCCATAGTTTGACAAAATTTATCAATGGTAGTAGTGATTGTGTTGGAGGTGTTATTTGCGGTTCTAAAGAACTTATTCTGAGCTTAAAGGATGTCAATAATGGAGCTTGTATGCTTTTGGGAAGTACTATGGACAGCTTACGTGGAGCTTCTATTTTAAAAAACTTAAGAACATTACATATTAGAATAAAAAAGCATAGTGAAAATGCATTGTATTTAGCACAGCAATTTGAAAAAGAGGGGTTGGGCTTAATTCACACAAAGATCATAAAATAATGAGCGAACAATTCAATAATGAATATGGTTTTAGAATAAAAAAGCATAGTGAAAATGCATTGTATTTAGCACAGCAATTTGAAAAAGAGGGGTTGGGCTTAATTCACACAAAGATCATAAAATAATGAGCGAACAATTCAATAATGAATATGGTTATGGAGGTATTTTAACTTTAGATGTGGGTAGTCTTGAAAAAGCAAATGAATTTATGGAACTTATGCAACACAAAAATCTTGGGTATTTGGCAGTAAGCCTTGGTTTTTATAAAACCTTGTTTTGCGCATCCAGCACTTCTACATCTTCAGAGATCCCCTTAGAAGAACAAAAAGAGCTAGGGCTTACAGATGGTTTGATTCGTTTTTCCATTGGATTAGATAACGATATTGAACGTACTTATGAGATGATAAAGGCATGTATGTTGCAATTAAATATTCTAACGCCTATAACTGTTTTCAATTAATTCTTGATTTGCTAAAAGAAATACAAAGTTGTATTATTACATTCAAAATTATTAGCAATGAAAGACAACAATAATATTTCAGAAACCAAAGCAAAAGATCAAAATATTATTGATAATAAAGAACTAAGTATGTGGGAAGCATTAATTCCTGTCATCATACTTATGTCTATGCTTGCTTATAATATTTTCTTTGTTGAAAGTCAAGAATGGTTTGGCGCTTATACAAATCAAATTATATTATTAATTGCAGGAGGAGTGACTGCCATTGTTGGTTTTTTTAATAAGGTTACTATCAATAGAATGTTAGCTGAAGTATGGGAAAATTTAAAAAGTGTATTTGTTCCTATCATGATTTTATTTTTAGTTGGAGCATTGGCTGGAACCTGGCTTATTAGTGGTGTTATTCCTGCAATGGTGTATTATGGATTACAAGTACTAAGTCCTGAAATATTTCTGCCAGCGTCAGTTATTATTTCTGCTATTATATCTATTGCAACGGGAAGCTCATGGACTACTTCTGCCACTGTTGGTATTGCTCTTGTTGGTATTGGCACTGCGCTTGGCATTCACCCAGGAATGATCGCAGGCGCTGTAATTTCTGGAGCTTATTTTGGAGATAAAATGTCTCCGCTTAGTGATACTACTAATTTAGCACCTGCAATGGCTGGTACAGATTTATTTACTCATATAAAATATATGGCCCTTACTACAGTGCCAACAATAATTATTACATTAATCGTTTTTGGAATAATTAGTGCCACTATTGATACTTCTGGTGACGCAGATATAAGTAATTTATTAACTACTATTAATAATACTTTCAATATAACACCTTGGTTATTCCTAGTTCCTGTAGCTGTAGTTGTCTTAATACTTTTAAAAACGAAACCTTTAATCGCCTTGAGTACAGGGGTAATTTTAGCTGGTATTTTCGCTTTTATATTTCAATCAGAAACTTTAAATGTTTTATCTGATTCTAAATTCAATTCTGTTATAAACTCTGTATTTACAGATACTCAAATTACTACTGATAATGAAAAATTGAATGAGCTTTTTTCAGCTGGAGGAATGAAAGGTATGCTATGGACCATTTATTTAATTATATGTGCAATGATATTTGGAGGTATTATGGATGGTATAGGAGCATTATCTAGAATTACGAAAGCATTACTCTCCATTGCTACAACTATGTTTGGTTTATTTGCTAGCACTGTTATTAGTTGTTTGGGATTAAATGCTATCGCTTCAGATCAATACTTAGCAATAGTAATACCTGGAAAGATGTTTAAAAAAGCATATGAAGATCGAGAACTTGCTCCAGAAAACTTAAGTAGAACATTAGAAGATTCTGGTACTGTAACCTCCGTTTTGGTTCCTTGGAATACATGTGGAGCATATCAATCTGGCGTTTTAGGAGTAGGCGTTGGAGAGTATTTTTTCTATGCTATCTTTAATTGGTTAAGTCCATTTACAACATTACTATTTGCTGCTTTTAATATTAAAATAAAACAGCTCACTAACAAATTATAGAACTTCAATAGATAAAAACAATAAAAAAATCAAGGAAATTTTCTGTTAAATTTGCAGAGAGTTTTTATGTATTTAAATTTTTGTAATTATCTTTTATAAATTTAATTAAAAAATAGAGAATCTATATAACCATTCATTTTAATGGCTCTCTCATTAAAAATTTAAACATCTATTTAGTAAAGAATTTGTTTAAATTTATTAATGCTCGTTTCTTTTATGTTAATTTTGAGGTGTCAATTAAAATAAAATAGAAAATATGGCTATAGTAACACTAAAAGGAACCGAAGCAAGTACAAATGGAGAATTACCTTCTGTAGGTAGTAAAGCCCCTGAATTTAATTTAACAAAAAGTGATTTATCTAATGCATCTTTAAAAGATTTTGAAGGCTCTCAGGTAGTTTTAAATATCTTTCCAAGTATTGATACTTCTACTTGTGCAACCTCTGTAAGGACTTTTAATCAAGAAGCAAGTGAGCTAGAAAATACTAAAGTTTTATGTATTTCAAGAGATTTACCTTTTGCACAAGCTCGTTTTTGTGGTGCAGAAAATTTAAATAACGTCATTAATTTATCTGATTTTAAAACAGGTGCTTTTGGAAAAGAATACGGATTAGAATTTACAAATGGCCCATTACACGCGTTGCACTCTAGAGCTGTTGTAGTTTTAGATGAAAATGGTGTTGTAAAATACACAGAGCAAGTTTCAGAAATTGTAGATCAACCTAACTATAAAGCAGCATTGGAAGCTTTACAGAATGATTAAGTTTATAAATAATAGAATTAAAAGTATAGGATATGCCTATAAAGGGGCAGTACTACTCATTACTACAGAAGCTAGTATTAAAGTTCAACTCTTTATAGGTATACTTACTACTATTGCTGGTTTTTATTTTAATATCTCATTGACCGAATGGATGATTCAAATAGTCACTATTGGTTTGGTGATGAGTGTTGAAGGCATAAATACAGCTATTGAGAAAATTGCAGATTTTATTCATCCAGATTTTAATGATAAAATTGGCTTTATAAAGGACATTGCAGCAGGAGCTGTTTTTATTAGTGCTGTAGTTGGAGTCATTATAGGGCTGCTTATTTATCTTCCCAAAATTTTTTAAAAATATAAATAAAAATAACGCGTTATTAATACTAAACAAATTTTTAAAATTCATCTAGTATAATTTGTATTTTTGTTTTAAACCTAAAGGGTGCTAATGGCCAAAAAAAAGACAGCAAAAAAGACGACTACTCGTAAAAAAACCAAACCAATTTCTTTTTCAGTTCCTAAACAATATCAAATTGTTTTTGGAATCATGCTTATGCTGTTAAGTATTGCTCTTTTAATTGCCTTTGTATCATATTTCTATACATGGCAGCAAGATCAAAGTTTATTATCTGATTTTACTAATAAAAACGGGCAAGCTAAAAATTTAATGCGAAAGTTTGGAGCAGCAGTAAGTCATTTATTTATTTACAAAGGCTTCGGGATTTCTTCCTTTATTTTTCCTTTTTTATTATTTTTTACCGGTCTTTATTTCTTTCTGGATATAAAGAAAATAAAATTAATCAACAGATGGTTTTGGGGGATACTTATAATCACTTGGACAGCTACATTATTTGGTTTTCTAGCTGAAAAAGCACCACTTCTGGGAGGTGTCATTGGGTATGAGTTAAATGATTTTCTTCAAGTTTTTATTGGAAAAATAGGAGTTATTTTATTGTTGACCTTTATTTTAATAACCTATTTCATTATACGCCTTAAACTAACTCCAGAAAAAATAAGCGAATACTTTGCAAGAAATAAAGATATATTCAAGTTTGATTTAAAAAAACCTCAAAAAGAGGTTAAAAATGAAGTGGACATACCTTCAAATAAAGAATCTACTACTCTAAAAGATAACAAAGACAAATCTGTTTTTGAACTTTCTGTAGAAAACTTGCAACCTACTATAGAAAACTATTCAACTATTGATACAATATCAGATGTTGACATTGAAAATTCTTTTGAAGTAAAAGTACCTGTTGAAGAAGAAAAAGAAATTCCTTTACCTGTTGAAGAACCTATTCAAAAGATAACAGCTACAATTAAAGAAGAAACTACTAACATTGATATTGAAGTAGCCGAGCTAAAAGAAGAAAAAGAAGTAAAAAAGAATTTATCAGATAAACTAGTTGAAGATTTTGGAGAGTTTGATCCAAGGTTAGAATTAAGTCATTATAAATTTCCAACTATAGAACTTCTCAATGATTATGGTGCTGGAAGCATTACTATAAATCAAGAAGAATTAGAAGAGAACAAGAATAGAATTGTCAATACTTTAAAAAATTATAAAATTGGGATTGCTCAAATAAAAGCAACCATAGGACCTACAGTAACTCTTTATGAAATTGTTCCTGAAGCAGGCGTTAGAATTTCAAAAATAAAGAACCTTGAAGATGATATTGCTTTGTCATTGGCAGCTTTAGGAATTAGAATTATTGCGCCTATTCCTGGTAAAGGAACTATTGGTATAGAAGTTCCAAATAAAAAACCAAGCATTGTATCTATGCGTTCTGTCATTTCTTCTTCTAAATTTCAAAAGGCAGAAATGGAGTTACCCATTGCTTTCGGTAAAAATATAAGCAATGAAACTTTTGTAGTAGATTTAGCAAAAATGCCTCATTTATTAATGGCAGGTGCTACTGGGCAAGGTAAATCTGTAGGGCTTAATGCCATTTTAACATCTTTACTGTATAAAAAACATCCTGCAGAAGTAAAATTTGTTTTAGTAGATCCTAAAAAAGTTGAATTAACATTATTCAATAAAATAGAACGTCATTACTTAGCAAAATTACCAGATACAGATGATGCTATTATTACAGACAATACTAAGGTTATAAATACCTTAAATTCGCTTTGCATTGAAATGGACAATCGTTATGATTTGTTAAAAAACGCAATGGTTCGAAATTTAAAAGAATACAATACAAAATTTAAAGCACGAAAGCTCAATCCAAATGATGGTCATAAGTTTTTACCGTATATAGTTTTAGTGGTTGATGAGTTTGCAGATTTAATAATGACTGCAGGAAAAGAAGTAGAAGCTCCTATTGCTCGTTTGGCTCAATTAGCTAGAGCCATAGGTATACATTTAATTATTGCTACGCAACGACCTTCTGTAAACGTAATTACTGGTATTATAAAAGCTAATTTCCCTGCTAGAATAGCGTTTAGGGTAACTTCTAAAATAGATTCAAGAACCATTCTGGATAATCAAGGAGCAGATCAATTAATTGGTAGAGGTGATATGCTCTATACGCAAGGAAATGATTTAGTTAGAATTCAATGTGCTTTTGTAGACACCCCTGAAGTAGATAAAATTACTGAATACATCGGATCTCAAAGAGCTTATCCTGAAGCACATTTATTACCAGAATATGTGGGAGAAGAATCTGGCACAAGTCTTGATATTAATGTATCAGATAGAGATGTTCTTTTTAAAGATGCTGCAGAGGTAATTGTAATTGCGCAACAAGGGTCTGCGTCTCTTTTACAACGAAAACTAAAACTAGGATACAATAGAGCCGGTCGTTTAATAGATCAATTAGAAGCAGCCGGAATTGTAGGTCCTTTTGAAGGAAGTAAAGCACGTCAGGTTCTCGTTACAGATTTAGCAGCTTTAGAAGTTCTCTTAAATAATGAAAAGTAAAAATACAGCATACAACAAACACAAAGTCATGAAACAATTACTTACTATTTTACTATTAGCAATATCATTTACAGGAATTTCTCAAGATAGTGGGAAAGCAAAAACATTGCTAGATGACGTATATAATAAAGTAAACGGATACGATAATATTTTTGTAGATTTTAAATATATTTTAGACAATACTGCAGAAAACATTCATCAAGAAACTCGAGGAGATGTTACACTTCAGAAAGATAAATATATATTCAATTATTTAGGTGCTACTCAAATGTATGATGGACAAAAAATATACACAATTGTTCCAGAAAATGAAGAAGTTACTATCGAAAATAAAAATGAAATAGAAGAAGGTGCCATTACCCCTTCAAAAATGCTTACTTTTTACAGAGAAGGCTATAAGTATAAATGGGATATCTTACAAAATATAAAAGGTAGAAAAATACAATACATAAAATTGACTCCAATAGATACGAATGCTGAAATTAAAGAGATTCTTCTAGGCATAGATGCACAAACAAAGCACATCTACAATCTTATAATGAAAACCGGAGATAACGATACCAAAACAACAATAACTGTTAATTCTTTTAAAACAAATCAACCTATTTCAAAAACCTTATTTACTTTTGATGCTAAGAAGTATGAAGATAGTGGATACTATATTATAAGGGGTTAATATTTTGAAAAAATTAGATAAGTACATTTTATATCGTTATTTATATAATTTCATGAGTTCTTTTTTGATACTCATGCTTATCTTCATTTTTCAAGCCATTTGGTTTTTTATCGACGAATTTGCAGGAAAAGGGTTGGACTTTGCCATCATTGGAAAATTCTTGTTTTACTATTCTCCTACCCTAATTAACAAAGTACTTCCATTAACCGTGCTTTTATCTTCTATTATGACTTTTGGAAGCTTTGCAGAAAACTATGAGTTTGCAGCCATGAAAGCATCTGGAATATCATTGCAGCGTGCCATGCAAAGTTTAATTATATTCATTGTACTTCTAGGAATAGGTACTTTTATTTTTGCTAATAATGTGATCCCTATTGCCGAGTTTAAATCGTTTAACCTTCGAAAAAATATTGCAAAACTAAAACCTGCTCTTGCCATTAATGAAGGGGTTTTTACTGATATTGGAGAAATAAATATTAAAGTAGACGAAAAGTATGGTGAGAATGATAATTTTCTTAAAAATGTAATTATTCATAAAAAAGCCAATAACGGTATAAATAGAACTGTTATTAGATCTGAAACAGGCGAGCTTAAAAGTAATGAAGAATCTAATGTATTAGGTCTAATATTAAAAAATGGTAATTATTACGAAGACGTTAAACCAAGTAACGCTAAAAAAAATAAATACCCACATGCTAAAGCAAACTTTGAAACCTATACAATTAACATTGATTTAAAGCAATTTAATAATGTTGATTTAGCTGATGAAAAGATTAGTAATAGGTACAAAATGCTTAACATTAGTCAATTATATGTATATATAGATTCTATTGGAAAAGAAAATAAAAAATCTCTAACTGGCTTTGGTGAAAGTATTTATAGAAGGACCGGTATTTCTTCTTTTGCATCACAATTAAAACAACAATTAGAAGAAAATAAAAAATCAAAAAAACCAAACGTTATTGACGTAAGCACTAACGATACAATTACTCAAAAAAGTGATAGTTTACAGCAAGAAATTAAAGAAATAAACTCTGTAGAAGATTTGGTGAATCTCTACGAAAATTGGAGGCACATACAAATTATTGAAGCTGCCATAGGAAACGTTACCAATACAATTGCCACTATAGAAGGAAAAAAGAGGGAATTTTTTCTAAGAGAAAAATTGTTGAATCATCATATATTAGCCCTGCATGCAAAATATGCCCTGCCATTTGCTTGTATTATTCTCTTTTTTGTGGGTGCCCCTCTAGGAGCTATTGTTAGAAAAGGAGGTATTGGATTGCCAATGGTGTTGGCCATAGGCTTATTTCTTGTTTATTATTTTATCAACATATTCGCCAAAAACTATGCAGAAGATGGAAGTATTTCCCCTGTTTTAGGGTCGTGGGTTTCTGTTTTAGTAATGCTTCCTTTAGGTATTATGCTTACAAGAAATGCCACAGCAGACAAAGGCATTTTTAACTTCGATGGTATTAGTCAAGGTTTTAAAAATTTCTTTAAAAAGAAAAAAAAGGAACATCCTTAAAATAAGTATCTTTGCAAAAAAATACTATGAGTAGCATCACTATGAATCATACAGAAATTCAATTAAACACTATTGAAGAGGCCATTGAAGATATACAAAATGGTAAAGTTATTATTGTTGTTGATGACAAGGATAGAGAAAATGAAGGTGATTTTATAGCTGCTGCCGAAAAAGTAACTCCAGAAATGATCAATTTTATGGCGACTCATGGTAGAGGGCTTATTTGTGCTCCTCTTACAGAAGGTCGTTGTAAAGAATTAGATCTACATATGATGGTAGGGAATAATACAGACCCTATGGAAACTGCTTTTACTGTTTCAGTAGATTTAAGAGGAAATGGTGTTACTACAGGAATATCTGCAGAAGATAGGTCTAAAACAGTGCAAGCACTTGTGCAACCAGACACCAAATCTTTTGATTTAAGCAAACCTGGGCATATATTTCCATTAATTGCTAAAGAAGGTGGTGTGTTAAGAAGAACAGGACATACAGAAGCTGCTATAGATTTTGCTCGTTTGGCTGGTTTAAAACCAGCTGGAGTAATTGTAGAGATCATGAATGAAGATGGTACTATGGCAAGGTTACCAGAATTAATAGACGTAGCTAAAAAGTTTGACCTTAAACTAGTTTCTATTGAAGATTTAGTTGCCTATAGAATGCGTCATGATAGCTTAATTGTGAAAAAAGAAGATTTCAATCTGCAAACACGTTACGGAACATTTAGAACACGGGCTTATATACAAACTACCAATAATCAAGTTCATATTGCTTTAACGAAAGGAAACTGGACACAAGATGAACCCGTATTAACACGTATCAATTCTACATTAATTAATAATGATATCCTTGGAACGTTAACAAATACGACCGACAGGAAATTAGAGGATATGTTCAAATTATTAAACAATGAAGAAAAAGGAGCTATTATCTTTATGAATAAAGATGTGAGCATGCTAAATCTTCTCAATAGGTTATCTGAATTAAAAGTAAGGCAATCTGAAGGGGTTATGGAAGCTCCAAAAATAGCAATGGACACTAAAGATTTTGGAATTGGAGCTCAAATTCTTCATGACCTGCATATTTCTAAAATGCGTTTAATGTCATCAAAAGCACACACACACAAAGACAAAAAGAGAGTAGGTATGATTGGATATGGCTTAGAAATTGTAGAATATGTAAATTATTAAATTTCTTTTAGAAGAACCATAGCTTAGTAGCCATAATTACAACCATAACAAATAAGAAGATTTTAATAACTTTATCTCCTTTTTTTACAGACCATCTACTTGCAAACCAAGCTCCTGTAGCATTTCCTATAGAGAGTATCAACCCTACTGTCCAATCTATTTTATCATTTAAAATAAAGATGGCTAATGCTCCTAATGTATAAATAAAGACTACTGCTACTTTGGTTGCATTAGATCTAACTAATGACATTTTATTGACATAATGTAGGAAAAGTAAAATCAAAAAACCTAATCCTGCATTTATAAATCCTCCATAAATTCCAAAGAAAAAGAATACGATAATCCCTAACCATAATTGTTTTCCTGTTAAACGTTCTTCAACATCCTTAATACTCATTTTTGGTTTAAAAACAATAATAAGCACCACTATAATCATAATAATGGCTAATATTCTATTAAATACCTCTCCTTTAATATCTACCGCTATTTGTGCCCCAATTAAAGCACCTCCTAACGCAGATAATCCTAAATATACATTAAAAGGAAATGTAGAAACACCTTTGCTCTTAAACCCTAATACTGCAAAGGTAGTTTGAACCGCAATTGCAATTCTATTAGTACCATTAGCTACACTTGGCGGTAAGCCAATAAAAATAAGCATAGGAAGGGTTAACAATGATCCTCCTCCTGCCAATGTATTTATAAAGCCAGCAGCAAAACCAGCCAAGACCAAGAGGGCTAATTCCCAACCAAATTCCATAAGGGTTCATTTTAAAGCTCGAAAAATACCATATTTTAGATAGAGTGTCATTATATATCTAAAAAATAATTTCTTTTAATAAAAAACTTTAGAAAAACTTTAAAAGAATTAAAAAAGCTTTCCTATATTTGCACCCGCATTCAGGGAATACCTGATGAGACACTTGGAGAAATGGCAGAGTGGTCGAATGCGGCAGTCTTGAAAACTGTTGAGGGTCACACCTCCGGGGGTTCGAATCCCTCTTTCTCCGCTTGGAGTTTACAAAACTCAACAAAAAACCCTGTAAATCAATAGATTACAGGGTTTTTCATTTTATATACTTCCATATAATACCCCCTGAAACCATGTAAAAAAGGGGCTAATTCGGTGTCAGTTGGACACCTCATTTTAGTGACACCGAATTTTACACAATTTATTGTTAATCAATTAATTACAGAGGTGAAGTTTTAAATATTTTTTCGTAAATTAATAGGAGAATCGTAAAGTGACACCTATGAAGAATTCATTATCACTACTTTTTTATATAAAAAAGAGTAAAGCAGACAGTACGGGAAGGGCAAATATTTACTTGAGAATAACAGTAGATGGTAAGCGTATAGAGCTTAGTATACAGCGTAAAGTACTTATAGAAAAGTGGAATGTAGAATCTGGAAATGTAAAAGGGTATACTCCAGAAACACAAGAAATAAATAGGTATATCTCCTCTATTAAAAATCGGATTTTTAAAATTCATCAAAAATTGGTTGAAAAGAAAAAACCAATTACTGCTACCATACTTAGAGATAAATATCTAGGGAAAGATGATCTAGGTAAAATGCTTTTACAAATATTCCAAGAACACAACGATCAGGTAAATAGTCTTATAGGTAAAGATTTTTCAGCAGGAACAGCAGAGCGTTATAGGACTGCTAAAAACCATGTTCAAGCATACATACAATTAAACTATAAATGTGAAGACATTCCCGTTAAGGAAGTAGATCATAAGTTTATAACAGGCTTTGAATATTATTTAAAAACTGAAAGAAAGTGTAGTCATAATACTGCAATAAAATATATTACCAATTTTAAAAAAATCATTCGTATTGCGTATGCTAATGATTGGATTAAAAAAGATCCTTTTACCAATTGGAAGGTTCGCTTAAAAACAGTAGAGCGAGAGTTCCTTACTGAAGATGAAATTCAGAAATTAATGAATATAGAATTTCACACATTACGATTAGAACATGTACGAGACATTTTTGTTTTCTGTTGTTTTACGGGTTTGGCGTATGCTGATGTAAAAAAGCTTACAGAGAATGATATTGTACTTGGTATTGATGGAGAAAAATGGATTAAAACTAAAAGAACAAAGACTAATACAAAGAGTAATATTCCAATACTTCCAATCGCTGCAATGATTTTAGAAAAGCATCAAGATACTATTGAATTACAAAACGGGAAATTATTACCTGTATTAACCAATCAGAAAATGAATGCCTATTTAAAAGAAATTGCAGATTTAGCAGGAATCAATAAAAACTTAACTACACATTTGGCTAGACATACCTTTGCTACCACAGTAACGCTTTCTAATGGTGTATCAATTGAATCTGTAAGTAAAATGCTTGGTCATAAATCGTTGAGAACTACGCAACATTATGCTAAAATTTTAGATAGAAAAGTAAGTGACGACATGAAGGTTTTAAGGAATAAATTTAGAACAAATGACAATTCTAACTTAAAAGTCATTTCTAAAAAATCTTAGTTGTAACATTTTAAATCAAATTAAAAAAGAATCATCTATTTTGAGTTTCTAAACTTAAAAATAGAAATATGCATTTAAATTACTTTTTCACTCATTGTGAAGTAGAAAAAAAACTGAGTAAAAAAACAATTGAAGCTTACAAATCTGACTTAAACCAATTTTCTAGACACGTATCAAATAAGTTTGGAGTATATGACCTAAGGCTTATAACAAAGCAACATTTAAAAGATCATTTTATTTTCATCAAAAAATACTCCCCCCGAACCATTAAAAGAAAAATTGCTACTCTTAAGGTATTCTTTAATTTTTTAGAATATGAAGACAAAATAACAGAAAACCCTTTTGATAAAATTAATTTCAAAATCAAAATAAAGAAATCTCTTCCTGTTGTCTTATCTCTAAATGAAATAGAAAGTATTATAAAGAAAACTTATGAACTTAAAAACAATCAAAATGCTAGCCCCTCAAGTATACGAAATATAGCTATTATAGAATTATTATTTGCTACAGGTATTAGAGTATCAGAATTGTGTTTTTTAAAAAAAGAAAATATTAGTAATGATTATTCTTCAATAAAGATATTAGGAAAAGGCAATAAAGAACGAATTATACCTATAACAAATGAATTCACTGTTAAAGCCATTAAAAACTATTATTCTGAATTCAAAGATAAAATTCATACTAATGAATATTTTTTTATTAATCGTTTAAACAATAGATTATCTGAACAATCAGTTAGGTACTTAGTAAAGAAAATATCTACAGTATCGGGCATTAACAGAAATATAACTCCTCATGTTTTCAGGCATACTTTTGCCACATTATTGTTAGAAGCTAATGTGAATATTAGATACATTCAGGAATTGTTAGGGCATAGCTCCATAAACATTACTCAAATCTATACTCATGTAAGTAATAAAAAGACTTTCGAGATACTTCAATTAAAACATCCGAGAAATAAAATAGTATACAATTAGTGATCTGAATAAAGGATAACTAATTATTATGGATGATTTATTTCGTTCACTCATAAAGAATATAATAGAAAATTCTTATAAATTTGAAGTTTTTATTATAAGTACAACTGACACAGACAATGAGTAAAATATACTTACTAATGGTTCTGAAATTAGAATTATTGATGATATGGTTATTACTTTTAAATCTATCGGAATTAAAGCTCATATTTATACTCATATAAAATCTCTTTATAAAGATTTATTATATGTTAAGAGTATTAAACCTGAAAAAGAGCCTATCGTAATATCTAGAGCATCATACGGTACTGGTTCTGAATCAAAATCAGTAATACCATCTTTATGTAATTTTTTAGATGTAAAATATGTTGGAGCTAATGCTTATATCGGAGCTTTATTAAGGCATAAATATCATTATTCTTTATTATTAAAATCCCTTGGAGATATAATTCCTCAAAGTTGGTTTTTCTGCAATATAAATGGGTGGTTAAGCGATACCCCACCTATAGGAACAGAGATTATAGTTAAACCAATTCATTTATCTGATAGTAAAGGCATTTCAAATCATAATAAATTTCGTTACTCTAAAGAAGCTGATTTTTTCATACAAAATTTATCATCTCAGTTTGATGAACCAGTAATACTTCAAAAATTTATTTATGGCTATGAAGTAAATATTCCTATAATTGTAGTAGCTAATAAAATAATAAGTTCTGTTGTAGGAGTTGGGATCGGCAATTTACGTAATATTGAAGATCGATTTTTTTCTAGTGAATTTGATTTTTCAAAAAGGTTTTTTTATGATTTTTGTGAAGTATCACAAACGGTAACAAATAGGATATTAAATATTGCTAACAAAATAGTAAAATTACTTAGTTTGAATGGAATTTATAGGATAGACGCTCGTGTTGATAAAAATCTGAATATATATATAAATGATATTAATAGTTCTCCTGGAATATCAAAAAACTCTTCATTCAATTATTTTATTAAACAAAGAGGAATTACTAATGAACAACTTTATTTATTGATGCTCGCATCTGCACTTAATTAAAAGACCAATGTTGAATCCCCCACCATATCAAACCTTTATTATAATGTATCCATTCATCGTACCATGCCAAATCTTGATTATGATTTTTAAATAGATACGAATCTAATTCTTGAAGTGAGTCTACTTTTAGGTTTTTAAAAATTGTTTCTAGATTATTATGTCTAGTAGAAATAAAACTATTTGAATAGGTATCACTATAAATGTTTTTAACTGAGTTCATTAACTCGATTGCATTCTTAGAATGACCTTGAAGATATTTAAGTGTAGCATAATTTACCGTTACTTTATATATATGATTATTAACTTGATAATTATATCTATTTATTATTTTAAATACTTTATTATATAATTCATTTGCTTTTTCATATTTATTACATGAAATATATAAAGAAGCTAAATTTGTTGACAATATTATATTGTCTTGAAGGATTGACTTATCATCTACTAAGGATTCCATCAAAGGGATAAAATTAGCAGCTTTACTTCTATCTTTACAGACACAATTAATTATATAATTATTTGTAGCACTCTTATGCGATAAATTATGTACGTTGTTTTTAAGTAATTCGCAAGCGAGAGATGCATAAATTTCACCTTCATTATATTTACCAGTATATGCACAGACATCTGCTAAGTTAATCAAGCTGTAAAAATACTGTATATAATCAGAGCTTGGGGTATTAGTACTTACATCTCCTAATTCTTGCAAATTATTTTTTAATATTTGATAAGAAGAATCTAATCCATATGCAATTGTAGAATTTCTGCATAAAATATTTGACAAACGTTGAGCCTTTGAGCTATATTTCGCATACTCTGACACTTTATTTTTAGTGTAATCATAGAGAATTTCAACATCTTTGTTTTTCTGAAGATAAAGATAATTTCTAATTAATCGATAGTTTGATTTAAAGTTTATATCCAATTCCTTTTCTGCAAGAGAACTATTTCTCCATTTTTCGAGAAGCTCAATACTTTTATTAAGTTTTGAATCATTTATTAAGATAGAAAATACACCAGCTTTTACATATTCAACTTCAAAAAGTAATAAATCGTCTAACTTATTACTAGAGATCATATAGTCGGCTAACCTTAGGGTTTCCTTGAGATTTTTTTTCAAGTATAATGATGAAAGTTTTTCAAATTCTTTTAGAATTTTATATGACTCCGCATGATGAAACTTAATTAAAGAAGAATTAAAGCATCCAATGTCTAAACAGTGTTTAATTAGTAAAACGTCTGAAAACTGATAATTTCCTCCTAAAGATGAATAAACAGATCTCATCATAAAATCCAAAGGTTGTGTCTGAATTAAAGAATTTGCATAAGAGTTATAGTATTTACGTTTTAATTGTTCTGATTTTGGTTTTACGTATTCTTGAAGTTCACTATGAGTAAACTTAAGACTTGTATTTTCTGAAAAATAATTTTCAGGAGAAGTTTCAATATAATTTGTATGAACTGCTTGTCCTATCAATTGGGTGATATTGAAAAGAGGAGTTTGATGCAAATCTTCCATCATATGGACAACTTCTTTTCCCCACATATCATTATCAATAACTGAGATTGTTTTTAAAAGATTTTTTAATTCTAAATTTTTTTCTAGTTGAGCATTTATGAAGTTTATATCATTTGCATAAGAAATTTTAGAGTCCCCATCTTTTCTATAATTAATATCTTGAGAGAGTTGATGAATAAGAGCAAGGTGTCCATTCATGGAGGCTTTATAAATATTTCTAACATCATTCTCACTTAATTTTTTTTCACAACCAAAGAATAACATTACGTTTTCTAAATCATGTGGTTCAAGTCGAGTTAATTCTCTTTGTAATAACTGAGTAGAGTTATATAAAAAATTAAGCTCATCATTCCTTTGAGAAAAAAGAAAAGTGATGTTATTAATAAAACTAAATTGTGTAGTTAGAATGGGATTCTTATTTACTATTTTTTCAAGTAAAAAGAGAGAATTGTCATCCCAATTATCAATATTATCACAAATTAAAAGTAATTGTAAATTTGTCTTTTTAAATAAATATTGTAAAATATATAAATAGCTCAATTCTTGTTCAGAAATAATTTCTAAATCAACAATCTTTTTATTCATAGATTCTGATATAGATAAAACAGAATTTAGTATTGATATTATAGTGCAAAATTCGGACATAGTATACCACTAATTTCGGGTGAAACTGAACCACC
>CAYMDH010000055.1:0-20027 GCA_964389205.1 uncultured Flavobacteriaceae bacterium
AATCTATCTTTTTTACTCATAAAATCTACTTAAATATTAATCGAACTCAGGTTACTAGTTGTGTATCTGTGTTCTAACAATTCTAACCTTATAAATTGAATTGGTTATAAAAGAAAGTTTTAGATGGTGAATATAAATTGCTTGTAGAAATACCAGAAGAGACAAAGTAAACGCTATAATAATGCGTACAATTAGACATAACCCTACCCTTATCATCAATACAATTATGATATAAGTAAAAACTAAAAAACACTTGCTTTTAGCAAGTGTTTTTTAGTTTTTACTTATATTTTCCATCCTTAAGGTGTCGCAGCTACCACTCCCAAGGTATATAATTGTTCTAAATTAGGGCTTTCACTTCCACCTTCTGGTTCTAATGTTATACCAAAGGCCTCAGATTCATTACCATTATTAAGTTCGAATATTTTATTTTCATCGGAGGCAAAATCTGACAGTAAACCTATACTAGTTGGCGTTAATGGATCTAATTTTAATGACCATACCTGATACACTTTCCCTTTTGGAGGTTCTGGTAATCCCAAAGCATCAATATACACCTTGTCATCTCCTTCTTTCACATATACATTTGCAAAAGCTGTTGGAGCTACTGCCTGACCAGCAAGGGGTACTTCTGTTCTATTTTTGTCTCTCAAAATAGACAGCAATTCAGTCGCCTTAATAAATGACAATGTAGTTTTGTCTACTTTACCTTCTAAAACAGCATTTTTAATTTCTACTGTTTGTATTTCAGATTTTAAATTATTATTCTGATTAAACATCCAAAATAATCCTCCTGCTAAAATAGCAGAAGCTGCCCATCCTATATAAGTTACCCATTTTGTGGGCTTATCTGATCTAGAAATAGGAATCACTTTTTCATCATTTTGATGTATCTTATTTTTGATAGGTTCAAAAGACGATGACTCCATTTCTTCTGGTAATAGCTCTTTAGATAAGATTTTTAAAGCTTTTTCTATACTTTCAATTTCTTGCTGTATTTCTTCATGTTGCTGCCCTAATTGGTAGACTTCCTGATTTTCTTTTTCAGAAAGTACTCCAGCTACATATAGCTCTAAAATACCTGATTCTATGTATTTTTTTATATCCATTAGTTCAACACAACCTTTCTAAGGTCGGAAATACATTTTCTTAAATTTGTTTTTACAGTACCTAAAGGAATTTTTATTTCTTCAGATACTTCTTTTTGAGTGTATCCTTTAAAATAAATCAACTCAATTAAAACTTTACACTTATCTTTTATGTTGCCTAAATACTTCTTAATTCCAATAGCGTCTACTCTATTATCTAGATTATCATACGACTCAAATATATCTACGAAAAAAGTAGCATCAGAGTTTTGTTTTCCTTTTTTATAATCTTTAGAACGTGTTTTATCTATAGCTGCATTTCTGGAAATATTGATTAACCAAGTATAAAAACGGCCTTTTTTTGAAGAATAACTTTCTGCACTATTCCATGCCTTTACAAATACATCTTGAAGTATTTCTTCAGTATCTTCTTCATTTCGAACTATATTATATATTACAGACTTCATATTAACTGAATACATCTCATAAAGCCGCTCGAAAGCTTTTATATCCTTTTGTTGAAACTTATCTACGAGTTCTTCTAATTCCATTTATCAACTAAAATCTAAACTATTTATTAAAGATTTTTCACACCTATCGGAGAAGTAGCGAATGTATAAAATTAATCTGAAATAATAGTGCCTATTGCTGCATTTCTATCTATTTTCCTAACCAATCCTTGGAGTACTTTTCCTGGTCCTATTTCTGTAAATAATGTGGCTCCATCTTTAATCATATTTTGTACACTTTGCGTCCATTTAACTGGCGCTGTTAATTGTGATATTAAATGATTTTTTATTATGCCCTCATCTGTGATTGCAGTTGTGCTTACATTTTGATAAATTGGGCAGATAGGATTGTTGAAAGAAGTATTTTCAATAGCCAACGCCAATTCTTCTCTAGCTGGTTCCATTAAAGAAGAATGAAAGGCACCTCCAACAGGCAATACCAATGCTCTTCTAGCTCCAGCTTCTTTCAAAGTTTCACAAGTTGTATTAATAGCTTCTACTTCACCAGAAATAACTAATTGCCCAGGGCAATTATAGTTTGCTGCTACAACTATTCCTGAGTTATTTGCGCAAACTTTTTCTACAATTGTATCTTCCAGACCTAAAACAGCAGCCATTGTTCCTGGTTTAGCCTCACAAGCCTTTTGCATTGCCAAAGCTCTTTGATAAACTAATTTTAAACCATCTTCAAAACTTAGCACACCATTAGCTACTAATGCCGAAAATTCTCCTAAAGAATGTCCTGCTACCATATCTGGCTTAAAATTTTCACCTAGAACTTTGCTTAAAATTACTGAATGTAAAAAAATAGCAGGTTGCGTAACTTTAGTTTGTTGAAGATCTTCTTTCGTCCCTTCAAACATAATATCTGTAATAGGGAAATCTAGAATATCATTAGCGTTTTCAAACAATTCTTGTGCTAAAGACGATTTTTCATAAAGATCAAGTCCCATTCCTACAAATTGAGCTCCTTGACCTGGAAAAATATATGCGTTCATATATTATACTGGTTTAATTTTGAGCAAAAATAAGAATTAAATAGTATTTAATTTTCTTCTTTAAACCAGCTGGCGTACTCTATATAATTATCTGCTATTCTATTAATTTCTCCAGAAATCATTTCTTTTGGAATATCTTTTACTTTTTTCGCTGGAACACCTGCATAAATAGTTCCCGCTTCTACTTTTGTGTTTTTAGTTACAACAGCTCCAGCCGCTATTATAGAATTGCTTTCTACAATACAATCGTCCATTACAATACTGCCCATTCCTATCAAAACATTATCTTGAATAGTACAGCCATGAACAATCGCATTATGACCTATAGAAACATTATTCCCTATTGTAGTTGGTGATTTTTCATATGTACAATGAATAACTGCTCCATCTTGTACATTTACTTTATCTCCCATTTTTATATAGTGCACATCACCTCGAACTACTGCATTAAACCAAATACTACAATTATTTCCCATTACAACATCTCCAACTATAGCGCTATTTTCTGCAATAAAGCAATTATCACCAAAAACAGGTTCTTTGCCATTTATTTTTTTGATTATCATTTAATTCTCATCTTTTAATTTAAAGTACAAATATAAATTGAGGATTATTCAAAATAGGCCAGTAACTCTTTCTTTCTTGAAGAAGACACAACAAGTTCTTTTCCTGTTCTTAAAACAACACTCCCTCCTTTTCCTTTTTTATATTTAACAATCGTATTAACATTTACTAAATACGATTTATGAATTCTAGCAAAAGGAGAATCTGTTAAAGCTTCTTCAAAATATTTAAGTGTTTTACTAGCTACCAGTTTTTGATTTTCCAGATAGATTTCTGTATAATTATCATCTGCTTTGCAATAAATTATATCTGCCACATCCAATATCTCAAAACCATCTATTTGAGGAATTGTTATTTTTCCTGAAACACCATTTGTTTTGGGGGTTAATATTTTATTTTGCAGTGTATTTTCTTTTTTCTTAATTTCTGTTACATGATCTACTGCTTTAATTAATTCATCAATAGAAATGGGTTTCATTAAGTAATAAGATGCGTGGTTGTTTAATGCTTCAATTGCATAATGATTATAGGCTGTTACAAAAACGGTTTCGAAAGTATGATCCCCTACCTTATCTAATAAATCAAAAGCATTCCCATAGGGCATTTCTACATCTAAAAAAACTAAATCCAATTCACTGTTTCTGATAAGAATAAGAGCTTCATCAATATTTGAAGCTTCTCCTTCTAATACTATATTAGGGCAGTATTTGTCAATATAATTACGTAAAATTTCTCTGCTGGTAGCTTCATCTTCAACTATAATTGCTTTTAATTTCATAATTAATCTTTCTTTAATGTTAACACCACTCTTGTCCCTGTTTCATTCTCATTCATATTTTCTATATAAACAGCTATTCGATCTTTATACATATCATTTAGAATGTCTATCCGTTTTTTAATATTCCCCATCCCTTTTGATTTTTGTTTGCGTTGATTTTCAGTTTTTAATTTTACGGATTGTTTTCTTCCAACACCATCATCTTCTATAATAATTTTTATTAATCGATCATTTATTTTAGAAAAATGAATGGTAAGCAACCCTTTTTCTTCTTTATATCTCAGACCATGCCAAATCGCATTTTCTACATAAGGCTGTAATAACATTGGAGGGATTTTAAATGCACTTATTTTTATATCTTCATCTATGGCAATTTTGTATTCAAACTTCTCCATAAACCGAGAATGTTCTAATTTTGTATACAACTCTAAAAGCTGTATTTCTTTTTCAAGAGGTATAAAGTCTTCTTCAGAATTCTCTAAAACAGAACGCATTAAGGTTGAAAACTCACTCAAATATCTATTTGCGCTACGCTCATCACTTTTGGCAATAAAATTATTTACAGAATTTAAAGCATTAAAGATAAAATGAGGATTCATTTGAGATCTTAAAGATTTGAGTGCCAGTAAATTATTTGCTAATTTTTGTTGTTTATTTGTACGATAAAACAATACAGCAACTAAGGTTAACATCAACATTCCAAAAATTAAAGCATAAATGATAATTTCATTTCTCTTATTATCAGATTGAATCAGTTCTTGATCTTTAAGTGCTAAATTATACTTGAGTTGTTTATCTTTTTCCAGACTCGTAATTCTATTTTGTTTTACAGAAATATCTCTTCTAAAACGAGTAAGCTGAGAGATTTCTTGTTCTTTTTTTATGTATAATTCATCTACTAATTGCACATAATCTTGATAGCTCTCAAGTGCTTTACCATAATCTCCTACACTTCTATATACCTCAGACAATTTTCTGGTAGCATCTTTTTCCACCACTAAATCTTCTTCTTTATTTGCTTCGGCTATACTTTCTTCTAAATAGGGAATCGCTTCTTTATATTTATCTTGCGCAATAAACGCATTCCCTATTTTATAGTTAATTTTTTGTGGTGTAATGGTATCATTTTCTACACTTACTACACTTTCGTTTTTAGTATTTGTTTTCTTTTTTAATTTTTTAACATCTTCTAAAGTCGCTTTTCGCAACTCTATTTCTTTATCATATTGATTTTTATCATTGAAAAAATCGGCAACTTTAGACTTCTCTTGGATGGCTCTCTTTGGGTTTTCTTTTGACGCAAGATCTAAAGAGTTTTGAAAAAGATTTTGAGCTGTCTTAACATTATTAATTTTGGCATTCGCTTCAGCCAGTTTAGAATTAAGGTCTGTTATTTTTGGAGAAATTAAATTCTTTTGTGCAATTTTTAATGCTTCTTCATAGCTTTCAATGGCCTCAGGCACATAATCTAATTGATAATTTGCATCTCCTAACCCTTCTAGAATAATGGTTTCTTGGAATCCTGTTAACTTTCGTTCTTTAGAAAGGCTTCTAAAGACCTGTTCGCTTTCTTCATATTGTTCACTGAGATAATAGGCCTTACCCATTTGAATTCTGGTTGCAACAGAAGACCTGGCATCAATAGCTCTTTTATAATTGTCAATAGCCAAGTCGTATTGTTTCCAATACAAATAAATATCTCCCAGAGTAGAAAAAGATAATGAAGTTCTTTGACTTTCTTTTCTATCACTTAAAACAGTTAGTGACTTTTCTATATAATCTATGCTCTTATCTATATCCCTTTTTTTGTAGTAATTGGCAGAGTCTATAAAAATCTTATGTCCTTTTTTAATTATTGAGTTTATTTGAGATCTTCCACTAAAAGAAGATTCAAAACGCTCTACCAAAATATCAATATCTTGATTATTTAAAACAGTGTATCTTACTGTTTCAAAATGAGGGCTCTTAAATATTATTTCGCTTCCTTCATGAGCTTTTATCTTATATCTCCCTCCAGAGTTGGTTATAGCTCCTCTCTTACTTGGGATTACTCCTAACCTTCTAACTTTATCTAAGTCTCCCGAAACATAAACCTCTACTCCTTGAATTGGTTCTCTAGTATCTTTGTATTTAACAGAGCCTCTTATGATATATGCAAACTCTTCTCCTAATCCCGACTGAGAAAAAGATGAAAACCAACATAAAAAAAATAATATGCTTAGAAGATATACTCTCATTTTAAAATCATTCCTTTTATAAACATACATACTTTAAATGGTATTTTAAAATACTGCTTTATACAAAGAGCTTTAAAACTGTCTAAAAAGATATTTAAAGGAGTTTCACGCTCATTCAAAACTAGGATTCCCTCATTGTAATTAGCACTCTACTCGTTCTTATTTTTTTTTAAAAAAGTTTCAAAATACTTTTAGCACATATTAATTATTAAAGAAAATGAAAGTGATGAAAACAATCGTAACCACAGTATCAATATTGCTTTTAGCTGCAAATGTTTTTGCTTGCGAACGCAATTTAAAAAATGACAAAACCTATCTAATTTCTAAATCTATCAGTAAACCAGAAAATCGTTTTATAAAAGTAGCTTTACTATTAGATACCAGTAATAGTATGGATGGTCTTATAAATCAGGCAAAAGCACAGTTATGGGATATTGTAAATGAATTATCATATGCAAAATGTGAGCATGAAACTCCTAATTTAGAAATTGCACTCTATGAGTATGGTAATGACAATTTATCCTCACAAGAAGGATATATCCGCCAAGTTATTGGGTTTACTAGTGATTTGGACGATATCTCTGAAAAACTTTTTTCTCTAACCACAAACGGAGGAAGTGAGTTTTGCGGTCAGGTAATTCAAAGTTCATTAAATCAATTAGAATGGGGGAAGAATGCAGATGATTTAAAATTGGTATTTATAGCAGGAAATGAACCTTTCACACAAGGAAAAGTTAATTATAAAGATGCAACAACAAATGCCAAAGAAAAAGATGTAGTTGTGAATACTATTTTTTGTGGAAATTACGAGCAAGGAATTAATGGAATGTGGAAAGATGGAGCTTTACTAACTAATGGTGATTATATGGCTATCAACCACAATCAAAAAATTGTTCAAATTGTTACTCCTTATGATAAAACTATCTTACAATTAAACATACAATTAAATAACACATATGTTCCTTATGGCCGTAGTGGTCAATCTAAAATAAGTTTACAAGCCGAACAAGACGAAAAAGCAGGATCTGTTAATGATGAAATTAAATTAAAAAGAGCTGTGAGTAAGAGTTCTCGTTTTTATAAAAACTCATCTTGGGATTTGGTAGATGCTTCTTCCGATAAAGATTTCAAATATGAAAGCCTTAAAAAAGATGAGTTACCTAAAGAATTGCAAGGGAAATCTAAAGCTCAAATAAAGGCTTATGTAACTAAAAAAACAGCGCAAAGAGCAGCTATTCAAAAACAAATTCAAGAATTAAACAAGAAAAGAAAACTATACATTACAAAAGAAAATAAAAACACAAAAACAAACGATTTAGAAAGTACAATGATAAAATCTATTAAAAGGCAAGCGGAAAAGAAAAATTACAAATGGGAATAAGAATTAGGGGCCGAAAGGCCTCTTTTTTTTTAATAATTTACAGCTGGACAATTACAATCATAAGGTTTTGTTCCTGCTCCTAATAAATTGACACCTAATGTAATTTGGTGAAAACCTCCGTTAGAAATTCTAATATCTCCTGATTGATATGAATAATTATATGCAAATACAAAATTCTTGTAATTTACTCCTAAGATAGGGGTAACTAATTGTAAACGTTGATCTTCAAGATCTCCATTGAGATTAAATTGCGCTCCATCAAAACTTCTTCGATAAGATACCCCTCCCCAAACCTTTCCAAAATTAACATCTTTATATACTTTAAAATTGACATCTATAGTACTTTCATTAGTGAATTCTGTAGCTTGGAATAAAAAAGAAGGTTCGTATTGCCATTCGTTTTTTCCAAAAACATATCCTGCTGAAACTAAATATCTTCTTAGGTTATCAAACTCTTGAGCAGTAAATAAATCTCTACCTGTACCCAGAAGGTTTTGTACAGTAAAATGAGTATAAAATTCTAAAAAATTATATGAAGCACCTATATCTACATTAAAATAAGACACACTATTATTGGTTCCAGAAATAATTGGATCAGGTTGAATAGAAAAGAACTCTGATTCATCTAGATTACTCTGTAAAATACCTACATTTAAACCAAAAGATAATTGATTTACCTCTCGTAAATCTCTAGAAAACAACAAATGATGTGCATATGTAAGACGTATTCCTGTTTGCGAATGAAACCCATTTGTTTCATTGAAAAGAATAGCACCAACAGCACTACTTTCATTTAACCTAACATGACCATTTAATGTTTGTAAATTAGGTGCATTATCTACATCAAACCATTGCTGTCTCGCAGTCAATCTAATTTTAGCTCCTTGTCCTACACCTGCCATTGCTGGATGTATGAGGTAATAGTTGTCTGATAAATAATCAAAGAAAACTGGTAATCCTTCTTGTCCAGAACTAGTTGTTAAACAGAAAAGAAACGAAGCTATTAAAAAACACTTTTTCATATTATCTTTTTAAAGCAAAATGGCCCGTTATTCGTCTTGATATATTATTTTCAATAAAATCAATTGAAAACCAATAATCAGTTGACGGTAATTGTTGACCGTTAAAAAAACCATCCCACCCTTGACTTGCAGAGTTAATTTGACTTATTAATTTTCCAAATTTATCAAAAACAAACAAGTTCACAATATTTAATCTTTCTCCTCCTATTATATTCCATGTGTCATTAATCCCATCTCCATTTGGTGTGAAAAATCGTGGATAATCTATTACAAAAACATTTAATGTAACACTTCCGCACCCATTTACATCTTGAATTGTAATAATATGATTTCCAGGAGAAACGTTCTCAAAAAAGGCAGGTACCTGAAAAGGGCTATCATCAATACTAAATTGATAATCTCCTTCTCCTATAACGCTCACTTCTATACGATTATTTTGTGCGAATGCAGGAGTTACCAATTGAGCACTAAAAGTAATAGGAGGGGAAGATCTTTCTACTTCTATTTCATCAGTGTTTTCACACCTTGTATTTACGTTTGTAATCGTCACGCTGTAGATGCCTGCTTCATTCGCAACTAGAAAAGGATTATTTTCATTTGGTAATTGAACTCCATTGAATTGCCATACATAATTAAAACCCGTAGCAGGAAGTTCTGTATCCAGAGTAGGCGCATTTAACACATCTCCCGACTCATCAACACATAACAAAGCTGAATCTGCCAAATTAGGTTCTGGTAATAGATTAACTACCAAGGTAGCTGTTGTAGTGTTAAAACATCCAATCGGAATATTGGTTACTCTAACAAAAACAGTTTGAGGGTTAGAACTATTAGTAAAAGCTCCTGTAATTTCATTTAATCCCACTTCTGCATCATTTTCAGTAAGATGATATGTTACTCTATATTGGTTTGGGTCTTGCGTACCTAATACCTCATCATCTAATGTTGTCAAATCAAATTGAGCGATCCCATCATTACCTCCTATTTCATCACAAACCTCTAAGGGTGTCGGTAAGTTTGCTTCTGCCCCTTGTTGCACAATTAATTCTAGCGTTGTATTATTTGTTGTAAAACAATTAGTATTGGTGTTTTCTATTCGTACAAATATTAGTTGAGGATTCACTATATTGGTATATAGGTCTGGTAATGGATTACGACCTGTATCAGCATCATCTTGAGATAAATAATATTGAACTTCAACATCAGTTTGATCCCCTATTATTTCATTGTTTCTTAGTGTTAGGTCAAACGTCGTAAAACCATCTACTACATCATCATCACATATTTCAATCAAACTTGGAGAATTTATTATTGGGTTTATATTAATCATCAGATTAAACGATGTAATTATAAAGCAACCTGTCATATTATTTTCAAAACGCGCTGTAATAGTTTGAGGGTTGGATGTATTCGTGAAGTTTTGATTTAATCGATTTACATCTGTATTTGCATCCAAATCTGTCTCATGATAAGAGATTGTAAAATTTGCAGGATCAAGGCCTCCTAATATTTCATTGTCTTTGGTATTTAAATTAAAAGTAAATATATCGTCGTCGTCACAAACAACAAAATCAGTAAGTATATTTTCAGGCGGTAATTCGTTTACATTTAGTTCTAAAGTACTTATTCCAAAACATGCATTGGCATTTTCAACACGCGCAAATAATATTTGTGGATTCGCTACGTTCAAATACCTATTAGGTAAACTGTTCTGTTCCAATTGAGCATCTTGTAATGTTAAATAATACGCTACATTCAATCCAGCAGGAGCAGCAGTCAGTACCTGAGTATCCCCATCAGATAATGTAAAAACTACCGAACCATCTCTGTTATCATCACAAAGTGTTAATGATGCGTTTGAAACATTTGTAGCTGTGGTGGTTAAGGTCACTTCTGCAATTCTGGAGCAGAATGTTGTGTTATTCGCTACAGTCACAAAAAGAGTTTGAGGGTTTACCGTTGTAGTAAAAGGCGAAGGGTTTTGTGGATTATTTTCATTTTGCGCATCAGCTAAATTTAAATAATACGTAAATGTAAAGTCTGCTGTATTTCCTCCATTAATCACATCTATATTTGCCTCATCTAAATTATAGATAGTAAATCCATCCGGAATTCCATCTACATCGCACTGTAAGAGATCTACATTACTTACAATTGGTAATGGATTAACTAAAAGATCAAATGTAGCCACACTTAAACAATTTGTCATTGTATTTCTTAAACGAATAAAAACAGGTTCTCTGTTTGGAATTACATTCGTATATAACAGAGGTAATGCATTTATGCCTACTTCTGCATCAGTTCTGTTTGTATGATAGCTTTCAACAATAACATTTGCCTGTCCATTCAATAAATTTGCATCTCTAAGACTCAAATCAAATTCGACAATTCCATTTGTATCATCACCATCTTGGTTATTATCACATATTTCTATATTAGCCACAGCATTAATAACCGGTGGCAGATTAACAATTAAATTGAACGAAGAAGTCACAAAACAATTTGAGTTGTCATTATCTTGAAGTCTCACGAAGATTTCCTGTGGGTTTGAAATATTATTAAAACTATTATCAGGCAATGGAGCATTGGACGTATCTGCATCTATCTGTGTTAGATGATAGGTTACTGTAACAGAAGCAGAATCATTAGTTCCTATTGCGTCTAGAGTTCTGTCAGATAATATAAAATTAGCTATTCCATCCTGATCAATATCACATTGAACAATATCGTCTAAAACGGGTATTGTTAATATAAATGTAGATACCATAAAACTATCCGTAACAAAACAAGTTTGTGTAAGATCTGCAATACGTACAAAGATTTCCTGTGGATCTTGTGTATTTGTATATGCTGCTGCATTCAGGTTTCCTGTATTATTATCAGCTCCATCTTGAGTAAGGTGGTAACTTATAACAAAAGCATCAGGGTCCTGAGCTCCCAGAATTAATGGAGTATTTATTTCTAAATTAAACGTTTCACTTCCATCTCCCCCTTCATCACACGCCTGAAGATCTTCAGGAGGAGATTCAATAATGGGCGGTGTTATAAATTGAATTGTAATCTCATCATCAAAAGTACAAGTTCCCAACAATTCGCCTTCTACTCTGTATACACCAGAAATATTTACAGTAGTTGTGGGGTCAGTTTCATTTACAGCAGGGTTTGTATCATCCGGTAACGGTTCAAAAACATTAGTTGTAGTATTGAACACGAACCAATTATATGTTGCACCATCTATTGTAGCATCTAATATAATAGGAGTTCCATCACATCCTGGGTTTCCAGCTTCAATGGTACGATCTTCTCCTAAACTACCTCCTAAATTAAAGCTTCCTGCTTCTAGAAAAACAGCAGAATCTAATGACCCATCAGATTGATCTGCGATTACCAATTTAATTGTATAACTTTCTCCTGGAACAACATCTCCCCTCGCTACCAAAGATACTGTTTGTCCATTAAAATCGATAGCCGAAGTAGCTGCATTTGCTCCAAAATTATACCGATCAAAAAATTGAGCATTTTGAGCATTACATCCGGTAGAAACCCCAGTAATTGGTGCTACTTGAGGACGTATTGTCATTGTAGTAATAGAGATGTTCGTATTTGGAACAACAGCTAGGTTCCTTGAATTTCCAGCAGCATCTGTTAAGATAAAAGCAAATGCATCTGAAAATTGACATTCAAACAATTGGTTATATTCTTCTGACGCAAAAATAAAATTGAAACTGATTTGATTTGCTTGTGATACAAAATCGAATGATATACTAGACGCATTAAATGTATCTCCCGTAGCTAATCCTGCTATATTTTCTAGATCATTATCTCCAGCCCATAATTGTGGAGGTAAGATAAATCCCCCTCCTTCGTTTAGTGTGAAATTAGGGTCATTTCCATTTCCGGGGTTTCGCATTCCAGCAGATCTCGCACTACCTGTACTTAATACAACGCCTCTTTCGAAAGGGAAATTAGACATGCCTCTTTCAAAAAATCCTATGCCATTAATATTAATAGCTTGAGCAGGGATAATTCCTGTAGACGACATCCAATTAGAAGTAGTCGCACAAGGGCTATCTATCAAAACGTCTTCTACCAATTGTTGTACTGTAAAAGAAGTGTTGCTTACATCAATTTGCGCATGTAAAAATGAGCAAGATATTATTAGAATGATTAATAAAAGAAATCTCTTCATTTTAATGAGAATTCATAAGAAATTTACAGATATTAATAAAAAAAGACTTTTTATGCATATATACATATCATATTAACAAAACATCTCATAAAGAAATTAATATTTCGCAATAAACATACTATATTCTATTTAACATAACATTTAATGTTAAAATGCAATTTTATGATTCCAAACAATTTAAAGACAGAAAAGACATAGGAAATACTATCTTTTCAAAGAGAAATGCCCTTTTACTTGTTTAATAACATTGTCCTCAGAAAAAATTGCACTAAACCAATAATCATTAGCAGGCATTGCGTTTCCGTTAAACGCTCCATCCCAACCAAATTCTCTTTGATTTAAAATCTTCAATAATTTTCCATACTTATCAAATATCCGAATTTCTAGGTTAGATAAAGAAGAAAAAGCAGAAATATCCCATAAATCATTAATACCGTCTCCATTAGGGGTAAAAAATCTTGGGTAATCTAAAATTAAAACTTCTTCTGATATACTGCCACAACCAAATTCATCAAAAACAGTAATAACGTGAGTTCCTGCGGGTACATTTTTAAAATTTCCTGATCTTTGAGGATCATTTCCATTTAGAGAAAAAAGATAATTTCCATTTCCTAAAACAGTTCCATTAATTTCATTGTTCCCTGAAAAAGGTTGGGAAACAACTTCTACAACTAAAGAAGTTGGTGGTGAAGAGGCATTTACACGTACAGTACGCACCATTTCACAGTTTATATTTAAACTTGTGATTTTTACAGTATAATTTCCTTCACTGCTATAAAAATATGATGAAGTTGTTTCTCCTGTAATTATATTAGCATCTATCGCTTCTATGCCTGTATACCATGTAAAAGAAAAGCTAGCTTCATCTAAACCCGTTTCTATAGCGCTTAAAGGCAATAATGCATTTCCATCTCCATCCAAACATAAAGAGTACTCCTCCAATAGTGTTAGTACTGGAAACTGTACAACGTTTAATTCTAAAGGGAAAATAACAGAGCAACTATTCCCAAATGCTTCAGCTCTTACGTAAATAATTTGTCTAAAAGCTTCCTCATTAGAATATGAAGTTATGTTTGCAATGCGTCTATTAGGCGCGCCTTGAGCAGCTTCAGATCGGTTTCTATAGAAGTACAGCTCTATATTGGTGGCTCCGTTTAAAATATCATTTTCACTTTGTGTTAAATCAAAAACTGTAACCCCATCATTATCATTATCACAAAGTGATAACGGTATGGGATTAATATTAATAGCTGGAAATTGATTTACTTCCAATTGAAGAGTTGTAAAAGAACTACACCCAAAAGATGATATACCTTCTACAATTATTTCTTGAGGGTTTGTTTTACTTCTGTAGTTTTCAAAATTGACAATAGGGGTTCCTGATACAAAATCTGCTTGAGATTCGTAATAATTAAAAGATATCGTTGTATCGCCTCCGCTAATTTCTTCATTTTTGTCACTAAGGTTGAAAATCTGTGAAAGATTCCCATCTGTACTACAAGCTTCTAAAGAAGTAGGTTCAATAAGTGCTGTTGGAGCTATATATTCTACTATAATTTCATCAAACCCTGAACAACTTCCGTTGACATTAAAATCTACTCTATAAACACCTGCTTCATCAACTCTTAATACAGGATCATTTTCACCAGCAATTACAATTCCATCTTTACTCCACACATAGGTTGCCGCTCCAAAAATATTAGCATCAAGATCCAAAAAATCTCCTTCACATATAGGGTTATTATTAGCTACTGTTCTGTCTTCTCCTAAATTGGCATTCACAACAAAACTTCCACCTTCAATAAAAACAGTAGAATCTAGGTTTCCATCTTGAAAATCTGCAATTACTAGTTTTATGGTATATTTTTCTCCAGGAGTTACATTAGCGCTAGCAACCATGGGTATGGTTTGTCCATTTAAGCTAATTGCAGATGTAATTGGATCGTTATATGTATCAAAAAATTCTTCATTTTTTGCTTCACATCCTCCGTTTCCTGTTATAGTTTCATGTATTTCTGTAACCTTAACCGGGATGTTTGTACCTGGAATAACAGCTAAGTTTCTAGAAACACCATTAGAATCTGTTAATATAAAAGCAAATACATCAGAAAATTGACATGGGAAATTTAAATAGTACTCCTCAGATGCCAAAAGAAAATTAAAACTCATTCTATTAGAGAACGGAACAAAATCAAACTCGAGGTATGATGCATTCTGTGTAGTTGCTGTTTGTGTAATGTTTTCAAGATCAGAATCTCCAAACCAAGGCTCTCCTACTCCATCTCCTGAAAAATTATCTATATTAGGCCCTACTACATTAGAAGCCCTTCCTGTACTAAGAATAATTCCGTTTTCAAATGGAAAATCACTATTATTTCTCTCAAAATAGCCAATTCCGTTTATACCCACAGAAGTACCTGTACCACTTTTAAAATTAGAAGTAGTAGCACATGGACTATTAATCAATACATCCTGAATCAGCTGCTGAGACGTATGTGATGAGTCGTCTACAGTGATTTGAGAATACAGATTTGCCGTGAAAAAAACGAATAAAATGCACAGTTTTTTCATGATAGATTTGGGTAAATCAGACTCAAATATATTAAAATGAATCTATATCTTTTCGTAATTTTGTAAAAAAATTAATAATAATGCAGGAAATTGCTATTAAAATACAGCCTACAAGCCATCCAACAATATTAAAATTTGAAGCTAATATCTTTCTTACAGAACATAAAAGTTATGAATTTAAAAATATTGATGAAGCAAAAAATTCACCCTTGGCGCAACAATTGTTTTACCTTCCTTTTGTAAAAACAATTTTTATTTCTGGGAATTTTATTGGCATAGAACGTTATGACATTGTTGCTTGGGAAGATGTTCAAAATGAAGTTTCAGAACAAATTGAAAATTATTTAAATACAGGGCAAAAAGTAGTTATAGAGGCAGACGCATCTACCACTAAAAAAATAGCTGTTACAATATATGCAGAAAGTACGCCTAATCCTTCTGTAATGAAATATGTAGCTAATAAAAAATTAGTCCCAGCTCCCTATGAGTTTAAAAACATTGACGAAGCAAAAGATGCTCCTTTAGCGCAAGCATTATTTGGCTTCTCATTTGTTAAAGAGGTTTTTGTAGATGAAAATTATATTTCAGTATCCAAATATGATGTTGCCGAATGGGATGTAATTACAATGGAATTAAGAGAATTCATAAGAAATTATTTGGCTGACGGAGGAGAAGTAGTTACTCAAAATGCTATTCAAATGAGTAGTATTACCAGTGCTTCTAAAGATGATTCAGGAGCCTATAAGGAAGATTTAGACGATACCTCAAAGCAAATAATTGATATAATTGAAGAATATGTAAAACCTGCTGTAGCTAGTGACGGTGGGAATATTGTATTTGATTCATATGATGAAAATACCAAAATAGTAAAGCTTATATTACAAGGTGCTTGTAGTGGTTGTCCATCTTCTACTTTTACACTTAAAAATGGGATTGAAGCCATGTTAAAGAATATGCTTCATGAAAAAGTGAATGAAGTAGTTGCTTTAAACGGATAATTCTTCTAAATTTATAGACTACATTAATCCATTAAATTAAAAAACATGGCCATTTTAAAAGTAATAGAAGTTTTATCTAATTCAAATGATAGCTGGGAAGATGCTACTCGTAAAGCTGTAAAGCAAGCATCTAAATCTGTCAAAAATATACGATCTGTGTATGTACAGGAACAAAGTGCTATTGTAGATGGTGATAATGTTACTGAATTTAGAGTGAATATAAAAATCACTTTTGAAGTAAGGTAATTATTTCAAACGCATACGTTCAAAACGCTCTATATTAATGGAGCGTTTTTTTATATCTACAAGAAAATGTATAAAAGACTTTTATTAATTTTATTGATAGTATTATTTATTGCTTGTGAAAGGGGAAACACAGAAGATATGACACATAAATACACCAACGATCTTATTCATGAAACAAGTCCTTATTTATTACAACATGCTCATAACCCTGTAAATTGGAAAAGTTGGAACAAAGACGTTTTAAAAGAAGCCAAAGATCAAAACAAACTAATTCTTATTAGTGTTGGTTACTCTTCATGTCATTGGTGTCATGTTATGGAACATGAAAGTTTTGAAGATCCAGAAGTTGCTGCTATTATGAATGCTAATTTCATTAACATTAAAGTAGATAGAGAAGAGCGGCCTGATGTAGATCAGGTATACATGAATGCTGTACAATTAATGACTGGAAGTGGTGGATGGCCTATGAACGTTATTGCCTTACCAAATGGAAAACCTTTTTGGGGAGGCACCTACTTTAGAAAAGAAGAATGGGTAAGTTCATTAAAACAACTTGCAAAAATATATGAAGAGACTCCTGAGAGAGTCTTAGAATATACAGGAAAACTTGAAAAAGGCATGCAAAATATTGATCAGGTAATTCCTAATAATGAAGATGCTTTATTTTCTAAAAATGATATCGATATTGCTTTGAGCAAATGGGCTCCTTTTTTTGACACTGAAAAAGGTGGTTTAAATAGAGCTCCAAAATTTATGATGCCCAATAATTATCATTTTCTTCTTCGCTATGCTTATCAAAATAAAGATCAAAAATTGATGGATTATGTGAACCTTACACTTCACAAAATGGCTTATGGAGGAGTTTATGATCAAATTGGAGGTGGATTTTCTCGATACTCTGTAGATGACAAATGGCATGTCCCTCATTTTGAAAAAATGCTCTATGACAATGGTCAATTAGTTAGTTTGTATGCAGATGCTTATTTAATTTCTAAAAACATATTATATAAGGATATTGTATATGAAACTTTAAATTTTGTAGAAAGAGAGTTAACAAGTGAAGAAGGGGCCTTTTATTCTTCATTAGATGCGGATAGTGATACTTCTGAAGGAGAATTAGAAGAAGGTGCTTTTTATGTGTGGAAAGAATCTTCACTAAAAACACTATTAAAAAACGATTTTCCTCTTTTTAAAGATTATTACAATATCAATGAGTACGGATATTGGGAACACGACAATTATGTACTCATACGAAAAGATAGTGATGCAGAAATTACAAAAAAATACAACATAACTCTTGAGCTACTAAAAGAGAAAACTTTACATTGGAAATCATTATTATTAGATGAAAGAACGAAGCGTTCAAGACCAGGGTTAGATGACAAAACATTAACATCATGGAATGCATTAATGCTAAAAGGATATATAAATGCATATCAAACTTTTAATGAAAAACGATTTTTAGAAAGTGCATTAAAAAATGCTTCTTTTATTTTAAATAAACAACTGCGGAGTGATGGTGGGTTAAATCATAGTTATAAAAACAATAAAAGTACTATCAATGGATATCTTGAAGACTATGCAACCGTAATAGATGCTTTTATAACATTGTACGAAGCCACTCTAGATACAAAATGGCTTATTGTTGCCAGAAATCTGGTCAATTATTGTTTTGATAATTTTTATGACAACAATAGTAAAATGTTCTTTTTCACATCAAATAACGATGTTGCATTAGTAAGTAGAAGTATTGAAAAAACAGACAACGTAATTCCAGCTTCCAACTCTATCTTAGCCAAAAGTTTATTTAAAATTTCTCATTATTATGGAGATAAAAAGTTTGCAGAAACTTCTGTTCAGATGCTAAATAATATGAAAAATGATGCATCTGAATATGGTTCTAGTCATTCTAACTGGTTAGATTTAATGTTAAATATAATAGGAGATTATTACGAAATAGCTATTACAGGGCCAGATGCATTAACTCTTATAAAAGAATTTAATAAAAGTTACATCCCTAATAAACTTATAGTAGGGAGTACTAAAAGTTCAACAATTTATTTATTAGAGAATAGATATGTAGAAAATAAAAATTTTATTTACGTTTGTGTAAATAACAGTTGTAAATTACCTGTTCAAAAGACGAAAGAAGCATTTAAATTAATTAATACAACTTTATGAGGATAATTGAAACACTTTTAATTTGCTGTATTGCAATTGCACATATTTACTTTTTAATATTAGAAATGTTTCTTTGGACTCAACCAAAAGGAATTAAAACTTTTGGGCTAAAAACAAAAGAATTTGCACAAAAAACAAAAGTTTTAGGAGCAAATCAAGGATTGTACAACGGTTTTTTAGCTGCAGGTTTTATCTGGTCGCTATTTGAACCTAGTTCTGTATCTTCAATTGCTATACAAACATTTTTTTTGAGTTGCATTATAATCGCAGGTATTTATGGGGCTTATTCTATAAAAAAAGATAAAACTCTTTTATATACAATCTGTTCCTGCTATTATTGCTATAATTTTAATTCATATATACTAAAAACTAAATATTTAAAATAATTACTATGGACATACAACCTTGGATAGACAAAGGAATTGAATTCATAACCACTTTTGGACCAAAAGTGATTGGTGCTTTACTCATTTGGATCATTGGATCTTGGATCATTAAAAAGATAGTGAGAGGGATCGAACTTGTTATGAATAAAAACAACTATGATGAGAGTTTAAAAAAGTTTTTATTGAGTTTATTAAGATGGGTCTTTAAAATACTTTTAATATTAGCTGTTCTAGGCACTATAGGGGTAGAAACCACTTCTTTTGCTGCTATAATAGCTGCTGCTGGTTTAGCCATAGGCTTAGCATTACAAGGGTCATTAGCTAATTTTGCAGGAAGGTGTTCTTATTCTTATTTTCAAGCCTTTTAAAATAGGAGACCTTATTGAAGCCCAAGGAGTTATTGGGGTCGTTAAAGAGATTGAAATTTTTACCACGAAATTGACTTCGCCTACTAATCAATTAGTTATTATTCCAAATGGAACTCTTTCCAATGGGAATATTGTAAATTACTCGGCAGAGGGTAAATTAAGAATTGACCATGTATTTGGTATTGATTATGGATCAAATATAAAACAAGCAAAAGAAGTACTCCTCGAAATGATGATGAGCAACCCTAAGGTTCTTAAAGACCCTGCTCCAGCGGTCACCGTTTCTGAGTTAGCAGATAGTTCTGTGAATCTAGCGGTAAGGCCTTGGACTAATGTAGCAGATTATTGGGATGTGTACTTTGAAACCATTGAAGGAGCTAAAGAAGCACTAGATAAAGCAGGTATAGAAATACCATATCCACATCAAGTAGAGATTCAGAAAAAAGGATAATTAATTTGAGACCTTTGCACTAAAATTTAATTTTTTTAAATAATTCGTATCTTGTTTCTT
>CAYMDH010000056.1:0-19075 GCA_964389205.1 uncultured Flavobacteriaceae bacterium
ATATAATATTTTGCTTTTATCATTTTTCGTAAATGCCAAATTTTATATTTGGCGAATTAGTAGATTATCCTAAACCTTTCGATAATCACGAACGCCCTATTTGCTTTATACTTTGTTATGCTCTTTTTCTTTCCGTACTGTTATTATCAGCTCATTCTTTTTCTGTTCGATTATCATTTCATTCCCTTGTTCAAATCCTAGTTGCTCAAGCCATTGTCCTTCGAGTCGAATTTCAGGTACAGTATAGTTATTTCCCCATCTGCGATAACGAAACTTACTGTATATTTTTAAAATTCTGAATTTGCTCAATTGTCAACTATTTATATGACAAACATAATAATTCAAATTGAGTTGTCAAACTTTTGTGTGACAAAATTGTCGTATAATTAATTGACATTTGTTTTGTGGATAAGGAACAACTTAAAAAGAAAGTCGGTCAGCGTATTGTTGAGTTAAGAAGTCAGAAAGGCTGGAGTCAGTCCGATTTGGCTAGAGCTTGCAATAAAGATAGACAGGCACTTGAAAAGTTGGAGAATGGAAAAGTCAATCCGACTATTTACTCGCTTTTAGAAATCTCTAAGGCTTTAGAAGTGAAGTTGAAAGATTTGATTAACTTTTAAAGATACAAGTATGAAGCTGAATACTGTAAGTGTTTCTCTTTCTTTTTTAACTCTTCAAATGCTTTCCAATACCATTTAGGGTCAATAGGATTCGCAGAATAGTCTTCGGAGGTTAAAACATTGTAAAATTCGCCATTAAGCCAAGGCTCAATTCCACTAATGCCAATATTGTTTTCTTCAACCCTTTTTAGAACGATTGAAAAATCAGTTTCAGAAAAATACTTTATTGATTCGGTATCAAAACCATCATTTAGGTTTTTTAAACCGAAGAAAATATACTTATCTAAAAAATCATTCTTGTCTAAATTCTTTTTCATTTTTTCTGTCGCTAGTTTTAGTTGTTCTTGATTAAACCCTTTCATTAGTTCAGTCAAAACTAATTTTTCTTTGGTAATTTCATCCAAATCGTTTAATGATTTGTCATCATCAATTATTAGATAATTTTGAGGTTTAAATTCTTCAAGAAATTTTAGAATTTCTTCTTTTCGATTGTTACAATTCTCATATACTGGTAAAAAACCTTTAATAGGTTTAGTTATATTTCGATTTATAAAAATGGTATTAAATTCTTCTATAGACTTAACAGTCCTACGCGTAGAACTTAACCAAATATCGAAATCATCTAAAGATAAAAGTGTATTTAAATTATCGATACAAGATTGATTAAATTTTGAGTAACCATCTGAATCCATTTCATCTGCTTTCCACATTGGTGTTGTTATTAAAACTCCATCCAAATCCAAGATTAATAATGGTTTAGCCATTCTTAACTTTTTTGTTTCGCGCTTATCAGCTTATTTAATTCGTCAATTACGTTAAGCTTTGAAGTCTTTGGGAGATTAACATATCCCATTCCTCCAAAAATAACTTCCCAATAGCCCCCTTCATTAATAATCATTTGTCCAACAACTCTCATTTCAGTTTCATTCAAAGCTGATGGCAACCCTATAACTTCATGAGTATAATCAGATTCGGTATGAACTCCTTTAAAGACATAGGTATCTTCATCTTTTTTTTCTGGTAGAACTTCTATTATGGTTCCGTATGTTAAAATCTCACTGAAAGGGTCGTTATTAGTTAATTTATAAGTGTATTCTGAAACTTTAATTACTTCATAAGTACCTGTTGAAGCTTCTTCAGGCACGTACATTTTTATATCGATTATTTTTTCTTCGTCCATTTCGGTGATTGAGCATAACACTTGAATTTAAGCCACCAAAGAAAATGAATAAAACCATTACTCTATTTTCTTCCCCGGCACATTCTGCCCATTTTGATGCAATGTCATACTGGAAACTGCTCCTGTATCATCTTTATTAAATGTAACACTGGCTTTTACCACTTTTAGAAAAAATTTATTCTGAGCAGAAGGAAATATTGGAAATTTTTGCTGCCCTGTTGCTTGTAAAAATAATTGTGCATCTGTTTTGGTAATGGTCACATGAAAAGCAGGCGCTAACTCATACTTACCCACATAGGTGGTTAATACTTCTTCCGGAACTTCTGCTTCTACTTGTATTTCTTCTTTTACAGGAACACTTAATGTTCTACTGTTATCTAATAGTTTTAGTCCAATATCGTCTACACTTTTGGTAGAATTAGTAAGTACTACTACTCCTTTTTGAGTTCCTTTTACAAAACCAGCAAAAGCTCTATAGCCTCCTGTACCCCCATTATGCCAAATAATATCATTGCTATAATGCCAACCTAGTCCCATTTCAAAATTTTGAGCTTCATTTTTATAGGCAAGTTGATGACTCATTTTCATCGCCTTATTAATAGGTGTATTTTCAGTAGTCATATTGGCTTGTATAAACTTTACCATATCAGCTGCAGTAGATTTAATGCCTCCTGCACCAGCAAGAGTCTCAAAACTCCAATTTTCTACCTCTTGCGTACCTGCATGTCCTTTGGCTAAATGCTTTTTCATATTGTCTGTAATTACCACACCTGTATTATTCATTCCATAAATAGTAGCAATCTTTTCTATCATTAAATCGTCGTAACTCATTTTGTTTTTTAAGGATAATATGTGTCCTAATAAGCCCATGGCATAATTAGAATACTCATAGCGTTCTCCAATGTCTCTGGTTAAAGTATAATTAGAAATAAAGCTATACATTCGGTCTTTGCTATAATCAGAAAATGGGTTGTTACCATTTTCTGGTTCAAAATTATCTGGCATTCTTGGCAAGCCAGAAGAATGCGTAGCAATATCTTTTAAGGTAATGGTTTTTTCATTTCTGCTGGGTATTTTTACTTCTTCAGGTAAGTAATTTGCTATTGGATCTGAAAGTTTCATTGTACCACGTAAAACCTCATCTGATAGTAATATTGTAGTAAATACTTTAGAAATAGAACCTATTTCAAAAACAGAATTTTTGTCTACACCCACACCATTTTTTAAAGCTGTTTTACCATAACTAAAATAATCTACCTCATCTCCATTTATATAAGCAACTACGATGGCTGGATTATTTCCAGTTTCAATTCTCGCTTTAATATTATCTTTAATCTCTTCAGAAATTTTATGCTCTTGGGCATTACTAACAGTAAAACATAAAATAGCACTACAAACTAGTATAATTTTTTTCATTTAGATTTCTTTTAATTATTAATACAAAAATGATCATCAAGATACGATACAAATGTTAACTAGTGTTAATGTAATAATGATGAGACGTTTTTTTAATAAATGTTACTTCTTGAATTTAAATATCAAACAAATTATTTTTACATCAGTTTAAAAAAAGGATACAATGAAACTATTTAATGAGTTTAAAGAATTTGCTGTAAAAGGAAATATGATGGATATGGCTGTAGGTATTATTATAGGTGCTTCCTTTAATAAGGTAATTGATGTATTAGTAAAAAAAGTATTATTACCTCCTTTATCCCTACTATCTGGTAATATTAACTTACAAAATCAACGCATTGTATTAAGAAATGCTGTTACAGATCCTTCCGGAACAATATTAAAAGAAGAAGTAGCTGTAGGCTATGGAGCGCTTATGGAAGCTTTTGTAGATTTTATTATTATAGGGTTCACCATTTTTGCTGTTGTAAAGTTTATGAATAGATTGCGTAAACGCGCTCAGGATGCTAAAGATACAACGGTTGTCACTCCAAAAGATATAGAGCTTTTATCAAATTTAACAGAATTAATGAAAGAGCAAAATGATTTATTGAAGAGTAAATTAAAGGACTGATTTTAAATAATATTTCTTTTCATTTTTATTTATACATTAGTTATTTTATATTTTAAATATTCATGAAATGAAAAATTTGCTTACCAAATTTAAATTCGGCGAAGCTAATGCTACGTATTTGTCTTGACGCAAAACGAATCAATTAGAATAAAAAATTACTCTTTGTTCATTTTTTCTTGATAAAAAACGAACCAAAAAATCAAGAATTATTGAAATCTTGGAAATAATTTAGGGCAGAATGAAAAACACAATGACTTGTGTTTTGAATGATGAGCCAGATGATGTGAAGGCGAAATATGATTTTAGACTCTTAAAAAAGAGGATAAAAAATACCTAGGAGAAAGTGCCTTTTCTTTTGATTCATTTTAGTTCACAATTTTTATTATTTATGAGTTCATGAAATGAAAAAAAGAATAAAAACATAGGTTTCACAACAAAATTCTATCATTTCACAACAAAGATTTTAAGAAAAAGAAGAAATATAATATGTTTGGAGTATCAAAATTTAAGAATTAAATAGTAAAAATCCCAAACTTAAATTACTATAGTTAGTAGAAACAAGTCTCAAACCCCTACTTTTTGAGACTTGTTTTATTTTTGAAAAGTTTTGTAAGGAATTGCTCTTTACTTCGACTTTTAAAATAATGTCTTAACCTAAATCTAAAAAAAGCAATCAAATGCTAGACTTCTTAAATAGTGATCTCATCTTCCCATTAGGTCTTTTAATTGCCATAGCTGCATTACTTATTCGCAAATTTCGTGAGAACAGAAAATACAAACGCGATTAATATAAAATAGGCTTGCCTCTTTAAACAACGTCAATACATTGTTATATTTGCAATTGTAAAAACAGAACTGTTTAAAGAATACTTTTATGAGTACAATTCGCATCACCAAACAATTTAATTTTGAAACAGGCCATGCACTTTATGGATACGATGGGAAATGTAAAAATTTGCACGGTCATAGTTATAAATTATCAGTAACGGTTATTGGAACTCCTATTTCAGATACTACGAATGTTAAATACGGAATGGTGATAGATTTTGGAGATCTTAAAAAAATAGTAAAAGAAGAAATAGTAGATGTTTTTGATCATGCTACTGTTTTTAATAAAAATACCCCCCATTTAGAACTGGGTGAGGAATTACAAAAAAGAGGGCACAATGTAATCTTAACCGATTACCAACCTACTTCCGAAAATATGGTTATTGATTTTGCAAAAAGAATAGAGGTACGTTTGCCTAAAACTATTCAGTTATTTTCATTAAAACTTCAAGAAACAGAAACTGCATATGCAGAATGGTATGCTGTTGATAATTAAGATATTCTCAATTCTATTATATTTACAATATAAACCAAACGAATGAATATTCCAGAAGGGAAAAAAATATATTTTGCTTCAGACAATCATTTAGGAGCTCCTACTCGTGAGCAAAGTTTACCGCGAGAACAAAAGTTTGTAAAATGGTTGGATGAAGTAAAAAAGGATGCAGCAGCTATTTTTTTGTTAGGAGATTTATTTGATTTCTGGTTTGAATATAAAAAGGTAGTCCCTCGGGGTTTTACAAGAACCTTAGGCAAACTAGCAGAGATTACAGACGCAGGCATTCCTGTTTATTATTTTGTTGGAAACCATGATCTTTGGATGAATGGATATTTTGAAGAAGAGTTAAATATTCCGGTATATCATAAGCCTCAAAAATTCACATTTAATCAAACTTCTTTTTTCATTGGACATGGCGATGGTTTGGGTCCAGGAGATAAGGGTTATAAGCGCATGAAAAAGGTATTCACCAATCCATTTTCTAAATGGTTATTTCGATGGCTACACCCAGATTTAGGAGTACGGTTGGGAGAATATTTATCTGTAAAAAATAAACTTATTTCTGGAGATGAAGACATAAAGTTTCTTGGAGATGAAAATGAATGGCTTGTACAGTATAGTAAACGTAAGTTATTAGATACACATTACGACTACTTTGTTTTTGGACACCGTCATCTTCCATTAGAAATTAATGTTGGAGAGAATTCAACATATGTAAACCTTGGTGATTGGATAGGATATTTCACCTACGGTATTTTTGATGGTAAAAAACTTTCTTTAAAAAAATATGAAACATAAAAAACGTACAGTTAGAAGAAAAATCTTTATAGGGATTCGTTTTGTAATCTTATTAGGATTTATCATTGTACACCAATCGTGTTTTAGGTTTAGAACCTCCGATAAAAAGTCGATTGAGCTTTTCAATCAATATCAGGTTAATAATAATATAGAATATTTTACACCTTCAAAAACAGATTACAAAGTAAGAATTGTAAGTACTGCAGAAAAAAAGAGTGATACGGCTATATTTTTTATTCATGGAGCACCTGGTGCTGCAGATGGATATTACAATTATTTAAAGGATGCCACATTACTTTCTAAAGCCACCTTATACTCAATAGATAGACCTGGTTATGGGTATTCTCGTTTTGGAAAATCAGTAACATCTATAGAAGAGCAAACACGAATTACAGCTGAGATCATAGAAAATTTAAATGAAAACTATGTGATTGTAGTAGGACATTCTTATGGAGGTCCAATAGCGGCAAATGCTAGTTTGAAAACAGATAAAATAAAAGGGGTTTTAATGCTCGCTCCTGCTATAGATCCAGAAAACGAAAAAATATTTTGGTTTGCCTATATTTCTAAATGGAAACTTACCAAGTGGTTGGTACCAGGAGCGCTTGGAGTTGCAGGGGATGAAAAGTTCACTCATATAAAAGAATTAGAAAAAATTAAAGGACGTTGGAAAAATGTAAAAGTTCCAATTATTCACGTTCATGGAACAAAAGATATAGTAGTTCCTTATGAAAATATAAATTTTTCTAAAGAAAACTTTAACGAACATTATCTTCAAACCATAGGACTTCCAGGAGAAAATCATTTCTTGCCTTGGTCTCAAGAGCAATTAGTAAAAGATCAAATTTTAAAACTTTTAAAAGAAGGCAAGGATTAATCTCATCTTATTTTAATTTGGTATATTTAGGCAGTAATAAATTTTCATTAATGAAGACTTTTGTTTATTATTTTCTAATCTTCTTTACACTTTCGGCATGTTCTTCTCGAAAGTTTTTAAAATCTGAAACTCAAATGACATATCAAAAATTTAGAGCAGCACAAAAATCATTTGAATCACCTACAGGACGAATTAATTATGTAGATAAAGGAAAAAGTGATCGTGTTATTTTATTATTGCACGGAGTCCCATCATCATCATGGTTGTATAGAAAAATGATTGACGAGTTGATAGGCAATGGATATCGTGTTATTGCACCAGATATGTTAGGTTTTGGATCTAGTGGAAATCCAAGAGGGTATGATATTTATAATGAAACAGAACATGCAAAAAGATTATTGGCATTGATGAACCATCTAGAAATTGAGAATTGGACTCATGTTTTTCACGATGCAGGAGGTTTATGGACTTGGGAACTCTTTAAAATAGCGCCAAACAGAGTTAAAAATTTAGTAGTACTCAATACGGTTATTTATGAAGAAGGTTTTCAACCCCCTATACGAATGGAGAAAGGTATGTTTACTCGTCTTACTATGTGGATGTATCGTAATGGTATTACAACAAATACATTGTTAAAACAGCTTTTTAAACTAGGACTCAAAAAAAATGAGATGACAGAGGTTGATATAGAAGGCTATAAAAAACCTTTATTAGAAGGGAAAACACGTGCAATGTATTATTTCTTCTCTCAGACCTGTAATGAATTACCAAACTATAAAGATGTTATTAAAAGTATTGATATCCCGACACTAGTAATTTGGGGGGAACACGATGAAATGTTAGTTTGGAAAGATGAAGAAGCAATTGTGGTAAAGGATCTAAATATTCAACCTGAAAACGTACATACATTAGATGCAAAGCATTTTATTCAGGAAGAGAAGCCAGAAGAAATAAATAAACTTATACTAGCATTTTTAAAAAATTAAGAATAATTACAAGAAAATATTTGTGTTTTACATTGATTATATATCATCCACAATTTTGTTAATCTTAATTAGAATACGCTTTAACTCTTCCTCTTCTTTTTGAGTAATGCCCCCTGTAATTTTGCTACGAATTTCCTTAACAATTTTAAAAGCCTGTGCTTCTCTTTCTATACCGTTTGGAGTAATTACTAAATTCCATTTTCGTCTATCGTTTTCATCCAATTTCCTCTCTAAATAACCTTTTTTACACAAAAGATCTACCATTTTTGTGATTGTTGGTGGATCTTTAGCCATCATTTGGGATAATAACATTAAATGCGATGTTCCTTTATTGTCATTGGTTATATTTAAGATTGCCCACTGATCCATCGTTATATCCAATTCATTTTGGCGAAATAAATTTGCGGCATACTTACGCAAACTTCTGGTGGTGAAGTTTATTAAATATCCAATTGAGCTTTTAATTGCTGTCAAACTATTAGATGATTTTAATTGCAAGTTAGAAAACCCTCTTAAAGTATCAAAACCTAGAAGGATAATACTACATTATGAAATTTTTATGACATTCTATTTTGATTTGAATACAAAAAACATTTATTTAGTATACTAAATATTAGTAAACTAAATAAATTATGAAAACATTAAAAACAATTACATTGATTACAATTTGCCTAGTCTTCATCAATGCAAATGCTCAAAAATCTGAAACATCTATAAAAGAGGTTATAAAGAGTATGGTTAAAGGAAAAGATGCGCAAGATGGAGTTATGATTACTAGTAGTTTCTGGAATGATGCCGCCATATTTGCTACAAGAGGAACAGATATTTTAACTGTGCCTGTCAAGCAATTTGTGGATTTGCATCAATCTAAAAAACTAGGGGGGCATGATCGTAATTATAACATTGAAGATTTATCGATTAATGAATCTGGAGTAGCTTCAGCCAAAGTAATTGCTCAAGATAAGAAAGTACATTATGGATATCATCTTGGTTTTACAAAAAAAGAAGGAAAATGGCGCATTCAAACGTATTTACAACATAGTAGTTTAAAAAAATAAAAAACTCACTTAAAAGTATGTTGTTTGATGTTGAGTAGACCACTGGTGATATAGTATATCTTATTGTCGGTGGTTTTTTATTTTTTGCATGTATGGTTTGCATCACTACAATTGCATGAAGGCATTTTCTTGAAACTTCTCTTTTCAATTGAAATGCAATTCCTTAATTATTATGATATAAATGATGAGCAATCTCACTAGGGGTAGAACCATTATTACGCATTACCTGTAATTCATACCTTTGCAATAAGGTTAGATCTTTCATATTACAACTGTTTATAGGCCGAAAAGTAATATAGAAATCAATCCATTGATAAGAAACTACTTGGATAAGTTGCATTTATTACTTGAATTTAAGCATGCAAAGAAAATGAATAATAAAACTCTTTTATATTTTCAATACAATGAACTTTTTCTTATTTTATTGTTAATCCATAGAAAACTTCTGTTACTTTATAAAAAAATCTAGATTATAATAATAATAACAATATGTAGTTAATTCTTTTTAAATTTGAGAAAACAAGAATATGTCAGGATATAAAGCTCCTTTCGTCTTAATTATAATAATCAATCTTTCAAAATAGAGAAGCATGGGAATATCAAAATTCAAAGAACTTTGTTCGGCATATAGCAATGCACAAACCAATTTCGAAAACTTTAGGCTTGATTGTCATTCTATAGCATCAACATTAGTTAGCGAGATTAAAAACTATATGGAAATACCTGAACATCAATTTAGTTTATATAAAATAAATCAAAAAAAAGAATTTCAAGTAGTTCCTCCTTCTTTAGTAAATGCCTTATTATTAGCTCCAGATTCTTATTGGCATTTTGGAGCTGGTCTTACAGTATGTAAAGCTCCTGGAAGTATGCAAGAAGAATTAATTCTTATTCATTTAATGATTCGAAAAGAAAGTGATGGACAATTTTTTGTTAAATATGCAAATCATGATCAAGAGTTTGAAGTATTTAAAGAAAAGCCTGAAAGTTTTCATTCTTTTTTTGATTTTTTACATGAAGCCATAATGGGGTCTTATAAAGAACGCTTACAACAATTTTTAGCAGAAAAGACAGAACGTAAGTTAGGTTACGTTCAATAAATAACGATAGGATAAAAACAAGACAAGCCTCAAAAAGTAGGATTCGAGGCTTGTTTTTTGTTATAGTAATTTAAGCTTGGGACTTCTTTACTATTGTAACATTATTACCATTTTGACAGTTCAAACATAGCAACTTCTTTCTTTTTGTTAAAATCTTTGTTGTGAAACAAGGCAAAGTTGTGGTAAAGGCTTCTTTTTTGTGTTTTTCTATAAATTTGGTCTGGTTCTTTTAAACTAATACAATGATTTATGTTTTAAATGATGATCCAGATGATGCGGTGGATGGAATCAAAAAATCAAGATTTAAAATAGGTCGTTTACTAAATGTTAATTAGGAAGAAAAAACATTTTATCATCTTCATTTTGTCTTGACACAAAACGAATCAAAAAGTCAAGAAGATTTCTAGGAACTTTTTGCTTTGCAAAACCACTGATAAAACTATCGCTTCATGCTCTTTCATGTTTTCAACATGACGCACTTCCGCTTGCTTTACAGTTAGTTCTTGAAAACCTTCGCTTTAATTTCTAAGAAAATATCTGACTTTATTTAAATAAATCGTTAACTAAATGTTGGTTAGGAAGTAAAACCTTTCTCTGTGAGTATAATATTTATTTTTCGTTAAAAATCATTGAAACCTTGTAAATGATTTAGAGAAATCAATATGATTTTAGACCCTTAAAAAGAGTATAAAAATACCTAAGAGAAAGTGCCCTTTTTATAATCCTTTTTGGGCAAGCAAAAAGGATGAGAAGAAAAAACATTTTATTCTGTTCATTTTACCTTGATGCAAAACGAACCAAAAGATCAAGACTTATTTTAAGTTTTTTGAAATACTGCCAATAGTTTTTCACTTCCGCATTCTGAGCCACTTTGTTTGCAGAATGCTCCTTCATCCACCTTCTAAAAACCATTTTTGATTTCTATCAAAACTAAAAATAGGTCGATTCCCTAAATTTTCTAACTAAGATCAGAATATGTCTCTATTTGTATATTCACTAATGATATTTTTTTGTCATCTTTTTAGCTTTGTAATAAATCAAGCTATTTTAATGATGGGTGATGGAAGCCATCCATAAAGCATTTTGCAAAGCAAAAGCGACCTGGGTGGTGCGGCTTTAAAATAATGTAGATTTCAAAAAATTAAAAAGCTAGACTAGATTTTTTTGTTTAGTTCATTACTTGTTTTTTGTTTTTTAAGGTATTCATGAATCTCGCAAGCTCGATTTCTTTTTTCATCAATGGAAAAAAGAATGAAAGAAAAACTCACTCTCTTATCATCTTAATATGAGGAATACCATCCTCCAAGTATTCTTCTCCTATTTTTTTAAAATTGTGCTGCTCGTAAAATCTTTTTAGATAGGTTTGGGCAGAAATAACAATCGTGGTTTCTTTATAATGCTCTTTTATTGCTTGTATTGATGCTTTAATAACATCATGGCCATAGCCATATTTTCGTTCTGTATTTTTTACTACTACCCTTCCAATACTAGTATTTTCAAAATAATCTCCTTTATTAAATAAACGAGTATATGCTACTATTCTTTCATTTTTTTTTCCAATAATATGTAATGCTTTTTGATCTTTATCATCAATATCTTGATATACACAATCTTGCTCTACAACAAAAACCTCACTTCTCAATGCCAGAAGGTCATAAAGCTCATTTATAGTAAGTGTATGAAATGGTTTTATTGAAATAGTAATCATGCTATTAAAAAGTTTAGCAACTTACAGGAATTTTATTTACTCTGTTTTGATGTCTTCCTCCTTCAAATTCTGTATTTATAAAAGTTTTTACCATCTCTAACGCTTGATGTATTGAAACAAAACGAGCAGGAATTCCTAAAATATTAGCATCATTATGTTGTCTGGCTAATTCAGTAATTTCATTATTCCAACACAATGCAGATCTTACTTTTTGATGTTTATTAGCAGTCATAGAAGCACCATTACCACTACCGCAAATAATAATTCCAAAATTTACTTTTTCTTTTTCCACATCTTCAGCAACTGGATGAATAAAGTCTGGATAATCTACACTACCACTATCATCTGTACCATAATTAGTAACTTCTATGTTCATTTCTTTTAGCAGTGTTACAATTGCATATTTATAATCTGTACCTGCGTGATCATTACCAATTGCTATTTTCATTATATTTTTAATTTGAAATAATATTTATAGACTACAAAGTTAAAGAATCCTCTCTTTTTATTCTTACAATTATCAATGTTAATTCATTTTTACAATTTATTAATAATGAGTTTATTATAAACTAACATAATTGTTGATATTTAAACATATTTTTGAATAACTATTTTTGTACTTCTCATATTAAATTTTAATATGTTTTTTTAATTGAATAATTCTTCTTATTCTTTTAAAACTTTTAGTCATTTTATTAAAAATGCTTCTCTTAGATATTAACACAAATTAATGTTTTAATTATAAAAAATACTTGTTTATTTAACTTGTTGACAACTGTTAATTATTTAAAAAAATTACTTCATTTTTAGCAGATTACTATCTTAATAAAATGTTCATTAAAATGTATATATTTATAAAAATTAAAATAAAAAATAATACTACTTTTTTTTATTACCCATATTAACAAACAATCATAATAATCATTTTTTTTATTAAATTTTAAAGAAAAATATATATAATATAGTATTTGTTAATAATGTTATTATATATATATGGTGTAAAAAGTAAGAAGAACTTATTATAACGTGCATTTCGTCGAAAAAATTATGCTTTTTATCGGATATTAAAAAAAGTTTTTCTAGTTTAGTCTCATCAAAACCCCAAAACTTGATTACCATGAGACACTTTTACTTCGCAATTTTATTATGTACGACAACATTAATAAATGCACAGAACCTACAAATTAAAGATATTAATTTTGAGAATGCATTAATCAACCAAGGATATGATGTTGGAAATCCAGATGGATTTATTGAAATGAGAAATTTATCACAAGTATTTCATTTAGATGTATCTGGAGAATCAATTAGAGATTTATCAGGAATTGAAGCATTCGTAAATTTAGAAGTTCTTATTGCTGATAACAATGATATTAGGTCCTTAGATCTTAGTGAAAATACAAACCTAAGAGAATTAAGTGTTTTTAATAATAAACTTATTTCTTTAAACGTATCAAACAATACAAGATTAGAGAACTTAAATATTTATAAAAACAGACTTTCAGATTTAAATTTATTAAATAATAGAAATCTTGCTTACTTGGCAGCAGCAGATAATAACTTGACAGAATTAGATTTAGTTAATAACAAGCAATTAGTTAATGTGTATTGCCAGAACAACCAACTTACATCATTTGATATTAGTAATTCTCCATTGTTAAAGATTTTAAACTGTGAGTATAATAACTTGTCTAATTTAAATGTAGATAACTCAAATGAGTTAGTTCAAGTAAATGCAAGCAATAATAATTTAACTGTTTTAAACTTAAGCACAAATACAAATCTTGAACAAGTTAATGTACTATATAACAGTATTTCAAATTTAGATTTATCAAGCAATACTGAATTATCAATAGTATTGTTAGCCTATAACCAATTAGAATCATTAAATATTAGAAATGGAAACAATGCTAATATTAGAATATACAGATCTGAAGGAAATATAAATTTAGAATGTGTTACTTCAGATGATGATATAGCTGCTACAAATGCAGAAAACGTAACAGGAAGATGGAATAAAGATTTTAACACTAATTTTTCCATCAACTGTGGAGGTAAAGACGATGCAGATAATAGTGTAGAAGAAGATAATGGTATACAAAGATCTTTTAGTTTCTTTGTTGGAGATGATAAAACATTAAACGTAACAAGCAATCAAAAAGCTTCTCTTAATATTATTAATTTACAAGGAATATCTGTTGTTAGTAAAGATATAAATGAAGGTTCAAATGCAATTTCTATGAGTAATGCAACAGGTAATATTTATATACTTCAAATAAACAATAAGTTAGGAACGTATAACAAAAAATTTATCTTGAATTAAACAATTCTTAGATTCGAATTTTTTTGTCCCAAATCTTCGATTATATTAATGGTTGCTTTGACATCATCTCTATGTACTTTTAGCTTAATTCCCCCTAATGCATAAGAGTAGAACGGTGTAATAGCAACCATTGTCTCATTTTCAAAAATAAAAGGAATTCCTTTTTCTTTAAGAATGATTTTTAAAACAACATATTCATAAGGATATGTATAAGTCGCAACGATTACAAATTTTTCCATCTAACTTGAATATAAATTAACGTGAGTTCGAAATAAGAAAATTGTATCGAAGGGTAGTAAATTATTAATCAAAAGCCTCATTTTCGATACTATTTTTCATCATAAAGTGATGAAAAATCACTCAATTTGACGGCTTTTGACAAATCTTGAGTTATACCTAATTCACGTTAAGTAATATTACAAAAATAAAATTATTAAATATTTAATAAAAATAGATGGCTTGAGGAGGTACTTTTTGTGAAGAAGAAGTACTATCTACAGATTCTATAGACTCATTTTTATCTAAAGAATAGTTAATATAACCTATAAAAGAGAATATCCCAACCAAAAAAATGATCAGGAAAAATAGAATTATTTTATATACTCTTTTCATTATAAACTGTGCTGGTGTTCTTTATAGACGAATGAAAAATCAAAATGTAACATTTTTTTAAGAAATACTTAACTTTTTTTAACACGCATCTGCTTCCGTTAATTATTCGTACTTTTCTGATTCAATAAATAACCTATGTCAAAAAAGAAAAAGAGGGCAGGAAAACATAAAAAATATGAAATTACAAAAGGCATATTTTCTGTTCTTGAAAAAGATAAAGATAAATCTTATAATTATAAACAAATTGCCGCCAAGCTAGGTATAACAGATGCTAGTGGAAGAAACTTATTAATTAAAAAACTAGTTCAATTAAAAGAAAAAGGAAAAATAAAAGAGATAGAAAGAGGAAAATATAAAGTGGTCCCATCAAAGAATTATTTTACAGGAATTATAGATATTAATTCAAGAGGAAACGCATATGTAATTTCAGAAGATTTAGAAAACGATATTTTTATTCCTTCAAGAAAATTTAATAAAGCTTTACATAAAGACGAAGTAGAAGTATATGTTTTTCCTCAACGAAAAGGAAGAAAGTTAGAAGGAGAAATTACCAAAGTAATTAAGAGAGCTAAAACTTCTTTTGTTGGAATTGTACAAATGAAGAAAAATTTTGCTTTTGTACTTCCTACAGATTTTAGAATGTATGTAGATATTTTTGTTCCAATAGATAAAACAAATAAAGCAAAAGATGGAGACAAAGTTTTGGTAGAAATCACAGATTGGCCAACTACAACAGATTCACCATATGGAAATATCACAGATGTTTTAGGAAAACCAGGAGAACATAATACAGAAATTCACGCCATCCTTGCAGAATATGGTTTGCCTTATCAATTTCCAGAAGAAGTATCACATTTTGCTAATAAATTAGATACTTCTATACAAGAAAAGGAAATTGAAAAAAGACGTGATATGCGTCAAATACCAACTTTTACAATAGACCCAAAAGATGCTAAAGATTTTGATGATGCACTCTCTTTCGAACCTTTAGAAAACGGAAATTACGAAATAGGTATTCATATTGCAGATGTGTCGCATTACGTAGAACCAGGTTCTGTTCTTGATGATGAAGCCTATGAAAGAGCAACCTCAGTATATTTAGTAGACAGAGTTGTTCCTATGCTTCCAGAGGTACTTTCAAATAATGCATGTTCTTTAAGACCTCATGAAGAAAAATATACATTTTCGGCTGTTTTTGAAGTAAATAATAAAGCGGAAGTTATCAATCAATGGTTTGGAAGAACAGTTACCTACTCAGATAGACGTTTTGCTTATGAAGAAGCACAACATATTATCGAAACAGAAGGAAATACTATAGATGCATCTATTTCACTAACAGGTGAATCTTATGAAATTGAAACGCATATAAAAGAGGCTATTCTTACTTTAAATAAATTAGCCGTAAAGATGCGGTCAAAAAGAATGGGATCTGGAGCTATATCATTTGATAAAATTGAAGTAAAATTTAATTTAAATGAAGAGAAAGACCCAGTAGGTGTCTTTTTTAAAGAAGCTAAAGAAGCTAATAAACTCATTGAAGAGTTTATGCTATTAGCCAATAAAAAGGTAGCCGAATTTATAGGAAAGAAAAATCCTCTTTTAACCTTTATTTATAGAATTCATGACGAACCAAATGACGAAAAATTAGGAATGCTTCAAGGTGTAATTTCTAAATTTGGATATAGTATTAACATGAATGATAGAAAAACAATCTCAAGTTCTTTAAATAATTTATTAAAAGAAGTTCAAGGAAAAAAAGAACAAAATTTAGTAGATACTTTGGCCATACGAACCATGAGTAAAGCGATTTATACAACCAATAATATTGGTCATTATGGGTTGGCATTTGATTATTATTCTCATTTTACCTCACCAATTCGTCGTTATCCAGATATTATGGTACACCGTTTGCTACAACATTATTTAGATGAAGGAAATTCTGTAAAAGAAGAAGTGTACGAAGAAAAATGCAGACATACATCTGATATGGAAAATTTGGCTGCGAGCGCAGAAAGAGATTCCATAAAATATATGCAGATTCGTTTTATGCAAAAGCATAAAGAAAAAGATTTTGTAGGTGTGATTTCTGGAGTAACCGAATGGGGAATTTATATAGAAATTGTCGAAAACAAATGTGAAGGAATGGTTAGAATTAGAGAAATTAAAGATGATTATTATAACTTTGATGAAAAGCAATACGCATTAATAGGAGAAACTACTAAAAATATGTATCAATTGGGTGATGAGGTAATTGTTAAAGTAAAGAATGCAGATTTAATTAAACGACATTTAGATTTTGAATTACTAGGAAAAAAAGAGGAAGTTTTTATTTAATTTTGAAGGTAATTTGTAACAAAATGTCAATTTCTATATCTTTTAATAAGAATAAAAAAAGTAAAAAAATGAGAACATTAATAACAGTATTTGTGGCTTTACTAACCACAACCGTTTTTTCTCAGGGAAAGTTAGAGAAAGACACAGGCAGATTTGAAGAAATAAAAGTTTTTGATGGAATTTCAGTCACTTTAGTAAAATCTGATAAAAACAAAGTGGTTATTACTGGAGAAGATGCAGATAAAGTAGCTATTGTAAATAAAAATGGACGTCTAAAAATTAGAATGGAAATAGACAGAATTTTTAGTGGATACAAAACTTTTGCGACTGTTTATTACAATGGACGATTAAATTTAATAGATGTCAATGAAAATGCTTCTGTTTCTGGAGATGATTTTATTGAACAAATAAGTTTACAATTAAGAGCACAAGAAGGAGGAGAAATAGATGTAAAGGCAGATGTACAACGCTTGTCAATTAAATCTGTTACAGGAGGGAAAATTGAAGCCAGTGGTGATGCTGTTAATCAAACAATTAATGTAAATACAGGAGGAAATTATGAAGGAGATAATCTTAAAACTGAGCAAACTACAGTGAGTGTTAATGCTGGGGGTTCTGCATATGTTAATGCATCAGAGTATGTAAAAGCTACTGTAAAGGCCGGAGGAGTTATTAGAATTTACGGAAAACCAAAATTGATTGATAAAAAGAGACTTTTTGGAGGAAGAATAATAGAACAGTAAAATGTATCTTTGTTTTTTCTGTTAATACATAATTTATGTTTGAAGATATACAGGCTGCTATTCCATTAGGCTTTTTTTTAAGCTTTATGATTGGGCCTGTTTTTTTTGTTTTATTAGAGACAAGTGCACTTCAAGGATTTAGAGCAGCTATATCTTTTAACATTGGTGTTATTTTAGCAGATATTCTTTTTCTTTTTATTGCTTACTTTAGTAGTTTTCAACTGTTGGAAAATTTAAGTAACCAACCAGGGCTTTATGTTTTTGGAGGCATGATACTCTTTGTGTATGGATTGGTGACATTTATAAAAAAACCAAAAGAAATTTGTACAGATCCTGAAAATTTAAATGTCAGAAAAACAAATTATATAGGATTGATTATTAAAGGATTTCTTTTAAACTTTATTAATATTGGTGTTTTGGTATTTTGGCTAGGTCTTATTGTTATTATTGGTCCTAATTTAGATAATGATCCGGATAGATTTATTTTGTTTTTTGGCGTTCTTATTGCTGTTTATTTTATAACAGATATTTTCAAAATATTATTAGCAAAGCGACTCAAAAAGAAACTTACTCCAAAACGTATAATAACTATAAAAAAAGCACTGGGAATTATTCTTGTTATTTGTGGTTTGGTGCTAATAGTTAAAGGGTTTTTACCAAAAGATAAATTAAACATTCAAGACGGAATAGAGAAGATACGCCAACAATAAAAAAACCATCTTAAATAAATAATTTTAAGATGGTTTTTGGAGGCATCGAGCAGATTCGAACTGCTGTACAAGGTTTTGCAGACCTCTGCCTAGCCACTCGGCCACGATGCCATTAAGTCTTGACAGGTGGCAAATGTAATAATTTTATTTATAAAATGCTTAAGTAAAAAGACAATAAATTTTAAAAATCGTCACGATTTTGAGACATTTCTATGGTTACCATTTCTACGTTACCACCTATAGGAGGGTTTATTTTAGAAACTTCAACTACGGCATTTTCAGCAATTTCAATTTCATTAAAAATTCTATTTAGAATTCTTTTAGCAACATGCTCTAATAATTTTGAGCGTATAGCCATTTCTTCTTTAACTATTTTATTAATGTGAACGTAATCAACAGTGTCTTTTAATTGATCATTTTTTGCCGAAGATTGTAAATTTGCTTTTACAGAAACATCTACTCTGTAATCGCTACCAATTTTTCCTTCCTCTATAAGGCATCCATGGTAGGCATATATTTGAATATTGGTTACTTTTATAATTCCCATAACTATTTAATAAGTCTTGCAAAAATACTAATAGCTATGGGAATGTTTAAAAGAATGAAACTTTTAATTTAATGAGTACAGCTACAATTACTAAGCCCTTGAAACAAATCTACTCCTATTGTA
>CAYMDH010000057.1:0-18918 GCA_964389205.1 uncultured Flavobacteriaceae bacterium
AATGCAAAATTCAAGGGAAACTTAAAATTTATGACATTTTTCAAAGGTCTCATAAAAGTGAAATAGGCTCCACAGTAAAACCTTGGGAATGGGATTCGTTTTTAAGTACGCTTACCCGAAAAAAATCTGATAAAACTCAACAATTAGCTTATACTGCTTTATTTGAAACGCTTTGGAATGAACATTGGTTTTCAGGCATCTATATTTGGGATTGGAATATCAGGCTTCGAGAAGAATCTGCAGCTCAGAATCTTGATTTTTCTCCTCGATTCAAACCTGCTGAAAATACAATTGCTAAATGGTTTGGGAAAGAATAGCTTAACTAATCCAATCTTTAAAATCTCGAACACGTTCTCTACTCACAATAATCTCTTGCTCATTAAACTTTTGAAGTTTTATTTGTAAACGTGAATTGGTATAGGATACCATTTCTTTTATATAATTGATATTGATAAAGAATTTTCTACTTACTCGAAAAAATAATTCTGGAGATAATTCATTTTCTAGTACATCTAATGTTCCATCAAGTAAGTAATTACGGCCTTCAGAAGTGTATGCATAAGTTCCTTTATTTTCACTGTATACACATTCTATTTCATCTACAGGAATCATCTTTAAATATTGTCCTACCTTAACTGTAAATCGCTTTTTGTACTCTCTTTCTAAAGGATTGATTAGTAATTTCTTAATATCTTCAAAATCTACACTTATAGCTTGTTTTTCAGGTTGAAGGCTTTTGAATTTTTGAATAGCTGTTTCTAAATCGTCTTCATCTATTGGTTTTAGAAGGTAATCTATACTGTTTAATTTAAATGCTTGTAATGCATATTCATCAAATGCAGTAGTGAAAATAATGGCACTATTAACTTTAATGACATCAAAAATCTCAAAAGATAATCCATCAGATAATTGAATATCAAGAAAAATAAGATCAGGATGTTCATTTTTTTGAAACCAATCTATAGACTCCTCAACAGAATGCAACATACTACTTACCGGCATTTTTCTATCTTCTAGCATACGCTTTAAACGTCTTGCCGATGGCTTTTCATCTTCTATAATTATTGTTTTCATTTAGTTTTAGTACTTTATGTTTTTATTCCCAACGTTTTACATTGTTATATCCATCTTGATCACTCTCCATAAACTTTTGTATTTTTCTTTCTTCCCAATCTCCTCCTAATATATAAGGAAGTCCAAAAATCATAAATGCATGAATAGCTATTCCTATACCCCAAAAGGTTAATGTAAAAAAGTTTTTAAATTCAAAATAAGACTCTCCAGCATCTAACCCTGATATATTTATAATAACGATAAATATATTTACTACAATGTAAGCCGTTAAATGTTTATAAAATCTACGTATCTTATTAACTCTACGTTTTGCTCTTTCATATTTTGAAGGTTGTATATTTTCCATAAGCATATTATTTATATCTATGTTCTGATTCACGTTCTTCTTGCATAAATTCTCGGATTTTTCGTTCTTCCCATTCTTTTTTCATAAAAGGCGCCCAATTAACGATATATAGTATATGTATTATTAAACCTATGCCCCAACTAAATGCTACCCACAAAAACCAAGGGTTTTCTAATTTATCTTCTACATAATTTATTATAGCTAACGTAGCAATAACTGCTATAAAACTAATTAAATGATAATACACTCCTTTTATTTCTTCTACTCTATCTTTTGCTCTTTGATATTTTTTATTTTCTATATAATCTTCCATAATCATAACTTTTTATCTTTATTATCCTCCTTGTCTAGTAATTCTTTTATTTTTCGTTCTTCCCAGTTTTTCCCCCATAAATAAGAATGATTAAAAACCGCTGATGCATGTATTAAAAGACCAACTCCCCAAAAAATAATTGTGAAAAAAGATTCTATTCTCCAAAACTCTTCGCTATTATAATCATTCGCTATAAATATGTTAATCAATATAAAAATATTTATTACGATAAAAATCATTAAATGAAAATAAAAGCCTTTTATTTCTTTAACTCTTTTTTGTGCTTTCTTATATTGTATTTGATCATTGTTCTCCATAGTACTACTTATTCCCATTTTCTTTTGCTTTTATCATCCTTCATAAACTCTTTAATTTTTCGGTCTTCCCATTCTTTATTAAAAAACGGATTCCAATCAAAGGCCTTTATTGCGTGAAAAACCAATCCAATCCCCCATCCTAAAACAACCCATAAAAACCATGCATACCGCCATTCATTGATCCAGTAATTTAAAATGGCTAGAAAGGTAATCACAATTACAAATGACATAAGGTCGCTATAAAATTTCTTTATTTCTATAACACGGTCTTTTGCCCGCATATATTTATTTTGTTCATTAAACTCTTCCATATGTTCTATTTGTTATAAAAGTTAGCATTACTCTCTCTACTCATAAATTCTTTAATTTTTCTATCTTCCCATTCTCTATTCATAAATGGAAGCCAATTAAAAGTTTTAAAAGCTTTGAATACTAATCCTATTCCCCACCACAAAGCAATCCATAAAAACCATGGATGAGCCCACCTATTCACCCAATAATTAAATAAGGCAAATAAACTCATGTAGATTGCATACGTTAATAAACTATTGTAGAATTTTTTGATAGCTTCTACATTGTCTTTTGCTTGCAAATATTTAGTTGATTGGTTGTTATTTTTCATGAGTTCTATTTATAATTGGTTGTATTATCTTTATCCATGAGTTCTTTAATTTTTCTTTCTTCCCAATTTTTTCCTAACAAAGGATTGTATCCATAAGCTTCCATACCATGGGCTACCAAACCAAAGCCCCAACCCAAAGCTGGAAAAATAGCCCAAGGGAAATCTGTTGTTCTGTAATTCACAAAAACTAATATTGGTATTACAATTACATACGAGGTTAAATTTCCATAAAACCCTTTCAATGCTTCTACTCTATCTTTTGCTCTTTGATATCTTTTATCTTCTATATAATTTTGTTGTACTTCCATGACGTTCTTTTGTTTTGTTAACATTGGTATTTGTACAGAAAATGTAGCTTGATCTTTATTTATATCTACTTTTCTATTGGTCAATATTGCGTAACGTTGTTGTATGTTTCTAAGCCCTACCCCGCTACTCTTTTTTACTACTTCTTTAGGTTGTAAATTATTTTCTACGATTAAATTTCCATTATTTTCAAAAATTTTAATGTGTAGTGGTTTACTTGATGTAACTATATTATGCTTTACAGCATTTTCTAATAATAACTGAAGCGATAAGGGTACCACTTTGGCTTCAGGGTTTTCTGTTTTTTCTGGAAAATCAAAAACAATACTATCTTCAAAACGCATTTTAAGTAAGTTCACATAGGTTTTGGCAAACCTCAACTCTTCATCTACCGTAACTAATTCTTTATTTTTTTGTTCCAATACATATCTATACACTTTAGATAAAGAGGTAGTAAACTTTTGTGCCGCTCTTTGATCTTCTTCAATTAAAGAGGTTAGTACATTTAAGCTATTGAACAAAAAATGAGGGTCTAATTGATTTTTAAGTGCATCAAATTGCGCTGATGCTGTACCCGCAATTACTTTTTGTTGTTTTACCTTAGTGTCTTGCAATGCTTTATAAAAGTAAAAAGCATGAAAAAACAATGATACAACCAGTGTAACTATTAAACTAATAAAATACATTTGAGGTTGTTCTTCCGAAATAAACTCATCATAACTTTCTCCTTCTAGAACCATTTCTTGAAAAACTCGTACAGCGAAAAAAGTTAGTAATGTTAGTATCACCGATCCAGAAAAACCTATTAAAAATCTGTATTTAGCATATTTTTTCCAACTTACTGTATTGTTTAAATAATCAAAAAAACACCCATTTACAAAAGACAATGAAACTGAATAAAGTATATAATACCCTAATGATCTTATTAAATCATAACCAAAATCAATTGTTTTTCCAGAAAAATACCTCAGCGTTATTTCTATCAACAATATGATGACAGCAATTAATACCCCTACTCCTATTGTCTTTATAAGTTTTTTCATTTATTGCAATCTTTTATTACTTGTTCTGCTCTTTCTTTACCCCATTCTGGGTAGAAAGGTGTTTCATCTTTAAAGGTAGCAAAAAGTTCTAAAGACTTTTTAACATCCTTGCAAAATGGAGCAGTATCTTGTCCAAAAAAACGAGCACTACCCATTTCCCATTCTGCTTTTGATAACAGTACTCTAGGGTTATTTGATGCAATTTTAGATGCTTTTGTATATAGCGCTGTATTTTTAGGCGCTAATGTTACTCCGTATTTTTGCCCATCGTGCGCAATCCAAGCAGTATTTATCATTGCTTCTAATACGATAAGTTCTGGATTGTCTGGAGATATTTTTTTTGCTGCTGCTAAAAAAGTTGCTGCTTTTTTTAATTGTAATGTCATTTTTTCTACGTCTTTTTCATTAAAACTGTAAATAGTATTGATATGAACTACATAGTAATAAGGAATCCAGTTTTCTTTTTCAACAGTAGTTATACGTTCAAAAATATTAGCTGCTTTAATAGGTTCATTTGCTTTCCAAAGCTCAAATGCTTTTTTCATTCCTTGCTCATACTTATCATCCTGTGCTAATAGTTTAGATGATGTGAACATTAGCAAGCTTATTAATACATAAAGAATTATTCGTATCATTTTATATTGGTTTTACTTAGTTATTACTTTCTTTGATTATTGTTATACAAATATCTTTACTATCTAAGCTATATTGAAAAAAGAAATCCCCAATTGTCATTTTTTTAGGATGAATTGTATTTCTATAAAAAGTTTATTATTTATTTATATTTTTAAGCATGATTTTCAAAACTGAAAGACTTATCATTCGGTTATTAAAAAAATCAGATATCCCTGATTTTCATGCACTACAAAGCAATCCAAATGTGATGCGTTTTGTTGGGTGTAAAGCAATGTCTTTGGAAGAAAATGAGAAAGATCTATTACACATATTATCATGTTATTCAACTCCAAAAAACACATTTTGGATATTTGCTATTACTACAAACACCAAAACATTTATTGGAACTTGTGCTCTTGTTTTAAATGAAGAATATGAAATTGGATACAGGTTTTTAGAAAAGTACTGGGGGAATGGCTATGGAAAAGAAATTACAAAGGGACTCATTGCATATTCATTTACAAAAAAGGAGATAAATACACTTCATGCATACGTAGATAGTCAAAATATCGGATCCGTTAAAATACTGGAAATGTATTTTAACTTTATTGAAGAGTTATGGAATGAAAAAGAACAGTGTTGGGAACGTTCCTATATAATAAAAAAGCAGCCTCTTAATAGAAAGCTGCTCTAATTTGACAATTCGTTTTTTATGCAATTAAAACTATTTTGTTGATCTAAGCACTAGGTTTCATTATTTTTAAAGGCATTACAAAAACTTTCCCAATCGTGTAAGAAAGGTTTTTTATTTTTTTATAATTCAATTCACGCTTTATATAAGTATCTACCTGATCATTATTAGATACTACAGATAATATTACAATCTCACCTTTAGAATTCATTATGAATCTAACCTGAGCTAAAGTCTCTTCTTCGGTAAGCTCAATTTGTGGAGCATCCAAAAGTTTAACAATTTCATTTCTTAATTCTTTTGTTGCAATATCAATTGGATTAGAAGCAAAAGCTGTAGTAGTTCCAAAAATTGCGATAAAAGCAAATACAATTAAATTTTTCATGAGATATTTGGTTTTTGTTTTATGGTTCAAAGATAGCTCAGCTATTAAATAATATGTTTTTTTATAAATTACCAAAACCTTTTTTATTCATTATAATAAGGTATATTATCGTAATAAATAATATACGGGTAACATTTCATTTTCAGCAAATTAATGATAGAAAAAGCTTGATTATTGTAATGTTTTCAACGTTTTATTAGCAACCACTAAATAGAATATTACTTTACTAACGATTTGTTTAGTTTTCTATAAGCTGCTATGTAAATTTAATGTTCATTATCAAAAATGTTTTAAATGTTATAAATCATAAATTATTTAATTGATTGCTCTTTTTATCATCACTTATGGTCCAGAAAAAACCAACAAAAAAGAACTGATCTGCAGCTGGTCGAAGCGCTCTTCTTTCAAAAATGCCTGTATCATTTGGAGTATTTGCAAATTGAAACCCATTTATATTTTGAAATCCTAAAATATTGTTTACAGAAAAATATACTATTTTTTGTGGGCTGATAAGATACGCCCAGTTTACACTTAAACTATTAAATGCTTTTGTTGTTTCTCCCAAGAAAGAACTTGTATTAGGATCTGTAAAAGATCTTCCTGATGCAAAACTATAAGCGACTCCTATTTGACTTTTCCATTTATCTACCCAATACTTCCCTACTAATGAAAAATTATGCGTTGATGCAAAATTTGGAGTTGCCCTTTCTGGGAAATTTCTAAAATCTCGTTCTGTATCTAAGTATGAATAACTCACCCAGTAATCTAAATTTTTAAAACTTGAATTATCGCGCCAAAAAATGTCAAGTCCGGCTGCATACCCAGATCCTTCATTTGAAAAAACGCTATTGAATTGAGCAAAATCTGTATCAAACTTTATCAAATTGTCATAATCTTTATAAAATGTTTCTGCTCTAAAAGTTTTTCCATTGTGATTGTATTGATAATTAAAAATATAGTGAGATGCTTTTTCTGCTTCTAAAAATGTATCAAACTTTAAGATATCGTTTGCTGGGTTTTGATAAAAATCTCCATATGCCATTGATATTTGCCCATATTCGCTTGTTTTATATGCAAACGATATTCTTGGTGAAATATAGGTTTCCTCTAACAATTCTGAATACTCTGCTCTTAATCCAATTTTTGTTGCTACTTTTTTAGAAAAGAAAATGTCTGCTTCGGTAAAAATTGCAGAAATATTAGTGTCAAACGCTGTATTAAAATCAGAGACTTCAGGGCTGTTAAAATCTTCTTCAAAATTTGTTGTAAAATACTCTGCTCCAATGCTCCATTTAAAACGACTACTTACTCCCTTCTTTAACTTAACTTTTCCATGAAAAGATTGTTCTTTATCATCTATATTAGTATCTATAAATGTAATATCTGTATTTCCAAGCGTATAACTTGCTCCAATATCTAGTACCCAATTATTTTTAAGAAACCCTTTATAAGAACCATTAAAATAAAAGTTATTATTGTTTAATGTAAACGGTATTAAATCATCAAAATTAATATCCTCTTGTAATACATCTAAATTAGATTGATCATAGGCCGTATAAAGTTTTAGTAAACCATATTCAAACTTTCTTCTAAAAACAGCTTCTCCAGCTATTGCTTCAAAAGGTTTTCTATACTCATTCCTGTCTGGAAAAACTTCTGTATATGGTAATAAATTGATATAAGAAGCATTAACACTTAATGAGCCTTTCTCCCATTTTTGAGTATTACCCAAACCTCCTCCAACAGACATGATAGAAATATCAGTTTTTTCTTGATCGGGTTCATTTATAGTATTTAATAACAAAACACTAGACAATGCTTGTCCATATTCTGCAGAATACCCTCCTGTAGAAAACGTGATCCCATCAAATAGAAAAGGAGAATAACGTCCTCTGGTAGGAACATTATTTGCAGTAGGTGAAAAGGGTTGGAATACACGTATTCCGTCTATAAATATTTGTGTTTCTCCTGCATCTCCTCCACGTACAAAAAGACGACCATCTTCTGCAACTGTACTTGTTCCTGGCAATGTTTGTAATGCGCCTACAAAATCTCCTAATGCACTTGCCGTTGTTACTACATCTAGTGGTTTCAAAACAGATACCTTTGCATTATCACCAGCCTCAAACGTTCCCGCAGATAATACAACTCCAGACAATGTATTTACTGCTTCTTTTAATTTAATAACCAACGTATTCATAGAAGTAACTTCTGCTTCTAATGTATAAGTTTCAAAAGAAAGAAAAGAAATTACCAATCGTTGTAGACCTGATTCTGTGGTTTCAAAATTAAAGTTTCCTTCCGTATCTGTAGAAACTCCATCATAAGTACCTTCTAAAAATACATTAGCTCCTACAATAGGAACATTCTTTTTATCTGTGACTTTTCCAGATATGGTAGTTTGTGCAGTATTTGTTATTGAAAATAATATACAAATAGATATTACTAATAATTGTTTCATTTTGGTAGTGGTGTTGTTTGTTTAGTTCTGAAACCAAAATTCATACACCATACCAGCTATTCATAAAAAAGATAACTGAATTGTTATTTTAATAAGATGAAATGTAAAATCTTTCTGGATTATTATTTCTCTGGAATATTTTTTAATATTTCTAATGTGAATTTCCAGAATTTTTCTACAGATGCTATGTTGGCTCTTTCATCTGGAGAATGTGCTCCTTTAATAGTGGGTCCATAACTTATCATGTCCATATCAGGGTAGTTTTGCCCTAATATTCCACATTCTAAACCTGCATGACAAGCTACAACTGCTGGTTTTTCTTTAAAAAGTTCATTGTATTTGGACGCTAGTACTTTTAAAATTGGAGAGTCTACATTAGGTGTCCACCCAGGATAATTACCACTATAACTCACCTCACATCCAATTAATTCAAAAGTAGCTCGCAGCGCATTTGCTAAATCAGTTTTTGAGCTTTCTACAGATGATCTGGTTAAACAATTAATAAGTATTTTTCCATTTTTTATAAGTACACGCGCTATATTATTAGAAGTCTCTACTAAGTCACTCATGGTAGCACTCATGGTATATACACCATTATGAGCTGCATATAATGATCTTATAATTCCTTCTTGCACTCCTAATTCAACCACATATGAAGGGATTTCTGTTACTTCAGCAGATATGACAAGTCCAGGTTCTGTAATTTTTAATTCTCTTTTTATTGCAGCAGCTAATTGATTGAACTCAAAAGCAAAGGCATCATCTTGTATTTTATCTATAACTACAATAGCAAAACTCTCTCTCGGAATAGCATTTCGTAAACCTCCTCCATCAATTTCAGCTATACGTAATCCAAAATGCTCAAAACCTTCAAAAAGAAGGCGATTCATAATTTTATTAGCATTTCCTAACCCGCGATGAATATCCATTCCACTATGGCCTCCTTGTAAGCCTTTCACTATAATTTTATAGGCTTTAGTTCCTTCAGGAGTTTCTTCTTCTTTATAATCCCTAATAGCAGTAACGTCAACACCTCCAGCGCATCCTATATCTATTTCATCATCTTCTTCGGTATCTAAATTTAAGAGAATACTTCCTGTTAAAACATCTCCCTTTAGTTCCATAGCTCCTGTCATGCCTGTTTCTTCATCTATAGTAAACAATGCTTCTATGGCTGGATGTTCTATAGTTTTACTTTCTAAAACAGCCATAATAACTGCAACTCCTAATCCGTTATCTGCTCCTAATGTTGTTCCTTTTGCTTTAACCCAACCATTCTCTACATGCATTTGTATTCCTTGTGTATCAAAATCAAAAACAGTGTCTGCATTCTTTTGATGAACCATATCTAGGTGTGATTGCATTACTATTGTTTTTCTATGCTCCATTCCTGAAGTAGCTGGTTTTCTAATAATTACATTCCCTATTTGATCTTTGAATGTTTCTAAACCTATCTTTTTGCCAAAATTCAACATGAATTCAATAACTTTCTCTTCTTTTTTAGAAGGCCTAGGTACTGCATTTAAATCTGCAAATTTATTCCATACTTCTTGCGGTGATAATGATCGGATTTCCATAGATTCTTATTTACTATTTCTCAGCGAGAACAAATGTAATCATTGCTATGCAGATTACCATCTCATACTATTTAACATTTAAATTCTTAGTTATATCCCTTTTTTTCCTTTCTATTTCATTATAAAAAAGTTTCATAACTAAAACTTTACCTAATTTTCCTAATTTATAAAAAGAAAAAAGCACCATTCTATTTTACTAAGAATTCAAATAATAACTGGTATTATTTAATTATTTTTGACTCATGACGAAAAGAATGAAAACCTTTATTGCGCTTTCTATCTTCCCCCAGATATTAATTGTCAAGCAACTAGCTAAATTCCCTGAACTTATCGAAAAATATTACAGTACAGGGTTCTATCCTTATTTATCAAAGGTTTTCAGATACGTCTTTGGGTGGATTCCATTTTCTGTAGGAGATATTTTTTATTCTATTGCTATTATATTAATTATTCGATTTTTAATTATAAAAGGAAAACTTTTTTTTTATGAAACCAGGAACTTTTTTAGAGAAGTTTTTGCAGTAGCATCTATTGTATATTTTGTTTTTCATCTGTTCTGGGGTATGAACTATTACAGATTACCCATTCATAAGTCATTGAATATAAAAGATTCATATACCACAGAAGAACTATATGCATTTACAGAAAGACTGATTGAAAAATCAAATAAAATTCATAGGCAAATTGTATCTAGCGATACCTTAATGATTACTATACCTTATAATCAAAGAACAATTTATAAGATGACTCTTAATGGCTTTTCAAATTTAGGCACTAAAATCCCTCAATTTGATTATAAAGCGTTGAGTTTAAAATCTTCTTTATTTAGCCTTCCTCTTACTTATATCGGATATGGAGGTTATCTAAATCCACTTACAAACGAAGCACAGGTAAACAGTGTAGCTTTTAGCTACAAATATCCTACCATTAGCTGTCATGAACAGGCGCATCAAATAGGATATTCTGCAGAAAATGAAGCAAACTTTATTGGGTACTTAGCAGCAATAAACAATGATGATATTTATTTTAAATTTTCCGGATATGTATATGTACTTCGATATTGCTTAGGGGAAATACGTGGTAGAGACACGGATAAGTTTAATGAAATGACTAATAAGATTAATAAAGGCATTATAAAAAACTATATTAATGTCTCCAATTTTTGGAGAAAATACGAAAACAAAGCTGAGCCTGTTTTTAAAAGTACCTTTAATGCCTATCTAAAAGCTAACAATCAAAAAGGAGGTATTAAAAGTTACAGTTATGTTGTGGCATTACTTGTTAATTATTATAGGGAGAAAGAATTATAATATAAATTTTTAATAAATGAACTTCTTTTTATGCGCAGTTATTATGTTGTTAAACATGCAAAATAAAAACACTATTAATTTTGAAAAAAATGAATTGTCATGGGTTTGTATCAATGACGGGGTAATGGGAGGTATATCTAAAAGTAGTTTTTCTATTAAAGATGGTATTGGAATATTTAATGGGAAGGTTTCTTTAGATAACAATGGTGGATTCGCATCAGTTAGAACTGCTATTTCTGAAGATTATTTTAAAAATACTACAGGTATTATTTTAAGGGTAAAAGGAGATGGAAAAACTTATAAATTTAGAATTCGGACAAATGATAATTTTGATGGAGTTGCCTATTCTACAAGTTTTAAAACTGAAGGAAATGGATTGTGGGAAGAAATAATCATACCTTATACAAACTTTAAGGCATCATATAGAGGGTATACCATTAACGATGCTCCACCTATTAATCCCAATAATATTAGACAAATAGGTTTTTTGATAGGCAATAAAAAGCAAGAAAATTTCTTATTGAGAATCGACTGGATAAAAACAAACCATAAACGTTAAAATAGCTTTTAAAAATACTTTTTTCTTAAATTATATTACCTTTAAACTACTAAATAATTAATCCAACTTTATACAATGAAAAAATTACTGCTGGCACTCATCATGCTTTGTTGTAACTATTCTTTATTTGCACAAGAATACTTTCCAAAAAATGATGGTGTAAAAACTACAAATAATAATTATACGGCATTTACCAATGCTAAAATATTTGTCACTCCATCTCAAATAATAGATAATGGTACCTTACTTATCCAAAATGGTAAAGTGGTGGCTACTGGATCTTCAATTAACATTCCTGACAATACCACTATTATTGATTTAAAAGGAAAGCACATTTATTCGTCTTTTATTGATATTTACACTTCTTTTGGTGTTAACAAACCTAAAAGAGCTGCCAGAAATGGAAGATCTGCTCAATATAATCCATCTCGAGAAGGTTTTTATTGGAATGACCACATAATGCCAGAAAACAAGGCTATTGAAAAATTTAAATACAATACAAAAAAAGCAAAGGAATTTATTGAAAACGGTTTTGGTGTTGTAAATACGCATATCGAAGATGGTATTATTAGAGGGACTAGTACCTTAGTGGCTCTAAATACAAAAGGTGATAATAGCAAACGTATTTTAGATCAAAATACAGCACAGCATCTATCTGCTTCTAGAAGTATCGCTTCCAATCAAAGTTATCCAACTTCAATTATGGGGACAACTGCTTTGCTGCGTCAACTATATCATGATGCTGCATGGTATGAAGCTGGAAACACTACTACCAAAGATTTATCTATCGAGGCTTTGATCGCAAATAGAAATCTCCCTCAAATATTTGAGGGAGACGGATATCAAAATGATCTTCGTTTTGATAAGGTAGGTGATGAATTTGGAATTAATTATATCATTAAAGGTGGTGGTGATGAATTTGCAAGAATTGAAGAAATTAGAAATACAAATGCACGCTATATTATTCCATTAAATTTTCCAGATGCATATGATGTCACAGATCCTTATAATGCAAGTAAAATTACATTAGCTGATATGAGAATGTGGAATCAAGCTCCTTCTAACCCTGTAACATTATCTAAAAATGGAATTGTTTTTTCATTAACTACCGCAGAATTAAAAAAAGTAGCTGATTTTAAATCAAATTTAATGCGTGCTATAACTTATGGATTAGATAAAACAACTGCTTTAGAGGCATTAACAACAACGCCTGCTAACTTTCTTGGAAAAAGCAATGAGATTGGCGCTTTAAAAAAAGGGATGCATGCAAACTTTTTAATTACATCTGGAGCTATTTTTGATGCTAATACTACGCTATATGAAAATTGGGTGCAAGGACATAAGAATATTATTAACGATATGTCAATAAAAGATATTCGAGGCGATTATGATCTTACAATTTCTAACAAAAAATATACATTAAAAATAAAAGGAAAAACAACAAGCCCTGCTATTGAAATGCTATTGGACTCTATGAAAATAGGAGCTAAACTAACATATAAAAATGGCTGGGTAAACATATTTTATAACCCTTCAGAAGATAAAAGAGAATTTGTACGCTTAACAGCTACCATCGCTACAACGGATAACCTTATAGGCAAAGGAATTTTGACTAATGGAACTACTATCAACTGGACGGCTATCAAAAAAAGTGAATTTAAAGAAGAAGATGCTAAAAAAAAAACAAAGGAAGCTATACAATTAAGCCCTGTCACTTTCCCTAATAAAGCTTATGGATTTAAAGAATTACCAAAACAAGAGACCATACTGTTTAAAAATGCTACTGTTTGGACCAATGAAGCAGCAGGTATTATAAAAAATGCTGATGTCCTTGTAAAAAACGGAAAAATTGTACAAGTAGGTTCTAATCTATCCGCTAAAGGTGCAAAAGTAATAGACGCTACTGGAAAGCATCTTACCTCAGGAATTATTGATGAACATTCACACATAGCAGCTGCATCTGTTAATGAAGCTGGGCAAAACTCATCGGCAGAAGTTACTATGGAAGATGTGGTAAACCCAGATGATATGAATTTATATAGAAATCTATCTGGTGGGGTTACTGCCATGCAAATTTTGCATGGATCTGCAAACCCTATAGGTGGACGCTCTGCACTCATAAAATTAAAATGGGGTGAAGGATCTCAAGGGATGATCATTAAGAATTCTCCTAAATACATCAAGTTTGCATTGGGAGAAAATGTAAAACAATCTAATTGGCAAAGCTTTAATCGTTTTCCACAATCTAGGATGGGAGTTGAACAGGTATTTGTTGATTACTTTCAAAGAGCAAAAGAATATGATATTGCATGGAAAAAATACAATGCATTATCTTCTAAAACTAAAGCAAAAACTAAAGCACCTCGCTATGATTTAGAATTAAATACTATTGCAGAAATCTTAAATAAGGAACGGTTTATTTCTGCACACTCTTATGTACAAAGTGAGATCAATATGTTAATGAAGGTAGCGGAGAAGTTTGATTTTAGAGTGAACACCTTCACTCATATATTAGAAGGCTATAAGGTTGCAGACAAGATGGCGGTACATGGAGCCGGTGGTTCTACATTTTCTGATTGGTGGGCCTATAAAAATGAAGTAAATGATGCCATTCCATACAATGCCGCTATCATGCATAATGCCGGAGTATTAGTTGCTATTAACTCTGATGATCGTGAAATGTCTAGAAGGCTAAATCAAGAAGCTGCAAAGACTATCAAATACGGTGGTGTTTCTGAAGAAGATGCTTGGAAATTTGTAACTCTCAACCCTGCAAAATTGTTGCATTTAGATGATAGAATGGGTAGTATTAAAGTAGGAAAAGATGCAGATTTAGTATTATGGAGTGATCACCCCATGTCTATTTATGCTATTGCTGAAAAAACAATGATTGATGGTGCTATTTTCTATGATTATCAAGAAATGCAACGAATGCAAGAAGATATTAAAAAAGAAAAGAATGAATTGATCAATATGATGATCAAAGCAAAAAACAAAGGAGTAAAAACTCAATTGCCTAAGAAAAAAGAAGACAAAGAGCTTCATTGCAATTCACTATAATTTAAAACGTAGAAGATGAACAATTTAAAATATATATTTTTTAATCTGGCGGTATTAATCAGTTCATTAATGATCGCTCAACAAACACCTGCAGCAAAACAATCTGAATCCATTTTAATTCTCGGAGCTACTGCTCATATTGGAAATGGTCAAATAATAGAAAATAGCGCAATTGGTTTTGATAATGGAAAAATAACTTTTGTAGGCACACGCTCTCAAGCAAATGCTAGCGTTTTTTCTAAGACTATTGATGCGTCTGGCAAACACGTATATCCGGGGTTCATAGCAGGAAATACAACTTTAGGATTGGTGGAAGTAGATGCAATACGCGCTACAGATGATGATTCTGAAATTGGGAATATCATCCCGCACGTACGTAGTTTAATTGCCTATAATGCCGAATCTAAAGTAGTGGAAAGTATGCGTCCAAATGGTGTACTCATGGCACAAATAGCTCCTAGAGGCGGAAGAATTTCTGGAACCTCATCAATAGTTCAATTTGATGCTTGGAATTGGGAAGATGCCGCTATAAAAGTAGACGGAGGTATTCATATGAATTGGCCTAACAGTTTTTCTAGAGGAAGATGGTGGCTAGGAGAAAATCCTAGATTAGTACCTAGTAAAACCTATAATGATCAAGTTGAAGAGGTCGTTTCTTTTATTAAAGAGGCTAAGACTTATTTAAATGGAAATCAATCTGCTAGAAACTTACCATACGAGGCTGTAAAAGGTTTATTTGATGGTACGCAACGGTTATATGTACATACAAACGGAGAAAAAGAAATCATAGATGCGCTTAATTTCACCAAAGAAAATGGAATCAAACATTTGGTAATTATTGGTGGAGATGAAGCTCATAAAGTGGCAGATGTATTGGCAGGCAATAAAGTTTCTGTAATGATAACAAGACCACATCGCCTTCCTAACAAAGAAGATGACAATGTAAAACATCCTTTTAACCTAGCTAAGCTTTTATTAGATAAAGGAGTATTAGTTGGTATAGAAATGAATGGGCGAATGAATCGTCAAGAAAGCCGTAATCTACCATTTTTTGCTGGAAGTTTTGCTGCTTATGGAGTTGGAAAAGAACAAGCAGTACAACTCATTACTGAAAATGCAGCTAAAATTTTAGGGATAGACGCTATCGTAGGTACATTGGAAAAAGGAAAAGATGCTACTATTTTTATTTCTGAAGGAGATGCTTTGGATATGCATACCAATTTCGTATCTCATGCTTTTATACAAGGCAGAGAAGTAAGTTTAGAAACACATCAAACTAAATTGTGGAAACGGTATTCTAATAAACTTGAACAGGAATAAAACTATCTAACAAAAAAATATTAATAAACTCTACCGTTCGTATACTTAGTAAAAAGTTTAAAAAGATTAGAAAATCTGTAGATTAACTAACTCCAACCATACGTTTGCTCATTTATGATTCTTCAAAATATATATTATAAGTATATTAGGTTTAATAGCTCAAAAATAAATTATACTATTATTACTTTTTTAAAAAAGTGTTTTTGATCTTAATAAGAAGAAAAAGATTAGAAGTTTTATATTTATAATAAAGTGAAGATGATCCCGGCATGAAAATAAAACTAAGAATTACAGGTTCTTGTAATCATTCCAACCTGTCTTTAAAATATTTCTCAATTGTATTGTTTAAGATTATAAAAATCTTATCAAAATTCAAAATTTGTTTGCGAATAGCATTGATATTATTTGCAATAGTAAATATACAAGCTCAAGAAGATTCTCTAAAAAATAAGAGTTATAAATATTTATTTGAAAAATTAAATGACTATTATACAAAAGATATTGATACAACTAAAGTATACATTCATGCTTACTTAAAAAAAGCAAAAAAAGATAATGATAGTTTAAAAATTACAAGAGCCTTCTATTATTTATCGCAATATAATGACTATACTAATTCTATACATTACATAGATAGTGCGTTCGCATATAATCAAACTCCTGTAAAAAATCAATACCACTTACTTCTTAATTATCGCCTAGGGTATCTACATTATAATAAAGGAAAATACAAAGAAGCTTTAGATAATTATTTAAAAGCAAAAGAATTAATCTATCTCAGTAAGGATAAAATTTTATCATCTGGAATTGAGTATAATATCGGTTTAGTTAGATTACGTATTGGCGAATTTGAAAAAGCTCTTAACGTATTTAAAATCAGTTACGATGTTATTATAAAAAATAATTTTCAAGCTAAATATTCTGAAATTTATTTAAGGAACTTAGCAGTTTTAACTAATTCATACTGGCATTTAAATAAATTAGATTCTGCTACTCTCTATAATAACCTGTCCTTACAAAACGCTATTAAGTATAATAGTACTAGGAGATATAATGAATCTAGGGTTACGCAAGCTATTATTAATTATAAAAAAGGCAATTATAAAAAGGGATTAGATAGTATTATTAAATATGCTCCTCTAATAGAAAAAAGTCAAGATAGTTTTGATTTGGTTATTACTTATTTATATAAAGGTAAGCTTTATGTAAAGTTAAATGATTGGAGAAATGCGATAAAAAATTTCAAAAAAGTAGATACTATCGTTCAAAATAATAAAAGATATACTGTAGAGATTGGAGAAAATTATAAAATATTATATGAATATTATAAAAAAAACGGAGATAGTAAGAATCATATTTTATACCTAGAGCGATTACTTAACTTTGATAGTATTTTATATAATAATAATGCATACTTAAAAACTACTTTTCTTGATAAGTATGATGCTCCTAAACTAATTGAAGAAAAAGAAACATTGATTGCAAAATTAGAGTTAAAAGATTATAAAAAATCTAATATCGTATATATCTTATCTGGTAGTATTATTATACTTTTATCTATGTTATATTACTATTATAGAAAAAAACAAACCTATAAAAAGAGATTTGAAAAATTAATAAAAAACAAACCAGTCAATCCTATAAATACTCTTAATTCAAATACAATAAAAAAAGAGTTAAACATTTCTAATACCGTAGTCCTTGAAGTTTTAAAAAAAATGGAAAACTTCGAGAAAGAAAACCAATTTTTAAGTAATAAGATTACCTTAAATAGTTTAGCAAAAAAGTTGGGAACCAATAGTGCTTATTTATCTAGAATAATTAACTTTCATAAAAACCAAAGTTTTAGCGCTTACTTGACAAGTCATAGGATAAACTACGCTATTGAGGCTTTAAAAAAACAACGTAAACTTAGAGGGTATACCGTAAAAGCTATAGCTTTTGAGGTTGGATTTAAAAACTCAGAATCTTTTACTACTGCTTTTTATAAGGAAACTAAACTATATCCTTCTTACTTTATAAAAGAGCTACAAAAAAGAGAAAAAGCGAGTCCAGATTTATAAAAGTGGAGATTATTAACTAAGAAAATTTATAACATTCCATTATTTTTAAACAGAAAATTTTACAGGGAAATTAATTTTAAACAATTAAAAGTTATGAAAAAAAGGAATCGAAAATTACTCTTAAACAAAAACTCTATAGCGAATTTGGCAACTATTCATAAAGTAAAAGGAGGAGGCACTTCATTAGATTGTGTTATTGAAACACAACAAAATACATGTACTAATTATTTTACAATGGGTCCGTTAACATGTAATACCACTGGTCCTGATACTAATAACGCCACTGGAATTAGTTGTGATTGTAATATATCTGATAACCAACCAACTGTTGGAACAAGTTGTTCTGTATGTTAATTAAGCAGTATAAATTGAATAAAGATCTTATCGTAAGATGCGAAACGAGATTTACTGATGCTCAAAAATTATATGGTTTGTTAAATAATGATAGGTCTAAGTAGTGTTTTCGAAAAGTTAGTTTAGAAACATATCAAAATAAGTATTTATCACTTGAATTTAAGTGTATAAAATTTAAAAACCTCTTTATTAAAGAGGTTTTTTTATTAATTTATAATATTAACAACCGCATGAAGCACCTCCAGCTACATCTGAATTTGGATCGCAAGGAGCATCGTATGAACAACGATTAGAATTACAATCAATTAAAACACTTGCTACGGTTTCTCCTATAATAATAGTGTTGGTTATTGTACAAATAACAGAACACTCTATTACAGATCAATAAGTGGCAGTTATATTGGTTAAATTACTTGCTAAATATGGAATATCTTATTTTTATTAGATGACAGTATCCAAAATTTTGTGTAAATAGAATTAGAGCGGGTTAAACTAATTAAAG
>CAYMDH010000058.1:0-18219 GCA_964389205.1 uncultured Flavobacteriaceae bacterium
TATCAATCTATTAAAACTAATCAACTCGCTTTTTATTAATCGAACTCAGGTTAATTGGGTTTTCGCAGAAGATTCCTGACTCTTTGAAGTATATGAATTATAAGGAATTAGATAGTCTTTATCAAAGAGAATGGAATGATACTTTGATAGCTTCAACCTATGCAAAAGCGTACTTATTAAAAGCAAAAGAAGAAAACGATTCAATTGAAATTGCTGATGCCTATGTTAAGTTAGGTGAAATTTCTAAAATCGAAAGAGGATTAAAATATGCAGACAGTATATTGTTAATAACAAAAAACAGTTCCCATAAATCTTATCCAGCTAGAGCACATGTTTTAAAAAGTTATTTATTCTATAACAATGGTAATTACAATTTATCTCTTAAAAATTTATTGATAGTAAAAGAACTGGCTACTGCAAGAAATAATTTTTGGCAAATAAACTTTGTAAAAGAATCTATAGCTAGTATTAAAAGTATATTTGGAGAACATGATGAAGCATTAAAAATTTATAAAGAATTTTATATAATTAGAAATGCAAATAAAGAAAAAAGTAATTCAGATTTTTATCAATACTTAAATATTACACTTAATCTGTCTTTATCTTATGTTTAAACTAAAAAAACAGATTCGGCAGATATCTATATAAAAAAAAGGAATAGAAGAAAGCTTAAAAGTTAAAGATTCTTTTGAATATTATAATTTTGTTTCCGCTAGCGCCTATAACGAATATTTTAAAAGAAACTACCAAGCAGCTATCGATAGTTTAGATAAAGTTTTTCCTTATCATACAGATCAGAATTTAAGAATCAATCATTATCTCTATAAAGGTAGAATAGCTAAAGAGCTTAATAAGAAAGAAGAAGCTATTTTAAATTTTAAGAAACTGGATTCTATTTATGAAATTCATCAAGATCCTGTTCGGGAACTACCAGAAGTGTATCAAACTTTTATTGATTATTACAAGGCAAAAGGAGACATTCAAAACCAATTAAAATACATCGATAAATTTATTGCTGTAGATAGTATTCTGAACGCTAACTTTAATTATTTAAGTACCAATATTACCAAACAATACGATATCCCACTTCTTATTGCTGATAAGGAAAATCTAATCTCCCAACTAGAAAAAGAAAAGAACCAATCTACTATTGGATTCGGGATAGCTGGAGCAGTAGCTATTATTTTTGGAGGCCTTCTTTTTTATTATATCAAAAAACAAAAATTCTATAAAAAACGCTTTGAAGAAATACTGAACAATAAACCAAACACCAAATCTCAAGTTTCAAACTCTAAAGTTCAAACCCATAAAAAAATTAATAATGTTTCTGAAGAAGTCGTTGAAAAAATAAATCAAGGATTAAAAGACTTTGAAAAAGAAAAAGAATATCTAGACTCAACTATTACCTTAAATAATTTGTCTAAAAAACTCGACACTAATTCTAATTACTTATCTAAAGTAATTAATTGCTACCAAGAAAAGAATTTTAGTAATTACCTGAATGATCTTCGCATTGAATTTGCTGTAGAGCAGCTTAAAACGAATGCGCAATTTAGACGGTATTCTGTAAAAGGCATGGCACAAGAAGTGGGTTTTAATAGTGTGGAATCATTTTCAAAAGTTTTTTATAAACGTACAGGAATTTATCCATCATACTTTTTACGAAATTTAAATAAGATTGACAACATATAAATCTCAATGTATATCGACCGACGATATTGATTGGATGTTATTTATGTGTATTAATATTAAAATCGATATCTATGAAAACAAAAAAAATCAAATCATTGCAACTTTCTAAAATGTCTATTGGAAAAACATCTAAAATATACAGTATCTTTGTTTTGCTTAAAAAACAGAGATGAAAACTTCTAATTTACCTTTCTTTATTAGCACCTGTTTTCTTTTAATGGCTTCAACCCAAATTTTAGGTCAGCAATCTATTAATGAGCATACTTCAAAGGGTTTTCTGGAACATATTTTAAAGAACAAACATTCAAATCCTACGCTTGCTAAAATATATGCAGATAGTTTATTAATAAAAAGCAAGCGAGAAAATAATCTGAATGGGATATTTAATGCCTTGCACCAATTAGGGAGAATAGCAAATATAGAAGGTAATTATCCAGACGCATTACTAAACGCAGAGAAAGCCATAGAGGTTGCTAAAGGTATAAATAATAAAAAGTATTTATTTGAAGGGTTTCTTACTAAAGGAAATGCGCTAGTGTATTTAGGAGATAATAAAAAAGCTTTAGACATTTATCTAGAAGCATTAGTTATTGCTAAAGAATATAATAATGTTGGTTTTGAAATTAAAGCTTCTGCAAGTGTTGCTAAAGTAAAAAGGAGAGTTGGACAATATGAAGATGCTCTTGAGATATATCAAAACAATTTAAAAATTGCTATCTCTAAAGATTTTAAAGACCCTTTAATTGCTATTAATTCTTATATGGGTGTTGGAGGCACTTATTTACGACTTAACCAACCTGATTCTACTATACATTACAGTGCTATTGGTTTACAAAAAAGCCAAGCTATAAATGATATAGAAGGAGCCAGCTACTTTTACAATGATATGGGCATGGCATATTTTAAAAAGAAGCAATACAAAAATGCCATTTTATATCTAGAAAAAGCAGAAAAAATTATTCTCAAACTAAATAACCAAACACGTTTAACAGAAACTTATTATTTTACAGGAAGTTCATATCATCAATTGAAAAATGACAGTAAAGCCATTTTTTATTTAAAAGAAGTAGAATCTATTGTCAATATACAAAACAAAGGCAAAGAGAATAGTTTTAACCCACCTGAATTATTACCCACTTATAAATTATTGGCAGATATTTATAAAGAACTATTAAATAAAGATGTTTCTTCTCTCTATATTGAAAAATATGTAGCTCTAGACAAACAAAATGATGAACACAAAGACAGTGTGGTAAAGAAACTATTTAGTTCTAAAGAAGATGAGGTAAAATCATTAACTACCATTGCTTCAAAACAAAAACTTCAATTAAAATATTTGATCCCTATTACTGTTGCTATTTTATTGTTGTTTGTTTTTTTTCTGATGAAATTTTTAAAAGTAAAAAAACAGCATAAAATAGTATTTAATAAATTATTAAAAAGCATTGAAGAAAAAGAAGAAAAGAAGAGTAAACAAAAAGAATTAATTATTCAAGATGAAAAAGTAAATAGTATACTGGAAAAGTTGGAAAAGTTAGAAGCGTCTGAATATTTTTTAAATGCTAATTGCAACCTTCAAAATATGGCTAAAAAGATAAAAACAAACACTACCTATCTCTCCAAAATCATTAGCACCTATAAAAGTAAAAGTTTTTACGAATATATTAATGACCTTCGCATCCAATACGCTTTAAAACGTCTTAAAGATGATGCCAAATTTAGAAACTATTCTATTAAACATATTTCAAAAGAGATAGGGTACAAAAGTGCTAATTCATTTACCAAATACTTTAAAGCGCATACAAAGCTATATCCGTCTTATTATATTCAAAATATTATTAAAAACAATGGAAACAACAACTCAAATTAAATAATTTGAGCTTCTTTTTTTATTTAAGAATTCTGTATTTATAGGTAAAAGAAGTACCTTATTCAATGAAAATTTATAAATCAAATATTTTTTTATGAAAAAAAAGTCTTTAAAAAAAATCAACTTTAAAAAAACAATAATCTCAAAAACCATAAAGGGAGGAACACGAACACATGGCCCACTTACGAATGAAGGTAGTGGAATAAATACTTTCTGCGATGGAGTAGAATGCTATTAGTACTTTCATAATCAACAACTTAAAACAAAAAAGCCAGAAATTATATTTCTGGCTTTTTTGTTTTAATTACATTTCTAAACACCTCCTCAAGGCATCTAAAATTTACTTCTTTTGAGCTGCCATTGCTTTTTTTCAAGAAACATCTTCTCTAAATTTCGATAACAGAATATAAATACATAATCTTAAATCATTTATTTATGAAAACTAAAAATGTGAAATCATTAAAATTGGTAAAGGCTTCTATTGCCAATCTTGAAAAGGCAAGTCTTGAAAAGTTTAAAGGAGGTCGTGCTTCTGGGTGTGGTTTTCCAACTTTTTGCGAAAATGCTTGTCATCAACATTAAAACAATTAATCATTAACTATTAAATCATTTACTTATGAAAACTAAAAATGTGAAATCATTAAAATTGGTAAAGGCTTCTATTGCGAATCTTGAAAAAGCAAACCTTACAGAAATTAAGGGAGGAAACACCTATTCTGGTTGCGGCTATGAGACTTTTTGCGAAAGATCTTGCTATTTACGTTAACACATTAAATTTATTAAATTAAAATCTTTTAATCATGAAAAAATCAAAAACTTTAAAATTATCATTGAATAAAAACGTGGTGTCTAAACTAGATCAAGACATTGTAAAAGGAGGAATGCATTTTGGTGGTGGTGGACGCCATACATGTCCAAATGTAACCTGCAATACTTGCACAACGGCTCTTTTTACCGCTTGTGAAGGGAAACATTGCTTCTAAAAAAGACGAGGCTATCAATTTTAATACCTCTGTATTTTCTTAAAGGCATTCTAACTGATATCTAAATAACATTTATTAACTATTAAATCATTTATTTATGAAAACCAAAAATGTAAAATCATTAAAATTGGTAAAAGCATCTATTGCGAATCTTGAAAAAGCAAACCTTACAGAAATTAAGGGAGGAAACACCTATTCTGGTTGCGGCTATGAGACTTTTTGCGAAAGATCTTGCTATTTACGTTAACACATTAAATTTATTGTGTTTTACGCTAGAAGTTAAGTTTAACACCTCTAATAAAAATTATTAGAGGTGTTTATTTTATAGCAATTTTCTTTTCTTTTTTTAAAGACGATCAAAAGTTAGTGTTGTCATTACGCTATCATCTAACTCAAGATCTCCTACTCCAAATAAGTTTCCACCTAAGATAAGTGTATCATCATCTATGTTAATTGCAGTTACTGTTATTAAAATACCTACTTCTAAAGACCAAGTACCTATAGTAGATGTTGTAGTCTCTAGGCATTCAAAACTGGTTCCTGTCATATCTACATTAAATTCAATATCCAGAGCTTCAGAATTAAAAGTGCCATTTTCATCAAAGCTAAGTACAATATTAAAACAAGGAATTTCGTCTAAAAGTTCTTCAGAGGCTTCTTCATCTAGATTAAAATCTATAGCTTCAGAAAAACGAAATGATGTTAAATCCCAACTCCCAATAATAGAAGCTGCATTGGTTTCTTCTGCTATAACATCTTCAGAATCATCAAAAGTACATGCGTATGAGAAAACGACGATAAAAACTAAAAGTAATTTCGATTTCATGATTTAAGGGCTTTTTAAGTAGTATACTAACGTAACTTATAAAAAAAAAGTATCCTGATAACCAATAAGATATATTTCTTCAAAAATTTATCTTTTTTAATCTAAAATCAACTCATGTTAATAATTTTATTAATAATGATTGTTTTTTGTGTAATATATTTAGATTGAAACCAGTATAAACAAAGACTTTTACTATACAGAGCTTTTAAATTTATTGTTATCAAAATCAAAGATTTATCCAATGTAAAATATTCATATCCATGTTTGTTATTACCATTTATAGTTGTACATTTGCACCCCTTAAACCCAATAGCATTTCGTAATTGGGAAGGAAAATATTGTTTAATTATATAAAAAAGTTAGTGTGGACACATTAAGCTACAAAACGATCTCAGCGAACAAAGCTACTGTAAATAAGCAGTGGGTTCTTGTTGATGCAGATGGTCAGACGCTAGGTCGCCTTTCTTCTAAAGTAGCAAAGCTTCTTAGAGGAAAATACAAGCCTAATTTTACACCGCACGTTGATTGTGGAGATAATGTTGTAATTATCAACGCAGAAAAAATCAACTTAACAGGAAACAAGTGGAGCGAAAAACAATACATTCGTCACACAGGCTATCCTGGTGGTCAGAGAACACGTACTGCTAGAGAACTTTATGATAGAGATCCTGCACGTGTTGTCGAAAAATCGGTAAAAGGAATGCTCCCTAAAAATAAATTAGGTGCAGATTTATTCCGCAATTTAAAAGTGTATGTAGGAACTGAGCACAAACAAGAAGCTCAAAAACCTGCTGCAATTAACTTAAATGATCTTAAGTAAATGGAAGTTATTCACAAAATTGGTAGAAGAAAAACTGCTGTTGCAAGGATTTACCTTTCTGAAGGAAAAGGAAACATCACTATCAACAAGAAGGATCTAGGTGCCTACTTCCCTACAGCTACGTTGCAGTACAAAGTAAGACAACCTTTATCATTAACAAGTAATGATGAGAACTTTGACATCAATGTAAACGTATATGGTGGAGGTATCACTGGACAAGCAGAAGCAATTCGTTTAGCAATCTCTAGAGCAATGTGCGAAATAGATGCTGAAAACAGAGTGGTTTTAAAACCTGAAGGATTATTAACAAGAGATCCAAGAATGGTAGAGCGTAAAAAATTCGGTCAGAAAAAAGCGCGTAAGAAATTCCAGTTCTCTAAACGTTAATCCTGATTATTATTTAACAAGTTCAATTGAAATATTGTTTTTACCCATAGTCTCAAAAAATTGAGTCGTGGTTAGTTTAGCATCCAAATGGTAAAGGCTATCTACAAGATACCACTTTAACATTGCTAACTTCAACGGAACGTAAACTATTAAAAATGGCAAACAAAATAGAAGTAAAAGATTTACTTGATGCTGGTGTACACTTTGGACACCTAACAAGAAAATGGAATCCAAACATGGCTCCTTATATCTACATGGAGCGTAATGGTATTCACGTTATTAATTTATATAAAACTGCTGCTAAAATTGAAGAAGCTAATGAAGCTTTAAAAAAAATAGCTGCATCTGGTAGAAAGATATTATTCGTTGCTACCAAAAAACAAGCAAAAGACATTGTAGCTGAAAAAGCTGGAAATGTAAATATGCCTTACATCACTGAAAGATGGCCTGGTGGAATGCTTACCAACTTTGTTACTATTCGTAAAGCGGTTAAAAAAATGACAGCTATCGATAAGATGAAGAAAGACGGTACGTTTATGACACTTTCTAAAAAAGAACGCCTTCAAGTAGATCGTTTAAGAGCTAAATTAGAAAAAAACTTAGGTTCTATTGCAGACATGACACGTTTACCTGGTGCACTTTTTATTGTTGACACAATGCGTGAGCACATTGCTGTAAAAGAAGCTCAAAAATTGAAGATTCCAATTTTTGCAATGGTTGATACAAATTCAGATCCTAGAGATGTTGAATATGTAATTCCTGCAAATGACGATGCTTCAAAATCTATTGAAAAAGTTTTATTGCACGTTACAGAAGCAGTTGCTGAAGGATTAAGCGAGCGCAAGGCTGACAAAGAAGCTAGTGCTAATGCAAAAGAAGCTGCTGCTAACGCAAAAGCTGAAGAAAAAGCTCCAGCAAAAGCAAAAGAAACTTCAAAAACTGAAGCTGCTCCAAAAGTTGAAGCAAAAGAAGCAAAGGAAGAGGTTAAAGAAGCTGCTCCAAAAGCAACTAAAACTGAAGCTACTCCAAAAGCTGAGGCAAAGGAAGAGGTTAAAGAAGCTGCTCCTGCAGAAGCAACTGAAACTAAAGAAGAAAGTAAATAATAATATATGTTGAGATAGCAATTTGCACTTAGTACAAATTGTTTCTCTTACATCAATTTATCAATTTAAAAAGAATATAAAATGGCTAATATTACTGCCGCAGAAGTAAACAAATTGAGAAAAACTACCGGTGCTGGTATGATGGATTGCAAAAAAGCACTAGTGGAAGCTGAAGGAGATTTTGATAAAGCAATTGAAATCCTTCGTAAAAAAGGTCAAAAAGTAGCTGCAAAAAGAGCTGACAGAGATTCTTCTGAAGGTGCTGTTATTGCAAAAGTTAATGATGCTAGCACTAATGGTGTTATTGTTTCATTAAACTGTGAAACAGATTTCGTAGCTAAAAACGAATCTTTTATAAACCTTGCTAACGATTTAGCTGCTATTGCTTTAGAATACAATTCTAAAGAAGATTTTTTAGCTGCATCTTATAGCGGTATGTCTGTTGCTGATAAATTAACTGAGCAAACAGGTGTTATTGGTGAAAAAATAGAGATTGGAGATTTTAGAGTATTAAATGCTCCTTTTGTAGGTTCTTATATCCATGCTGGAAATAAGATTGCTACTTTGGTTGGATTATCTGAAGGAGTAGACGGAGCTGCTACTGTAGCTAAAGATGTTGCTATGCAAGCTGCCGCTATGAATCCTGTAGCTTTGGATGAGAATGGTGTTGATCAATCTGTTATCGATAAAGAAATTGAAATTGCTAAAGATCAACTTCGTGCAGAAGGAAAACCTGAAGCGATGTTAGACAACATTGCTAAAGGAAAGATCAAACGCTTCTTTAAAGACAATACATTAGTTAATCAAGATTTTATTAAAGACAGCAAACAAAGTGTTTCACAATATGTTAAATCACTAGGTTCAGATCTAACTGTTACACAGTTTGAGAGAGTTGCTCTAGGATAAACTATAGTTTGAAAATTTAGTAAAGCCGCTTCCAAAAGAAGCGGCTTTTTTATTGGCTTACCACCAAGTCTACCGCTTTCTTTTTAGCGTACACAGCATAAATATCTGGATACACTTTATGCCCATATGTTACTTTATTTCTATCAGCTAAAATATGTGTAGTTAAGTTTAACCAGGAACCATCACTTAATTTATATGTTTTATTTCCCGTACTCAATCCAAGTGTAGGTGATCCCACATGTATTACATCTTGTGTTCCTTTAAAAGAAATAGCTACCGCTTCTCCTGAACTTGCTGTTTTCCTGCCTATAAGTACAATTATTTTTTTCCAGGGGGTTTTCAAATCATAATGATTCTTTATTTTTATTACTTCATGCTCGGAAGACATCAAAGCCCCGTCTTTATAGCCCCAGGGCTCAAATTTATTTTTGTTATTTACTGCGTATCCTAAAACACCTTCTTGCAGTAAGGGAGCCAAACCCATAAGCATAGGCCACATATTACCTCCGTTGTTATTCCGCAAATCTATGATCCAGTGCGCTACACCTTGTTCATCAATAATTTTAATTTTTTCTTGTAATGATTCAGAAAATCCCATTGATTGTTTACCATATCCTATAAACCCAGGGACATTTATATATCCAATAGAATCATTGATAATTTCAGATTCTATAAATGGTATTTTAGTTTCTGATTGAATTTGAATTACAGCAGAAGCATCTAAAAGAAAGCTATGATTATCTCCCAACTTTGGAATAATATCTTCTTTAATGATGGTATTTATTTCTTTAATACTTTTAGCAGTATCGAATTTTTCATAGGCTTCTTTTTTTATCTCTGCCCAATCTATACTATCTATTTGTATGGAATTCGTTTCTATGATATGCAATGCTTCCTCAAAATGTTCTTTTTGAGAATTGCAGCTTAGAAAAAATAAAACAATAAAAAGTGTGTAAAATACTTTTTGCATTTTCTATGATTATTTTTAGAACCTAATAATAGCCACTAAAATTAAAAAAAGTAACCCTAAAATAAAATTTCAGGGTTGTTTTCACTTTTCTATCGAGGAATTGGACAAGGCCCAGAATTAGTCCCACAACCATTATTAGTCGGAAAACACTCAGAAGGAGATGATTCCGTTATACTTGTACCAGAAGTTGATGTTCCTGGAGCAGGACATAGGCAAGTAAGCCACATAATTCTGTAAAAATTAGTATCTGTCCCTCCTTTAATAGTTTGCATTTCAAAACCAGCAATTGTATTCTTTTTCAAATACAGTTTTTTAATTTTTTTCTTCATGATATAAATATTTTAAAAATTTATACAAATGCAAGAATTTTATTTAATATAAAGTAATCTAATTATTATATATTAATTATCTAACCTTATCAAATAAAAAAAATATTTTTGTTTCTTCTCATTTCATTATTTTTGCAGCATTCTAAATAAACTTTAATTATATCACACCCACTTTTATGCAGTATAAAAGAATTCTTTTAAAATTAAGCGGAGAGGCTCTTATGGGAGATCGTCAATATGGTATAGATCCTAAACGCCTTTCCGAATATGCAAATGAAATAAAAGAAGTAGTAGCCCTAGGTGTAGAAGTTGCTATCGTTATTGGAGGTGGGAATATCTTTAGAGGTGTTGCCGGTGCAAGTAATGGGATGGATCGAGTTCAAGGTGATCATATGGGAATGTTAGCAACTGTAATTAATGGATTAGCTTTACAAAGTGCCTTAGAAGATGTAGAAGTCGCAACGAGATTACAATCTGCTATAAAAATTAATGAAGTAGCAGAACCTTTTATTAGAAGAAAAGCAATACGTCATTTAGAAAAAAAGAGAGTCGTTATTTTTGGAGGAGGGACAGGAAATCCTTATTTCACAACAGATTCTGCTGCTGTTTTAAGAGCCATTGAGATTGACGCTAATATAATTTTAAAAGGGACTCGAGTAGATGGTATTTATACATCAGATCCCGAAAAAGACAAAACAGCCACAAAGTTTGATTTTATCTCTTTTGAAGATGTACTTAAAAAGGGGCTAAAAGTAATGGATACTACTGCTTTTACATTAAGTCAAGAAAATGAACTTCCTATTATTGTTTTTGATATGAATAAAATTGGAAACCTATCAAAAGTAGTAGCAGGAGAAAATATTGGAACCAAAGTAAACCTATAAAATAACAGCTTATTATTTTTGGTGCGATTTTTGAAAATATATTCTGAAAAAAAATACGATCATGAACGAAGAAATTGATTTTATTATAGACAGTACAAAAGAATCTATGACTGGAACCATTAGTCATTTAGAAAAAGAATTAATAAATATTAGAGCAGGGAAAGCAAGTCCTGTAATGGTAAGCAGTGTTTTTGTTGACTATTATGGATCTAGAACTCCATTAAGTCAAGTTGCCAATGTAAATACTCCTGATGCTAGAACCATCTCTATTCAACCATGGGAAAAAGGAATGCTTCAAGAAATTGAAAAAGCGATTATGGTTGCCAATATTGGATTTAACCCTATGAACAATGGAGAGAGTATCATTATTAATGTTCCTCCTTTAACAGAAGAACGAAGAATAGATTTAGTAAAGCAAGCTAAAGGAGAAGCTGAAGATGCTAAAGTTGGAATTAGAAATGCCAGACAAGAAGCCAATAAAGAAATAAAAAAACTAGACATTTCTGAAGATCTCACAAAAAATACAGAAGTTGATGTTCAAGGATTAACAGATTCATTTATAAAAAAAGTTGATGAGATATTTTTCGTGAAAGAAAAAGAAATCATGACCGTTTAGTTAAACTTTAAATAAATTAAAAGCGAACTTTTAACAAAGTCGCTTTATTTTTTGTAAAATTGGCGTAATTATTGTCTTTAAGTATAAAAAGCACCGATGAGAAAATACCTTTTACTTTTCTTTTTTATTCCTTTGGTATCATTTTCTCAAAAATCTATTACTGGCATTGTTAAAGACAATAAGACAAATACGCCCCTTCCGTTTGCCAATATTATTACCAATACAAATAAAGGCACTATTACAGATGTAGACGGTAATTTTGAAATTGAAGGCATTTCTAATATTTCTTCCATTACCATAAGTTATATTGGTTATATTTCTAAAACAATCATCCTATCTCCTACTACTACTTTTTATGAAATCAAACTTGATGAAAATATAGAAAAGCTTAATGAGGTTGTGCTTGTAGGGGGTGAAAATCCAGCATTACAGATTATCAGAAATGCTATTAAAAATAAAAATATCAACAATCCTGAAAAAGTATTAAATAGCTTCAAATTTAATACCTATAATAAATTATTAGTTACTGCAAACCCAGACTCTATTAACAACGAGATTGATAGTGTATTTGTATTCAAGAATGGAAAAAGAGATTTTGTAGAAGTAGACTCCTCCAATTACAATTTAAAAAAGCAATTAGATCGTTCTCATTTATATATTAGTGAAAAAGTTTCTGATTATAGTTTTACCAAAGCTAAAGGACGGAGAGAAACTATTTTGGCCACTCGTATGGCTGGCTTTCAAGATCCCATCTATGAAATCTTATCACTACAAATTCAATCATTTTCTTTTTACGATAGTAAGTATACCATTTTTGGTACAGATTACATTAATCCTATAGCTAATAATGCACTTAAAACTTATAATTATAAAATTCTAGATACCGTTAATAAAAATACGCGACCTGCATACCTTATCTATTATTTCCCTCAAAAAAAGGGAGAAGTTGTAGGTTTAGAAGGTGTTTTATATATTGACACTAAAACGTACGCTTTACAAAAGGCAATTGCACAACTAAAAGCCATTATTGATGTAAAAGCCACACAATCTTTTACGTATTACGAAAATGAAAAAGTGTGGTTCCCTACAGAAAAAGAAATTAAAATAGAGCGCGGGCAAACCAATGAAAATATTTCTTTGTTTGGAGCTTCAGTTAACATACAAGGCTCTCCAGAATCTAAAGATTCTACAAAAACACATACCAATAAGCAAGATGGCGCAGATTATATTCATTTAGTTTCTCGTGAAAAAAACTTTGAAATTCAATTAAATCAGCCTGTAAAAATTAGGGGAAGAGGGTTAGCCATTGATGTAATAGAGGGAGCCAATAAACAAGAAGAGAGTTTCTGGAATCGCTATAGAACAGATAGTATTACGCAAAGAGGAAAAGAAACTTATGTTGTTATTGACAGCATTATTGAAGAAAATAAGGTTGAAAAAAGAATACGTTTTGCCAGGAAATTATTAAATGGTTATTTCCCTACAAAATACTTTGATTTTGATTTACGATTTCTATTAAAATACAATGATTTTGAAGGTTTTAAACCTGGAATAGGCATTATTACTAATGACGAATTCTCTACTAAATATCGATTTTTCACTTATGGTATTTATGGTTTTGGCGATGAAGATTTCAAGTTTGGAGTAACAGCTTCTGCTCGTTTAAACAGATATACAAATACCTGGGCTGGGTTGTCTTATGTAGATGATCTTGGAGAAACAGGTAGTACTGTTTTTAATACAGATGGGAGGGCTTTTTTCCTTTTTGAACCGCGTTTATTTAACCTAACTTCTTTTTATAAGACAAAAAGAACAAGCCCTTATATTGAACATGATTTCACGGCTAAAATACAAGGGAAACTCCAACTTGATAGAAGTGAAATTGATCCTCAATTTGAATATACCTTTGTAACAGATGATGGAGCTTTTACAGATTTTGAACTAGCAACTGCAGCATTGACCTTTCAATGGAATCCAAATGATGAATACATTCTAACTCCTAAAGGGAAAAGAACTTCCAAACAAGGATATCCAAAATTAACTTTTCAACTTACGCAGAGTTTTGAAAATCTTATTGATGGAGATTTTAATTTTACAAAATTTGATTTTAGAGGAATCCATGAAGTAAGCTATCAAAATGGCAGTGCTACTAATTTCTTTGTTCGTGCCGGTATTGGTTTTGGCGATATTCCTTTAACTCATTTATTTAACTTTTCGCCAAACAGCCCTAATGACGATACTATTTTTGGACGTTTTTCTGTAGCAGATTCCAACAGTTTTGAAACATTGTTTTTTAATGAGTTTTTTGCAGATCGTTATGCTACTTTTCAAATCAGGCATCGATTTAATCGTTTTAAAATAGCACGTAAATTTCAACCTGAATTGGTTTTAGCTTCTCGCGCTGCTTATGGAAGTATAGAAGATAGAGAAAGACATCAAAATATTCAATTTGGATCTCTAGAAGATGGTTTTTATGAAAGTGGTTTTGAACTCAATAAGCTTTTTCAAGGGTTTGGATTAAGTTTTTTCTATAGATACGGTCCAAACGGTTTGCCAAGATTTGAAGATAATATATCACTTAAATTTACTTTTAATTTTGATTTCGGTTTTTAGGTAGCCTCATTGGCATTTTCTACCTTTGCTGTGAAATTTTTTTGAATGACAAATAAATTTAATACTGGATTTTGGGCAAATACAGCTCGAATCATTTTAAGAAATAGAGTTTTAATACTTATTGTTTTAGCCTGTTGTACTGTTTTTCTAGCGATGCAATGGAAAAACATGCGTTTTACATTTACAGAAGCCAATCTACTTCCTGATCAACATCCAGTGAACATTGAATACAACAAATTTTTAGATGTCTTTGGAGAAGAAGGAAATCTTATCGTTTTGGCAGTAAAAGACAGTTCTTTGTTTACACCAAAAAACTTCAACCTTTGGAATAAACTAAGCAAACAACTTAATGCATTTCCCGAAGTAGATTTAATAATCTCTATAGATAATTTACAAACGCTGGTAAAGGACAGTGAAAAAGAAGAATTTAAATTAGAACCTTTTTTTGTAGAACCTCAGAAAACAACTGAAGAAATAGAAGCGCTTAAAACACGTTTATTTGAAAAACTCCCCTTCTATGAAGGCTTGTTATTTAATAAAGAGACGCAGACTATTCGTATAGCTGCATATCTAGACAAGGATATTGTCAATACTACCGTTCGTAAAGATTTTATTTTTAATGATTTTAATCCTTTAATTGAACGTTTTGAAGAAGAAAGTCAATTGGATGTTCGGGTATCTGGAATGCCTTATATAAGAACATTAAATTCTCAAAATATAGTAGATGAAATTGGGCTTTTCATTGGTGGTGCACTCTTAGTCACTTCTCTCATTTTCTTTTTCTTTTTTAGATCTTTTAGAGCCACGTTAATTTCTATGTTAGTTGTTATTATTGGTGTAATGTGGGCTTTTGGAATTTTAGGGCTTCTACATTATGAAATTACTGTTCTTACTGCGCTTATACCTCCTTTAATTATTGTTATTGGGATCCCTAATTGTATTTTCTTAATCAATAAATACCAACAAGAAGTTAAAAAGCATGGAAACCAAGCAAAATCACTTCAACGTGTTATATCAAAGATTGGAAATGCAACATTGATGACTAATGTTACAACTGCAGCAGGTTTTGCTACTTTTATTGTAACCGAAAGTAAATTATTAAAAGAGTTTGGTATTGTTGCTTCTATAAACATTTTAGTTATTTTCATTTTATCATTATTGATTATTCCTACGGTGTACAGTTTCATGTCACTACCTAAAAGCAAACACCTAAAACATTTAAATAAAAGCTGGGTAGAGGGTTTTGTAAACTGGATGGAAAAAACAGTGAAAAACTACAGAATCTCTGTATATGTAGTTTCTTTAATTTTATTAATTGCCAGCATCATTGGTATTTATCAAATTAAAATATCTGGAAGTCTTATTGAAGATATGCCTAAAAAAACTGTTTTTTTTAAGGATATCCGATTTTTTGAAGAAGAGTTTGACGGTATAATGCCTTTGGAAATCATGATAGACACTAAAAGGAGAAATGGCGTTCTTAAGTTGTCTACTTTAAAAAGAATGCAAGACGTAGAGGAAATTATTCGAGAAACTCCAGAATTGTCAGATCCATTGTCTGTTGTCAACTTGGTTAAATACTCAAAACAAGCTTATTACAATGGGAATCCAAATTATTTTCAACTGCCCAATGGTCAAGAAAATAATTTTATTCTATCATATGCCAAAAAATCTTCAAGCAATGCCAACCTGTTAGAATCTTTTGTGGATTCTACTGGGCAAATAGCTCGTATCACCACTTTTATGAAAGATATTGGCACAGAAAAAATGGAGCGAATTGAAGAAAATTTATGGACAAAAATAAATAAAGCATTTCCTCCAGATCGTTACAATGTCTCTATGACCGGAAAAGCTTTTCTATTTACAAAAGGAACCAAATATCTTGTCAAAAACTTAGTGATTTCTCTCTCATTAGCAATAGTATTGATTGCTTTATTTATGGCCTATATGTTTCGTTCTTTTAGAATGATTATCGTTTCTTTAATACCTAATCTCTTACCGCTACTTATTACGGCAGGGATGATGGGTTTTATAGGCATTCCTATTAAACCATCTACTATTTTAGTATTTAGTATTGCTTTTGGGATTTCTGTTGACGATACCATACATTTTCTAGCAAAGTATAGGCAAGAACTAGAAGAAAACCGTTGGAAAATTAGAAGATCTGTATACGGTGCCTTAAGAGAAACCGGTGTTAGTATGTTTTATACTTCTATTGTATTATTCTTTGGCTTTTCTGTTTTTATGATTTCTAGTTTCGGAGGTACTGTCGCATTGGGTGGGCTTGTATCTGCCACTTTAGTTTTTGCAATGCTTGCAAATTTAATTTTATTGCCTTCCCTACTTCTCTCATTAGAAAGAAATATTGCGAATAAAGAAGTATTGAAAAAACCTAATTTTAAAATACTGGAAGATCAGGATAAAGAAGAAGAAAACTAATCCTGTTTTACAAAAAAAGAAAAGCCTGCTAGATAAAATCTTTGCAGGCTTTTTTAGGTTCCCCCAAACCTACTTGCCTAATAAAAACAAGTGTCTTTTATAAATTGATTAATAGCAAGCCAAAGCTAAGAAAAGAGATCATGGAAAATAAGGGGGATTTTCCCCTATTTTTAACCATTAATTTTTAGTATCAAAAACATTGCTTTCCATCCAACTCATTTCATGACCAAGTTTTATATTATAATTAAAGGCAATCAATTATCTTTGCAGCTTATTTTAAAATAACATCAAAATGTCAAGATTGAGCATTAAAGAACTTCTCTTAGAAGGAAAGGTTTTGCAAGAAGTAATAATAAAGGGTTGGGTACGTACTTTTAGAAGCAATCGTTTTATTGCTTTAAATGATGGTTCTACACTACATAACATACAATGTGTCATTGATTTTGAAAATTTTGAAGAAGCTATTTTAAAAAGAATTAATACTGGAGCTGCGCTAGAAGTAAAAGGGATTTTAGTAGAAAGTCAAGGAAAAGGACAAAAAATAGAAATTGATGTAACCACACTTGAGATCTTAGGGGATGCCGATGCAGATGAATACCCAATACAGCCTAAAAAACACTCTATGGAGTTTTTAAGAGAAAAAGCTCATTTAAGAGTACGAACAAATACATTTGGAGCAGTAATGCGTGTGCGGTCTGCATTATCTTTTGCTGTTCATAGTTATTTTCAGGAAAATGGTTTTTTCTATGCCCATACTCCTATTGTAACAGGTTCTGATGCAGAAGGTGCCGGAGAAATGTTTCGAGTAACTACTTTAGATCCAAAAACACCTCCAGTAACTGAAACTGGTGCTGTAGATTATACTGAAGATTTCTTTGGAAAAGAAACGAATCTTACTGTTTCTGGACAATTAGAAGCAGAAGCGTTTGCTATGGCCTTGCAAAAAGTATATACTTTTGGTCCTACTTTTAGAGCAGAAAACTCTAATACTTCAAGGCATTTGGCAGAATTCTGGATGATTGAACCGGAGGTTGCTTTTAATGACCTTAATGACAATATGGATCTGGCGGAAGATTTTATAAAATCTGTTTTAAAACAGGTTTTAGAAAGATGCGGTGATGACTTAGCGTTTTTAGAAAAACGTTTGTTAGATGAAGAAAAAACAAAACCTCAAAATGAGCGTAGTGAATTATCACTAATTGAAAAATTACGATTTATAGTAGACAACCAATTTAAACGTGTAAGCTATACAGAGGCTATAGATATATTAAAACAGTCGAAGCCTAATAAGAAGAAGAAATTTCAATATGTTATTGAAGAATGGGGTGCAGATTTACAAAGTGAACACGAACGTTATCTAGTAGAAAAGCACTTTAAGTGTCCGGTAATTTTATTTGATTACCCAGCCAAAATTAAGGCCTTCTATATGCGATTAAACGACGATAACAAAACTGTACGTGCCATGGATGTTCTCTTTCCAGGTATTGGTGAAATTGTGGGAGGTTCACAACGTGAAGAACGCTATGATGTTTTATTGCAAAAAATGAAAGAGTTGGATGTAGATGAAAAAGAACTCTGGTGGTATCTAGACTTACGCAAATTTGGAACCGCTGTACACAGTGGTTTTGGGCTTGGTTTTGAACGCCTGGTACAATTTACTACCGGAATGACCAATATTAGAGATGTAATACCTTTCCCTAGAACTCCTCAAAATGCGGAGTTTTAAAATGACTAGTCCTAAAAAACCGTTACAGTTTTTAATGGATTAAAAATAATTAAAT